>JANYJW010000049.1 GCA_025361705.1 Gemmatimonas sp.
CACCGACAGCGATGTGGACCTGTTCGTCGATCTCACCCCCGGTGTGGCCGACGACTTCTTCGCGTACGCCGGAATAGCGGCTGACCTCGAACAGATCGTGGGGCAGGACGTCGACGTCGCCCGGCGCGACCGCCTCCGTCCTCACGTGCGTCCGAGCGCCGAGGCGCAGGCGGTGTATGCCTTCTGAGGTGCCGCGCGAACGGCTGCAGGACATCGTCACCAACCTCGATCGGGTGCGCGCCCACGTGGGGGGCATGAAGCCTGGCGCCGAGCTCGACGACACCGCATGACTGAACTTATCTTACTCATCGAAGTCGATGGTCCCGACGTTCCCTTGGCCATTCGGCTCCACTTTGTGCGCGACGAGGTGATCACGGCATGAAGCTGCCTCGTGAACCGGCGTCGCAAGCCGCGTGAGCGCTGTAACGCGACGCGCCGAGGCACGTTGACCGCGCGGGCGAAGGGCGGCGGCGATCCGCGCGCGGCAGAGTACGTGGACAGTCCGTCCATGCGCATGCGCATTCGCGACGGGCGTCGGCTCGTGGTGCGCATCGACGGTCGCTACGGATTCTACCGAACCGAACTCAACCTCGCTGCCCCGAATGCCAGCTCCTGCTCCTGCCCGTCCGAGGAATCGCCCTGCAAACACGTGCGTGCGCTGAGCAAGACGTGGCGGGTCAATCCCAACAGCTTTCTCGATCTCGAGGACCTTCTTGACGTGCTCTCTGGTCGGGGCGAGAGCGCGATACTCAATGCGCTGCGCACGGTCATCCTCGCGCACCCGGAAAGTCTGGGTGCGCTGGGCGTCCCGGGCTTCGAGCCGGATGATCCGGAGGGTCAGGGCGACGAGGTGCCGCGGGAACTGCCCGACGTGCGGCGGAGTGCGCCAGCGGAGCGGCGCTTCACCGCGCTGCAGGGGCAATATCTCGCATTCATCCAGCAGTACCGGCGCTTGAACCGGTGTTCTCCCGCGGAGTCGGATTTCCAACGCCACTTCGAGGTCTCGCCGCCGTCGGTGCATCGGATGATCAAGACACTGGAACGGTGTCAACTGATCCGCCGCGATCCCGGAAAGGCTCGGAGCGTTCGGGTACTGCTGGAAGCTGACGAGATTCCTGACCTCAACAGCTGATAGCACGATCGAGAAGCGCGCGGCGGATTCTAGCGATCGCTTTACTCGGCGTAGCCAAGCGCGCGGTACCCCGTCCGGCGTTTCGCCGCCATGCGTGCCAGGACTGGCACCTGTACGTCGGCATAGTCATACACGACGACTTCGCTCTTGCCATCATGTTCACGATGCAAGCGTCCGACGTACTGTTGGATCGTCCCTTTCCACGCAATCGGCATGGCAATGAACAGCGTGTCCAGCCGAGGATCGTCGAATCCCTCTCCCAGATACCGACCGGTAGCCAGAATGATGCGCGGCGTGACGTCGGAGCCGCGGAGTTGTTCACCCGCGGCACGTCGCTCGCCCGGCTTCATCCCGCCTTGCAGGACGACGACGCTGTGGGTGAACTGCTCGAGGGCGTGCCGCAGGATCTCGACGTGGTCACGACGCTCCGTCAGCACGAGCGTCGTGCGGCCCTCCGCGAACGCCGCCTTCACGTCCTTGACGATGAGGGCGTTACGATCGCCATCCAGCGCAAGCCGTGCGTAGATCCTCGGAATCGAGACGCGACCGGTACCGTCGTCCGTGTCGAGGCGAAAGGTGGTTTCGCGCAGTACCACGCGATGGGCGATACCCCGCCGCAGCGCGTCCGCCTTTGGATTGACGCGATGTCGCACCGGACCGCACTGCATGAAGATGATCGGCTGGTGCCCGTCCCTGCGTGCCACAGTTGCCGAAAGACCGACGACGTACCTGGCCTTCGACCGGCGAGCCACGAGTTCGAAACTGGCGGCTGACAGGTGATGACATTCGTCCACGATCAGCTGCCCATACCCGGCCACGAGGTCGGACACCTCTCCCTTTCGCACCAGGCTCTGGATCACGGCGACGTCGATCCGACGAGACGGCTTCTTGCGGCCGCCGGCAATCGTGCCGATGTCACCGGCTTCGACCGAGAGGAACTCCCTGAGGCGCTCGACCCACTGCGTCAGCAGTTCGCGTCGGTGGACGAGGACGAGGGTGCTGCACGCGCGCTTCGCGATGAGCGCCGCAGCGACGACCGTCTTGCCGAACGCGGGGGATGCGGCCAGCACGCCGAAGTCGTGTGCGGCGAGCGCGTCACACGCAACGGCTTGTTCTTCGCGTAATGTCCCGAGAAAGTGCACGGGCAGCGGTTCGCCCACCTCGCGACGATCTGCGACGCGGGCCTCAACGTGGTAGGACCGCAGTAACGCCAGCGCCTCGTCGAAGCAACCGCGAGGCAGCGCGATATGGTGTGGGTGCAGTTCGGCGCAGGAGATGATGCGGGGCTTGCCGTGCGTTGACATCCGCATCGCCTGGGCACGATAGAACTCAGGATTCTGGAATGCGGCCAAGCGGACGAGTACTGCGACGATCACCGGCGGAAGGTTCGTGCGGTCGATGTAGATGCCGTCGGCCAGAACGAGATCGACGTGGCTCGGCAGCGATTCGACGACAGGTGTCGCGCGGTGACGACGTGATGGAAGCATCCGCCACGGCTGATCGGCGCCTTCGTCATCGACCGGCATCCGGACGCCCAGAATGCGACCCTCCTGTTCCGCTGCCCGAACGAGGCCGGTCAGGGCCTCGGGCGTCGTTCGCGAGAGTCCAGCAAGGAACGCCCATTGATCGTCGAACGGCCGTAGCGAATCGTCGATGAAGACGCTGTTCCCGTCCGCTCGAACAGCGCGCTGCAACGGCAAGGCGATGAGATTCCCGAAACCACCGGTCGGCCGTGAATCCTGGCTTGGGAAGAACCTGTCGTACGAGGCGAATCCGATGTCCGGTCGCCGCTCCATTGCCTCGGTCAGGAGCAGGGCACCAAGCTGCCTCGCGTCTCGCGCCGGAACCGGTTCGGCAAAGAAGATCCATACGTGCCCACCGTGACCGGAGCGGGATCGCTCGAGCGCCGCAGCAATCCCATGACCACGACACGTCTCGCCGAACGCCAGCGCATCCGCTGCCCAGTGCGCGTCATCGAAGTCGGCCGCGAAAAACCAGCAGGTATCATCCGAAAGCAGCGGATACACGCCAACCACGACGGGCGCGTCCTGCGCTCTCGCTCCTTCCCGTCCCCGAAGGTGCCTGGCGAGGGTATCGAGCGACACCGGAATGAACGCCTGATTGCCGCATTCGCCACACTTGATCGTCGGCTTGTCGCACACACCTCTCACCCACTCGTTTGCGCAGGCCGGCGCATAGCCGGCGCGTCCCGACTTCGAGTTCTCCCATCGGACAGGAAAGACGTCGGGGCGTCCGGCGAAAAGGCTGCGGAAGAGCGCGAGTTTCTCCTCGGGCGTCGACGCATCAGTGATCGTGCCCGCTGTGGGCGCGGATGCACGTTCCGAAACACGCGATGGGCGGGCGAGTACGACGAGACGGGACTGAAGCGCCGTCCGCTCAAGCTCCAACTCCGTCAGCCGAACGCGGAGGCGCGAAAGCTCAACGGCAGGGTCTGGCTCGGTCATTGATGTGCGCGCCGTATCGCATGCAGGGCTCTGCCGTGGTCAGCGGAACAGCTGAGCGCCGGGTCACGGCGAGCTCCTGGTCACCTTCGAGGGAGTCGAGAGCACGGTCCCGAGAGTCGGACGCGCGTTCGTGATCCACTCGCGGAGAACCGGAAGGCCCGCCGCCAGCGCGGCGAGCGCGACGCCAAGCTGCTCTTCCAGCTCCGCATCATCGGTCGGCTCGTACACCGATTCGCTACGCGTCGTTCGCAGTTCGTCAAACTGTACGGCGATCGTGCGCAACCGTTCGTCCCCCAGCTTCTGCAGCGTGTAGAAGGCGGTGAAGTGCCCGGCGGTGCTTTTCACGCGCAATCCATGCGTCGCAAGTACGGCAAGCGTCGCCTGCAGGCACGCGCGGTAGGCCGTCTGGAATGCGGTATCGGTCGATAGGCCCGCGACGTGAGCGTCGGCGAAGGCCGATGCCGCCTTGGACCAGAATCCGGCGATCTGCCGGTCGTCAAACGACTCATGGACGAGCCGCCGGTCGCCGACGAGGCGGTCGATGTCGTCTTGACTCATGCAGTGATTGCTTCGCGTGATGCGTTCGGCCGCGCGGAGGTCACGGCGGCAAGAGCGGCCGGACTTCCAATGATCCAGTCCTTTTCGCCGGCGAGCACCGTCGCGATGAACCGGGAGTGTTCCGCAATCTTCCCGGCCAGCCTGGATGGGGTGTAACGTGATGCGTTGACCTCGCGATGCAGCAGTCCCGATACCTCGAGAAGCTCTGCCGCCACCGCCGTTCGCATAGAGGACTGGTCGATCTTTGCGGAGACAACGAAGACGTCGATGTCACTATCCGCGTGCACGTCGTGTCGACGTGCAAACGAACCATACACGAAGGCAACATCGATTCCAGCCACATTGTCCAGGGCGGCGCGAATGACAGCTGCAGGTTCGACAAACTGCCGGATCATCTCGCGCAGCGCTCGCCATCGGGGCACGTCCGCCTGCACGACGTATCGAACGAGTCTCCCGTCGGCCTTTCGCATGATCAAGCCGAGCCGTTCAAGGCGCGCAAGTTCCAGTTGCAGTGAGCGATTGGGGAGACCCGTCACGCGCTTCAGTGCATGGAAGTGCAGATCGGCTTGCGGATGAAGCACATAATGCGTGACGAGGCGGCAGAGGGCCGGCGACGCCAGTAAGCCGGACGATGGTCTGGGAATCGGATCCGACGTATGGGCTTGATCGAGCATATGCTAGAATGTAGCATAGTCCAAGAAGTTGTCAATCGGACAAGTGCGGGTGCGGTCTTCGTTCGCCACGCGCTCGGAGTGTTCGTCGCAAACGGGCAGGCGAACGCCGTTGGGTGCGATTTCCCTGCGCGGATGACTGGTAACGGCACGAGAATGGCAAAACCCTGAATTGCGATGCTAAGCTACCGTGCCTGCTGCAGTTACCTGACCATTCCCGTTGCCGGGCCGCTTCGGGAGCAGGAGGTCGGAGGTTCAAATCCTCTCGCCCCGACTGAAGCGCAACTCCTTGATATTAAAGGGGTTGCGCTTTTTCATTTTCCGTCTCCGGTGCGTGCCTTCTGGTTCCACATCGAGTCCACTCACGCCAAAACTGTTCGACCTTGGCGGCGCCGTGCTCACCAGAGATAGCGCTCGGTGAACCGCAACCTTTTGATGGTGAAGAGGTTGCGGTTCTTTTGTATGATAGCGGAGCGTCCTCACACCCTCCGCTAAGTCAGCCGTGGCCGATCAGCACGCGGCGTTCGACGCCGTCACTCTCACCCGAGGCTTCTGGGCCCGCCTTCTGACCGGAGCGGGTCCGGGTGGCGTGCGCTTCGGCCTCGGCCGCTGGCACTTTGAACAGTTCGGCTTGCACAGCGAGTTGCTTGCGGAATCCGTGGTCTCGGTGACGGTTCGACCGGGACTGCTGTGGTCAACGCTGCTCGTCGCGACCAGCGAACAACGCTGGGAGTGTCCCGGCCTGCCGCATGACGCGGCGCACGGCTTGCGATGGCTCTTCGATGTTGTCAGGCTGCTGCCTCAGGTGGAGGCAGCCCTCGCGGCATGGCAGCGCATTGAAATCGCCGACGGCTACCTGAACCACTACCAGTGGTCCCGTTGGCGCGGCGCGCATGCCCCGTTGCGCGAGACGCTGCGCGTGCCACCGGCCGTTGTGCTGACGGGGACCGTGCGCGATACGGTGCTGCAGTTCACGCGCCTCCTCGACACGCTCGAGGCGACCGCCAAGGCGCACAACGCGGCGTTCATCGCGCGGGAACTGCACGAGTGCGCCGGGTTGTTCGACCACCTCGAGAGCGCCCCCTTGACGCGCGCCCAGCGTCTCGCCGCCATGACAAATGAAGACAATACGCTCGTCGTCGCCGGCGCGGGGACGGGCAAGACGAGCGTCGTGGTGGCCAAGGTTGGCTATCTGGTGCGGCGCCTGGGCGTGCGTCCAAAGCAGATCCTGGTCCTTGCGTTCAACTCGTCCGCCGCAGAGGAGCTTCGGCAACGTATCAAGGCTCGCGTGCGGGCGGATGTCGTCGTCCAGACCTTTCACGCGCTCGGCCTCTCGATCCTCAGCCAGCGCTTTGCCACACCGCCAGTGTTGAGCGCACTGAAGGACGAGGATGCAGCCCTCGCATTTGTGCTCGCGATCATTCGCCGCATGCTGCGAGATCCGAAGTGGTCTCGCGTGATCACCGGCTACTTCGTTGAGTACCTCGCGCCCTGCCGAGGCCCCGAGGAGTTCCCGAGCTTGCATGCGCACCTCGCATACCTGCGGGGCGCCGACGTCGTGTCGCTGCGTGGTGAACCGGTGCGGAGCCACGAGGCCTGCACCATCGCCAACTCGCTCTTCGTGAACGGCATCGCGTATGAGTACCGACAGCCCTATGCCCATCGTGTCGCTGATGCCGAGCAGCGACAGTATCGTCCCGACTTCTACCTCGTTGATTCGGGCGCGTATCTCGAGCACTTCGGCATTGACCGCAAGGGCAGCACGGCGACGTACCTCGATCGCGACACGTATAACCGGAGCATGGCGTGGAAGCGCCGCGTGCACCGCCGGTTCGGGACGCACTTAGTGGCAACGTACAGTTACGATCGCATGGAAGGCGCCCTCGTTGAGCGTCTCGGTGAGCGCCTGGCCGCCATTGGGGTGCGCCCGAGACCGCGTCCCCTAGACGAGCTCGTGAGAGCGTACGAGGAGCGAGGTGCCCCGTTGTGCCTTGCCAAGCTCGTGACGACGTATCTGCGCCACTACAAGGAGCGCCAGCTCGACCTGAACGCCCTCAGGGCGTCGTCGTCCGAGCCGCGCGCGCGGTGCTTTCTCGAGATCTTCGAACAGGTGTACCGGCAATTCGAGCAACGGCTCGCCGACGAGCACGCGATCGATTTTCAGGACATGATCCGCCGCGCCGCTGATGTCGTTGAAGGCGGGCACGCCCACGTGGGCTTCACGCATGTGCTTGTGGATGAGTTTCAGGACCTGTCGCAGGGTCGCGCCCGCCTGCTGCATGCGCTTCTTGCGCAGGTCCCCGACCGGCGCCTCACGTGTGTCGGCGACGACTGGCAGTCGATTTATCGATTCGCAGGGTCGGACGTTGCGCTGATGACGGCATTCCCCGAGCACTTTGGCCAGACGGCCACGGTCGCACTGGATGAGACGTTCCGGTTTGGTCAGCCGCTGGTAGACGTCGGATCGCGATTCATCAGCCGGAATCCCTCGCAACTGCGCAAGCAGATCGTGTCGCGCACGCCAATACCGCATCTCCCCGTCGTGATCTGGGCGCACACCCGACCGCAGGAGCGAGCGCCGGAAGCCATCCGGGCGGCGGTCGCGGAGGACGTGCGACACGTGCTCACCGCCATCGATCGAGAGCTCGGCAATGCCGAACCCGTGCGGGTGTGCCTGCTTGGCCGCTACAACCACAGCCTCCCCGTTCCGGACGCGCAGGCTCTTGCCGAGGGCCTTCCGCGGCTGGTGGTCGATTTCCGGACGGTGCATCGCGCCAAGGGACTCGAGGCGGACTATGTCGTGGTCCTGGATGTGGTACGCGGGCTGTACGGATTCCCGAGTGGGATCGTCGATGACCCGCTGATCACGCACGTCCTTTCCAGGCCGGACGAGTACCCCCACTCAGAGGAACGTCGTCTCTTCTACGTCGCGCTGACCCGTGCTCGGCGTCGCGTCTTCCTGCTGACCAGTGCGTCACAACCTTCGGCATTCGTGGAAGAACTGCTCGGCCCAACGTACGCGGGTCTCGTCGAAACGGATCGCAGCTTGAGCGCGCAGGTCCCGTGCAGCGCCTGCGGCGGCGTGTTGGTGGCACGCATGAAGGCCACGAGCGGGGCGATGTTCTGGGGATGCGCGAACTATCCCTACTGCGAGGGCGCTGCGCGGCTGTGCCGCATTTGCCAGCGCGGCGCGCTGATAACGGAGGGCGAGTTCCTCCGCTGCTCCGATCCCGGATGCCTGCGCTTCGCGGACGTCTGCCCGCGCTGCCAGCGAGGGCGCTTGGTCGAACGCAGAAACCGGAAGGGCGGTGGCCGCGTGGTCGGGTGTACGCGTTGGAAGCCGGACGGCACCGGCTGTGGCTTCGCGACTGATCCTTCAGGTTCGCGGCGGGCGACGCGCCGCCAGCAGCGTGTCTGAGCGAACGGATTCTGGTTTTGCCACCACTCGCGCCGGCCGGTATGTTTGCGACCGACGTGCGGTTCTGTGAACACCCCCAGGAGGATCCCCGCGATGAACCCCGAAGAGCTGCTCGACCAGTTGGAGACGGATCTCCGCACAGCCGTTCGCGACGACGAGGTGGACGGCATCGATCGCCGTCACTTCATGCTGATGTCGCTCATTGCCGCAGCGGCCACGACGTTCGGCGCCGAAGCGGCGCGCGCCCAGGGGACGGGGGCGGCGGCCGGTGCCGCTGGCCAGCAGCCGCAGGGCGTCCCGCCTGCCCCGCTGGGCAATGGCGAGGCGCCGGCATTGCAGTTCCAGCCGTACCCGGGCGGCACGGGCGCCATCATGGAGAAGCTGGCAAAGGCGCGCGGACGCGCGGCGTTCGATCGCGGAGTGTTCGCGGTGGAGCCCTGGCAAGGCGCCGTGCCGACAAATCCGGACGATATCGCCTTTCTTCCGGCGCATCGCCTGGCGGCACTCATCAAGGCGCGCAAGATCACCTCGGTGCAGCTCACCGACATCTACCTGACGCGCCTGAAGCGGCTGAACCCGACCCTGCTCTGTGCCGTCACCATCATGGAAGACTCGGCGCGCGCCGAGGCCATCAAGGCGGACGCCGAGCTGAAGGCGGGCAAGTATCGCGGCCCGCTGCACGGGCTGCCGTACGGCGTGAAGGACCTGTTCAATACCAAGGGCGTTCCCACGACGTGGGGCGCGAAGGACTTCGAAAGCCGCATCATTGATGACGACGCGGAGATAGTCGTGCGCCTGCGTGAGGCCGGCGCAGTGCTGATCGCGAAATTGGCGACGGGCCTGTTCGCACAGAACGACCAATGGTTCCGCGGCCGCACCAACAATCCGTGGAACCTGGTGCAGGGGTCGAGCGGCTCATCGGCCGGCCCAGCATCGGCGACGATGGCGGGCTGCGTCGCGTTCGCCATCGGCACCGAAACGCAGGGGTCCATCGTGTCTCCGTCGGTGCGGTGCGGCGCGAGCGCGTTGCGCCCAACGTTCGGCAGAGTGAGCCGCCGAGGCGGCATGGTGCTGGCGTGGAGCATGGATCGCGTGGGACCCATCTGCCGGTCGGTGGCGGACTGCGCCATGGTGTTCAATGCCGTGCACGGCGTGGACGAACAGGATCCGTCGACGGTGATGGCGCCGTTCCATTTTGACCGCGCGCTCAAGGTGAAGACGCTGCGTGTGGGCGTGGACCCCAACGCCCCCAAGGAGCTGGTGGACCAACTGAAGGCGCTCGGCATCACGCCCAGGGAGATCGGGCCGCGCCCGACGGTGCCGGGTTCTGGAAGCGCACTGAACGTCGAGTATGCGGCGGCGTTCGACGACTACGTGCAGCGCAAGGCGAAGGAGATCGGCCTTGACCTGACCAAGTTGCCAGAGCCAGGGGTGCGCCCCGATTCGGCGACGATGCGTGCGGCCGCGGCGGCCGCGGCCGCAAACCCCATGGCGCCCGCCGACTGGAATCCGCGGTTCGTGACGGGACGCACGGTGCGCGCCTTCGACTTCCTGCAGCAGCAGCGGAGGCGGTACATGCTGATCGCCAAGTGGGGCGAGTTCATGAAGGACCTCGACATGTTCGTCGGCAATCCGACGGCGGATGTGGGGCCCAACGCGCAGACGGGTCATCCCTGCGTGGTGGTGCCGTACAAGTTCGACGTGCCGCAGCAGGGTGGTGGCGGACAGCGCGCCGCCAACGCACCGCCGCCACTGGAACTCAAGGCGCAGCCCATCTGCGGCGTGATTGTTGGCGCGTTGTTCAATGACGACCTGATTCTGGGTGTGGCGCACCAGCTGCAGGAGCGCAACAAGCTGCACACGCGACGGCCGGGGCTGGAGTAGCTCGACGAAAAGACGCCACCCCGGGGGTACCTGGGGTGGCGTTTTGTTGTCGATGGGCAGGCGGCAGGCTATTTTTGAGGAGCACGTCTTACTCACCTTTCCGGCCAGCGACCAGTGTAAGCCTCCCTCCCAAGCGCGAGTCATCTGCACGCTCTTCCGCTCGCGCGAGGCTTCCTGCCAGTCCGCTTTGCCGCCGGTGCCCGGCACGTCCGGGCCCTTCCCTGACCATTCGGGTTGACGCACGCGCCTCGTGAGGCGTGGCGGCGCGTGGCGGCCACCATGCCATCTACTTCGAACATTCAGTGACGGACACAACACCACCGCGGGACCACGCATCGACGGCCCTCGCCGACGCCATTGCGCGGCGCCGGACCTTTGCGATCATCAGCCATCCGGACGCGGGCAAGACGACGCTGACCGAGAAGCTGCTGCTCTACGGCGGCGCGATTCACCTGGCCGGCTCGGTGAAGGCGCGCCGGGCCGACCGGCACGCGGCGTCGGACTGGATGGCCATCGAGCAGGAGCGCGGCATCTCGGTGTCGTCGAGCGCCATGCAGTTCTCCTTCAACGGCTATGACATCAACCTGCTGGACACGCCGGGGCACGAGGACTTTTCGGAGGACACCTTTCGCACGCTGATCGCGAGCGACAGCGCGGTGATGCTGCTGGACAACCGCCGCGGCGTGGAAGACCGGACGCGCCAGCTCTTTGCGGTGTGCCACAAGCGCCGCACGCCGATCTTCACCTTCGTCAACAAGTGCGACCGCGCGGGTCAGGATCCGCTGACGCTGGTCACGAATGTGGAGGACGAGCTGGGCATCGCGTGCTATCCCGTAACGTGGCCGATCTTCCGGGACGGGGCGTTCGTGGGCGTGTACGATCGCACGAACTCGAGCGTCTCGTTGTTCAGCCGAGATGAGACGCACGGCGCCAAGCGCGCACCGGTGACGGCGGGGTCAGCGGGTGACGACCGGCTGCGTGACCTGCTCGGCGCCGAGGTGCATGCGCGGCTGGTGGACGACATTGCGTTGCTGGATGGCGCGGGGCATGTGTTCAGCGCCGAGGACGTGACGGAGGGGCGGTTGTCTCCGGTTTTCTTCGGCAGCGCGCTCACCAACTTCGGCGTCGAACCGTTCCTGCGCGCATTTCTCGACCTCGCGCCACCCCCGGGTCCGCGCGAGACGACCGAGGGCATCGTGGAGGCGACGTCGCCGAATTTCTCCGGCTTCGTGTTCAAGATCCAGGCGAACATGGATCCCCGGCATCGCGACCGCGTGGCGTTCATGCGCATCTGCTCGGGCAAGTTCGAAGCGGGGATGCCGGTGACGCTGGCCCGCACGGAACGCATGATCCGGCTGAACGCGCCGCAGCAGTTCCTGGCCCGCGAGCGCGCCAGCATCGACGAGGCGTGGCCGGGTGACGTGATCGGCATCATGGATCGCGGCGACCTGCGCATCGGCGATTCGGTGTATACCGGGCCGGCAGTGACCTTTGCCGGGATTCCGCGCTTCGCGCCCGAGCACTTTGCCAGGCTGCAACTGCTGAATCCAATGCGCCGCAAGCAGTTTGACGCCGGCCTGGCGCAGCTCACCGAGGAGGGGGCGGCGCAGGTATTCTACGACACCCACGAGCGCATGGCCGGCCCGTCGCCGATGGTCGGCGCCGTGGGGTTGCTGCAGTTCGACGTGATGCTGCACCGGCTGAAGCACGAGTACGATGTGCAGTGCCGGCTCGACCGGCTTGGCGCGCGCTTTCCGCGCTGGGTGCGCGGGCCCGCGGCCGACATCGACCGACTGGTGGGCGATCGCGGATGCACCCTGCTTTACGACGTGAATGGCGAGCAGCTGGTGCTGTTTGCGACCGAGTACACGGCGCGCTGGGCCGCGGAGCACGAGAAGACGCTGGCGTTCACGACGTCGCCACCTTGAGCGACGAGGTCAGGCCCCCATCATCGTCGCCGGAATCCGCACGGCGACGACTCGCCCCTTTGCGGTGGTGCGGCTGATCGTGAGCGGGCGGCCGACGCGCACTCTCCCGCGTTACCCGATCGTCGTCTTCACCTTCTGGATTTTGAACGAGAACGCCTGCTCCACGAGCTGACGCACGGCGAGGTTGCCGACGCGCCCCGGGAAGAAGTGCATCTGCGGCATTGCATCGCGCACGGCCTTGGCGAAGAGCGGGTGCGTGGCAGAGAGCTGGCGCACCGTCGCCATGTCGATGTGACCAGCGGAGTCGACCTCGAAACGGAACCTCGCGCCACCCTCGATGTGCCGCGCCACGAGCGCCGCAGGGTAGTCGGGGGCCACGCTCGTCGGATCAACCGCGGCCGCCGTGTCGACGTCCACGGCGCTGAAAACGCCCTCGCCTGTTCCAGGAAGCGTGGACTCGCCGTCGAGGGGAATCGGCGCGTACTCGATGCCCGAGCGTGCCCGGTTGACCGCGAAGCCGGTGGCCTTCTCCCCGGCTGCCGCGTGCGGCGCCCCGGCACCGAATGCGCGAGCATCCGTGCCGGACGCATCCAGGCGCTCGCCGGGGCGCGCAAGGCCAATGTCCCGTGGCGCGGGATAGAGGAACTGCACCGTTTGCTGGATGAGCCCGCTCACGGTGGCAACCACGCGTTGGCCGCTCACCGCCAGCACAACGATGAGCCCGGCGTGCAGGCACGCGCTGACGACGGCGGATCCAATGGACCGCTGTGGGCGCAGTCGATCGGCCAGGAGGAGTTGCATGCGGGTCGCCAGATGAGGGGGGACCAACAGCCGGGTGCACCTGGGGGGCCGGTGCTGCGCCCCCTCCATTCAATACTACAGGAATCCTGGCCGGCGTCACGCCCCAGGCCCCATCGGGCCACCGCACCTTTCCGTGCCGTCCGCGGTATCTTACGCGGTGCGGCCTGTTCTCCTCGTCTCCCCTGCCACGAGAGATTGACGCGATGCCCCGCCCCGTCACCGACCTGACCGACCTCGTCCGCCCCTCCGGTGCCACGCGCGTGTCGGCGATGGCCGCGGGGCTCACGGGATCGGAGATCCTGAAGATCGCGGGCGAGATTCGCGCGATGGTGCGCGACGGCGCGGAGATCTGCAACCTGACGGTCGGCGATTTCGACCCGCAGCAGTTTCCGATCCCGGACCGCCTGCGCGCCGAAGTGACGCAGGCGCTCGCACGCGGCGAGACCAATTACCCGCCTGCGGACGGCGTGCCGGAGCTGCGACAGGCGGTGCAGGCGTACTACACGCGTGAACTCGGGCTCACCTACCCCATCGAATCGATCCTGATTGCCGGCGGCGCGCGCCCGGTGATCTACGGCATCTACCGGAGCGTGGTGGACCCGGGCGATCGCGTGGTGTATCCGCTGCCGTCGTGGAACAACAATCACTACGTGCACCAGCTGGGCGCGATTGGCGTACCGGTGCCCTGCTCGGCCGCCAATCGCTTTCTCCCAACGCTTGCCGAGCTTGCACCGGCACTGCCGGGTGCGCGCCTCCTCTGCCTGAACTCCCCGTTGAATCCGTCGGGCACGGCGATGGAGCCGGCCGCGCTCAAGGAGATCTGCGACGCGATTGTGGCGGAGAACCGGCGACGCGAAGGAACCGGCGAGCGGCCGCTCTTCCTGATGTACGACCACATCTACTGGCCGCTCTGCGTCGGCGACACGCAGCACGTGACGCCGCCAGGGCTCGTGCCGGAGATGGGGCGCTACACGATCTTCGTCGACGGCATCTCCAAGGCGTTTGCGGCCACGGGCCTGCGTGTGGGGTGGGCGGTGGGCCCCACCGACGTCATCAACCGGATGGCGGCAATCATCGGCCACGTGGGTGCGTGGGCGCCACGCGCGGAGCAGGTGGCAACGGCGGCGTTCCTCGACGACACGGCAGCGCAGGCGACGTTCCGTGCCACTTTCGTGGCCGGCATCCAACGGCGACTCGATGCCGCGTACCAGGGACTGGACCGGATGCGCGCCAACGGGCTGCCGGTGGATGTTCTGCCGCCGATGGGCGCGATCTACCTGACCGCGCGCATCCACCCGTTCGGCAAGACGACGGCCGATGGCGCGGTGCTCACCACCAACGAGCAGGTGCGCCGCTGGATCCTCGAGACGGCGCAGCTGGGCATCGTGCCCTTCCAGGCGTTCGGCGTGCCGGAGGAGAGCGGCTGGTTCCGGCTCAGCGTGGGCGCGGCCAGCGAGGCGGCGATCGCGGCGGCGATGCCGCGACTGGAAGCGGCCCTCCTGGCACTGCGGTAGGCACGCCCGCGCAATGCGTCAGCCGACCCCTGCAGGTGCGTCGACCGACTTTCATCTGATGGCCAAGCCGTCGGGGGCGCTCTGCAACCTCGACTGCTCGTATTGCTTCTACCTGGAGAAGGAGGCGCTGTACGCGCAGGACGCCTCGCGCTTCAGGATGCGCGACGATGTACTCGCCCGCTACACGCGCGACTACATCGCCTCGCAGGCCGGGCGCGAGGTGACGTTCGCGTGGCAGGGGGGCGAGCCGACGCTGCTCGGGCTCGACTTCTTTCGCCAGGCGGTCGCGCTGCAACGGGAGCACGCGGGCGACAAGGTGGTGACGAACACCATCCAGACCAACGGTACGCTGCTGGACGATGCGTGGGGCGAGTTTCTCGCGGCGGAGCGGGTGCTGGTGGGTGTGTCGATTGACGGTCCGCAGGCGGTGCACGACGCGTACCGCGTGGACAAGGGCGGCCATCCAACCTGGGATCGTGTGATGCGCGGCATCGAGGTGCTGCAGCGGCACGGCGTGGCCTTCAACACGCTCACCTGCGTGCACCGGCGCAACGAGCAGTCGCCGCTGGAGGTGTACCGGTTCCTGCGCGAGATCGGGCACGGGCACATGCAGTTCATTCCCATCGCGGAACGACACCTGATGCGCGACGCGGCCCGGCACATGCTGGCGCCACCGGCGTTTGAGGGCAACGCGCAGGTAACCGACTGGTCGGTTCGGCCGGAGGCGTTTGGGCGCTTCCTGTGCCGCGTCTTCGACGAGTGGGTGCGGCACGACGTGGGCCAGGTGTTCGTGCAACACTTCGACGTCGCCCTGCAGCGCTGGATGGGCCTGCCGCCCAGCCTCTGCGTCTTTGCCGAAACGTGCGGCGCGGCGCTCGCGCTGGAGCACAATGGCGACGTCTACGCGTGTGACCACTACGTCGATCCGGCACACCGGCTCGGCAACATCATGCGTGATTCGCTCGGGACGCTGGTGCGTGCCGATGCGCAGGTACGGTTTGGCGCAGCCAAACGCGACGCGCTGCCCGCGTACTGCCGGGCATGTGACGTGCGCTTTGCATGCAACGGCGAGTGTCCCAAGCACCGGTTTGCGCACGCGCCCGACGGCGCGGCCGGACTCAACTACCTGTGCGCGGGCTTCAAGGTGTTCTTCCACCACATCGCGCCGCACATGGCGTTCATGACGGAGCAGCTGCGTCGCGGCCTCGCGCCCGCCGCCGTGATGCCGTGGGCCGTGGCGCGCGACGCGGAGCTCGTCGCGTCGGCCAGCGGACGCAACGGCCCGTGCCCGTGCGGCAGCGGCAGGAAGTACAAGCGGTGCTGCGGGGCGGCGGCGTAGCGGCGGTCGCAGCAGCGCACCTGCAGCGGTGTTCCACCACGCAATGCCGTAGATTTCTGCCAGCCCATCCCGCGCGCATCGCGCGCGACCAGCCGGAGAGACCGCCCCGTGGACGCCTCGCTGCATCCGTTCTTTCACCCCACCGGCATCGCCGTCGTCGGCGCATCGGCCGACGCCGTGAAGCTCGGGCATGGCGTCGCGCGCAACCTGCTGGCGTCGGGTTACGCGGGCGCGGTGCACTTGGTGAACCCGCGCGGCGGCACGTTGATGGGACGTTCGGCGTATTGTGACCTCGCGAGCGTGCCCAACCCGGTGGACCTCGCCGTCATCGTGGTGCCGGCGGCCGCCGTGCCCGACGCGCTGCGCGCCTGCGGCGCGCGCGGCATTCACGCCGCCATCATCGCGTCGGGCGGATTTCGCGAGGTGGGCGCCGACGGTGCGGCGCTCGAAGCCGAGTGCATACGGATCGCGCGCGACCTCGATGTGCGGCTCATCGGCCCCAACTGCATCGGCCTGCTCGATACGCACCTGCCGCTCGACACGACTTTTCTCGCACCGCCGCCGCCCACACCGGGCGACGTCGCGTTCATCTCGCATTCGGGCGCCATCTGCGCCGCCGTCATCGACTGGGCCAGCGGCCAGGGTTTTGGCCTGTCGCGGCTGGTGAGCCTCGGCAACCAGGCCGACCTCTGCGAAACGGATGTGCTGGCCCCGGTGGCCGACGACGAGCACACGCGCGTGCTCACGCTGTACCTCGAGGGCGTGCGCGATGGGCGACGGTTCATCGAGCAGGCGGCCGCAGTCACGCGCCGCAAGCCGGTGGTCGCGCTCAAGGTCGGCCGGTTCCCTGCGGGCCAGCGCGCCGTGGCATCGCATACCGGCGCGCTGGCCGGTCAGGAGGCGGCGTACAACGCGGCGTTCCGTCGCGCGGGCGTGATTCGCGCCGACACCAACGAAGAGATGTTCGACTGGGCACGCGCGCTGGCTTGGTGCCCGCTGCCGGCACGCCGCGACATCGCGGTGCTCACCAACGCCGGCGGCCCGGGCGTGGTAGCCGCCGATGCCATCGAAGCGCTGGGTCTGCCGCTGGCGGCGCCCAACGAGGCGACGCTCGCCAGAATGCGGCGCGTGCTCCCGGCCGCGGCCAGCGTGCACAATCCCGTGGACATGCTCGCCTCGGCGGGGCCGACGGAGTACGCCGAGTGCCTCAGCGCACTGCTCGACGACGACGCCGTGGGCGGCGTGATGGTCATCATGCCGCCACCGCCGACACATAGTGCGGAGTCCGTGTGCGCGGCGCTCGTGCCGGTCATCCGCGCATCGTCAAAGCCGGTGGTGGTGGCGCTGATGGGAGAGAACCTGATTCGCCGGGCAAGCGAGCTGCTGCGTGCCGAGCGCGTTCCTGACTATCGATTCCCCGAGCGTGCCGCGAGCGCGCTGGCCACGCTGGTGCGCCGCGCAGAGTTTCTTGCCACGGCAGCAGCGGAGCCGGTGACGTGTGACGACGTGCGTCCACACGAGGCGCGCGCGGTGCTCGATGCAGCCGCACCAGGTTTTCTCGCGCCGGACGACGTGGCGCGCGTGCTCGGCGCCTATGGCATCGACGTGCCGCGCATCGTGCTGGCACCGACGGCCGACGAAGCCGTGGCAGTGGCCGCCCGCTTCGGGGGGCCGGTGGCGCTCAAGGTCGCCTCGCCGGATATCCCGCATAAGTCGGACGTTGGCGGCGTCCTGCTCGGACTGGGCGATGCCGCAGCGGTGGCCGCGGGATTCGTCACGGTGCAGGCCAACGCACGGCGCGCGCATTCCGCGGCGCGCCTCGACGGTGTGCACGTGCAACGCATGCTCCCCGAGGGGCAGGAGGTCATCGTCGGCGCCGTGCAGGACACGCAGTTCGGCGCGCTGGTGATGTTCGGCGCAGGCGGCACCGAAGTGGAGGGCGTGAAGGACGTGGCGTTTGCGCTCGCGCCATTGCCGCGCGTCGAGGCCGACGCGATGATCGATGCCACGTGGGCTGGGCGCAAGCTGCGCGGCTTCCGCAACCTGCCGCCCGCCGACCGCAGCGCGGCCACGGAGGTGCTGCTGCGCCTCGGCCAGCTCGTCGCCGACCATCCGGACATCGCCGAAGTGGAAATCAACCCGCTGCGCGTGCGCCCCGATGGCGAGGGCGTGGTGGCGGTGGATGTGCGGCTCCGGGTGGCGCCGCGAGACGCCCGCTAGAATCGCGAGAGCCGCAGCCCGGTGGTGATGGTGCGGCCAGGCACGATGGTGGCGTTGTCGGGCTCGCCGCGCTGGAAGTCCAGCAGGTTCTCTCCGGTGACGATGAGCGTCAGGCCGCGGCTGAACGCGCGCGACACCGTCGCACGCACGCGCGTGTTCCCCGCGTAGGAACGCCAGTAGCCGCGCAGATCGAGGCCGTACAGCGGCACGGTCGCGCGATCAAAGCCTACGTACGCCGCAGCGAGTGACAGCCGGTCGTACTCCACCCAGTCGTACGCCCGCGCCACGCCCGCCTGCGCGTTCCAGCGCGTTCCGCTCCACGCCACCGACGCGCTCGCGGTGCGCGCCGGGACGCCAAGCATCCGGTCACCCGGTCGCAGGTCGCCCGTGTAGCCTGACGCCAGTGCGCGCACGCGGCTGTCGACCGTGGTGTACGCCAGCGTGCCGCTCATGCGCCCGCGTCGCACCGTGGTCTGCAGTTCCCACCCGTGGTTATCGAGCGACCCCACGTTCTGGTATTGCAGCGCGAGGCCGGCGCCGGTTTGCGTCGCCGCTGCCGACGTGCTGTCGCGAATGACGACCTGCTGGATGAGCCCCGTCGCGCGCTGATCGAATCGCGTGACCTGCAGCGTCACCGCGCGGCCCAGCATGAGGTCCAGGCCGCCCTCGATGCCGGACTGTTCCTCGGGCGCAAGGTTGCGCACCACCGCCTGCGACCCGAACCCTCCCAGCATCGTCTCGCGCGCTGCCGTGCGCGGAGCGCGGATGCCGCGCCCGAAGGCGCTGCGCAGCTTCAGCGTCACGCCGCCCAACTCGCGCACATACGCGGCGCCGACCATCGGCAGCAGGTTGGCGTGCGCCGTCGTCACGTAGCCCGTGTTCCGCTCGAGCCTCAGCCCAGCCGACAGATACCACGTGTTGCGCAACGCGAGGTCTGCCTGCGTAGTGAGTCCGAGGTCGCTGAACCAGTCCACACTGGTCACCGGCATCGCGCGTGCCATGCCTCCTCCGGGCCCCATGTCGGGCCCGTGCATCCGCGCACCGCGTCCCAGTTGAATCGACGGCGTCTCCTGGCGCATGGCCGTGTGCTCGGCGGCCAGCGTGAACGACGCCGCCAGTCGGTCAGGCGAGCCAACGCGCGCCACACTGCTCGCGCGCAGCGTGGTGCGGTCGGCCGCACCGCGCGCCGCGCGCAGCGCCGAGTCGGCACTCGACAGGAACGGCGTGAAGTCGTTGGCGACATTCGACAGCGAATAGCCGTCGACGCCCACCACGAGCGCATGCGTCCACCGCTCGCTGGGCGCGTACGTGACCGTGCCCCCCACCGTGTATTGCTGCAGCGACTGCCCGTTGGTGGTGACGCTGCCGGCGGCCACCGCGCGGTCGCTCGCCGCCAGCGTCTCGGCGAGCAGCGGGTTCACGTTCGTTCCCACCGCACCCGACACAAAGCGTGCCGTGCCCGTGACAATGGTGTGCGCGCCGACGATCCGGCCGCCTGCACTGGCCTGCACACTGTGGCTCGATGCGCCGGCGTAGTACGCGCCCATCGATGTCACGCCGAGCCCCAGGTCGGCTGTGCGCAGGCCGGATCCGAGGCCCACCGAAATCCGGTGATCCTGCGAGAGCACTGCGGACGGCGCGTAGCTGGTCGACGCATACCCTGCGCTGGCGCGAATACGCGCACGCGGCGCTCCCGCATCAACGCCATCGTGCCGCGTGACGATGTTGAGCACACCGCTGATGGCGTCGGCGCCGTACAGGGCGGCGCCCTGCGGCCCGCGGATGACCTCAATGCGCTGCACGCTCTCGGCATCGAACTGCGTCACGAGCAGCGGGTTGGCCACGGCAATGCCATCGATGTACATCTTGGGATAGCTGGCGCCCAGCGAACTCGCCCCGCGAATGCTGCCGTAGCGCGCCACGAGGCTCGCGGGTGACTGCTCCCACGCCCAGATGCCGGGCACCGCGCCATCGAGCGCCGTGGCGATGTCGTATACGGCGGCACGGCTCGCCTCGCGGCCGTCAATGATGGCCAAGGCCACCGGGAGCGATCGCTGCGTGCCGCCCGTCGCGGTACCCGTCACCACCACCCGGTCGAGTTCGGCGGTGCCAACAGCCAGCGCGGGAATCGCACGCTGAGCGTCGAGCCGGACCTCGCGCACCGGCGTGAGTACCACCTGATTGCCCGACGACGCCACCGCCGTCACCGCGACATCCCGGAGCAGCACCGCGAGCACGGTGCCGAGCGTGGCGGAATCGAACGTGGCGCGCACGGCCCGATCGAGCGGCAGCAATTCGGCGCTGTAGGAAATGCGCACGCGCGCCAACGCCATCACCCGGTCGAGGGCATCGCGCAGCGACACATCGTGGAACTGCACACTCACGCGCCGGTCCAGCGGCGCAGCCTGCGCCGTCGCGCTTCGGGAAACAGCAAGCGACAGCAGGACGCCCAGCACCCACAGCGCGCGCAACGCCGGCGCGGCCAGCCTCCGCCTCATTTGTGCGGACGGACGGTCAGTGATGCCGGACGCAGGGACGCGGTGTCCCCCAGCAACTCGTAGGTGGCGCCCAGCGCGAGCGCGATGACGTCGAGCACCTGCCGCCGCGTCTCGCGCTGGAACGTGGCCGTGAGGTGACGGGCGGCCAGCGTCGAGTCGGCAACAACGAGCTCCACCCCGTACCACCGGCGCAGGTCGGTGCGCACACGCGCCAGCGGCGTCTCGCGGAAGACCAGCTGCCCGCGCGCAAATGCCACATCGTCATCGCTCGCGCCGGCACGCCGCACCGTCAGCGATCCCGACGCGGCCATCGCCGCCAGGTCACCCGCCGCGAGATCGACGCTCATTGCGCCATCCACCCGCAGGCGGACCGCGCCTTCGCGCACCGCCACCTCCACGCCGTCCGCCCCATCACCGCGCACGCTGAAGGCTGTGCCGATGTCCGAGACCACCGCGCGACCCGTGCGCACCGCAAAGGGATGTGCCGCATCGTGCGTCACCCGAAAGAACGCGGTGCCGCGCAGTTGCACCTCGCGGCGCCCCTCGGCGTAGGCGGCCGGCACGGTCAGCTCGCTCGACGGGCCAAGCACCACGCGCGTCCCGTCGGCCAGGCGCGTGCTGTCGACCTGCCCGGTTGCCGTGGCGAGCACGCGCAACGCGCTTCCCTCGGCGCCACGACGCGTCCGCGCAACACCCGCCGCGACCACAAGGACGGCGGCCGCGGCAAAGGCCCAGCGCACCGCCGGGCGGCGCGTGGAACGCACGGCGGGACGCAGCGGTACCATGGGCGTCTCATGGTTGTGCATGACGCGGTGCACCCGGGCAAGCGCCGCGTCGACATCGACCGGCGGATGCGCGCCCATGGGTGGCTGCGCCGACACCGTCGCCAACGCTTCGAACGCGCGCGCGTCTTCCGGATGGGCGGACAGCCACGCGACCGCCGCCGCGGACTCCTCGGCGGTGCATTCGCCGGCGAGGTGCCGGGCGAGGGCATCCCAGTCGGGGGTGCCGACGGGACGATAGGCGGTGGGTTCGGATTCGCTCATGACATCAAGGGGACACGCAAACCGCAGGATACCCTATTCTCCCCGTGGTCTCAATAGAATTAACCCATGGACGACCGTGAACTCCTCCAGCGCATTCGGCAGGGCGACGAGCAGGCGTTTGACGCGCTGTTCCGCCGGTACTATGCCGCGCTGGTCGGCTTCACCGAGTCGTTGCTGCGCAGCCGCGCGATGGCCGAGGACATCGTGCAGGACGTCCTGCTCGAGGTATGGCGGCGCCGAGAGGCGCTGGAGCTCGACCTCTCGTGGCGTTCCTACCTGTTTCGCGCCGCGCGCAACCGGGCACTCAACGACCTGCGGCACGCCCGCGTGGCGCAGCACGCCGAGCCGTATGTGCGAGGGCCCGAATCGGTGGAGCCCTCGTCGCCGGCCGAACTCGACGCGCGCGAACTCGACCGCGAGTTCCGCCGGGTGCTCGCGGCACTGCCCGAGCCCGTGCGCGAAGTGTTCCAGATGAGTCGGCGCGACGGACTCAAATACGGCGAGATCGCCAGCACACTTGGCATCTCGGTGAAGACCGTCGAGGCGCGCATGGGCCGCGCCCTCAAGGAGCTGCGGGAGCAGCTCGCGGACTGGCTGCCGCGCT
Source organism: Gemmatimonas sp. (assembly GCA_025361705.1). Taxonomy (GTDB): domain Bacteria; phylum Gemmatimonadota; class Gemmatimonadetes; order Gemmatimonadales; family Gemmatimonadaceae; genus PNKL01. The sequence goes on from JANYJW010000049.1 coordinate 22,079, forward strand.
GACCGTGACCGGGAAACGCGATGCGCCAACACCCCGCATAGGGTACCGCTGGCCTCGCGTGTCTCTTGCACATGACGCCGGCAGATGGCCGAGTGGTTCGGCCAGCCCGTCCCGGCATTATTCGGAGATCACCGTCATGCAGATGCGCACCAACTTGTTCGTTCTTGCCGGCGTCGCGATGGTTGCGGCCGCGTGCGGGGACCCGATGTCGGCCAATGATCGCGCGTTGCTGTCGCGGACCGATCTCGCGGCGGCATTCAGCACGGTGCCCGTGGCGTACACGGCTGGACAGACGACGTACAACTCGAGCGGCGAAGGCGCCGGCCCGATGTTCCCCGGCGCTCCGGCGTTTGGCCTTGGCCCCGGAGAGCACGGACCGATGGGCGGCATGGGTGGCATGGGCGGCATGGATATGGGTGGCGGCATGGGCCCGATGATGGGCGGTGGACTCGGCGACGACTTCACTGGCGGCAAGGGACTGGGCCCCGAGTTCGGGCACGGGCGGCACGGCGATCCCCTCGTGGCGCAGAGTACATGCACGTACGACGCCGCCAGCAAGCGCGCCACGTGCACGCCGGTCACCGACCATGGGATCTCCATCACGCGTTCGGTGGCGTGGTCGGATGCGAGCGGCGCCGCGCAGGCCGCGTTTGACAGCGTGACGACGAACACCATCAACACCGTCGTGACCGCAAGCGGCACCATGACGCGGCGCGACAGCGCGACGTCCACCATCAGCAACGCCAGCGACCGCACGGTGAGCGGACTCGCCAAGGGAAGCACCAAGCACACCGTCAATGGCACGGCGAGCGGGCGCGAAGTGACGACGGGCACGGACAAGACGGGCGCCTTCACGGCCACGCGTATTGCGGCCGACACGGTGCGCGGCATCATAGTGCCGGTGGCCGACACCGGGCGCACGTACCCGTCGGCGGGCACCGCGATCCGCGTGATGAACGTGACCGTGGTTCGCGGCAGCAGCACCACGGCGTCGTCGCGACGCGAAGTCATCACCTACGACGGCACGGCGACGGCCAAGATGGTCATCACGCAGGACGGCACGAGCAAGACGTGCACCCTGCCGCTGCCCATGGGACGCCCGACCTGTTCGTAGGAACGCACGGGAGGGATGCTCGCCAAGGACGCACGACAGAGTGACTGGATGGACAGGCTGCACGCCCCTTGAGGCGGGCAGCCTGTCTCCTTTTTCGGGGACGTGTGCCACCCGTTAGGTTTCCCGCGTCCCGTCACCCTGAACTTGCCGACCATGGCCACCAAGCTGAAGCGCGGATACACCGACCCCGCCACCCAGGAATGGGTGCCGGCCACCGAAGTCATCCGCGAAATCGAGGGCATGGTCGTGCGCATCACCGTGCACGGCATCTTTCTCAAGGAGAAGGGACGCCGACTCGAAGTCGGGCCCTTCGACTACGAAACGCTCTATCGCGACGCGGTGCAGCGCGAAAAAGGCCTCGCGCCCATCAAGCCGCGCACGGGGCGCTCGACGACCACCGTGTCACGCGGGCTGCTGGCGACGGAACGCGGCAAGTAGTCCGCAGGGAGCCCCTCAGAGCGCGCTGTAGATGCGCTGCGGCGGGTGGCTCACGAGGGATTCGACTGTCAGCGCGTTGCGCGCGTAGACGCCGGCGTAGAGGCGCGCCGACAGCACGCCCTCGCCGCCGGCCCCGTATTCGTAGTGAAAGCCAGCGACTTCGCCGACCCGCAGCTGCATCGCCAGAGACTCGATGCGATAGAACGCGGCGCCGGGATCGCTCGGCGAACTCGCAGCGAGTGCGTCCGCAGGACGACGCGACGACCGAGCCCGGTGCTGGACGTCACGCCGGAAGGGGCCGGGGCGCGCGAAGGCGGCGAGCAGTTGGCGCCAGATGGACGCAAAGGTGGGGTCGATGAAGTTGGACCAAATGGCGATCTGCACGCGGGCCAACTGCGCGGCAGGCATCGCCTTGCGGATGGCATCGACCTCGTGCCAGCGCGCCATCGTCGTCGCACTCACGTCGTCGGCGAGGGATGGCGGCGGCGCACCATCCACTGAAGCGGCGCTGGCGAAGTAGCCCATCATCTCCGATTCGAGCAGCACCAGCACGCGCTGGTGCCGATCCAGGAGTCCGGCGATGACCGGCGCAAGCCACGCCGCGTCGACCGCGCCACGCGCGGCCGGCAGGCGGATGAAGGCACGGCCGATTGGCAGCAGTTTCAGGTGCGCCTCGAGGGGCGAGGCGACGGCGAGCGACCTTGGCGACGGCGACATCGAGATGATGGCAGGGGACGACGCGCGGCGTGCGACGGGAGGAGCCCCGGCTCGCACGCGAACTCCCTCGGAAGATGGGGCCTGTCGCGGAGAAAAATCTATTACGCCATGTAACGTTTTGCGGGTACCTTGCGGATTGCACTGGGTCGTTACATGGTGTACGGTGCATTTGTGCGACCCAAGTCCCTGCCTCGACCCGGCCTTCGGAACGGCCGGCGCATCCTGACCACCTTCACACCGCCGGACATGTCGACTGCCGCAGCGCCGGATCCCTACGGCGCGATGCTCTACTGCGATGCGCTGACCGCCTACCGGCGTGACCTCGACCGGACGCCCGACGTCGTCCGGTTCGGCGCAGACGACGCCGGGTGGCTGCGCCGCACAGTGCAACTCGAGCGCCTGACCGCGGCAGCCCCGGCGCGCGTGCGGGCCGGATCGGCGCTGGCAACGCAGCCGGCGCTGCGCCCAGCCCCGCTGCTGGCGGTCGCGGAGCGCATGGAATCGGCGGGCGCCCTCATTCTCGCGTTCACCGCGCTGTCAGCCGCGCGCCGGGTGTGGGACAGCGCCGACCCCGCCAGCGCCGGGATCGCGATCTTCCGCCAGGCACGCATCAGCCGGACGCTCGGCGTCAAGCAATCGGCGGAGAACTTCTATTCGTTCCTCTACGCGTTCGCAACGCGGCACCGGTTGCCTGAACTGCGGGGACGGGCGCTCGTCGGCAAGGGGATCATCCGCACGCTCGAGGGAGACGCCGCCGCCGCGTACCGGTGGTACGCCAAGGCGCGCATTGCCTGCGGGCGCCACCCCGCCGCGGTGGCCGTGTCGTATCACGGCGAGATGGCCGCCGCCCTCAGCGCGGGAGACTTCAGCCGTGCGCTCGTTGCCGGCTGGCATGCGCTCTCGACTGGCGCGCTCCTTCGCCACGACGAAGCGGGCCTGATGGTCAACATGGCGTCCATCGCCCTGCGCGCGGACCAGCCGCAGTCCGCGCTGCGCGCCGTGCGCGTGGCCCTGCGCGCGTCGAATCACGCACGCGTCCGGTTGACCGCGTACTCCAAGGGAGCCTTGGCCGCGGCCCAATTGGGGCAACGGACGCTGCTCGAGCGCTACGCGGCCCGGGTCGTGGCGACGGCAGCGACGGCCAGCTTCCCGCTGGAAGAACTCGAATCGCGCAGCGAGCTGGCCGTGGCGTTCGCCCTCGTCGGCGACACGGCCAAGGCGCGCCGGCTGGCCAGCGCAGCACGCCGGGACGCGCTGCCGCTGGGCCTTGGCACCATCGTTCGCCGCTGTGACGCGCTGCTCGCCGGCCATGCTGCCGCAGAGCCGGCGGTGGCGCTCTCGGCGCCGGCGCAACGCGTTGTACGTCAGCTCGAGATGGTATAGGCGATGCGTCAATCCACTCAGTTCCAGGGCACGGTATCGTGCGTCTTGCGCGGCGCGTTGGGTGCCGTCGGCGATGTGCCGCAGGCGGCCACGGTAACCAGCAGGGTGACGGCGAGCAGCAGGCGGGCAATGAACGAGCGGGACATGGTGGGACTCCATGGCGGAAGGACGTAGCCATGGATACGCATTGCACGCGGACTCCACTAACACGTGACGTCACACGACGTCACGCCATGTAACGTGCGGCCCAAATTCGCGCCGATTCTGCTCGTGGGGCACGAGTCCACGCCGCCGGCCTGGCTGGTCAACGGCGCGCCGGTGGGCACGCCGATCCTCTGCGCGACCGACTTGGCCGGCGCGCGGGACCTCCTCGAGCGCGGCAGGGTGCGCATCGCCATCTGCGAGCTCCACGTCGCCTCCGGCGACGGGACGCGCACGCTGCTCGAGGAGGCCGCTGCTTTTTTCCCGTCGGTGGCGATTATTGGAGTCGCGTCGCGACAGCGCGTCAACCCGGACGAGCTGCTGCACATGGCACGCACCGGCGTGCACGCGCTTCTGTTCGAGGAGGACCGGCGGTTTCCGCTGCTCGTGCGCAGCGCACTCGCCGAGGCCGCCACTCGATGCCGCAACACCCGCGTCTGGAGTGAGCTTGCCGAGATGACGCCCGACCGGGTCCGACCGATCGTGGCGTACGGCCTCACGAACGCGAACGAGCCGATGACCGTCGACGCCGCCGCCCGCGCCCTCGGCTTGCACCGCAAGACATTGGCGGAACGATGCGCCCTCTCGGGCATGCCTTCGCCGCAGCAGGTGCTGGGATGGTGCCGCCTGCTGGCTGCCGCCGTCCTGCTCGAGGATCGGGGGCGTCCGGTGGAGCACGTGGCGGCGGAACTCAACTTTCCGTCTGGCGCCGCATTCCGGAACATGCTGAAGCGCTACACGGGGCTGACTCCGGCCGCGCTGCGCACGCGCGGCTCGAGCGCGGAGATGATCCGCCGGTTTCGTCTGGTGATGACTGACTCGCGCTGGCCGCACGCCGAGATCCGGGTGATCTGACCGGTCGCGTGGGCCTGCGTCGCACCCATCGGTGGCGCGACGGCCCGCGCCTGAAGCTTGTACGGCGACCGCGCCCCTCATACCTTTCCGTACCCCGCCACACGGCGGGTGCGCGCGAGTAGCTCAGCTGGATAGAGCGCTGCCCTCCGGAGGCAGAGGTCGTGGGTTCGAATCCCGCCTCGCGCATCTCCTCCCCTCCCCGTCGGCCCGAGCGCCATCGCTCGCCCCGGGTCGCGACCCACCCCGTGCTCCCCTTCCCTTCGGGAGCCGTTCCCCCGCACCGCGCTTCGTGGACATCGCCGAACTGAGGCGCACGCCACTGCCCGCCCTGCTCGCCCTTGGCGAGTCGCTGGGCATTGCCGATGCCGCCGCCCTGCATCGCCCCGATCTGGTGTACCGCATCGAGCACGCACTGCTCGCGCGCGGTGACACGCTCAACGCCGAGGGGGTGGTGGAGATCGTGAAGGAGGGCCACGGCTTTCTCCGCAGCCCCGACAACAGCTATCTCGCGGGCGCGGCCGACGTCTACGTGTCGCAGACACAGATCCGCCGCTTCGGCGTGCGCACCGGCGACACGCTCTGCGGACGCGTGCGTCCCCCCAAGGCGTGGGAGAAGTTCCTCGCCCTGCTGCAGGTCGAGCGCATCAACGGTCACGCACCCGACGCCGTGCAGGGGCGCATCCAGTTCGACAACTTGCGGCCGACCTATCCCAAGACGCGCCTGCGCCTCGAGCGCGCTGACGGCGACCTCGCCATGCGCCTGGTCGACATCATCGCGCCGCTGGGCAAGGGCCAACGCGGCCTCATTGTCGCCGCGCCGCGGGCCGGCAAGACGATTCTGCTGCAGAAGATGGCGCTCGCCATTTCGGAGAATCACCCCGAGGTCACGCTCATCGTGCTGCTCATCGACGAGCGCCCCGAGGAAGTCACCGATTTCATTGCCTCGGTGCCGGGCGCCGAGGTGGTGGCCAGCACGTTCGATGAACTGGCATCGCGCCACGTGCAGGTGGCCGAGATGACCATCGAGCGCGCCAAGCGCCTCGTGGAGGATGGGCAGGATGTCGTCATCCTGCTCGACTCCATCACGCGCCTGGCGCGCGCCCACAACACGGTGATCCCGATGTCGGGCAAGCTCCTGTCGGGCGGCGTGGACGCCAAGGCGATGGAACGGCCCAAGAAGTTCTTCGGCGCCGCGCGCGCCATCGACGGCGGCGGCACGCTGACCATCGTCGCCACGGCGCTCGTCGGCACGGGCTCGCGCATGGACGAGGTGATCTTCGAGGAATTCAAGGGCACGGGCAACATGGAACTCGTGCTCGACCGCGACATCGCCAACCGTCGCATCTTCCCCGCCGTGGACATCCAGAAGTCGGGAACGCGCAAGGAAGAGCTGCTGCTCACGCCCGAAGAGAAGAACCGCATCTGGCTCATCCGGCACTTCCTGGGCGACCTGCCGCCCGAGGAGCAGGTGCTCTTCCTTGCCAAGCGGATGGGACGCACCAAGACGAACGCCGAGTTCTTCAAGAAGATGGCGGAGGGCGATGTCTGACCTCCCCGGCCGCATCCTCGCCATCGACCTCGGCGATCGCCGCGTGGGACTCGCCATGAGCGACCCCACGCGCATCATTGCGCAGCCGGCGGGGTTCGTGGAGCGCCGCCCGGGCAAGCGCCCGCCACTCACCGCACTGCTCGCCAAGGCCACGGAGATTGGCGCCACCGCGTTTGTCGTGGGCCTGCCGCTCGACGGAGCCGGCAACGACACGCCGCGCGCGCTCGAGGCACGACGCCTCGCGCAGGAACTCGAAGCGCGCACGGGGCATCCCGCCCGCCTGCTCGACGAACGCTTTACGACGTCTGCCGCGCTGCGCGCCGTGAAGGCCATGGAGGGGTCGACGCGCGGCCGCAAAGGCGACGTCGATGCGCTGGCCGCCACCGTGCTGCTGGAGCAGGCGCTGGCCCATGGGGCAAGGTTGTGGTCGGCTGAGGCTGGTGCGCCGGATGGAGACGGCGGACGGCAGTCGGGAGCCGGCAGATCTTCGATCGACGACGAAGGAGCCGGTGATGCGCGGTAGCATGATTCGCCCGCTTGGCGTGGCGCTTCTTCTCGGCGCGGCCGCGTGCGCGGCGCCCAAGGGGCCGCCCTCGCAAAAAGTCACCATCCCCAAGGGCGCGAGCTTCCGCGCCGCCGCCGAGTCGCTGGCCGCACACGGCCTCGTGCGCAGCGTGCGCCTGTTCGGCGCCTATGCCAAGGTGCGCGGCCGTGATCGGTCCATGCGCTACGGCACGTACATGCTGTCACGCGGCGCGAGTTGGAACGAACTGCTCGACGACCTGCGCCGCGGCAAGGGCATCGTGCACACCGTGACGATTCCCGAAGGCCTGGATCTCGCGCAGATCGTGCCGCTCCTCGCCGAGGCGCTCGACGTGTCGCGCGATTCGCTCGAGATGGCAGTACGCGACTCCTCGCTGCGGCGCGAACTCGACATTCCGACGCCCAATCTCGAAGGGTACTTGTTCCCCGATACGTACACCTTCCCCGATCAGGTCTCCGCGCACGAAGCGGTGCGTGCCATGGTGCATCGCTTCGAGACGCTCTGGCGCCCCGAATGGGATGCCGCGCTCGACAGCCTGAAGCTGACTCGGCACGACGCCGTGACGCTCGCCTCCATCGTGGAGCGCGAAGTGCGCCGGCGTGAGGAAGGACCCGTGGTGGCCGCCGTCTACCTCAACCGACTGCGCGCGCGCATGCCGCTGCAGGCCGACCCCACCGTCACGTATGCGTTGGGCAAGCGTCCGGGTCGCGTGTACTTCAAGGACCTGCGGGTGGTGTCGGCATACAACACGTACCGTGTGCTTGGGCTCCCACCGGGCCCCATCGGATCGCCCGGGCTCGCCAGTTTGATGGCGGCGCTCCATCCGGCGCACGTGCCGTACAAGTTCTTCGTGGCGCACCCGGACGGACATCACGAGTTCCGGACGACGTACCGCGAGCATCTCGCCGCCATCCGCCTGGTGCGCTCAGCGCCAGTCCCGGACTCGGCGACGCGTGAAGTCAACGCCATGCGCGCGGCGCGCGACTCCGCGGCGCGGGCCGTGGGTGCGCCGATCGAGTCGCTGACGCCCATCATCGCGCCTCGAAAGAAGCGGCCATAGCCTGCTTGGGTCGTGGGCCGTAAGACTCCTGCCATTCGCGCTCTGCCCCCACCCACACACGGCCAGTAGCTTCAACGAATGTCCTCCATCGCCATCGTCACGTCCCGAGGCGCCAAGCGGCTGGCCGCCGGCCACCCGTGGGTCTTTCGCAGCGACCTTGCCGAGGCGCCGAGCGAGCCGGCGGGGCCGGTGCGCATGGCGGATCCTCGCGGACAGCCGCTCGGGTGGGCGTGGTGGAGCCCGACATCCGAAATCGTGCTGCGGCAAGTCGAGCGCGATGGCGACGTGTCCATCGATCGCACGTGGTGGCGATCGCGGCTGGCCCACGCGATTGCGCGCCGTGCGCCACTGGCCACGGTGACCAACGCCTGCCGGCTGGTGCACGGCGAGGGGGACGGCCTCCCCGCGCTCGTGGTGGACCGGTACGACCGGTGGCTGGTGGTGCAGTTCCTCTCTGCCGCCATCGAGGCGCAGCGCGGCGTGATTGTGGATGTGCTGCAGGAACTCGCGGGGCCCGCAGGCATTCTGGCTCGCAACGACGCGTCGGTGCGCGTCCGCGAGGGCTTGTCGAAGGGCGTGGAGCTCGTCGCCGGCCAGGTGCCTGAGGAAGTGGAAGTCGATGAGCACGGCGTGCACTATCTGGCCGCGCCCTGGACCGGGCAGAAGACCGGCGCATTCCTGGACCAGCGGGAGAACCGGGTGATGCTGCGCGCCCATGCCCGCGGCCGCGCGTTGGACGTGTTCAGCTACCACGGCAGTTTTGCCCTGCACCTCGCACGCGGCGCCGAGTCGGTGACAGCGGTGGATGCGTCGGCGAGTGCGCTGGCACGCGCGCGTGCCAATGCCGCACGCAATGGCGTCGGCAACCTCGAGTGCGTGGAGGCCGACGCCTTTGAGTTCCTGCGCGACGCCGCGGCGCGCGGCGAGCGCTATGACGTGATTGCGCTCGATCCGCCGGCGCTGGCCAAGAACCGCGGCTCGATCAGTGGCGCGCTGCGCGGCTACAAGGAGCTGAACTTGCGGGCCATGCGACTGCTCGCGCCCGGCGGCGTGCTCTTTACCGCCAGCTGCAGCTACCATGTGACCAAGCCCATGTTCCTGGACGTGGTGGGCGACGCCGCCGCCGACAGCCATCGTCCCATGATCTTGCGCGCACTCACCGGCCAGCCACTCGACCATCCCGAGATCCTGACGATTCCCGAGACGGGGTACCTCAAGGGGATGCTCCTCGAGAACGGAGAGCATACGGCGTAAAGCGTGCCGCCCACGGCAGCTTCACGCTGTACGCTCTACGCCGTACGCTGACAGCCGGGGCAATAGTAGGTACTGCGTCCCGACTGCGTCACGCGCGCTACGGGCGTCCCACACCGCGCGCACGGCCGGCCTTCGCGGTCGTACACCTTGAAGGGATGCGCACGCGACCCGTCGCGGGAGCGGCCCTGTCGCGCGAAGCCATCGGCGATGGCCGCCTTGATGCCGCGCACCAACGCGCGCAGTTGCACGTCGCCCAGCGCCCGCGCCTCCCGAGCCGGGTGCACGCGTGCACGCCACAGCGCCTCGGCGACATAGATGTTGCCCAGCCCGGCCACCACGCGCTGGTCGAGCAGCACCGGCTTGATGGGTCCGCGGCGCCTCGCGAGGACGCCACCGAGCCACGCGGTCGTCAGGTCGTCAGGTTCGGGGCCGAGCGCGAGGACGGGCGGCGCTCCCGGCGCATGGTACGCCGCCGTGCAGAGCGCTCGCGAGTCGACGAGACTCAGGCGCACGCCGTCGCTGGCCGTGAAGGTGATGCGCGCAAAACGGGCGAGCGGGTCCCCGGCGCGGCCGACCTCCCAGTCTCCATTCATCCGGAAGTGGACCGCGATGACCGCGCCATCGTCGAGCACAAAGTGCTGGTGTTTGCCGTGCCGTTCCACGCGCACCACCCGGCGCCCCACGATACGTCGCGCCACGCGCGCAGGCAGGGAGCGGCGCTGCGACGGGTGATGCGCGACCACGGATGCCAGCGTTCGGCCGACCAGCGCGCGACGCGCGATGACGGCGGCGGATTCGACTTCGGGGAGTTCGGGCACGGGGCGAGGGGCGAGGGGCGAGGGGCGAGGGGCGAGGGGCGACCAAGCAGTACGTGCTGACCGACTTTGGCGCAAGCAATTGCATTGTCTGCCGGAAATTCTACATTGGGAGCATCCTCTTTTGCCGCCCATGACCACGCATCGTCCACGCTCCCTCAAGCACGAATACGAGCTCTACGTCGAGCGCGAGATCGAGGACTACAAGAACATGGTCAGCCGGACGTACCTCATGTCCGTTGCGGACGAGGCGGTGCGTCGGCTGGCCAGCGGAACGCAGATGGGCATGACCGAGCTCCTGTTGGCCGCCGAGGTGGACAAGATCATCACCGGCAGGCTGCAGCTGCCCTCCTATGAGACCTGGCGCAAGCGCCGGCAGCGCAACGCCTCGGCGCTGCAGCGCCCCGAGCACTGGGGACTGCGCGGCGACACGCCGCTCAAGGCCGCCATTCCATTCCTCGCAGGCTCGGGGTCTGTCCTGGTGACGGGCGCGCGCATGGAAGGGTCGGCGCTCTATCTCGCGGCCAATGGCTGCGATGTCACCGCCGTCGAGCCCGAGCGCGCCGTGGTGGAACGGATGATGGAGGCAGCGCGCAACGCGGGCCTCGACGAAAAGGTGCGCGGCATGGTGACCGACCTGCACACCTGCCTGGGCTCGTGGACACGGGAGGATCCGCTCACAGCGGTCATCTGCACGCCAGCGGCGTTCTCGGGCTTGTCGCTTGAGGAGCGCGCACGGGTGATCGAGGTGCTTCAGAGCGTGACGTCCGATGGCGGCGTCCATCTGGTGGAAACCATCGTCGCCGGCTCATCGATTGTTGATGAGGAGGAACTGCGTAGCCAGTATGATGGTTGGGCCATTTCGATCGTGCACGACAAGGGCGATTCGAAGACCTTCGTGGCGAGGAAAGCGGTCGCGTAACGAATTGACACACAATCGCAATTCATGTCGTGTCTGAAAGAAACAACCGCCTCGGATTGGGGCGGTTTTCTTCTTCCTATCTCTTTGATTATCAATGCGTTATGTCGTCATGGAAACTGGCCTCGCTTATGCAACGTCTAATCCATGTACTTCCATATAGAGCAATGCGCGCTGCCGCCCCTCGGCGGCGCTCTCCCCCCCAGCTGGAAAGCGGTCATGGATCAGATTCGTCAGGCGGACATCAGTGAGCAGGAGCCCTTGGGCATCATCATCTCGCGCGGACCGCGCGCGGAAGAGACGCCGCGCCTGTCGGCGTACATCTGGGGACCGGTCCCTGGTTTCGAATGGCCGACCGAACCGCTGAAGCCGGTGGCTGCGTAGACAGCAGACGGTAGACGACGGCACACAACGACAGAGGCCGGCGGGGAGATCCCCGCCGGCCTTTTGCGTTCCGGTCGTCCTGGGTCGCCGACGGTCGGCGGCCGTTCACATAAACGCACAGGGGAGCCGGCCGAAGCCAGCTCCCCTGTGTGCTCCGAAGAGCGAAAAAAAACTACTTCTTCTTCGCGGCCTTCTTCGCCGGCTTCTTCGCGACCTTCTTCTTCGCAGCCTTCTTCTTGGCAGCCATTGTACTAGCTCCTTTCAAGGAGGGTCTGTCCCTGGCGATTCCCCGGTGAATCGCTGGGTCTCTCCGCCGCGTTACCACGACGGAAACTTGGGCACGGCCCGGACGGGCTCGTGTCTCGTGCAATCCGGACTTGCCGCGCGGCGTTGTGGCGTGCTGCGCGTTTCAGTTCCGGTGAGGGGATCCGACTTTGGAGCACCTCGTTACTATCATGAAAAAAAGCGAATCGTCGTTGCTTCGCAAGTTTGAAAAAGCCCGCGCGACATCACTTGCCCCACACCAGCACGTTCATCGCGCGCATTACTTGACTACACGATTGTATCAGGATCGAAATCGCGCAAGTACCATCGTCACATTTCTTTTCGGCGCACGATGCACCGTCATGCATCATCGTGATGCGTGCATCGCCGGCCCTGCACCATCCGCAAACTCCCGATGCATCGCGTGGCCGCGCATTGCTCTCACTGCGCCATCGACGATTCTCCTATGAGAAATGTCACGGCATGCGCCGCGCGCGCGCACCCCGATTGCGCATCCCTGCGACCCGGCCAACTTTAGGCAGGAGCATTTCTCGCAGAGGTTGCCCGAGTGCCAACACTGACGATCAACGGACATTCCGTGCGCGCCGCCGAGGGAGGAACGATCCTCGACGCGGCGCGCGGCGCGTCCATCGACATCCCGACGCTGTGCTGGTATCCGAAACTGTCGACCGCCGGCAACTGCCGCATATGCCTCGTGTCGGTGGACGGCGCGGCCAAGCTGCTGCCCTCGTGTGCGACGCCCGCCGCCGAGGGGATGGTGGTTACCACCGAATCCGACGCGGCCGTCGCGAACCGGCGCGCCGTGCTTGCCATGCTGCTCGAGCGCTACCCGGCGGACCAGATCCCCGCGGGCGGCGCACGCAATGAATTCGAGACGCTGGTGCGCCGCTATGACGTGCCGACCGCGCGACGCAGCGCGCTGACGCTGCGTACGGGCGACAGCCGCGCCACCGACCCGATCATTCAGCACGACATGAGCACCTGCCTCCTGTGCACGCGCTGCGTCCGCGCCTGCGACGAGATCCAGGTGGTGGGCGTGCTCGAGGTGGCCGAGCGCGGTGCGCACGCCGAGATCATCGTCGGCGCGGACGGCAACCCGGAGCATGCGGGGTGCACCTGGTGCGGCGAGTGCGTGCGGGTCTGCCCGACGGGCGCCATCCACGACATCCTGCCGCTGGCGAAGTTCCGGCTGGGCGCGATGCAGCAGGAGGAACGCGTGGTGCGCTCCATCTGCCCGTATTGCGGTGTGGGATGCCAGATGGACCTGCATGCGCGCGGCAACGACGTGGTGCGGGTCACGAGCCCGTGGATTGAAGAGGACACGACCAACGAGGGCTCGCTCTGCGTGAAGGGGCGGTTCGGGACCGACTTCGTGCTGCACCGCGACCGCCTCACCACACCGCTGATTCGTCGTGGGTGGATGCGCGAGGCCAGCGGCGCCTGGCATTTTGATGCGGCGCACGAGGGGGCGGCGCAGTTCCCGCGCCGCGGCGGCCCGTGGGAGAGCATCCGCGGCGAGGGGCCGAGCACCAAGCGGCGCCCGCAGACGAATCCGCTGCGCCGCGTGCCCACGGGGGACTCGCCGCTGGGCGACGCGCGCGACCGGGTGGCGACGCCGGCGGCGTGGTACGAACCGTTCCGCGAGGCGACGTGGGACGAGGCGCTGGAACTCACGGCGCAGCAGCTCGCGCGTGTGCGCGACGTCCATGGCTCCGACGCGCTGGCCACGTTCCAATCGGCCAAGTGCTCCAACGAGGAAAACTACGTCCTGCAGAAGCTGTTCCGCGCGGGACTCGGCACGAACAACGTGGACCACTGCACGCGCCTCTGCCATTCCTCGTCGGTGGCCGCCATGCAGCGCGCGCTCGCCACAAGTGCGGCGTCGGGCTCGATGCGCGAGGTGGAGAAGGAATCGGACGTCATCTTCATCCTCGGGGCGAACACCACCGAGAGTCATCCGGTGTTCGGCGCGGCGATCAAGCGCGCGGTGCACCACGGCGCGACGCTCATCGTGGCCGACCCGCGGCGCATCGAACTGGCGGCGCGCGCGCACATCCACCTGCAGATGGTGCCGGGCACGGACGTCGCGCTGCTCAATGCGATGCTGCACCACGTGCTGGCGCGTGGCCTCGAAGACACCGCGTTCATCGCGGCACGCACGCACGGATTCGACGCCGTGCGCGCCGCGGTGGCGCCGTACACGCCGGAGGCGGCGGAGTCCATCACTGGCGTGCCCGCCGGGCTCATCCGCCGCGCCGCCGAACGGTACGCGCGCGGCCCACGCTCGGCGACGCTCTGGGCGATGGGACTCACGCAGCACCACACGGGCACCGACATCGTGACGTCGCTGCTGAACCTGATGCTCGCGTGCGGAATGATTGGCCAGTGGGGCAAGGCGATGATCCCCATTCGCGGGCAGAACAACGTGCAGGGTGCGAGCGACATGGGGGCGGTGCCGTTTGCCTATACGGATTATCAGCGCGTGGACGACCCGGAGGTCCGCGCGTCGTTTGCGGCCGCGTGGGGCGTGGACGCCGAGTCGCTGTCGCTGAAGGTCGGTCGCAAGGTGACGCAGATTGTCGGCGCCGATTCGCCGGTGCGCGCCATGTACATCATGGGTGAGAACCCGATCATCTCCGACCCCGACGTGTCGCACGCGGAGGAGTGGTTTCGCGACCTCGAGTTCCTCGCGGTGCACGACATCTTCCTGACAGAGACGGCGCGCTACGCCGACGTGGTGCTGCCGGGCGCGTCGTTCGCCGAAAAGACGGGGACGTTCGCCAACACGGAGCGCCGCGTCCAGCTGTTTGAGCAGGCCATCGAACCGCCGGGCGAGGCACGGCAGGACCTCGGCATCCTGCTCGACCTCTCCCGGCGTCTCGGGGTGCGCACGCCGTACACCGACAGCGCGGGGGTGCAGGACGAGATTGCCCGCGTGACGCCCACGCTGCGCGGCGTCAGCCACGCGCGGCTGCGCGAGCACCGGCAGGGGCTGCAGTACCCGGTGCCGGACGCCACGCACCTGGGCACCGACTTTTTGTTCGCCGACCGGTTCCCCACTCCCGACGGACGGGCCACGATGGTGCCGGTGGAATATCTGCCACCCGCGGAGCTTCCCGACGAGGAGTATCCGTTCTTCCTCAACACCGGGCGCCAGATGTACCACTGGCACACGGGGACGATGTCGCGACGCTCGGCCGCGCTCGATGCGCGCGAGAGCACACCGACCGTCGAGCTCAACGCGGCCGACGCCGCGGATCTGGGCGTGCGCGACGGCGATGACGTGCTGGTCACGTCGCGCCGCGCGCAGGTGCGGATCGCCGTGCGGGTGAGCGACCGTGTGGCACGGCACATGGTGTTTGTGCCCATGCACTATCGCGAGGCGGCAGCGAACTTGCTCACGAATCCGGCGCTCGATCCCTACGCGCACATCCCGGAATTCAAAGTGTGCGCCGTACGCGTCGAGGCGGCCGATGTGGCCGCCACCGTGGAGGCTTGACGATGGATCTTGGACTGCGAGGAAAGGTCGCCTTGGTGGGCGGCGCGTCGTCGGGGCTGGGGCGCGCGATCGCCGAAGAGCTGGCGCGCGAAGGTTGCGACGTGGCCATTGTGGCGCGGCGCGACGCGGAGCTGCGTGTGGTCGCGGACGACCTCGCCGCGCGGCATGGTGTGCGGGTGATTGCCGTCCCCGCGGATCTCGCGGCGCCGGGCGCACCGACCGAGTGCGTGCGCCGCGTCGAGGCGGCGCTGGGGCGGGTTGATGTCGTGGTGGCCAACGCGGGCGGTCCGCCGACCTCCACGGTGGCCGAAGCAACCATGGAGCAGTTCGAGCGCGCCCTGCGGCTGAATCTCCTCGCGTCGGTGGAACTGGCGCAGGCCGCCCTTGCCGGCATGCGCGCGCGCCGGTGGGGGCGCGTGGTCTTTCTCACGTCGTTTGCCGCCAAGCAGCCGCAGCCGGGGCTGCTGCTCTCCAACACGGCGCGCGCGGGGCTGCTTGGCTTTGCGAAGACGATGGCCAACGAGGTGGCAGCCGATGGCGTGCTGGTGAACACCGTGCTCACGGGCCACTTCGACACGGCGCGTGCCGCCGAACTTGCCACGCAGCGCGCGGCGCGTCAGGGCGTGTCGGTGGAGGTGCTGCTGGCGCGCCGCGCCGAGCATGTGCCGCTGGGGCGCGTGGGCGCGCCGCACGAAATGGCGGCGGTGGTGGCGTTCCTCGCCTCGGAGCGGGCGAGCTTCGTCACGGGCACGGCGATACAGGTGGACGGCGGACAGACGGCCGGACTGCTGTAGCCCAAGATCGCCCCGCGCACACTGCGCCGCGCACACAGCACGCGCACACTGCACGCGCACACTGCACGCGCACACAGCACGCGCACACAGCGCGTCCTTATGCTCGCGCGTCGAGCAGGCAGCGCACCTTGGCGGCGAGCCGTTCGGGCGTGAAAGGCTTCTCGAGGAAGTTCACGCCCCCGTCGAGGATCCCGTGATGCGAGACGGCAACTTCGGCGTAGCCGGACACATAGAGGATCACGAGATGCGGCGCACGCTGGCGCAGGCGATCGGAGATCTCCTTGCCGTGCAGGCCGGGGAGCACGAGGTCCGTGACGAGCATGGCCGCACGCGCGAGCGTTGCGTCGTCGATGGCCAATGCCGCGGCACCATCGGCATGGCAATCCACCGTGAACCCACATTGCTCGAGGACGCGGCGCGCGAGGGTGCGCAGGGCATCGTCGTCCTCGATGAGGATGATGTGTTCATGGCCCTGCGGGCGCGGGATGGTCACTGGGTCAGCGGGGGACGCACCTTGCACCGGCCCAGTATCGCGCGGGAGGAAGACGCAGAGCGTGGTGCCGATGCCGACGATGCTGGCGGCGCTGATGGCGCCGCCGAGCTGGCGCGCGATCCCGTCGACGGTGGCGAGGCCGAGTCCGGTCCCCTTGCCCTGCGGCTTGGTGGTGTAGAACGGTTCGAAGACGCGCTCGAGGACCTCGGGCGGCATGCCCTCGCCCGTGTCGCTCACGGCAATCGACACATACTCGCCGGGGGCCATGTCACGGGCGGGCGCGCCGGTGGCGCCTACGGTGATGTTCTCGCACTCGATCACCAGCCGGCCGCCTGACGGCATCGCATCACGCGCATTGACGGCGAGGTTCATGATGACCTGCTCGAGCTGGCCGGGGTCGGCGCGCACCCGCCACAGGTCGGGGTGCTCCCGCACTTCCAGCGCAATGCCCTCGCCGATGACGCGCCGCAGCAGCCCCGTCACCCCATGCAGCAACTCGAGCACGTGCACCTGCCGCGGCTCGATGAGCTGACGCCGCGCGTAGGCCAGGAGCTGCCGCGTGAGCGCGGCGGCGCGATCGCCCGCCTTGCGGATCTCCTCGAGGTCCTCGCGGCCCGGATGGTCCTCGGGAATCGAATCGCCAAGCAGCTGCGCGTAGCCCTGCATGCCGGTGACGATATTGTTGAAGTCGTGGGCGACGCCGCCGGCAAAACGTCCCACCGTCTCGAGGCGCCGCGCGCGCGACTCCGCCTCCTGGCGCTCGCGCAGATCGGCCACATCACGTACCGACATGTACGCCCCGACGACACGCCCCGCCGGATCGTGCAGCGGCGACAGCGCCATCTCGTACACGCTCGTCGATCCGTCCCACCGCGAGACCGTCCACGGGGTGACGACGGACTCGCCGGCGAGCGCGAGGCGCCACCAGAGCACAGTGGCCGACGCCTCGTCGCCAGCACCCGCCGCCAGCGCCTCGACGTGCAGGCCCACCACGTGCTCCTGATTGTAGAACGCCGAGAACTCCTGCATCCAGCGCCTGTTGGCAAGCACCACACGCCCTTCGCGGTCGACGGCGGCCAGCATCTCGGGCGTCCCATCGAAGAACGACCGAAAGCGCTCCGCAGCCTCGCTGGCATCGGCGAGCGCATCGCGCAGGGTCGCTTGCATGCCGCGATTCTGCCGGGTCAGCACCCCGAGCGTCAGCGCCGACACACCGAGGAGTCCCACGAAGCCCTGCGCGATGGCCTGGCGCGTGAACTCGTCGAACTGCAGGGCAGCGATGGGGCCCAGCTTCTGTTCCGTCAGCAGGCCGATGAGAATCGACAGCACCACGGATGAGGTGGCGGCGCCGAGCACGCCAAAGGCCAGCGCGGCCCAGATGAGCGGCGGAAAGAGCAGGAACGTGAGTGCCACCAGCCGGGAACCCGCCGCCACCGGTTGGCCGAAGAGGAGCGCGGTGCCGAGGATGACGGTGGCGAAGAGCACCAGGGCATGCACGACCCGGCCACGCAGCTTCAGTTCGACATCCTCGGAGGACATCAGGGCCAGCGGCGTGAGCACGATGAACGCGACGAGGTCCGCCTGCACCCACGTGGCCACTGCGGACAGGTACGTCTCGTCCGGGAAGTACCGAATCTCGGCGATTGCCGCGAGCGCGCCAGCGAGCACGGTCGACGCGGCAGCGGCGATGAGGAACGTGCGCAATTCGGCCACGGTGGCCAGGCGAAGCTCCCGTCCACCGGTGAGCCACATGGCAATGACCGCCGCGATGTACGACTCGAACGCCACGGCGGCGGCGTAGGCGAGGTGCAGTCCCGGATTCGGGTATTTGCCGAAGACTACCTCGAGGCTCAGCTCGACGACAAAGTGGATGAGTGCTATCGCCAGGCGCTGCTGCGGCGCGGCGCGCAACTGCAGCGCCAACGAGACGCCCACCGGCAGCCAGATGGGCATCACCTTCGCGATGGAGCCGTAGAGGCCGGCAAACGACACCATCCCGACGAGCGCGTACACGGCAAGCCACGCCACGATGGTGCGCGTGGGGAGTGGTGCGGACTCCGTGTGGGCGGGCTGAAGGCTAGACATCAAACGGAGTATCGGTGGCTATCGGCGTGCGCTCGCGTGTCGTCGCCAATTTCGCCGCCCCCGCCCCGGTGCGCCAGCACACCGGGGTCGAAGCGCGTTGCCCTAGCATCAGGCGATGTGGAGGGCGACGTTTCAGTATCTGGTGTTCCGGTGAACATCGGATCCGCGCACCGGCAGCTCGTGGCCGGTGCCCACCAACCAGCTTCCGGAGCATCCGCGCGTGAAAGCGCTCGTCAAGGAATCCCCCGCTGCGGGATTCGTACTAAGAGACGTCCCGGTTCCGACCATCCGCGACGATGAAGTGCTGATCAAGGTCTCCCGCACCGGCGTGTGCGGCACTGACGTGCATATCCACGACTGGGATGACTGGGCGAAGGGGCGCTGCAAGCCGCCGTTCACCGTCGGGCACGAGTTTGCCGGCACGGTGGTGGAGGTGGGCAAGCTGGTCACCGACGTGCACGAGGGCCAGCGCGTGACGGCGGAGGGCCACATCGTCTGCGGCCGCTGCCATCTGTGCCGCACGGGCAACTCGCATGTCTGCCCAAACACGCGCATCATCGGCGTCGACCGCGACGGCTGCTTTGCCGAGTACATCGCGATGCCGGCCGGCAACGTCTGGCATCTCGATGACAACATCGCGTTCGAGATCGGCGGCATTCACGATCCGATGGGGAACGCGTTTCACACGGCGCTCACGGCCGACATTCCGGGCAACACGGTGCTCATCACCGGTTGCGGGCCGATTGGCATCTTTGCGGCGGGCATCTGCGTGGCGGCGGGCGCAAGCTGCGTCATTGCCAGCGATGTGAACCCGCGCCGCCTGGCGCTGGCGCGCACGATGGGCGCGCACTTCGCGGTGCATCCCGACCAGGTGGCAGAGACGGTCAAGAAGGCCACCGACGGCCTTGGGGTGGACGTGGTGCTCGAGATGGCGGGCGTGCCGGCCGCGGTGCATCAGGCGTTCAAGGAAGTGCGCGTCGGCGGCCGGGTGCAGATGCTCGGCATTCCTGCGAAGCCGATGGAGATGAACCTCGCCACCGAGATCATCTTCAAGGGCGTGACGGTGTACGGCGTCGTGGGACGCCGGATGTACGACACGTGGATCCAGATGACGCAGTTCCTGCGCTCGGGCAAGTTCGACCCGACGCCGGTGATCACCCACCGGTTCCCGCTCGAGCAGCACGCCGAGGCCATTGCGGCGATCAAGAGCGGCGAGGCGGGCAAGGTGGTGTTCGAGATCGATTAGCGTCCGACAGCCTACGACAGACCACACGCCAACCAACTGCCTACGCCGCCGATACCGGCTGACCATACCATGTCCTTGAACACCGCATTTACCGCCTCGCTCGAAGGCTCCGTCGCGCAATTGAAAGCCGACGGCGTGTACAAGCGCCTCAACTACCTCGCATCGCCGCAGGCGGCGCGCGTC
The DNA here is from genome assembly GCA_025361705.1 of Gemmatimonas sp. Taxonomy (GTDB): domain Bacteria; phylum Gemmatimonadota; class Gemmatimonadetes; order Gemmatimonadales; family Gemmatimonadaceae; genus PNKL01. The sequence continues at coordinate 41,897 of JANYJW010000049.1, forward strand.
CAGATGGAAGGGCGCGGCGAGGTGCTCATCCTTTCCTCCAACAACTATCTGGGGCTCTGCAACGAGCCGTCGGTGGTGCAGGCGGGCGTCGACGGCCTGCGCTCCTCCGGGGCAGGCACGGGCAGCGTGCGCTTCATCTGCGGCACGTTTGCCGTGCACCGCGAGCTCGAGGCGGCCCTGGCCCGCTTTGTCGGCACGCCGGCGGCGCTGTCGTTCGTCAGCTGCTGGAACGCCAACGAGGGGCTCACCGCGACGATCGCCGAGGAGGGTGACTTCGTGGTGAGCGACGCGCTGAACCACGCGTCGATCATTGACTCGGTGCGCCTGGCCAAGGCGATCACCAAGTGCACGACGGCCGTGTACAAGCACGGCGACCTGGACGACCTGCGTGAGAAGCTGGTGGCCAACAAGGCGGCGCGCCGGCGAATCATCTGGACTGACGGTGTGTTCTCGATGGAAGGAAGCATCGCGAAGCTGCCCGAGATCCTGCAGATCGCGCGTGACCACGACGCCATTGTGGTGGTGGACGACTCGCACTCCACGGGGGTGCTGGGCGCCACGGGGCGTGGCACCGCCGAGCATTTTGGGGTGGTGGGCGAGGTGGACGTGATCACCTCGACGCTCGGCAAGGCACTGGGTGGGGCGGCGGGCGGCTTCGTGGCGGCCAACGCGGCGCTGTGCGACATGCTGACGCAGCGGTCGCGGCCGCAGCTGTTCTCCAACGCGTTGCCGCCGACGGTGGCCTCCAGCGCACTGGCATCGGTGCAGTATGTCGAGGCGCATCCGGAGCGCGTGCAGAAGTTGCGCGACAACACGAAGTACTTCCGCCAGGCGATCGTGGAGGCGGGCTTCACCCCGCTGCCGGGCGAGACGCCGATTGTGCCGATCATCATCGGCGAGACGGCGCACGCCATCCGGATGAGCGAGATGCTGCTCGACGAGGGGATCTTTGTCACCGGGTTCGGCTTTCCGGTGGTGCCGCAGGGGACGGCGCGCCTCCGGTGCCAAATTTCGGCGGCGCACTCGACGGACGACCTGGATTACGCGGTGCGCGCCATCGCGAATGTGGCGCGACGGGTGGGGCTCGCGAAGTAGCGCGGCCGTTTCCGTGACCCGGGAACGGGACGCATCGTCTTTATCCGGTACCACTGGCTGCACCTGTCACCGCGCGACACCCAGCGTCGCGCGGCATCACGGGTGGGCCGGCGATCCTCCTTTTCGAGGGGTCTAGCATGCGTACGTTCTCACGCCTTGGCCGCGCGCTCTCCCTGGCGGCGCTTCTTCCGGCTGCCGCCGCTGCGCAGCAGGCAACCGCGGCAACCGACAACTCCTGGTACTGGGGGGTTGGGGGCGGCCGCATCAGCTTCCCGACGACCATCCATCGCGTCGACGCGCCGATGATTTCGGCCGACTGGCTTATCACGCGCCAGCGGTGGGCCCTGCAGGTCTACGGGTCGCAGGCCTACTTCAACGATACGTCGACCGCACCGGACCCGAATGTCTCGGGCGTGCGCAAGGTGGCGATGACCGACCTGCGGCGCTTCGGGTTCCAGGGCATCGTCTTCCTGCCCAACTGGAGCTGGTTCCGGCCGTATGCCGGCGCGGGCTACTCATTCAACTTCATCAGCAAGGCGCGTCCCGTGGGCGTGGCGGCCATTCCGACGCCGCTCGACTCTGCGGCGATGGCGCGCACCAATGATGCGCGGGCCCGGACCAAGGCGACGGTCACGGGGGGCTTCATGGTGACGTGGCGCGACTTTGCTCCGTACGCGCAGTACACGATCATGCCCACCAGGGGATCGGGCACCTGGCTGATCAATGGCGACGGCTTCACGTCGTTCTGGGAGCTGGGACTGCGGTACCGGTTTGGCAGCTCGATTGAGAAGCTGAGATAGAGACGGTCGACACGATGGTGACGAGGGCGGGTCCAACACGGACCCGCCCTCGTTTGCGCACGCGCGGCGATGCGGAGTACACAACGACAGACGCCGCGTCCCCCATGGAGACGCGGCGTCTGCGGCACTGGTGCTGCGTGTGCGCGATATCGCTCTAGGCCGCAGGCCCCTTCTTGGCGGCCGGCTTGCGACCGGGCTTGGCCTTGGCAGCCGCAGCAGCCTTGGGGGCTGCAGCGGGTTTCGGCGCGGCAGCGGCCTTGGGTGCAGCCGCCGTCTTCGCTGCGGGCTTGCGGCCTCGGCCGCCCTTGGCAGGCACGGCAGCAACGTCAGTCGCTGCGGGTGACACCGGAGCGGCAGCAACGGGGGCCTGCGTCGGCGTCTCATCGACCACACCGAGCAGGAGCAGTGACGGCGGTACCTTGGCCGTGCGCCCACCCTTGGCGGGCAACCCACGCGACGCACCCACGCCACGCGGCGCAGGAGCAGTCGCGGGTGCGGGCGGCGCGTCGGCCTTGGCCTGCGCCTCGGCGGCGCTGAGCTGGTCGGCGACACTCACCGTGCCTTCCACACGCGACACCTCGAACGAATCACCGCGGCGGCGTACATCCACCGCACCGGCATCGTGCGTGTCACGCAGGATGCGCGTGAAGTTGCGCTCGCTCAGCGACTCGCTGTCGCGGCCCAGCAGTTCACGCGCCTTGACGCGCACCGCCTCGGCCAACGCTGACGCATCGCCCGTGGCGAGCGCTTCGACGGCGCGACGCACGAGCGAGAACGCCTCGTCGCGCGTGAGGCGCACGCCCGCCAGGCCGATGGTGGCGTCGACGGCCGGCGCTGCGGGGCGACGCTCGTGACGCGGGTGGTGTGGCGCGGCAGCGTGCGGCGTACCCGACGGTACGGCCGGCCTGGCCGACGCAGCCGGCGCGGCAGCGGTCGGTGCGACCACCGGCGCCGACGTGGCGACCGGTGCCCCTGCGGCGCCCGGCACCTCGACACTGCCCTCGACACGAGGCTCACCGCCGCGCTCACGATCACGGCCACGGCCGCGACCGCCACGACGGCCACGACGGCCACGCGCTTCGTCGTCTTCACGCGCGGGCGCCGCCACGGCGGCGGGCGCATCGGCAGCCTTGGGCGCATCCTTGCGCGGCGCATTCGGCAGCGCCACTTCGAGCTGGCCGTTCTCGAGCTTGGTGACGTGCACCAGCCCCTTGTGCGACGCCTCCTGGCAGAAGCGCGAGAACTTGGACATGCCGAGGTTCTTTTCGTCGAACGTCGGGTCGACTTCCTGCATCACCTGCTTGAGGCGGTCGGAGCGCATCACGTCGCCGTTCTTGGACATGCGCGTGATTGCCTCGGTGACCAGCTCCCACGGATCCCACTTCTGCGCGGTGGCCTCGTCGCCGGACTTCACCAGGCCGGCCAGCGCATTGTAGCTGTAGTACTCGTCGCAGTTCTGCACGAGCAGGTCGCTGGACGACTCGCGGATGCCGACGCCGATGACGTACTTGCCGTACTCCTTGAGCTTGAGCACGAGCGACGAGAAGTCGGAATCGCCCGACAGCAGGATGTACGTGCCGATTTCGGGGCGCGTGAAGATGAGTTCCATGGCATCCACGGCGAGGCGGATGTCGGTGGCGTTCTTCTTGGACGAGCCGTAGGCGGGGGCGAAGATCAGGTCGATGGACGACTCCGACAGCGGCACGATGTACTGCGGGTACCGGCGCCAGTCGGCGTAGGCGCGCTGCACGGCGACCTTGCCGCTGATGATCTCGGAGGAGAGGAGGTTGCGCAGTTCGGTCTGGAGGTCCGACCGGATGCCCATCGTGACGTTGTCGAAATCGATGAGCAGGGCCGCATTGGGCGCGGCGTGCGGGGAGCCGAGGAGACCGGCGGCGGCGTGCGCCGCAGCCTGCGGTCCGCGATGCAGCGGAGCGACGGGGACGCGGAGCGGGGTGCTCCGCAGGTGACGATTGTTCATGCCTTCTCGCGTTGGCCGGGCGCAGTGGCCCGGGGGCGAACGCACCAGCACAGTCCCCGATGGGACTGATGGCGGCGGCTGCCCGTGGTTGGTTATCCACGGTGTCCTGACTGCCGCGCCTCGTGAGGCGGCTGGCCGGCAGGCACCGGTTGCGGAAGGGGCCGCGAGCACGCTCACTCACTCTGCCGGCGGTGCCGGAAGACGACAGTGGCGCGGACGCTTGGTAGCCCCGGAGGTCACGGGCGAAGCCGATGATCATGCGATCATCGGCAGCGTCCGGGACCTCTGAGTGCCAAATCTAATGCACGCGAGGGCCGGGCGGCACCCGTCGGCCAAAGCGCGTATATGGCCGCAACTCCGCGCCGGTAGCAAGTTTCGGGGGTCGTGTCTAAACGGAAACTCCACAGTGCACCTCCCCGTACCCACCAGCGTGCCACTCAGCTTCCGCGCGCGGCTCTTTCTGATGCTTGCCCTGTTTGCCCTCGTGCCGTCGGTGGTCCTGACGGTCGCATGGGGCGGGGCGACGAGCCGCGTGCTGCCACGCATGAGCGGAGCCGCCGCGTGGGACAGCGTGGCAGCGTCGGGGACACGTGCCGTGCGGACGGCGCAGCGTGCGCCGGGATCGGAGGAGGCGCGCGCCGCGCTGACGCGTCACGAGCAGGAGCTTGCCAGCTCCGTGACGCAGGCGAGGCGCTTTGAATACCTCGCACGCCAAACTGGACCGGCGCTTCTGGCGGTGGGTCTGGTATTGCTCGCGCTGCTCACGTACCTCGCGTCACGCATCGCCGGCCACCTGAGCCGCCAGCTCAGCCGGCCACTCAACGAACTGGTGGGATGGACCGAGCGGATCGCGCGGCGCGAGCCGGTACCGCCTGAAGGTGCGCGGCGGGGGGCGCCGGAATTTGCGGTGCTCCGCCACCGGATGCGCGAGATGGCCGCGGAGTTGGAAGCCGGCCGCGACAGCGCCATTGCCGCCGAGCGTCTCGAGGCGTTTCGCGAATCGGCGCGGCAGGTGGCGCACGAACTCAAGAACCCGCTGACGCCCATCCGGTTCGCCATTGCGCGGCTGCGGCGCGACGCCGCGCCCGAGCTGCAGGAGACGCTGGACGTGCTCTCGACCGAGAGCGAGCGCATCGAGGCCATGGCGCGGAGCTTCAGCCAGTTTGGCCGCCTGCCCGAGGGCCCGATGGCCGCGCTCGACCTCGGCGATCTCGCGCGCGACGCCGCGCGCACGAGCGTGCCGGAGGCCATGCAGCTGGAAGTCGAAACCGAGGCGCATCTGCCACTCGTACAGGGACAGCATGACGCGCTGCACCGCGCCTTTGCCAACGTGCTGATCAACGCGGTGGAGTCGTGCGGCGGCGGCAACCGCCTGGAGGTGCGGGTGCACCGGCGCGCAGACGAGGTGGTGGTGGCGATCCGCGACCACGGTTGCGGCATTGCCGCCGAGCGACTGCCGCGCATCTGGGACCCGTATGTGACGGACAAGACCGCAGGCACCGGCCTGGGGTTGGCAATCGTGAAGCAAACGGTGACGGCGCACGGCGGCCACGTGGAAGCCGAGAGCACACCCGGAGCAGGCACCGAAATCCGCATGGTCTTTCCGGCCATGCACGAACACCGCGAGGAGCGCCATCAATGAACGGTCCCGACGTGCTGGTCCCGATTGCCTTCTTCGCGATGGTCGTCGCCATCGTCCTCGGCGTGCCGATGGTGCGCGCCAAGATCCGCCGCGACGAGCGCGGCGCGCTGCCCGGTGCCGACGCACAGTCGGTCGAGCGGCTGGCGCGCATCGAAGCAGCAGTGGAGTCGATCGCCATCGAGGTGGAGCGCATTTCCGAGGCGCAGCGGTTCACGACGAAGTTGCTGGCGGAGCGGCCCGCGGCGACGATGCCGCGCGCGCCCGAGTCGGCATCATGATGTCGGCGGCGATGATGCTCGCCGAACTGGCACCGATGGCCGGGGCCACGGGGTCGGTAGTGCATGCGGCCGTTGGCGGCGACGTGGCGATCGTGGCGATCGTCTTCGGCACGCTCAGCAGCATCTTCTATCCGCTGGTGCGCGCGTGGGCCCGTCGACTGGAGAACCGCGGCGCGCCCGCATTTCCGATCGGCGACGTCACGGAACGCCTGGACCGCATCGAGCGGGCCGTGGAGTCGATCGCGCTCGAGGTGGAGCGCGTGTCCGAGGGCCAGCGATTCGTCACCAAGCTGCTGGCGGAAAAGGCGCCGTCGCAGATTCCCCCCGCGCACCCGTGAGCGCCTGATGCCGTCCGTCCTGATCATCGACGACGAACCCAACATCCGCCGGATGGTGGGGGCGCTGCTCGAGGCCGAGGGCTTCGAGGTGCGCGACGCAAGCGACGGACAGTCGGGGGTTGCGCGGGCGCTCGAGTGGGAGCCCGACCTCGTGCTGCTCGACCTGATGATGCCGGGCGTGCTGGACGGGATGGCAACACTGGAGCAGCTGCGCGAGCGGTTTCCCGAGCTGCCCGTGGTGATGATGAGCGGGCGCGCGGGACTGGCCGACGCCGTGAAGGCGACGCGGCTGGGGGCGGTGAACTTTCTCGAGAAGCCCCTGACGCCCGAGGGCGTGCTGCTGGCGCTCGCCGGCGCGCTCGAGCTGCGCATGGCGCGCCGCGAGCGCACCGCACTGCGCGCCGACCTCGGGCTGCATGGCCAGCTGGTGGGCGACAGTCCGGCATTGCGCGTCGTGCGCGAGCTCATTGCGCGCGTGGCGCCCACCGACGCGCGGGTGCTCATCACGGGGGAGTCCGGGACCGGCAAGGAACTGGTGGCCGCTGCGATCCACGCCGAGAGTGCGCGACGTGAAAAACCGTTTGTGCGCGTCAACTGCGCGGCGATTCCGCGTGACCTCGTGGAGAGCGAGATGTTCGGCCACGAACGCGGCGCGTTCACGGGCGCCACCGAGCGCCGCCTGGGCCGCTTTGAGCTGGCGCACACGGGCACGCTGCTGCTCGACGAAGTGGGCGACCTGGGGCCCGAAGCGCAGTCGAAGCTGCTGCGCGCAATCGAGGCGCGCGAAATCGAGCGCGTCGGCGGCGGGCGGTCGATCAAGGTGGACGTGCGCATTCTCGCCGCGACCAACCGCGACCTCGAACGCGCGGTGCGCGAAGGGAACTTCCGTGAGGACCTGTATTTCCGGCTGAACGTGATTCCCCTGCCGGTGCCTCCCTTGCGTGAACACCCCGACGACGTGCCGGCGCTGGTGCGGCACTTCGCGGCGCTGCAGCGTCGTCGGTCGGCGCAGGCGATGCCGTTGTGGACGCCCGAAGGGGTGGATGCGCTGGCGCGCTATCGCTGGCCCGGCAACGTGCGCGAGCTCGCCAACATCGTCGAGCGCCTGGCGATCCTGTACGCCGGACGGTCCATCGGGGCCGAGGCCGTGCAGAGCGTGCTGCCGCTGGAACCGCTCTCCGCGCCGTCGCTCCCCGACCTCGTGCAGCCCGAGTTGACGCTCAGCGACGCGCTGGACGAGTACGAGAAGCTGCTGATCACGCGCGCGCTCTCGGCCGCCAACGGCGTGGTGGCTGACGCGGCGCGGCGCCTGCGCACGGACCGTCCCAACCTGTACCGTCGCATGCGCCGGCTCGGGTTGCAGCCCGACGCCGGCGAGTGATGAAACGACACGCCTGTGACCCATCCCTGCGACTTCTTCGCCCGCCCGAAACGCTGCGCCCGAGGCAAGTGCGTGCCCTGCTGTCGATTAGGCTGCGCGGGACGCTGCGGCACGCGCCCTGCTCCAATGAGGGTGTCTCCAGCATCCGAGGACACACCATGACTCGCGGGCAGCAACTCCGGACCATTGCGCTGGGCCTCCTCGCCTTCGCGTCGACCGCGCGGGCGCAACAGCGCGAAGCACCCGCGCGCGACATTCCCGGCGCTGCCGTGGCGGTCTACAATGCCGAGCGCACGCTGCGTGTGACCGGCGCCTACGAGGTCGCCGTCGATCGTACCATCGCCGGCGATGTGGCCGTGCTCAACGGACCGGTGCGCGTGGCCGGCCGGATCACCGGCACGCTGGTGGCCATCAATGCCGATGTGCGCTTGGCGCCTGGCGCGACGATCAGCGGCGGGTTGATTGTGGTGGGTGGCACGATTGCCGGACGCGAGGGGGCGACGGTGAGCGGCGAGGTACAGCGCCAGCCCGAGCTGCTGCGATACCATGTGACCGAGCAGCGCCTCGTGCCGGAGACCGACCCCCTGCATGATGACGCGTGGTGGCAGCGCCGGCCGCATCGCCGACCGCCACCGTCGGATGACCGCTCGTGGCGCGACCTGACCTTCACCAGCGCGCACACCTACAATCGCGTCGAGGGTCTCCCGATACTGATCGGGCCGCGCATCCACCAGGTGACCGGCTGGGGACGCTTCACGCTCGATGCCTACGGCATCGTGCGCACGGCGGGCCCCGTGGCGTGGAACCGCGGCACGCTGGGTCACGACGCGACGAGCGAACTGCAACTGGGACGCACGCTGGGCGTGGGCGTGGGCGGGCGGGCATTCGACATCGTGGACCGTGTCGAAGGCTGGCAGATGGGCGACGCCGAGGGCGGGCTGGCCGCGTTTGCGTTGCATCGCGATTTCAGCGACTACTATCGTCGGCATGGCGGGGTCGGATTCGTGAAGTTGCACGCGGGCGTCGACGCGGACCTGACGTTCTCACTCGGCACCGAGCGCTGGGAGGATGTGCGGGAGCGCGATCCCGTTTCGCTGCTGCGCCGCGAGGAGCCGTGGCGGCCCAACCCGCGGATGGACGAGGGCCCCATGCACCTCGCGACCACGCGCCTGCGTGTCGACACGCGCCGCCGCCTGAGTGCGCTGTGGGGGGGCTGGTACCTCGACGCCGAGGTGGAGCGCGGGACGGGCACGCTCGTCGCCGACCGTTGGGTGCCGCGACGCGATGACATTGGCTACACGCGCGGCTTCGTGGATGCACGCCGCTATACGCGCCTCGCTCCGGATGCGTCGCTGAACCTGCGCGTCGTCGCGGCCGGATGGATGTCGGGCGACCGGCTGCCGATGGAGCGCCGCCTGTCGGTGGGCGGCCCGGGCACGCTGCCTGGCTACGACTTCCGTCGGGCATGGCGCGTGAACCCCGACGTGCTGACGTGCGGCGGTACGGCGTTGCCGGGCGCGCCGGCCAACTGCGACCGCGTGATGCTGTTTCAAGCCGAGTTCCGCGGCGACTTCAACGTGGGGTGGATGCGAAACGATGCCAGGGATGACTGGTGGCGTCCCGGGTTCAATCGGCGCGCGGCGTGGGTGTTGTTTGCCGATGCGGGACGTGGATGGAACGTCGGCGCCCCCGATCTGGCGACGACGTATGCCAAGGACGAGCTGCCGCCGTTCGGGACGTTCCGCGCCGACATCGGCGCGGGCGTCGATTTCGGTTCACTGGGTCTGTACGTCGCCAAGGCGACTACGACCGCGCGCGAGCCCGTGAATGTGATCGTCCGGGTGCAGCACCGCTTCTGATGCCACGCACCCTGCGCCTTCGCCTGTTGGCCGTCGCCGTGCTGCTTGGCACGACGCCGGCGGCGGCATGGACGCAAGCGCGGCCGACCCTGGCGATCAGCGCGCCGGCGGCCGACCAGGTGACGCGCACGGGCCCGGTGGTGGTGGCCGCGCACATGCTGGCCGGCCGCAAGATGCAGGAACTGCTGTCGAGTGGCTTTCCGGCGCGCCTGCACTTCACGGTGGAGTTGTGGAGTGTGGGCGGGTGGACCAACGACCTCGAGCGGGCGACCGAGTGGGACGTGGTGGTGCGCTGGGTGGCACTGGACCACGCATACGAGGTGACGCAGGTGGAGGGCGATCACCCGTTTTCACTTGGCAAGTTCTCGCTGCTCGACGACGCAGCGGCGGCGGTGGCCCGGCCCGTGCGCGCGGCCATTGTCGCGCCGGCCAACGGGCGGCGCGTCTACTATCAGGCGTCGCTGACGGTGGAGACGCTGGCGCTCAGCGACCTCGACGAAGTGGAGCGGTGGCTGCGCGGCGAACTGCGGCCTGCGGTGCGGGGGCAGCGGAATCCCGGAACGGTGATCGGTCGCGGCCTCAAGACCCTCGCCTCGCGACTGCTGGGCGGCGAGCGGCGGGAATACGTGGAGCGGACCGAGGTGTTTGAAGCGCGCTAGCGCCGTGTGACCGACGGGGATTGCCAGCCCTCGCTCTCCACCGACCGCGCCAGCTCGTGCAGCGTCGCGGCGCCATAGAACATCCGGATGTACTTGCGCTGCGTGGGCGTCAGCTTGCGCACGGCCCAGCTGAGGTGCACAAAGTGCGGCTCAACGGGATTGTTGAGCAGGCGCATGCCGATTTCGCCGGGCAGCCGGTTGGCCTTCTTCGTGTTGCACGAACTGCAGGCGGTGACGACGTTGGTCCACGTGTTCCCGCCGCCGCGCGAGAGCGGCACCACGTGGTCGCGTGTGAGCGACTCGCGCGGCTTGAGCACCGCCGACACGCGCCCGCAGTACTGGCAGCGGTAATGGTCGCGCGCAAACAGGAACGTGTTGGTCACGTGGCGGCGGAAGCGCCGCGGCACGTGCACGTACTTGGTGAGCCGGATGACGACGGGGTGCGGAAAGTGCTGATTGGCCGAACGCACCGACCGCGCGCCGTCGGCCTCGACGATCTCCGCCTTGCCGTCGATGACCAGCCGCAACGCACGGCGCAGGGGCACGAGCGTGAGCGGTTCGAACGACGAGTTGAGGGCGAGGCAGCCGACGAGCACTTACTCCTCCGCGAGGGTGAGGGCAATGCGCGGCGGCCGCATGGTCATCTACTTGCGGCCGCGGGACTGGGAACCGGCGTCAGCCAGCCGTACGGATCGGGAATCCGGCCCGCGGCAATGCCGAGATACTTATCCTGAATGGCGTGGGTCATCGGTCCGCGATGTCCCTCCCCAATCGTCATGCGGTCAATGCTCCGTACGGGAGTCAGTTCGGCGGCCGTTCCGCAGAAGAAGACCTCGTCGGCCACATAGAGCATTTCGCGCGGGATGGGCGACTCGCGCACTTCGATGCCGAGGTCTTGCGCAATGCGAATCACCGAGCTGCGCGTGATGCCCTGCAGGATGCCGGCCCCGATGCCCGACGTGTACAGGATGCCGTCACGCACGAGGAAGAGGTTCTCGCCGCTCCCTTCGGACACCTGGCCGTTCACATCGAGCATGATGCCTTCGATGTAATCGTCGACCTTGGCTTCCATCTTGGTCAGCTGCGAACTGAGGTAGTTGCCCCCGGCCTTGGCCATCGTCGGCAGCGTGCTGCCCGCCGCGCGGCGCCAGCTGGAGATGCGCACGTCCACGCCGCGCTCCAGCGCCTCGGGGCCGAGGTAGCGCCCCCAGATCCAGCAGATGATGAAGGTCTCGATGGGCGCATTGCCCGGATGGACGCCCATGTTCTGGCCGGTGCGCACGACCAGCGGCCGGATGTAGCACTCCTTGAGCCCGTTGGCCGCGATGGTGTCCACCACGGCCTCGCAGAGCTCGTCGAGCGTGTACTTGAGCTCCATACGGTAGATCTTGGCCGAGTCCATCAGGCGCCGCATGTGCTCCCGCAGGCGGAAGACGGCGCCGCCGGTCGGTGTTTCGTAGCACCGGATGCCCTCAAAGACCGACGAGCCGTAGTGCACGACATGGCTCATGACGTGAATGTTGGCGTCCTGAAAATCAACAAGGACGCCATCACGCCAGATCTTCTGGGTAGCGCCAGTGGGGCTTGGCTGATGCGACACGGTGCCTCTCAACTCCCGAAGGGTCAGGGAGAATTGTACTCGGTGGGATTGTCGCGGCGCCAGCGTCCCAGCACATCCGCGTGCTGTTGAACGCGCTGGGCGAGCGCAGGATCGTCATGCAAGATGGTGCCGTCACGCACACGCAGGCATCCGGCAACCACCGTGCGGCGCGCAGGGGTTCTCCCCGCATGGACGACGGCGGCGGCGATGTCGTGGACGGGGCCGGTGGCGGCCTCGAGGTCGAACGCGGCAAGGTCGGCCTGATAGCCCTCGGCCAGGACGCCGAGGGTGTCGCCGAGACCCAGCGCCCGTGCGCCACCGCGCGTCGCGAGGTCGAGCACCTGCGAGGCCGGCAGCGCATCGACGCGGCCGGTGCGGGTCCGCTGCTGCAGCGACGCGAGGCGCCCCTCCCCAACGATGTCCATGCGGTTGTTGCTGGCCATCGAGTCTGAGCCGAGGCCGACGTCCAGCCCGGCATCGAGCATCTCCAGCAGTGGGGCGATGCCGTGCGCCAACTTGGCGTTGCTTGCCGGGCAATGCGCCACGCTGCACCGGTGGCGCACCATGGTGGCGATATCGGGTGCGTCGGCGCGCACGGCGTGAATGAGGAGTGGCCCCGCGGCCAGCACGCCACAGCGTTCGAGCAGCGTAATGGGAGAGCGCGCCCGTGGTTCGACTTCCACGCCGCGCGAGCGCAGGAAGTCGGCAAACGGCCCCTGCCCCCTCTCCACGAGCGCCGACTCGTCCTCGCCCTCGGCGATGTGCACGGCGATCGGCAGCCCCTCGGCGACGGCATACGCGGCGACGGCCGCAAAGAGTGCGTCGCTCACGCTATACGGCGCATGCGGCGAGACGCCGACCCGCACGAGCGGCGTCTCGAGCGCGCGCATGGCGACGACCTTGGCCCGCAGGCCGGCCATCGACTCATCCACCTGCGCGCCATCGGGCCCAAAGACCTCGCGAAACGCGACGCCCCGCGCGCCCAGTTCGCGCAGCGCGTCAAAGGGCCCGCTCGAGTCGCCCGTGTCGGCGAACGTGGTGACGCCCGCGCACAGGCCCTCGACCACGCCGAGTCGCGCGCTGTCGAGGAGCGCGGCCTCGTCGAGCACCTGACGGCGGGCGCGCGTGAGCGTGCGCACCCAGTCGAAGAACGCCAACTCCTCGAGAAAGCCGCGCATGACGGTGAGTTCGAGGTGCGTGTGGGCGTTGACGAGGCCCGGCATCAGCACGGCGTTCCCGAGGTCGTCGTCGGCATCGCCAGCCGGCGCCGACGCACGAGGGCCCACGTACGCAATGCGATCGCCCTCCACGACCACGGTGCCGTCCTCGATGGGCGGCGTTGCGATGGGGAGCACCCAGCGCGCATGGTAGCGGGTGCGCCGGGCGGTCATGGCTTCTTGACGAACGTGCCTGGCGTGGCACCCGGCATCATGCCGGGCGGCGGCCGCGGCGGCCGTTTGTCGACGATCGGCACGGGACGCGAGCCCGGGGCGCGCGGCGGGCACTCCGCAATGGGCTCGGTGCCCGGAATGAACCACTCGAAATACGCATCCTCGGCGGGACAGCCGGGATTGGCAAGCAGGCCTGTGAGCTCGTCGACCTGACGGGAGACGAGCGACGAAGGCCGGGGCCAGTCTGGCGGCGCCGGCTTGCGCTGATACGCCTCAATCATGAACTGCGCCCAGGCCGGCGCGGCCAGCCGACCGCCCTGCGCGTTGGGCATGATCTTCTGCGGCTTGTCGAAGCCCATCCACACGCCGGCCACGAGGTCGGCGGTGTAGCCGATGAACCAGACGTCGGTGTAGTCGTTGGTGGTTCCGGTCTTGCCGCCGGCGGGCAGGTTGAAGCCCGTGTTGGCCACCGCGCCGGCCGCGCTGCCGCGGCGCAGGACGTCCTTCATCATGTCGACCATCAACCACGACTCTTCGGGCGTGAGCACCTGCTCGCGCACGATCTCGGGCTTCCACAGTTCCTTGCCCTTGGCATCATCGACGCGGAGAATCGCGATGGGCGATACGCGCCAGCCGAGGTTGGCAAAGGTGGAGTACGCCGCCACCATCTGCAGTGGATAGACGTCGGCCGAGCCGATGTGGATGGAGGGGTATTCGGGGATTGGCGTGGTGATGCCGAACTTGCGCGCCATGTCGACGACGCTCTGCTCGCCCAGTTCCATGCCGAGGCGGATGGCCGGCATGTTGCGCGACTGGTAGAGCGCGCGCCGCAGGATCATCGGCCCTTCGAACTTGAGGTCGTAGTTGCGCGGCTGCCAGGTGTCGCCCGCCACCTGCGGCAGCTCGACCGGCGCGTCGTCGAGGATGTACGACGGCGCGCGCCCGCTCTGGATGGCGGTGGCGTAGACGATGGGCTTGAACGTGGAGCCGGGCTGCCGCAGCGCCTGCGTGGCGCGGTTGAACTTGGAGTCGTCAAAGTCGCGCCCGCCCACCATGGCGCGCACGGCGCCACTGCGCGGATCGAGGACGATAAATGCGCCCTGCAGGTACGGCGTGACGCTGCCGGGCGCCGGCTCATCGGCGGCCGCCGAGGCGAGGAGCTGCTCGAACGTGCGGTGGGGAAACGGCCCCGCCGCTCCGCCCTCGACGGCCTTGAGCTGCCGCTCGAGCGCGCGCTCGGCGGCGCCCTGGAGTTCGAGGTCGAGCGACGTGTAGACGCGCATGCCTTCTTCGTAGATGCGTTCGCCGAACTTGGCCTCGAGCTGCTGGCGCACCCATTCCACGTAGTACGGGGCGACGTCGCTGGACGCGCCGTGGGCGAGGCGAAGCGGGTAGGCCTTGGCCAGGGAGGCGTCGGCGTCGCTGATGGCGCCCTCACGGCGCATCAGCTCGAGTATGGTGTTGCGGCGCTGGATGGCGCGTTCGGGAAAGCGGCGCGGATCATAACGGCCGGGCGCCTTGGGGAGCGCGGCGATGGTAGCCGCCTCGGCGAGGTTGATGTCGCGCACCGACTTGCCGAAGTAGCGCTGGCTGGCCGTCTCCACGCCGTAGGCGCCGCTGCCGAGGTAGATCTGGTTGAGGTACAGCTCGAGAATCTTGTCCTTGCTGTACTTGCCCTCGATCTCTCGGGCAACGCGCGCCTCGCGCAGCTTGCGCAGGATGGTCTTCTCGCGCGTCAGCTGCTTGGAGAAGACATTGCGCGCGAGCTGCATGGTGATGGTCGAAAAGCCCTGTGCGTAGCCGCCGCGCAGCACGTTGACGATGCCGGCGCCGAAGACGCGCCGCAGGTCGATGCCACTATGCTCGTAGAACCGCCGGTCCTCGGTGATCACAAAGGCCGTGCGGAGCACCTTGGGGATCTGTTCGATGGGGACCAGTGTGCGGCGCTCCATGCCCAGTTCCGCGACGAACCGACCGTCGGCGGCAAAGAGCTTGGACGTCTGCCGCGGGCGGTACTGGTCGAGCACGCTGATGGACGGGCACTCGGTGCCGCGGCAGACGAGCATCCAGCCGAGCACAACGAAGCCGACGCTGAACGTGGTCACGAAGGCGCCGGCAATGAGCGCGTAGCGCAGGGGCTTTCTCATTGGTGGAAAATCTACTACCGAGATGCGCGGGCAGGGGGGTGGGTCGCCGGCACCCCTGGCACCCGTGCGCCGCGCACCCTATCCCCTGCCCGGCGCATTTGTAGTTTCAAGGCATGTCTCGTCTTCTCGTTACCGGCTCGTCCGGACTCATCGGCTCGGAAATGGTCGCCCACTTCGCCGCCCTCGGGTGGGAGGTGCACGGCGTCGACAGCAACCAGCGCGCGGTCTTCTTCGGCCCCGGCGGCGACACGCGCTGGATGCAACAGCGGCTGCTGGCGACATGGAAGGACTTTCACCACCACGAAGTGGACATGCGCGACCGTGCGGGCATCGACGCGCTGGTGCGCGACCTGCGCCCCGACGCCATCGTGCACGCGGCCGCGCAGCCCAGCCACGACCGCGCCGCAGCGATTCCCTTTGACGACTTCGACACCAACGCGGTCGGCACGCTCAACCTGCTGCAGGCGGCGCGCACGCACTGCCTTGGGGCGCCGTTCGTGCACTTCAGCACCAACAAGGTGTACGGCGACGCGCCCAACGAGCTGCACCTCACCGAACTCGAAACGCGCTGGGACTACGCCGACGCGGCCTTTGCGCACGGCATCGCCGAGGACTTCCGCATCGACCAGTCGACGCACTCCATCTTTGGCGCGTCCAAGGTGGCAGCCGACGTGCTGGTGCAGGAGTACGGGCGCTATTTCGGCATGCGCACGTGCGCGCTGCGCGGCGGGTGCCTCACGGGCCCGAGCCACGCGGGCGTGGAGCTGCACGGCTTCCTGAGCTACCTCGTGAAGGTGAACGTCGAGGGAGGCCTGTACCGCGTGTATGGCTACAAGGGCAAGCAGGTGCGCGACAACATCCACTCGCGCGACGTGGCGAAGTTTGCCGAGGCGTTCATCGCAGCGCCGCGTGTGGGCGAGGTGTACAACCTCGGCGGCGGCAAGGGAAACGCCTGTTCGATTCTCGAAGCGTTTCAGTTGGTGAGCGATCGCACGGGCACGCCGATGCGCCACGAGTACGACCCCACCAACCGCATCGGCGACCACATCTGCTACTACAGCGACCTGCGCAAGATGATGGCGCACTATCCCGGGTGGTCGATCACCGTGCCGCTGGCGACGATCTTCGACGAGATCGTCGAGGCCTGGCAGCAGCGGCTGGCGTGACGGCCGGCGCGGCGCGCATCCTGCTGGTCACCGACGCCGACCTCTCGGCGGGGAGCCGCGGCGCGGGCCGCACGCTCGTCAACCTGTTCTCGCGCTACCCCGCCGACGCGCTGCTGGCCGTGAGTGGCAGCGCCGTGTCGCCATTCACGATGGCAACGGGCGCGCGGGTGCTCCCCGCCGCGCCGGGCATTCCGGGGCGTTTGGCGAAAGCGCTGCGGGGTACGGTGGGCGCGGTGGACGCGGCGTGGGTGCGCTGGCGGCCGGTGCGGGACGAGGCGACCATCCGCCGCTTCGATCCGCAACTGGTGCTCGCCGTGCCGACCGGGACCGTGGGCATTGCACTGGCCGAGCGGTATCGTCGCGCCTCGGTGCCACAGGTCACGTATCTGATGGATGATTGGATGGCGCATGCGCACGGGCCATCGCTGGCATTTCACGCGCCGTCGCGCGGTCGCGCGCTGCTGCGGGAGTCGGTCGCCTGGATGGCCATTTCGCCGTACCTGCAAACGTCGATGCACGCGTTCAGCGGCGTCGAACGCCCGGCGCACGTGGTGCACAACGCCGTGGCGCTGGACGCGGGCGAGCCAGCGGCGCTTGCGGCACCGCGCACCGGGCGCGTGCGCGTGGCCTATGCCGGCTCGGTGTGGCCCATGCACTTTGACGCCGTGGCGGCGGTGGCGCAGGGCGTGCAGCGGCTGCGCGCAGCGGGCGAGGACATCGAGTTCGTGCTCTTCACTGACCGCTTCTTCTGGGGGCGGCACGCCGCGGACTGGACGCGATGGGACGTGGTGGACGGCGGCCTGGTTCCGTACGAAGCACTCGGCGCGGCCCTTGGCGACTGCGACCTGCTGCTCGTGGCGTCGTCGTTCGACCCATCACAGGCGCACATGTCGCGGTCGTCGATCCAGACGAAGGTCACCGACTACATGGCGGCAGGACGGCCGATGCTCGCCTGCGGCCCGCACGATGCCGCGTCCCACCGGTTTCTCGACGAACACCAGTGCGCGTACTTTGCCGAGGATCCGGCGCCGGCTGCGATCGACGCGGCATTGCGTGCGTGCATCACGTCGCGCGCGGCCGGTCCTGCGCTGGCGCGGCGCGCCTGGGATGTGGCACGACGGGAGCACGAGTTGGGGGCGGTGACCACGAGGCTGTACGCGTTCCTGGCATTGGCGGCCGAGCGGGCGTCGGCTTTGTAGGGCAGCCGTGGGCTGCACACCGTACGCTCTACGCCGACCACGGGGCGGACCCTTATATTCCCTGCGATGAGCGACTTCCTCTCGGAACTTTCCTGGCGCGGGCTGCTGTACCAGCAGACCGAGGGCGCGGCGGCGCATTTTGCGGCGGGTGCCGTCAGCGCCTATTGCGGCTTCGACCCGACGGCCAGCTCGTTGCACGTGGGCAACCTGGTGCCGATCATGGGCCTCGTGCACCTGCAGCGCGCCGGGCACCGCCCCATCGCGCTCGTCGGCGGTGGCACGGGGATGATCGGTGACCCCAGCGGAAAGGCCAGCGAGCGGCAGCTGCTGACGGTGGACGAGATCGACGCCAACGTGTCCGGCATCCGCGAGCAGCTGGGGCGGTTCCTCGACTTCTCGGGCGACAGCGGCGCACGGCTGGTGGACAACGCCGAGTGGCTGCGCGCGCTCAACGCCGTCGACTTCATGCGCGACGTCGGCAAGCACTTTTCCATCAACGTGATGATGCAGAAGGACTCGGTGAAGTCGCGGCTCGAGAGCGGCATCTCGTACACCGAGTTTTCGTACATGCTGCTGCAGGCATACGACTTTCTCGCACTGCACCGCCGCTATGGCGTCACCGCCCAGGTGGGCGGCAGCGACCAGTGGGGCAACATCACGGCCGGCACGGAACTGATCCGCCGCACGGTCCAGCGGGACGCGCACGGTGTCACCCTGCCGCTGGTGACGACGTCGGGTGGCACGAAGTTCGGCAAGACGGAGTCGGGCGCCGTGTGGCTCGACGCCGCGCGCACGTCACCGTACGCGTTCTATCAGTTCTGGGTGAACGTCGACGACGCCGACGCGCTGAAATTCCTGCGGATGTTCACGCTCCTCCCGCAGGACGAGATCGAAGGGTTGGCCGCGGCGCTGTCGGCGGCGCCGCACGAACGCGCCGCGCAGCGTCGGCTGGCCACCGAGGTGACGGGCCTGGTGCATGGACACGCGGCGGCGACGCTCGCCGAGCGCGTGTCGAAGGTCATCTTCGACCGCCGCGTGGATGCGCGCGAACTCGCCGCCGACGTCTTCACGACGCTGGCGGCTGAAATTCCGTGCGCCCACTTCGCCGCCGATGCCCCCATCAACGTCCTCGACGCGCTCGAGCGGGCGTTCGGGCTCTCGCGCGGCGCGTCACGCAAGCTGCTGCAGCAGGGGGCGGTGAGCGTCAACGGCGAGAAGCTCGCAGCCGACGCGCACGAGATCGACCCCACCGGCGCCGTGCACGACCGCTGGTTCCTGCTGCGCAAGGGCGCGCGCGAGGTAGCCGTCCTGGTGCGCGAGGCGTAGCCCGCCCGGCGACGCGGACCTGGCACCCGGTGTTGCGGATCGCCGCTATTCTTTGCGGCGCGTGCGCGGCGCCGGCGGCTCGGCCAGCAACGCCTTGCGATCGCGCGCCGGCAGGTACTTCGCGCCCTCCCGCAGCGTCAAGCCCGAGACCTCGTCGCGGTGCGCGCGCAGGAAGGCGGCCACCGTGGCGGGGTCCTTCTTGCTCACGGCGCGCAGCACCCACCCAATCGCCTTGCGGATGAAGAACTCCTTTTCGCCCAGCATCGGCACAGCGAGCGCGGCGAAGGCCCTGAACGGCACCTGCCCGCGCACCACTGGCGGCATCAGCGTGAGCAGTGCCGTGCGGCGAATCCAGAAGTCGTCGTCGACGGCCCAGCGTGCCAACGTGCCTCGCAACGCGTCGACGCGCAGGAGCATCGGTGCGAGCACCTTGGTGCTGAGCCAGTCGATGTAGGCCCAGGTGTGTGATTCACGCAACAGCCGTTCGAGCAGCGCGAGGTCACTCGCCTCCAACGCCTCGACGCGCTGTTCGAGCAGCGCGATGGCCACCGCGCGCATCTCGTGGATGCGTGTGCGCCACAGCGCGTTCACCAGCGCACGCAACGGCTCGTCCTCGGCGGCTTTCACGCGTGCGGCCAGCGCCTTGCTGAGGCGCCGGATGGTGGGCGTGTCGGCGCCGAGAAAGGCGAGGTCGCTCTTGAGGTACGCCTTGGCGCCTGCGGCGCGCGCCGCAGTGCCGGCAGCCTCAAGCGCATCGTGGACGGTGCGCAACTCGCCGGCGACGTTCACGGCCGCTCCATCATGGACACGGATGCCGATGCAATCATCGCGGGGCCAGCGCGGCGAGCGCGGTGTCGAGGTCGGCCGTCGTGTTGTAGAGATGCGGCGAGAGCCGCACGCCGCCTTCGCGCACCGTGTGCGAGACGCCGGCCTCCGACAGCCGCACGCTGGCGGCCGCGAGGTCGTCGACCGCAATCGACATGAGCCCGGCGCGGCGGGCACGCGCGGCCGGGGTCACCAGCCGCACATCGCGGCGCCCCTCGCACCACGCCACCACGTGATCGGCCAGCGAGGCCACGTGGGCCTCGACGGCGGCGGGCCCGAGCTCGAGGAAGAGGCTGAGCGATGCAACCATCGCCTTGAGGTCGTGCATGGGCGCGGTGAACACTTCGAACTTTCGCGCGTCGGGATAGAACGCGTAGTCATAGTCAAGGAACCGCGTGAAGTCGGCGGATGCGGGCATGGACAACCACCCCACGGCCGGCGGATCGAGTTCCTGCACGAGCTCGCGGCGCACGTAGGCAAAGCCGGTGCCCCACGGCGAGAGCAGCCACTTTTGCGCGCCACTCGCGAGAATGTCGATGTGGCACGCCTTGACGTCGAGCGTGGCGGGGCCGAGGCCCTGGATGGCATCGACCACGAACCAGATGCCGCGCTCCCGGCAGGCGGCACCGAGGCGCGCCAGGTTGAGCCGGGCTCCGGTGGCGAACGACACCCAGCTCACGGTCAGCGCGCGCACCCGCGGCAGGTCGAGGGCGGCGATCAGCGCGTCCTCATCAGGGAGGCGGTCCTTCATCGGCACGAGGTGCAGGCTCACGCCCTTCGCCTTCTCGAGCCCCATCCACGGATAGATGTTGGCGGGGAACTCGCCGGCCGACGACACCACCACATCGCCCGCCGCGAACGGCAGCGCGCGCGCCGCGAGGTTGACGCCCTGCGACGTGTTGGTGGTGATCGCCATCTCCTCGGGCGAGGCATTGAGCAGTTGCGCCGACAGGTCGCGCCCGCGCACGACGCCTTCCCAGAAATATTCGAAGCCCACGCGCCACAGTTCGGCGCGATACGCATTGGCCTCGGCCTGGATGTCGCGTGCGCGCTGGGGCAGCGGCCCGGTGGCCGCGTGGTCGAGATAGATGCGCTCGCCGCGCGCCGCCCAGGGGAACTCGCGCGCGCGCAGCGCGTCGACATCGTAGCTCACGATCAGGCTCCCTGCGCTCACGGCTCGCGCAGTTCGGGTGGGGTGTCTTCGGGCTGCCGCTTCCAGCGACGGTGCGCCCACAGGTACTGCCCAGGGTAGCGGCGCACCCATTTCTCGAGCATCGCGGTGAAGCGCGTGGTGGTCACCTCGACGTCCGCGTCGAGGTTGCCGGAATGCGTCACCTCCACTTCCTCGAGGTGCAGCACAAACCTGCCACTCGGCTGGCGCGCCGCACAGACAAAGATGAGCGGGGCATCGAACCGCAGCGCGAACACGGCGGGCCCTCGCGGCGTCCGCGCCGGGCGCCCGAAGAACGGTACGTGCGTGGCCGCGGCGAGCCCGCTCTGGTCGGCGATGAGTCCCAGCGCATAGCCGTCCCGGAGCAGGCGCGGCAACTTGCGCACAGACTCCTCGTCGTAGACCACTTCTATGCCAAGGCGGCGGCGCGTGCGGTTGACGAAGGCATCGACCAGCGGATTCTCCTGCCGCTTGGCGACGGCGGCCAAGGGAACGCCGATGGCGGAGAGATAGGCACCCGACAGTTCCCAGTTGCCGAGGTGGCCCGCCACGAGCACGAGCCCCTTGCCGCGTGCCCGGCCGCGCTCGATGACGTCCCACCCGTCGACGCCCTCAAAAAGATCGCGCAGCGACTCGGGGCCGAGACGCGACATCAATGTCGACTCGAGAGCGGTGCGCCCGAGGTGCTCGTAGCTTTCGCGCGCGAGCACCGCCCGCTCGGCGTCACTGCGCTCGGCAAAGCACGCCGCGAGGTGTCGGGTGACGACGTCGCGGCGAATGCCGAACGGCCAATAGCCCAGCGCGCCAATGCGTGCGCCGATGGCGCTTGCCCGCCGAATGCCGAGCGGCCCGAGCACGGCGACAACGCAGCGCAGCAGCGCGTATTCGAACCAGTGCCTCGCGTTCGCCTTCATGAATGCCGTCCGGCGCGCTCGACGCAGTGCGCCGCGAACTCGAGGGTGTCACGCACCACGCGATCCCAGTTGAATCGCACGAGCGCCGCGTCGCGAGCCCCCGCGCCAAGGCGCCGGCGCAGCGGTTCATCAACCAGAAGCAGGCGGATGGCCTCGGCCACGCGATCGTCCCGCTCGGGCGGCACGACCAACCCCGTCTGGTCGTCGAGCACCGCCGAGCGCACGCCGCCCGAGTCGCCCGCCACAGAGGGGACACCGCTGGCGGCGGCCTCGACAAACGAAATGCCGAAGCCTTCGACGTTGATGGGCGGCAGCAGACGCGACAGCCCCACGTAGACGGCGGCGCCCGCGTACACTGCGGGGAGCGCGTCGTCGCGCATCGGTCCGGCAAACACCACGCGGTCTTCCACGCCAAGGGAACGCGCAAGGTCGCGCAGGCGCTGTTCATCGGGCCCGTCTCCCACGATCACGTAGCGCAGCGTCGGCATGTCGACGGCCAGGCGTGCCAGCGCGCGCAGCGTGACGTCCTGCCCCTTGTGCGGCACCAGTCGTGCGACCGTCAGCAAGTACGGCGCATCGCCGACGCCCAGCCGCGCGCGCACCTCGCCGGTGGCGTGCCCGGGCCCGAACTGCGTCGGGTCGGTGCCGAGCGGAAAGTCGGCAACGGGCGGCAGGTGGCGCACGCCGACCTCGCGCATGACGTCGCGCGCCAGATCGCCCGTCCACGCCGAGTTGGCGATGATGCCCGCCGCGCCACCAAGCACCGTGCGCGCCGTCACCCGCTTGATGGCCCGCGCGGCCTTCTTGCGTTCGCGCAGGAGATCACCGCCGTTTACATAGACCAGATACGGCACGCCCGTGCGCCGCATGGCCCACCACGCCGCGTATCCGCATGGACGGATGTTGCCGCAGTGCACCACGTCGAACGCGGCCGCCTCGGCGCGCAGCCAACGCGCCCAACGCACCTGATTGGGTAATCGGCCCGCCTCGCGAAAGCCGAAGGGCTGGCGATGCACGCGCACCGGCTCGGCCGCATCGGCCGCCGTCATGTCGGCGGCCTGCACGGTCGACACCAGCGTGTCGGCCGGGAAGCGCCGGCACAATTCCACGTGGCGCCGGGCCATGCCGCCGAGATCGGGCGTGTAGTCCTGCGTGATGAACAAGTGGCGCATCAGGTGCTCCACCGCGTGCGGTCGCGCGCCGCTTCGGTGGCCTGCACCCAACCGTCGGCGCCCGCATCGAACGCGAAGCGCAATGCCGCACGGCGCGCCGCCGCGCGCATGGCTTCCGCTTGTTCGTTGTGCGCGAGGGCCGCCGCGACCACCGACGCCCACTCCGCTTCATCGCCCTTGTGGCACAGGACGCCCGAGACGCCGTCTTCGACGACGCGCGAGGCCAGCGGCGAGCGCTCGCTCACGACGGGCACGCCGTGCGCGAGGGCGTCGAGCATCGCGAAGACCGCGTCGTCCGACGACGCGATGACCCAGGCGAGGTCGGCGGTGGCCAGCGCGTCGCCGCACGGCGCGCCCGCGGCCCGCCAGTCGATGCGCCCCGCGACGCCGAGCGCGGCCGCCTCGATGCGCGACGCGTCGATATCGGCCGGTGGCGCGACGACGGTGGCGCGCAGCGCCGGGAGGCGAGGCGCCAGCAGGGCCAGCGCACGGAGGGCGACCAGCGCCTCACGCCGCTGATCGGCGCCCGCAACGACCACGATGCGCAGTTCGCGAGGCGCCGCGATGGCGCCAACCGCGGCGGTGTGGCGCACCGCGACCGGCGCCACGCCGGGAGACGCCACATGTGCGGCGAGCGCGCCGCGCGGCGCTTGCATGCCGCGCACGTCATCCGCGTGCGCAAATACGAACCCCGTGGCCGCGAGCCGCATGGCCAGCCGCCCGTCGCGGCCGAGCGTGAGCCGCTCTCCGGCCGGCGTGCGGCGCACCACGGCGCCGCGTCCCGCCAGGCGCACGGCGGCGGCGGCCGTCAAGTGCCCGTGCTCACCGTGCACGAACACCACCTCAGTGAGCCGTCGCGCGACCACGTGCCGCAACCGCCAGCCCGCGCGCAGCCAGCCACCGCCCGTCGCCATGCCGATGACGTCGTGCCCCCCCGCCACGAGCCAGCGCTCGCCCTCGCTCCCCGCGGGCGCGGCAAAGCACGTTTCGTATCCGCGCGCAGCCAGCAGCGTGGCGGCGTCGGCGAAGGCGCGCGTCGCTCCCGACCAAGCGGCGCCGTGGACGACGAAGCAGGCACGCACCGCCTAGCCGCCGGCGGGGGCGTCGTGGAACTGCAGCGCGTGGAGCCGCGCATACGCACCGCCCAGCGCCAGCAACTCGGCGTGCGTGCCGCGTTCCACAATGCGCCCGCGGTCGAGCACGAGAATTTGCGTGGCGTGCTGCACCGTGGAGAGCCGGTGCGCGATCACGAAGACCGTGCGCCCCGCGAGCAAGCGGTCGATCGCCTCCTGCACCAGGCGCTCGCTCTCGGTGTCGAGCGCCGACGTGGCTTCGTCGAGAATCAACACCGGCGGGTCGACGAGCAGCGCGCGCGCAATCGCGATGCGCTGACGCTGGCCACCCGACAGACGCGTGCCCCGTTCGCCGAGGATGGTGTCATAACCCTCGGGCATCTCGCTGATGAAGCCATGCGCATTGGCTGCGCGCGCCGCCGCCTCCACCTGCGCCGGCGTGTACCGGTCGGGCGCACCGTAGGCGATGTTGGCTCGCACGGTGTCGTTGAAGAGCACCGTGTCCTGGCTGACGATGCCGGTGAGTGCGCGCAGCGACGCAAGCGTCATCTCCCGCGTGTCGACGCCGTCGAGCCGGATGGTGCCCGCCGCCGGCTCGATGAAACGCGGAATGAGATCCACCAACGTGCTCTTGCCCGCTCCGCTCGCGCCCACGAGCGCCACCACCTCGCCGCGCCTGGCCGTGAACGTGATGCCGCGCAGCACGGGATCGCCCCCGTAACTGAAGTCCACGCCGTCGAAGGCAAGGTCGAAATTGAAGGCCGACGCCACGCGCGTGCCGCGATCGGCTTGCTGCTCCGTGGGATGATCGAGAATCTCGAACAGCCGCTCGGCGGCGGCCAGCGACTGCGTGGCCACGGCCGGCATTTGCGACAGCTGCTTGAGCGGCGGCAACAGCGACATGAGCGCGCCGAGGAAGGTGACGAGTCCCGACCCGCTGAGCGTCTTTTCCTGCAGCACCTCGCGCGCGCCAAACCAGAGCAGCGCCACCGCCACCACGGTGCCGACGATCTCGGCGATCGGCTGCGACAGGAGCGTGAGCCGACTCATGCGCACCATGCCCTGCGCGTAGCGGTTGGACGCGTCCGAGAAGCGCGCCCCCTCGTACTCCTCCGCACGGTACGACTTCACCAGGCGAATGCCGCTCACCGTCTCCTGCACCACGCTCGTCATCTCGCCGTACTCCGCGGCGAGGCGCCGATGGCCTTTGCGCAGCTTCCTCAGCAGCGGCTGGAACGCCACGATGATCAACGGGGCGACGACGAGCGAGATGAGCGCCAGCTTGGGCGACAGCGAAAACAGCAGCGCAATGGTGACGACGATTTGCGTGCCCGCATTGAGCGAACGCGTGACCACCTCGGCGAGCAGCTGGCGCGCCGACTGCGTGTCCTGAAAGACCCGCGCGAGGAGCTGCCCCGTCTTGTGGCTCGTGAAGAAGCGCAGCGGCAGCCGTTCGAGGTGCACGTAGAGCGCGTTGCGCAGGTCGCGCGTCACGCGCTCCTGCAGGCCGGCGCCCATCTGCCCCGCCATCCAGGCGAAGAAGTTCTTGAGCAGCATCGTGCCCAGGATCACCAAGATCACGACGCGCAGCTGCGCCATCTTGTCGCGCCCGTCGAACAGCCACGCGCCCATGCCCTTGAGCAGGCGCGACATCTGCGACCCCGACCCCGCGTCGAACGGCTCCAGGTTGAACAGCGTGTTCAGGAACGGCACGAAGAGGGCGTACGAGAATGCGCTCAGCGCGTTGGCGACTGCGCTGAGCACCAGCGTGCCCATCACGCGCCCATAGTACGGGCGGAGGAAGTGCTTGAGACGGTGGTAGAGATCCATCAGCGGCGCGGCGTGAGAAGGACGAGCGGGAGGATGACCTCTTCAGGCGAGACCCCGCCGTGGAGGAACGACCCGCGGTAGCGCTGCTGGTACTCGCGCAGCTTGGTCGGGTACACGAAGAAGCAATCGCCGGTGGCCAGCACCGTGTTGACGCGCGCCGCCTGCGGCGGCAGGCGCAGCTGCGCGGGGTCGCTGAACGTCAGCGCCTGGTCGGGCCGTTCGGCGCGCAGATCCTCCCCCATCTTGTAGCGCAGGTTGGCCGTGGCGTCCTTCTTGGCGAAGACGGTGGCGGGCGTGTTGCAGTGGATGGAGCCGTGATCGCTGGTCAGCAGCACCGGCAGGCCGCGACGCGCCGCCTCGCGCAGCACGGCCCACAGCGCCGAGCGGCGGAACCACTGTTCGGTCACCTGCCGCAGGGCCGCCTCGTCGCGCGCCACTTCGTACAGGATGGTCGACTCCGAGCGCCCGTGCGTGAGCAGGTCGACGAAATTGAAGACAAAGGCGCTCACGCCCTCGTTGGCAATCGCGCCGCCGAGGTGGCGCTCCAGCTCGTCCGAGTCGAACGACGACGTGATCTTGTGGTAGCGCACCGGCGTCTCGCCCCGCAGGCCGCGCAGCTGCTCCAGCAGCAGGTCGCGCTCATGCTGGTTGAGCGACTCGTCGTCCCCCTCGCCCCACCATGCCGGGAATTTCTCGGCAATCTCCGCCGGGAACAGCCCGCTGAACAACGCATTGCGCGCATACGGCGTGGCCGTAGGGAGCAGCGAGAAGTAATGTGCCGCGTCAATCTCGAATGCCTGGGCGACGATCGGCTCGAGCACTTTCCATTGGTCGAGGCGCAGGCAGTCGACGACGATGAAGAGCACCGCCTTGTGGTCGGCAAGCACGGGCATCAGGAATTCGCCGACGACGTCCACCGAGAGCGGCGGGCGGTCACCGTCGAGGTCGCGCACCCAGCGCGGGTAGCCCTCGCCGATGAACGTCGCAAAGTCGCGGTGCATGGCCGGGAAGAGCGCCCGCAACGACGTGTTGAGCCCCGCCTCGCCGGCGTCGGTCAGCTCGACATCCCACTGCACCAGTTCGGCAAAGTGCTCGGTCCACCCGCGCCAGTCGAGGTCCTTCAGGCGCACGGCCTCGAGCTCGCGAAAGCGCTCGACGAACCGGCGCGCCATCGCCTGGCTGCGGATGCGCGGTCCCTCGAGGATGCGCGTGACAATGCTCAGCACCTGACGCGGCGTGACCGGCTTCACGAGGTATTCGGTCACGTCCTGGCCGAGCGCTTCGCGCAGCGTGCTGTCCTCTTCGCTCTTGGTGACCATCACCACCGGCATCGAGGGCACCAGCTCGCGCGCCTCGCGCACCATGGCCATGCCCCGCATGCCTGGCATCTGCTCGTCGAGCAGCAGGATGTCGTACGCGTGCTGACGCAGCAGTTCCAGGGCGTCCGTGGCGTTCCGGGCCATCGTGACCCGGTACCCCTTGTCGGACAGGAACAGCCGGTGCGACTCGAGGAGCTCGGCCTCGTCGTCCACCCAGAGCACGGATCTCGCCTGCGGTGCCATATCCTGCGAAAGCTAGTCCGGCGGAATTGTCGTCGCCAACGTCCGGGTGCGCTGGCGAGGGGTCGGCGGGATGGGCAGATTCGTGGGGTGACCATTGCCCTCCCCCCATTTGCCCTCGCCGAGCCCGTCTTTCCCCTCCGGGCGCTGGCCCTCGCGACCTCGCGGGCTCCGCTCGGCGGGGCGCGCGAAGCACTGATGGCCGCGCTGGTCGCCGCCCGACTGGCTGCGGGCGCCCACGGCCCGGCGGCCGTGCCGGCTCCCCTGCGGGCGGAGCGGGCGACGGCGGCGCGCCACTGGATCGGCGCCTTGACGCTCACCGCCCAGGTGCGGAGCGCCGTGACACAACTGCTGGACGCCTCGGCGGCCGGGGATCCCGCCGTTCTTGGTGCGGCGCTGGCGAAGGTGACGGACATCACGGCACCGCACCTCGACCGCAAGGCACGTTCCGAGCTGGACCATTTGGCCCGCACGCTGGCTGAGTGAGCCGGTGCTTGTGGGTGTCCCTGCCGCCTCTGTATAGTTGCCAATGACCCGTCCCTGACGCTGAGTACGGATTGTCCCGACCCACCGACATCTCCCCGCTGGCCCGCGTAATGCGCCGGGTGGACGCGGCCGCCGATGGCGAGCCCGGCCGCGACGCGCATGCCACCGGCTTCCCCAGCATCGACAAGTGGCTCGGGGGGGGCGTGCGCCGAGGCGACCTCGTGGTGCTCGGCGGCGACGTGCAGAGCGGCAAGAGCGCGCTGGCCCTTGCGATGGCGCTGCGGATGGCCCAGGCGGGCACCCCGTCGGTCTTCTTCACCAGCGAGATGTCGCACGAGCGGGTGATGGAGCGCGCGCTCGCCATCGAGGGGCGCGCCCGGGTGGACGACCTGCGGCGCGGCTCGCTCGACGACTTCACGCGCGCCGGCGTGGGCGCGGCGGCGGTGCGCTTTCGCGAGGCGGTGCCGACCATTGCGCCCTTCCCGCCCGGCGGCGGCATCGAGTCGATGGTGTCGGACATTCGGCGCACGCTCGACACGCGCGTCATCTTCATCGACTCGCTGCAAGGGCTCGCGGGCAGTTCGCGGACGCAGGAAGAAGAGCTGGCGGCGGCAGTGCGCGTCCTCAAGGCGCTGGCCATCGAACTCGACCTGGCGCTGGTGCTCACCTGCCAGCTGCCGCAACTTCAGCTGGATCGGGCCGACCCGCGCCCGGTCCTCGACGACTTTGGCGTGCAAGGAGCGGTCAAGCAGCACGCCGACGTGGTGCTCGCCATCTTTCGCGAGGAGATGTACCGCCCAGGCTACGGGGTGGAGGGAGCCACGGAGCTGCTGGTCCGCAAGAATCGGAACGGCAACGTGGGCTACGTGGACCTGTACTTCTACAAGCAGTGGATGCGTTTCGAAGACATGCTCGACCCCGACCGGTAGAGGAGGCAGGTACATGCGACTACTGAAGCTTCTCGTCCTGCCCCTGCTGTGCGGTGCCGCGGTGATTCCCGCGTCAGCTCAGCAGAGCCCCGATGCCACGCTGGCCAAGCTCGAGCGTGCGCGCGCCGCCAGCCCCGGCTCGGTGGCTGCGCTGCGCGGACTGGGCATCGCCTACTACAAGCGGCAGCGGTTCGCCGACGCCCGCACGGTGCTCGACGCCGCCCGCAAACTCGATCCCAAGGACGGCGTGGTTGCGCTGTACGCGGGACTGAGTGCCGAGGCTCTCGAGGACTACACCGGCGCGAAGGACGCGTACAACAGCTACCTGCAGGTTGGCAAGACGCGATCGGTGCGCAATGACGTCCGGTCGCGACTCGTCTCGCTGTCGCGCAAGGAGATGCATGCGGCGGCCAAGTCGGCCATCGCCAACGAGTCGCGCGTGGCGCAGCAGACGGGCGATCCGCGCGCGGTGGCGGTGCTCCCGATGACCTTCAGCGGCACGGACCAGTCGCTGGCCCCGTTGTCGCGCGGCATGTCGGACCTGCTCATCAACGACCTGTCCCGGTCGCCCGACCTGCAACTCCTCGAGCGCGACCGCGTGCAGGCGATGGTCGACGAGATCGCGCTCGGCCAGTCGACGCGCACCGACGCCACCACGTCGGTGCGTGCCGGCAAGCTGGTGCGGGCCGCGCGCGTGGTGCAGGGCGCCATCACCCAGACGGGTCCGCGCAACCTGACCGTCAACGCCGCCGTGATGAACGTGGCGACATCCCAGCAGCAGGGACGCGACGTGCAGGGCAGCGACGTCCTCGAACAGGTCTTCGCCATCGAGAAGACCATCGCGCTCGGCCTGTTTGACCAGCTCGGCGTGCGGCTCTCGGCTGCCGACCGCGCCGCCATTGAAGAGCGCCCCACGCGCTCGCTGCAGGCCTTTCTGGCCTACAGCAGCGGACTGCTCGCCGAGGACGAAGGGCGGTACGACGACGCGGCGCGGTTCTTCGACCAGGCGCGGACGATCGACCCCGGGTTCGGCGCGGCGCTGCAGAAGGCGCAGAGTGCACGGTCGGCGCAGCAGGGCGCGCAGGTGACGGCCGCCAAGGTGGAGTCGGGCCTCAAGGGCTCGGCCGAAGGGGCCACCGTCGCCGCAGTAGAGCGCGGCGTGTCCACCGCCAACACGGGCATCGGTTCGACGCTCGCCAACGCCGTCGGTGACGTCAATCCGTCGGCGGCCAATGCCGTGAACACGGCCACCGGCGGGGCGCAGACGCAGACCCAGCCGCAGGCGCCGCCGACGACGCGCGATCCCACGGCAGAAAAGACGGGCACCGACCAGCCGGCCCAGAAGACCGGGCAAGTGACCATCGTCATCCGGAAGCCGTGATCATGGCCCCTTACGTCCGCCACTCCATTGCCGCCGCTCTGCTCGCGACCCTGCCGCTGTCTGTCGGCGCGCAAAGCCTCGGGGATGCCGCAGCCGCCGCGATGCCGCAGTTTGTCTCGATCAAGATCGGCACGGGTGCCACCGCCAAGACGGTGTCGCAGTTCACCGTGCCCGTGGTCTTCGTGCTCCCCGTCAGTTCGCGGCTCAACATCGACATCGCCACCTCCTACGCGGCGTCCGATGTCTCCGTGAACGGCGCGTCCATCAGCAGCATCAACGGGCTCACCGACACGCAGGTGCGCGCCAACCTGACGCTCGGCAACGACGCGGTGGTGTTCACGGTCGGCGCCAACCTCCCGACCGGGCAATACCGGATTCCCGACACCAAGTCGGATGCGGCCGGGCAGATCGGCAACGACTTCCTGCTCTTCCCCACGTCGTCGTACGGCTCGGGACTCTCGACCACCGGCGGCATCGCGTTTGCGCGTCCGCTCGGCGACTGGAACGTGGGTGTCGCCGGGTCGTTCCGGAAATCGACATCGTTTGACGCGTTCGAAGCGCCCAGCGACACGGGCAAGCTCACGCTGACGTTCACACCGGCCGACGAAGTGCGCGCCCGGGTCGGCGTCGACCGCGCCATCGGCAGCGGGCGGCTGACGATCGGCGTCACGTTTTCGTCGTTCGGCAACGACGTCATGGCCAACACATCGTACGCCACGGGCGACCGCTACATCGGCCAAGCGTCGTATTACGTGCCGGTGGGCGGCAACGACCTGTTCATCAGCGGCTGGGGCCTGTACCGCGCCAAGGGCCAGCAGTTTGGCGGAGTGGCCAACCCCGAGACCGTGATGAACGGCGCCATGTCGCTCGGCATTCACGCCGGCAACCTGTTGATCGAACCGAGCGTCGAAGGACGCAACTGGCAGGTGGACGGCGTGAAGGCCGGCCTGCTGGCCAATGCCGGTCTGCGCCTGCGCTGGTCGGCCGGCGTGGTGACGTTCATGCCCGGCGCCACGTACCAGATGGGCAAGTTGTATTCGACGTCAGACGGGTCGTCGACGAATGTGAGCGGGTTTCGGGCGAGTGTGACGTTGAGGGTGCACTAGGGATGGCGGATGGCAGATGGCAGATGGCGGATGGCGGATGGCGGACGATTCGGGAGGGGCGGCTTGCGGGCCGCCCTCTCCTGTTTTGCGGGGCCTTGTGAGAGGGTAGATTGCTGGGCGGTAGATCGTGAATCGGAATCGCTGATCGCAACCCGTGATCCGGATCCGGATTCCATATCCTGAATCGCAGTCATGTCTGGTCACAGCAAATGGAAGACCATCAAGAACGCCAAGGCCGCGACGGACAAGAAGCGCGGCGCGCTCTTTACCAAGCTCATCCGTGAAATCACCGTCGCCGCCAAGCAGGGCGGTGGCGACCCCGACGGCAATCCGCGCCTGCGCACGGCCATCGAGAACGCCCGGTCGCAGTCGTTGCCCAAGGAAAACATCGAGCGGGCCGTCAAGAAGGGGACGGGTGACCTCGAGGGCGTGGACTACGTGGATGTCGTCTACGAGGCGTACGGGCCGGGCGGTGTGGCAATCATGATCCAGGCGCTCACCGACAATGCGACGCGCACGGTGGCCGAGGTGCGCGCCAAGCTGACGCGCAACGGCGGCAACCTGGGGACGTCGAACTCGGTGTCGTTCATGTTCGACCGCAAGGGACAGATCTTCGTCGAGGCGGCCGGACTCGACGAGGACGCGACCATGGAGAAGGTGCTCGAGGCCGGGGCCGAGGACTTCGCGCGCGAAGACGAGACCTTTGTCATCACCACCGCGCCGGCCGACCTGCACGTGGTCAGCCAGGCGCTGGCCAAGGCGGGACTCAAAGTGGCGCAGGCCGAACTGTCGTGGATTCCCAAGAACAGCGTCACCGTGGCCGGCGACAACGCGGCGTCGCTGCTCAAGCTCATCGAGGCCCTCGAGGATCTCGAAGACGTGCAGAAGGTCGATGCGAACTTCGACATGGATGAGTCGGAGATGGCCGGCGCGTGATCGTCCTCGGCATTGATCCCGGCACGGCGGTGACGGGCTACGGCGTCGTTCGCGCGCGCGGGCCGCGCAGTGCGGGCGGCGCCGAGTTGCTGGAGTGTGGGGTGATCCGGACGAAGGCCACCGAGCCGCTCGCGGCGCGGCTGCACGACATCTACGAGGGCGTGCGCGAACTGCTCGCGCGGCACGCCCCCGAGGCGATGGCCGTCGAGGACGTCTTCTATGCCAAGAACGTCCGCACCACCGTGGTGCTGGGGCACGCGCGCGGCGTCGTGCTGCTCGCCGGCCAACAGGCGGGCATCGCCATCCACGAGTATGCGCCCGCCGAGATCAAGAAGGCCGTCACCGGCAGCGGAGCTGCCACCAAGGAGCAAGTGCAGTTCATGGTGACCAAGCTCCTGCGCCTCAAGAGCGCACCGCACCCGGCCGACGCCGCCGACGGTGTGGCCGCCGCGCTGACGTGCGTGATGCACGCCGACGTCATGCGCCTGATGGAGGCCGCCCGATGATCGCGCGCGTCGCTGGCACGCTGCTCTCGGCCGAGATCGACCGCGTGGAGATCATGACGGCGGGCGGCGTGGCGTACACGGTGCACATTCCGCTGTCGGTCGCCGAAGCCCTTCCCCGCCCCGGCGGCGCGCTGGAGTTGCACACCGCCCTCGTGGTGCGCGACGACGGCTGGACGCTCTATGGCTTTGCGACGGCCGCGGACCGCGCGCTCTTTCAGCGGCTCCTCGGCACCACCGGCGTAGGGCCCGCGCTGGCGATGAACCTCTTGTCGACGCTGGGATCCGATCGGCTGGTGCGCGCGGTGCAAGGCAATGACCTGGCGACGCTCACGCGGGTGCCGCGCGTCGGCAAGAAGCTGGCCGAGCGGCTGGTGCTCGAACTGCGCGACAAGCTCGCGCTTGGCGCCGATGTGTCGGCCGCTGGACGCGCCGCCGCGCCAGGCGGACCAAGTGCGGATGCGGTGCGCGCGCTGATGGCGCTGGGGTACGCCGTGGCCGATGCTGACAAGGCCGTGTCGGCGGTGCTCGAGGACGGGCCGGTGGGTGACACGGCGGAACTGATCCGGAAGGCGCTGGGGCGCATCGCGAAGCGCGGCTAGCGTCGCGGCTAGCGTCGCGGCTAGCGTCGGGCGGATGCGGTGACTGCCGGCGTACGGCCGCCGCGGGCCGGCCGCCAATTGCAGACGCCATGCGCCGATCCACGGAGTACATTTGGGCATGTCCCGCCCCGAAATCACCACCCCCGAAGCGCTCACCGACGAATCGGTGGTCGAGCTGTCGCTGCGGCCGCAGCGGCTGGCCGAGTTCATCGGGCAGGGCAAGGTGAAGGACGCGCTGCGCATCTACATCGACGCGGCGCGCGCGCGCAAGGAACCGCTGGACCACGCGCTCTTCTTCGGCCCGCCGGGCCTGGGCAAGACGACGCTCGCCGAACTGGTGGCGCGCGAACTGGGCGTCAACATCCGCACGACGAGCGGGCCCGCGCTCGAGAAGCCGGGCGACCTCGTGGGCACGCTGACCAACCTGCGCGAAGGCGACATCCTGTTCATCGACGAGATCCATCGCCTGCGGCCGATCATCGACGAGTTCCTCTATCCCGCGATGGAGGACTACAAGATCGACATCCGGCTGAGCGAGGGTCCCAAGGCGCAGACGATCACGATGCCGGTGGAGCGCTTTACGCTCATCGGCGCGACGACGCGCCTCGGCATGCTCACTCCGCCGCTGCGGGCGCGCTTCGGCATCGAGATGCGCCTCAACTATTACCCGGCCGACGAGATCGAGCATATCGTCAATCGCACAGCCGAGGTGATGCAGGTGGTGGTGGAGCCGGCGGGGGCGCGCGAACTCGCGCGCCGCGCGCGCGGCACGCCGCGAGTGGCCAACCGGCTGCTGCGGCGGGTGCGTGACTACGCGCAGGTGCGGGCCAACGGCATCATCACCGAGGCGGTGGCGCGCGAGGCGCTGGAAATGCTCGACGTGGACGACTTTGGGCTCGACGAAATGGACACGCGCCTGCTACGCGCCATCATCGAGAAGTTCGACGGCGGCCCGGTGGGCGTGCAGACCATTGCCGCCGCCGTCGGCGAGGACGCCGACACCATCGAGGAGGTGTACGAGCCCTTCCTCGTGCAGAACGGATTCCTGCAGCGCACGTCGCGCGGCCGCATGGCCACGGCGCTCGCGTACCGCCACTTCGGATACACGCCGCCCGCGCAGTCCGGTGACGCGCAGGCGTCGCTGCTCTAGGCGACCACCGTGCGCGCACGCGCCCGAGCGCGATGAAGGGCCTGCACACCAGCGACTACGATTTCGTCCTGCCGGAGGGGCGCATCGCGCAGTCCCCCGCCGAGCGGCGCGACGCCTCGCGCCTCATGGTGGTGCATCGCGACACCGGCGCCATCGAGCACCGGCACTTCGCAGACTTGGCCGCACTCATTCCGTCGGGCGACGCGCTGGTGCTCAACACGACGCGCGTCTTTCGCGCCCGCTTGCTGGGCACGCGCGACTCCGGCGCCTCGGCCGAGATTTTCCTGTTGCGGCATCACTTCGATGGACGGTGGGAGGCCATGGTGCAGCCCGGCGCCAAGCTGAAGCCGGGACGTGTGGTGCACATCGCCCCCGGCTTCGACGTCCGGGTGGAAGACGTCACCGACCGCCATACGCGGCTCGTGCGGTTGTTGGGGCACGGTGACGAGCTGGCGTTGATCGAGGCGCACGGACATGTACCGCTGCCGCCGTACATCACCCGCGCCGATGCCAGCGACGATCTGGAACGCTACCAGACCGTGTACGCGCGGCAGCCGGGCTCGGTGGCGGCGCCGACCGCTGGGCTGCACTTCACGCCGGAGCTGTTGACCGCACTCGGCGCCAACGGCGTGGAGCGCGCGGAAGTGCTGCTGCACGTCGGGGCCGGCACGTTCAAGCCCGTGGACGCGGAGCGCCTCGCCGATCACGTGATGCACGAGGAGTG
Source organism: Gemmatimonas sp. (assembly GCA_025361705.1). Taxonomy (GTDB): domain Bacteria; phylum Gemmatimonadota; class Gemmatimonadetes; order Gemmatimonadales; family Gemmatimonadaceae; genus PNKL01. Next base: position 77,120 of record JANYJW010000049.1, read on the forward strand.
GTACCGCGTGACGCCCGACACGGCGGGGCTGCTCAATACCGTGCGCGAACTCGGCGGCAAGGTATGGTGCGTGGGCACCACGTCGCTGCGGACGCTGGAGAGCGTGGTGGACGATCGCGGCGTCTTTCACGCCGCTGATGGCGAGACCAGGATCTTCATCCATCCGCCACACCACGTGCGCGGCGCCGACCGGCTGATCACCAACTTCCACCTGCCGCGCTCGACGCTGCTGATGCTCGTGGCGGCGATGGCGGGCTACGACCTGGCGATGGAAGCGTACCGCGTCGCGATTGCCGAGGGGTACCGGTTCTACTCGTATGGGGATGCGATGGTGGTGCTCTAAGTGCAGTTTTCGGTGGTGTTCAACTTCGCCATCCACTCCACCGCCGGCCGCGCCCGCGCCGCCACCTTGCACACCCCCCGCGGGCCCGTGGAAACGCCGGTCTTCATGCCCGTGGGGACGCTGGCGACGGTCAAGGCGCTCGACCCGGATGAACTGCGCGGCATGCACGCGCAGATGATCCTCGCCAACGCGTATCACCTGCACTTGCGCCCGGGCGATGCGCTCGTGAAGAAGATGGGCGGCGTGCAGCGCTTCATGGCCTGGAACGGGCCGATGCTCACCGATTCCGGCGGCTTCCAGGTCTTTTCGCTCGCGTCGCTCAACACGATCAACGAAGACGGCGTCACGTTCCGCAGCCACATCGACGGCTCGTCGCGGCACTTCACGCCCGAGAGCGTGATGGGCATCGAGACCAACCTCGGCGCCGACGTGATCATGCAATTCGATCATGTGATCCCCGGACAGAGCGAACACGCGGCGGCAAAGGATGCGAGCGAGCGCTCCATCCGCTGGCTCGCGCGCTGCCGCGCCGAGTTCGACCGCCTGCACGAGGCGCCGGACGCGCCGCGCCAGACGCTCTTTCCCATCGTGCAGGGTGGCATCCACCCCGACCTGCGCCGCGAGGCGGCCCGTGCCATCGCCGACATGCACGCGTGGGACGGCTATGCCATTGGCGGGCTCTCCGTGGGCGAGGGCAAGACCGACATGTACGCCATGCTCGACACATGCGACGAGGCCATCCCGGCCGACCGGCCGCGCTACCTGATGGGCGTGGGTTACCCCGAGGATCTGCTGGAGGGAGTCGCCCGCGGGGTCGACATGTTCGACTGCGTGGCCCCCACGCGGATGGGGCGCAACGCCGCGGCACTCACCCCCGACGGCCGCGTGAACATGCGCCGCGCCGAGTTCAAGGACGACGACCGCCCGGTGGTGGAAGGGTGCGCCTGCGGCTGCTGCCGCCGCTTTTCGCGCGCCTACGTCAGCCACCTCATCCGGGCCGACGAGATGCTGGGCGCGCGCCTGTTGTCGCTGCACAATGTACATTTCCTGATCGCGCTGATGCGCGAGGCCCGCAGCCGGATCATCGCGGGCGACTTTGCCCCGTGGAGCCGCGAGTGGCTCGCACGGTACCATTCGCAACCGGCCATCCCATGAACGCCTTCCTGCCCGTGTTTGCCCAGACTGCCGCCCCCGCCACGGGGACGAGCTCGCTGATGCCGTTCCTGTTCCAGCTCGGCGCCATCATGGCGATCTTCTACTTCCTCATGATCCGGCCGCAGCAGAAGCAGCGGAAGCAGCTCGAGGCCGCGATCCTTGGCATGCACAAGGGCGACATGGTGGTCACCACGGGCGGTGTCGTGGGTGAGGTGGTCTTCATCAAGGAGACCATCGACGAGGGCAAGCCGAGCAAGGGGATGGACGACCTCGTCACGATTCGGACGGGTGAGGTGAAGATCGTCGTGCAGCGGCGCGCCATTGCGCAGATTGGCGCTGCCGGGGGCGCGTCGGCGGCGTGAGTGTCCTCGCCATCCGGGTGCTCGGCGATCCGGTGCTGCGTGAGGAGACGCGCCCGGTTGCCGAAGTCACCGACGACCTGCGTCGCCTGATCGACGACATGTTCGAGACCATGTATGCGGCCAACGGCATTGGCCTGGCTGCGCCGCAGGTGGGGCGGCGCGAACGCGTCTGTGTGGTGGACGTCGAGGGGGCGGTGTACGCGCTGGTGAACCCCGAGGTGGTGCAGGCCGACGGCCCGAAGAACAAGGCCGAGGAAGGCTGCCTCTCGATCCCCGACATTTATGGGGACGTCGAACGGCCGTCGCGCGTGGTGGTGCGCGCACTCGACCGCGACGGCACGCCCGTCGAGATTGCCGCCGACGGCCTGCTGGGACGTTGCTTCCAGCACGAGATCGATCACCTGCACGGCAAGCTCTTTCTCGACTATCTCAGCTATCTCAAGCGGCGCAGCGCGCTGGCCAAGTGGGAAGACGAGAAGGACCAGTACCCGGGCTTCATTCGCATCCTCAAGCCTGGCAAGTCGGAGAGCGAGCACCCCGAAGAGGAGCTGTAGTGCGCATCCTCTTCTGGGGCACGCCCGATTTTGCCACGCCACCGCTGCGTGCGCTCATCGGCGAAGGCTTCGACGTCGTCGGCGTGGTCACCCAGCCCGACCGGCCGCGCGGGCGTTCACGCTCGCAGCTCGATCCGTCGCCGGTGAAGGTGGTCGCCATGGAGGAGGGAATCCCCGTCCTGCAGCCCGAGCGTCCGCGTGGGCCCGAGTTCGTGCAGGCGCTGCGCGACATCGCGCCCGACCTCTCGGTGGTGGTGGCGTATGGCCACATCCTGCCGAGGGAAGTCATCGACCTGCCGACGCGGGGTACGCTCAACATCCACGCTTCGCTGTTGCCAACGCTGCGCGGCGCGGCGCCCATCCAGGCGGCCATCGCCGAGGGCATGGATGAGACGGGCGTGACCATCATGCGCATGGTGAGCGCCCTCGACGCGGGGCCCGCGCTGCATGTGCTGACCACACCCATCGAGCCCGACGAAACGGGCGGCGAGCTGACGCTGCGCCTGTCGGAGCTTGGCGCCACGGCGCTCATCGAAGCGCTGGCGCTGATGGAGCTGGGCGAGGGCGTTGAGCGTCCGCAGGACGACACGCTGGCAACGTATGCCCGCAAGGTGGAACGCGAGCACGCCCGTGTCGACTGGACGGCGCCGGCAAGCGTGGTGGCACGCCGCATTCGCGCGTATGACCCGAAACCGGGCGCGTGGAGCGTGGTGAACGGCACCGAGGCGCGGCTGTACGGCGCGCGGGCGATTACTGACCGCACCGGTGCGGCTGGCGCGGTGCTCGAGGCTGGCGACATGGGCCTGGTGATCGCGTGCGCCGAAGGGGCCGTGGCAATCCGGGAAGTGCACCCGGCCGGCAAGCGGCGGATGGCAGCGCTGGACTGGAGTCAGGGACGCGGAGTGGCAGTGGGAGACACGTGGGGCTGATGCACGCTCTGGACTGAGGATTTCGATCGAGCATTCCGATTGTGCATGGCGATTGGCGACTGAACGCGACATGGGGCGCATGGCCGAAGCCAGGCGCCCCATCATCGCTCGTGTCATCGCCGATCGAAATCGACGATCGCAATCCTGAGTCCCAATCCTGAATCTGCTTACGGTTGGTACAGCACCTTCGTCGGCGCCAACACCGGCACGTTGCCGTTGGACGACAGGCCGTTGCCGACCTGCCCGAAGCTGTTGTCGCCCCAGCAATAGACCGTGCCTGGATTCGGGCTCGGACCCACGTAGGTACCGGGCGTACCCGTCACGCCGCAGGTGAAGAGCTCACCCAGCGACAGATTGCGGAAGGCCAGTCCACCGCCCACCGCGACCGGCGTCGACGTGCCCGTATTGAATGGCAGCACGACCCCGTTGCCCAGCTGGCCGTAGTCGCTGCGGCCCCAGCAGTACGCGACGCCCGTCGCCGTCAGGCCGCAGGTGTGGTACTTGCCCGCGAACAGCCGCACAAACGAGACACCGCCGGTGACCTTGACCTTTGCCGCCACGGAATCACGCGCCGCATTGCCCGTGCCAGTCGAGTCACGCCCCAGCTGGCCGTACGCATTGGCGCCCCAGCAGTAGGCGTCCCCCGCTCCCGCCGGTGACGTGGCCGCGACGACCGCGCACGCGTGCTTGTCGCCCACAGCGAGCGACAGCGAATCGAACACGATGCCGGCCGCCAGGCTCTTGACCTTGATGTGCAACGGCGTGGACGCGTTCTTGGGCGCCGCGATGCTGTTGAGCGTCGACGAATCGCCGCGCTGCCCCATCGAGCCGTCACCCCAGCACAGCGGGATCTGCGACGAGTCGGGCGCCGTCTCGGCCCCGAGGCGATGGAAGCCGCACGTGAAGCTGGTGCCGAGGACGATGTTGGAGAACGGCCTCTGGCCGTCCACGTATGGCCATGTACCCGACGACGGTGAGCCGAATGGCGGGCCCGCCGCCACGTTGCCGAGCTGACCGATGTCGTTGTTGCCGGTGCAGTTGGAAATGCCCGACACCTGGATGAGGCAGCCGTGGTCCTCGGCGACCGCCAGATAGGCGAGCGAGAGCGGACCGCCGGCGCCGGCATTCGCCTTGATGGTGCTCAGCTTCGGCAGCGTCGAGGTTTCGATGGAGCCCCACTGGTGACCCCAGCAGTAGACGTCCTGTGCCATCGTCACCGCGCACACCGCGCTGCGGCTGCCGGTCACCTGGCGCACGACCATTGGATTGGCGAGCGCCGACGTGTCGCCGGACACCGAGACCGCGGTCGTCGGTGCGGTCGTATTGCGGTTGGTGCCCTTGCCCAGCTGCCCGGCGTCGTTGAGACCCCAGCAGTAGATGCGCGAGGTCGTGGAGACCGCGCAGACGTGGAAGTTGCCCACCGCGATATCGGCGAACTGGACAAATGCCGTGCCGGTCACGGTCACGCGTGCGCCGCTGTTCGCCTCACGGATGCGCATGATCTGCGTGCCGGGGCGGCCACCGAGCGTCCACGTGGATGACGTTGTGCCGTCGATCCCCGTCGAGTCGACCGTCTTGGTCGGCATGGCGCCGCCCGACAGCGAGTCGTTCCAGACGATGGGCGCGTTGGCGATGGGATTGAGGTACTGGTCGGTGACACGTACGGTCACGGCGCCGAGCGTGGCGTTGATGGCCGCCGCCGCGGGCGAACCGCCACTGACGATCGTGAGGCGGCGGCTGGTGTCGGCCGTTGCCCGCGCGGAAAACGCAATTGGCGAGAGGCCTGTGACGTTCGCAAACGCGGTGTGCGCGCCGGCGCTGGTGCCCAGCAGCCAGTTGGCGGTTGCATCACCCGCGGCGTTGGTGGTGTCGGTGACGGCCCACACGCTGTCGGTGCTGCTGCCGACCGTCCAGGTCACCCGCACGCCCGACACGGTATGGCCAAACTGGTCCTTGACGTTCACCGCGAGGGGCGTGACGACCCGACTCGCCACCTTGGCCACCTGCGAATCGCCGGCCACCTTGAACAGCCGGTTCGCCGGGCCCGTCATGGCCGTGGCGTTGAACGTCACGGAATCCAGCACATAGGTGCCCTGCAGGATCGCCACCACCTTGTTGGCGCCAAGGGCGGTGCCCAGCGTCCAAGTGACGGTGGCGAGGCCCGAGACCGATGAGGTGGACGCCGACGGGCTGATCGCACCGCCGCCGCCGCGCACCTGCCAGAGCACGGTTGCCCCGGGCACCGGTTGCCCGCCGGCATCGACGACCTTCACGCTGAGTGGATCGGGCAGCGCGGCGCCGACGACGCCGGACTGCGCATTGCCAGAGAGGAGCTTCAGGTTGGACGCGAAGTCTTTCGGCGTCACCGACGAGGGACCCGTGGTCGCCTCGCGGCACCCGCCGGCGAGTACGAGGATCGCGAGCATCGCGACGGTTCCAGTGGTGACAATCTTGCGGCCGTGCATTCGCACTCCGTGCTGAGGAGAGACGGGTAGACGAATATCGTGATTCAATGGACACGCTGCAAACGGGCACCACCCGCGGTGCCAGTTCACTTGCTTCCATATGACGGGCCGGACAGTCACGAGGTAACTCCCGGCCCCGGACAGGCGCCGGGCATCGACCCGTCGTCCCTGCTATTATACAGATCTTACCGCCCTTTGCCCTGCCCCGTGACCCACCGCAGCCACTCCCCGGCCACCATCAGCACCCCGGTGACCGACGCCCGCCGAGCCGCCGCAGACATCTGCGCCGACTTGCGCATTGGCATCCTGCTGGACGCCGCCTTCGACCGGCGCACAGCAAGGCTCGACCTGCGCGACCGGCGGTGGACTCAGGAGCTGGTCTACAGCATGCTGCGCAAGCGGGGCTGGATCGACCACGCGCTCCTCTCCCGGGTGCGCGGCGGTCTGGCGCGCCTCGATGCCGATCTGTCGGACTTGATCCGCCTTGGCGCTTATCAGCTGCTCGAAATGGGCAGCGTGCCGGCCTACGCGGCCATCGCCCAGACGGTCGAGCTGGCCAAGCAGCGCCACGGGCTGGGCGCCAGCAAGCTGGTGAACGCGGTGTTGCGCCGCCTCGACCGTGAACGCTCGTCGCTCGGCGCCGACCTGCCCACCGATCCCATCGATGCCCTGGCCACGGAGTTCTCGCATCCTCGCTGGCTGGTGGCGCGGTGGGCCAACCGCTGGCCGGCCACGGAGGTGCGCGCGCTGCTCGAGGCCAACAACCGCGAGGCGCCGGTCATCGTCCGCCCGTGGGGCCTGGTGCGCGAGCAGCTCGAGGCCATGCTCGAGTCGGCAGGCGTGCGTGCTGAGGAGGCGCCGCTCGCGAGCGACTCCATTCGCATCGCTGGCCCGGTGAGTCTGTTCGACCTCCCGGCATTCACCCAGGGCTGCTGCTTTGTGCAGGACCCTGCGGCCACCATGGTCACGCGTTACGCGGCGATTCCCGCCGGTCAGGTGGTGGCCGACCTGTGCAGCGCCCCCGGCGGCAAGAGCATCGAGCTGGCACGGGATGCAGCGCTCGTCATCAGCGCCGACCTGTCGCCGTCACGCCTGCAACGGCTGTCCGGCTCGCGCCGCCGCCTCGACCTGCCCAACGTGGCGCCCGTTGCCTTCGACGCGCGACAGCCGGCGATAGCCTGTGTCGACGCAGTGCTCGTCGACGCCCCCTGTACTGGCACTGGCACCTTCCGCCGACATCCGGACGCCCGCTGGCGCCTGCGCCTCAGCGATCTGGCCGTCACTGCCATGATGCAGCGCGACATTCTGCGCTCGGCCGCGCGCCTCGTAAAGCCGGGCGGCCTGCTCGTCTACTCCACGTGCTCGCTCGAGCCAGAGGAGAACGAGGCGCAGGTGGAAGCGTTCCTCGCCGCCAATCCCGGCTGGCGACTCGAGGCCCCGCCCGAGGGGTCCGTGCCGGCGGGCACCATTGACCACGGCTACCTCCGCGTGCTGCCGCACGCGCACGGGGCCGACGGCGCCTTCGCGGCGAGACTCCGGAGCCCCGCATGAGCAGCGCGACCGTTCGCATCGCCCCGTCCCTGCTGTCCGTCGACTTCGCACGGCTCACCGAGGAGCTCGCGATGATCGAGGCCGGGGGCGCCGACTGGCTGCACATCGATGTCATGGACGGCTGCTTCGTGCCCAACCTGACGTTCGGTGCAAAGGTCATCGAGACGTGCCGCCGCGCGTCACGCCTTCCGCTCGACGTGCACCTGATGGTGGTCGAGCCGGAGAAGTACCTCGAGAGCTTTGCCGGCGCGGGCGCCTCGGTGCTCACCATTCACGCCGAAGCGGCGCCGCACCTGCACCGCCAGGTGACGCGCATCAAGGAACTTGGCTGCCAAGCGGGCGTGGCACTCAATCCGGCCACGTCGCTCGAGGGCGTGCGCGACGTCGCGGCCGACCTCGACCTGCTGCTCGTAATGACGGTGAACCCCGGGTTCGGCGGGCAGGCCTTCATTCCGGCGAGCCTCGACAAGATCCGCCGGGCGCGCGCGCTGCTCGACGCGGTCACGTCGCGCGCGCTGCTCGAGGTGGACGGCGGCGTCACGCGCGACACCATCGCCGCCTGTTGGCGCGCGGGGGCCGACACCTTTGTGGCGGGCAACGCCATCTTTGCGGCCGCCGATCCACGCGCCGAGGTGGGCGCGCTGCGCGCGCGCTGCGCGGAGTCCGCATGACGCGACGGACGCAGTGGATCGTGGTCGGCGGCGTGGTCGCGGCGCTCGCCGTGGCGCTGGTCGCGGGCACGCGCCTGTTCGGTGCCGACCTCTTTCCCGTGGCGCCCGGCTCGAAGGCGCCGGAGTTCCACGCCACGACGATGGTCGCCGGAAGCACGGCCACCAAGAACATCACCGACTATCGCGGCCAGGTGGTGTTGCTCAATCTGTGGGCCACGTGGTGCGGCCCGTGCAAGCAGGAGATGCCGGGCATCCAGGCCCTGCATGAAGCGCTCGGGCCCCAGGGATTGCACGTCGTGGCGCTCAGCGTGGACGACCCCGGCTTGGGCGACGCGATTCGCGCATTCGTGGCGGAGCACAAGCTCACGTTCGAGGTGCTGCACGAGGGCAGTGGCACGATTGAGAAGGACTATCAGACCAGCGGCATCCCCGAGACGTTCCTGATCGGCAAGGATGGCGTCATCCGCAAGCGGGTCATTGGCGCGGCGGTGTGGAACTCCGAGGGGAACGTGAGCCTCATTCGCGGACTCCTCGCCGAGCCCGCTCCATAGCGTGACGGCGCGCGCGACCGTGCGCGGCGTGCCCATGCGCGTCCTCGGCATCGAGAGTTCGTGCGACGAGACGTCGGCGGCGGTGGTTTCCGGTGCCGGAAACGCCGTGCACCTCGAGTCGCTGGTCATCCTGTCGCAGGACGTGCACCGCATCTTCGGCGGCGTCGTCCCAGAAATCGCGTCGCGCGCCCATCTCACGGCCGTCGTGCCCGTCACTCGGCGGGCGCTCGCCGATGCGGGATTGTCGGCCTCAGGTGTGGGGATCGACGCCATTGCGGTGACGCACGCGCCGGGACTCGTGGGCGCGCTCCTCGTTGGCGTCGCGTATGCCAAGGCCTTGGGCGCCACGCTGCAGGTGCCGGTGCTCGGCACGCATCACATGGAAGGGCACCTGTTTGCGACGTCGCTCGACCACGCCGACGCCGTGCCGCCGTTCACGGCGCTGCTCGTCAGCGGCGGACATACGATGCTGCTCGACGTGGCCGCGTGGGGCGACTACCGTCTGCTGGGCAGCACGCGCGACGACGCCGCCGGCGAGGCGTTCGACAAAGTGGCCAAGCTGCTCGGCCTGCCGTACCCGGGCGGACGCCCCATCGAACTGGCTGCGCGCGACGGCGACCCAGCGCGGCACCGCTTTGCCCCGCCGATGCTGCACGGCGGGCAGAAGCCGGGTGACGACGATTACTACGACCTGTCCTTCTCCGGGCTCAAGACGGCGGTATTGCGCGCCGTGCGCGCCGCCGATGCGGCCGGTATGCTGGACGCCGAACGGCCGCACCTCGCGCGCGGATTTCAGGACGCCCTCGTGACCACGCTGGCCGAGAAGACCGCGCGCGCCGCGCGCGCCTTCGGCCGCAAGCGTGTGGTGCTGGGCGGTGGCGTGGCGTGTAACGGCGCGTTGCAGGAGGGGGTGCGGCGCGCGGTCTCCCCGATGGGCGGCGTGGTCTTTGCGCCGAGTCCCAAGCTGGCCACCGATAACGCCGCAATGATCGCGCGCGCCGGCCTCTGGCGGTTGGAACAGGGCGAACGCAGCGATGCCTCGCTGAATGCCTACGCCTCGCGCCCGATTCCCGGTTTACGGGCGTAGCACCGGCCGGTCGGCTATATTGCCGTCCACCGCACGAGTGCAGGGCAGGCCGGGGGCGTCCACGATGCTCAGGCACATCATCGACGCGCTATTTCGGGACCGACCGTGAACTATTGGATCAGCAAGCTCATCCACCGCCTTTCGCGCCTCAAGCGGCGCTGGATGATGCTGCTCGCGGTCATCGGGCCCGGCATCATCACGATGGTGGCCGACAACGACGCCGGCGGCATCTCGACGTACGCGGCGACCGGGTCGAAGACCGGCTTCAACATGCTGTGGATGTTCCTGCTCCTGGTGCCCATGGCGTACTACGTCCAGGAGATGACGGTGCGGCTCGGCGCGGTCACCAAGCGCGGGCACGCCGAGGCGATCTTCGACGGCTTCGGCAAGGGGTGGGGCTGGTTTGCCGTGTTCGACCTCGCACTCATCAACTGGCTGACGCTCGTCACCGAGTACATCGGCATGACGCAGGCGGCGCGCATTTTCGGCGTCCCCGAGTGGATCACCTTCACCGGCGTCACGGCGCTGCTGATGGCCATCGTGATCACCGGCCGCTACTGGACGTTTGAGCGCATCACGCTGTTCTTCTGCCTGTTCAACATGGTCTACATCCCGGCGGCCATCTGGGCGATGCGCAGCGGGAACGTGGTCGAAGGATGGACGGCAGTGGGACGCGGCTTCGTGAACCCGAACTTCAACTTCGGCCCGGCCCTTGGCACCAGCGCGGTGTTCACGCTCATCATGGCGAACATCGGCACCACCATCACGCCCTGGCAGATCTTCTTCCAGCAGTCGGCGGTGGTGGACAAGGGGATGGACATCAAGGACATCAAGTACGGCAAGATCGATACGATGGCCGGCGCGCTGCTCACCTGCACGGTCGCCGCCTTCATCATCATTGCGACGGCGGCCGCGTTCCACTTTCACCCGAGCGGCACGCTGAGCGTCGAGTCGGCCGCCGAGACGGCCACCCGGATGCCCGAGGTGCTGGCGGGCAAGTGGGGGCCGTGGGCCAAGACGCTGTTTGCCATCGGGCTCTTCGATGCCGGCCTGCTGGGCGCGCTGTGCATTTCGCTGGCCACCAGCTGGGCGCTGGGCGAGGTCTTCGGCTGGGCGCACTCGCTCAACACCAGCGTGCGCGAAGCGCCGTGGTTCTATGTCGCCTACCTGTTGATGCTCGCCTCGGCGGGGGTGGTGTCGCTGGTGGCAAGCACGGCGGTGCAGGACGCGATCACCATCTTCGTGCAGGTGGTGGCGGTGACGCTGCTGCCGGCGGCGCTGATCTTCCTCATCCTGCTGCTGAACGACAAGCCGCTGATGGGCGAGCACGTCAACACGCGCAGCCAGAACATCGCCAACTGGTCGATCACCGCGCTCGTCATCGTCGTGTCCACGGCGTACGGGCTGTCGGCGCTCTTTCCGAACCTCTTCAACTAGGCGGGAGTTGATGCCATGACTGCCACGCCCACCGCGCTCCAGAGCGCCACGACCGGCGCCGACTTCAAGCTGCATTTCTTCTCGGCGATGCTTGACCGCGCCGTGTCGGTGTCGCGCCCGGACCTCAAGATCGGTACGCTCGCCGACCTCGTCTTCCGCCTCGCCGAGCCGTTTCCCGAAGCGGTGGGCATCGTCGTCGAACATCGCCGCGGCATGCCGAATGAGTTCGTGCCGTGGGACCGCGTGATCCGCATCGATCCGCAGGCGGTGGTGGTGATGCCGCCCGACAATGGCGATCGGTATCCGTCATTCGTCGACCAGCCCGGGTGGATTCTGCTCAACGAGCACCTCATCGGGCGCACCATTCTCGATATGGATGGCCGCAAGGTGGAGCTGGTGAACGACGTGCACCTGCTGGCGAGCCACGGGCGCATGATCATTGCGCATGTGGACGTCTCGCTGAACGGGTTCCTGCGCAAGTGGGGGCTGGGCGTCCTGGCGTTCGGCAAGGACCGCTGCATCTCGTGGACGTACGTGCAGCCGCTGTCGATCGAGGATGCGACACTCTCCGACAAGGTGTCGCTGTCGTTGGCGCGCGAGCAGATGAACGAACTGCCCAGCGAGGACCTGGCCGACGCACTCGAGGAACTGTCGGGCCGCGAGCAGGAGGCGATGTTCTCGGTGCTCGACGCGGAAAAGGCAGCCGAGACGCTGCTCGAGGCCGAGCCGCGCGCACAGCGGCAGATCGTGGAGGACCTGCCGCCGGACCGCGCCAAGTCGATTCTCTCGGAGATGAGCGTCGGCGAGATGGCGGACCTGCTGTCGGCGCTGCCGCTGGACGACCGCAACGAACTGCTGGCGCACCTTCCGCGCGAGCAAGCCGATCGGGTGAAGCACATCTTGGGCACCAGCGAGGCCACGGCCGGCTCGCTCGTGTCGCAGAACTACGTGTGCATGGGCAAGGACACGACTGCCGCCGAGTCGCTGACCCGCCTGCGCGCGTCGGCTCCCGACGCCGATGCGGTGGCGTACATCTACGTCGTGACCGAACCGGAGCATGTGCTGATGGGCGTGGTCGACCTGCGGGAACTCGTGCTCGCGGCGGAGACGGCGACGCTCGAGGAACTGATGGTATCGCCCGCCGTGACGGTCGACTCCGAACTCATGGAGCAGGATGTGGCCGAGCTGTTTGAGAAGTACAACTGGCGCATGCTACCCGTGGTCGACGCCGGGGACCGCCTGATGGGCGTCATCGGCTACAAGGATGTGCGGCGATGAGCATGACGGAGCGGCGGCCCGCCGGCGGGAGGCGTCATGCCGCGCGTTGAGATGACCCGCGGCGTGCGCATTGCGCTGTTCGTGTTGCGCGTCTACCTCGCGGCCATGCTGATCCTGCTCGCGGTGCGGGCGGTGCAGATCTTCGGCTGAGGCTCGCCGGCAGGGCGGATCCACGAGGACCCCAGGGAGAACCCTTGCATGACACAAGGGAATCCTGCACACGCGCTTCGTGCGTACCCCGGCAGTCAACGTTGGCGCGCGCGCGCACGTTCATATGCAACCGGTACTTCGCTCGCAAAGCGGAGGTGTCGGACGCGCGTCGTGTGCTTCGGGCGCACAGCTCTGCGGCACAACACCCGGCGTGTCACGCGGGATCTTTTCACACCCCAACTCCAACATGGCGAGGGACCACTTCATGTGGAATCGAGCATGGCACGGCGTACGCTGGTGCCTCTCATTGCTGACACTCGCGGCGGCCGCAACGGTCGGCGCGCAGCAACCCACCGGCACCATTACCGGCACGGTGGTCGAGCGCGGATCCGACAGCCCCATCGCGTCGGCGCAGGTGACCATCGTCGGCACGCGCCTTGGCGCGTCGGTCAGCGCGCAGGGCACCTTCACGATTCGCGGCGCGCCGCTCGGTACACAGAAGGTCCGGGCACAGTTCATCGGCTTTGAGCCGATGGAACAGACGGTGACGGTCACCGCCGCCGGCGCCAAGGTCACGTTCCAGCTCACCAAGGCCGCCTACGCGCTGAGCGGCGTCGTGGTGACCGCGACGGGCGAGGAGAAGCGCCGCGCCGTCGGCACGGCCATGGCGACGATGGACACGATGTCGATCCAGCGCACGGCCGCCGCCAACCCGCAGCAGCTGCTGGCGGCGGCGAGCACGGGCGTGAGCGTACTGGCCAACTCCGGTCAGCCCGGTGCCGGCGCCACGCTGCGCCTGCGCGGCGTGAACAGCGTCAGCCAGGGCAACAACCCGCTCATCTACATCGACGGCGTGCGCGTCTTCAACGGCAATGGGCCGGTCGCCACCGGTGGTGGCCAGCAGTCGTCGCCATTGAATGACATCTCACCCGACGACATCGACCATATCGAGATCGTGAAGGGACCGTCGGCGACCACGCTGTACGGCACCGAGGCGTCTGGCGGTGTCATCCAGATCTTCACCAAGACCGGTCGCAGCGGGTCCGCGCAGTGGACCGCCAACATCGCCTCCGGCTTCAATTTCCAGGGCCACGTGGGCCCGACGTCGGACGAGACCGGCATGTGGTTCAACAAGTGCCGCGGCGACCTGAACGTGAACGGCGACGGCGTGAAGTTCGAGGATCCCACCTGCCCGGCCAGCGGGAGCTGGCTGAGCAACGGCCCCATCCAGCGCAACAGCCTCAACGTGCGCGGCGGCACGCAGGGTGGCACCACGTACTACGTCGGTGGCAACTGGGACGACGAGAAGGGCACGCTGCCCCGCAGCGGCGCGCACAACCGCGGCATCCGCGTGAATCTCGGCTTCGCCCCGGCCAAGGGCCTGACGCTGGCGGTCAACACGTCGCTCGCGCAGAACAGCAGCCAGGGCTTCGCCGACGGCAACAGCGCCGGCGGCGCGGCGCTGAACATCTCGCGCGGCACCAACTCCAACTACAAGGGGACGGGCTGCGTCGACCTCACCGTCACGTGCGTGAACAACGCCGACCTGTTCCGGTCGGACGTGCTGAACACGACGGTGCACTTCATTGGCGGCGCGACCCTGACGTACCAGCCGATCGAGGGCCTCACCAACCGGCTCGCCCTCGGCTACGACAACAACAACGCCGAAGTCAACTATGTGGTGCCGTTTGCCAACCTGCGCCTTCCGCTGGGCGCCATGTGGCAGACGCTGTGGCACCGGCAGATGATCACGGCCGACCTGGCGAGCACGTATCGCCGCGCACTGAGCGAGCAGTGGTCGACGTCGTCCTCGGTCGGCGCGCAGGTGTTCGACAGCCGGCTCTATTCCACCTCGCTGGAGACCGACAACTTTTCGGGCCCCGGCTACCCGACGCTGATCAGCGGCTCCACGCGCCTGATCAACGACGTCAGCAACCAGCGGGTCATCAACGCGGGCTTCTTTGCCCAGGAGATGATCGGCTGGCGCGACATCCTGTTCGTCACCGGCGGCGTGCGCGTCGACGGCAACAGCGCCTTCGGCAAGAGCTTTGGTCTGCAGACGTACCCGAAGATCAGCGCCTCGTACGTGGTGTCCGATGAGTCGTTCTGGCCCCGCCGGTGGGTGCCGTCGCTCAAGCTGCGCGCCGCGGTCGGCTCGTCCGGCAAGGCGCCGGGCGCGTTTGACGCCGTGCGCACGTGGGATCCGGTGGCTGCCGAGAACGGCAAGCCGGCCGTGGCCCCCAACCAGCTGGGCAACGCGGACCTCGGGCCCGAGCGGTCGCAGGAAACCGAACTCGGCTTCGACCTCACCGCGCTCGACGGCCGTGTCACGCTGGCCGTCACGCACTTTGCGCAGACGACCAAGGATGCACTGATCCCGGTCATCCAGGCGCCCTCGCTGGGCTTCAGCAGCAGCCAGCTGACGAACGTCGGCACGCTGGAGAACAGCGGCAACGAGATCACGCTGTCCGGCGAGCTCCTGCGCCGCGACAACGTCAAGCTCACCGCCAAGGTCGGCATGACCACGCTGCACAGCAACGCCGTGAACGTGGGCGGCCAGACGCTGACCATCTTCACCAACGGCCGCACGTATGTGCAGGCCGACTACCCCGTGCCGTCGTACATGGGCAAGCGGGTGACCAACCCCGATGCGCACGCGACGCCGATCTACGAGACGTTCGGCTACATCGGGTCGGTCTTCGCCACGCGCACGTACAACCCGAGCATCACGCTGCAGATGTTCAAGCGCTACACGTTCGAGGCGCTCGGCGAATGGCAGTTTGGCGGGCACAACCTGAACGCCGCCGGCTACCAGAACGCCAACCTGAAGGTCTGGCGCCCCTGCTTCGCGGCCCAGGCCGCGCTGAAGAAGGCCGCGGCCGGCGACTCGTCGTCGCTCGCCGACTTCACGGCGATGGACCGCGCCCGCTGCACGCTGAACACGGCGGAGCGCGACTACTCGCTGTGGGTGGAGAAGGCCGACTTCTTCAAGCTGCGCAGCGTCTCGCTGACCATCGACCTGCCGACCAGGTACGTCCCCGGCACGCGCAACGCCGCGCTCACGATCTCGGGACGCAACCTCTTCAAGAAGACCGACTACACCGGCTTTGACCCCGAAAGCGCGGACAAGACCGACAACACATTCGGACGGCGCGACTACTACACGTTCGGGCCGTACAAGACGTTCCTCGTCTCCCTTCGCGTGGGATTCTGACCATGACCAATACCTCACGCTTCCAAATCGTGCGCGGCGTCGCGGTGCTTGCCGCCACGGTCCTTGTGGCGACGGCCTGCGAGATGACCGTCACCAACCCCGGCCCCATTCCCGACACGGCGCTCAACTCGGTGCTTGCCGTGCCCGCCATCGTCAACGGCATGTCGGGCGACCTGTCCCTGGCGCTTGGCCCGATGACACTGCGCACCGGCCTGGCGGCAGGCGAGCTCACGGCGGCGGGCAACTTCGCCGATGAGGGCTTCTTCTACAACGGCACCTTCACGGGGCTCAACGCCAACACCGACTGGGCCGCCGCGCAGCGTGCGCGGTGGACGGCGGAGTCGGGCCTCGAACGCATGAAGACCGTGCTTGGCACGGGGTTCGAGACAAACGCCGAGACGCCGCGCGCCTACCTGTACGCAGGCTTCGCCAACCGACTGCTCGGCGAGAACATGTGCTCCGCGGTCATCGACGGGGGAGCGGCGCAGAGCGACAGCGTCTACTTCCAGCGCGCCGACAGCCTGTTCACGCGCGCCTACACGCTGGCGACGGCCAAGACCAACACGAGCGTGGCCAATGCGGCGCTCGCCGGCCGCGCGTCGATCCGTGCCTGGCTCGGCAACTGGAGCGGGGCGGTGGCCGACGCGGCGCTCGTGCCGAACGCCTTCGTCTTCAACGCCATCTACGGCATTGGCACGTCCCGCGAGAACCTGTACACCGCGGACCAGACGATCACGCGCCGTGAGGTCACGGTGTGGGGCACGTACTGGGCCACGCAACCCAAGGGCGACCCGCGCACGCCGTGGGACACCGTGAAGACCGGCACGGCCCTCACCAAGGGCCAGGACGGCAAGACGATCTTCTTCCGGCAGATGAAGTACACGGCGCTCGGCTCGTTCGTGCCGCTGGTGAAGGGCGCCGAGATGCTGGTGCTGCGCGCGGAGTTCGCGCTGCGCAGCGGTGACATTGCCGGCATGACCACGCTGCTCAACACGGCGCGCGCCCAGTACACGGGGCTCACGCCGCTGACGGCGCCGGCCACCACGGCCGCCGCGTGGACGATGCTGCAGACGGAGCGTGGCGCGGCGACGTGGCTCGAAGCACGGCGCCTGTGGGACATGCGGCGCTGGTACGCCGAGGGCACCAACACGTTCCTCACCGGCCGCAACAAGTGCGTGCCGATCAGCGACAACGAAATGGCCGCCAACGCGAACCTGCGGAAGTAGCCACGCAGTTCCTGCCTGACATGACGGGCTCCCTGGCAACAGGGGGCCCGTCGTGCCTCCCGCCCCGACAGGCGCCAGCGGTTGCTGGCGTCCGGGGCGCCACCCTGCAAATTCCGGCAGGGCCCTGTCCACTCCACATTCGACTCCCGGTTGGCCGCCATGATGCGTCGCAGCCTTGCCGTTCTCGCGTTCCTCGCCGCCTGCGCCTCCACCGCTGTCGCCCAAGGCGACGCCTCGGGCGCCGCCAGCTGGATGCGCTACCCCGCCCTCTCGCCGGACGGCGCGACCATCGCCTTCACCTATAAGGGCGACCTGTACCGCGTGCCCTCGGCGGGCGGCACCGCGGTGCAGCTGACGCAGCACCCGGCGCAGGATTTCATGCCCGTCTGGAGTCACGACGGCACGCGCATCGCCTTTGCGAGCGACCGGCACGGCAACTTCGATCTCTATGTCATGCCGGCCACGGGCGGTGAAGCGACGCGCCTCACGTTTCATTCAGCGGCCGAGTATCCGTACAGTTTCACGCCCGATGACAAGTCGGTGGTGTTTGGCGCCGCCCGCATGGATGCCGCCGCCAACCGGCAGTATCCGGCGTCGTCGATGCCGGAACTGTGGACGGTGCCAGTGACGGGCGGGCGGCCCGTGCAACTGCTCACCACGCCCGCCGACGACGCGCGCTACAGCCGCGACGGGCGGCTGGTCATCTACACCGACAACAAGGGACGCGAGAACACGTGGCGCAAGCACCACGTGTCGTCGGTGGCTCGCGACATCTGGGTGTACGACGTGAAGGCCGGCACGCACCGCCAGCTGACGACCTTTGCGGGCGAGGATCGCCAGCCCGTGCTCGCCGACGGCGACAAGACGGTGTACTACCTGAGCGAAGAGAGCGGCACGTTCAACGTGCACCGGATGCCGCTCGACGGCGGCCGCTCGCAGCAGCTCACGACGTTCAAGGGGCTGCCGGTGCGGTTCCTCAGCATCGCCGACAACGGCACGCTCGCCTTTGGACACGACGGCCAGCTCTACACCATGGCGCCCGGCGGCAAGCCGCAGCGGGTGGCGGTGCGCATCGCGACGGACGCCAAGTCCAACGGCGACCTCGTGCTCGCGGTGACGGGCGGCGCGCGCGAAATGGCGGTGGCACCCAGTGGCAAGGAAGTGGCGTTCACCTTCCGCGGCGACGTCTTTGTGGCCAGCGTCGAGGGGGGCGTCACCAAGCGTATCACGAACACGCCGGAAACGGAAACCGGCGTCCGCTTCTCTCCCGACGGCAAGTCACTCGTGTACGCCTCGGAGCGCGGGGGCACGTGGGCCATCTACGAAGCCCGACGCGTGCGCAGCGGCGAGCCGCACTTCTACGCGTCCACGGTCATCCGCGAGACGCCGTTGATCGCCAACGAGCACCAGAACTACCAGCCGCTCTTCTCCCCCGATGGCAAGGAGGTGGCGTACATCGAGGACCGCAACACGCTCCGCGTGCTGAACCTTGCCAGCAAGCAGGTGCGCACGCTGCTCGACGACCAGTCGATCTTTGCCAACACGCCCAATCACCGGTTTGCGTGGAGCCCCGACGGCAAGTGGATGCTGTTCGATCTTTCCGTGCCTGGCATCGCCCCAGGGGAAGTGGGGCTCGTGGCGACCGACGGCAAGGGCAAGGTCGTCAACCTCACGCAGAGCGGCTTCAACGACGGCGACGCATCATGGATCCTCGGCGGCAAGGCCATGCTCTGGCTCAGCAATCGCGATGGCCTCAAGTCGGTGGCCCAATCGGGCGGCGGCCAGCAGGACGCCTACGCGATGTTCTTTACGCGCGATGCGTGGGACCGCTACCGCCTGACCAAGGAAGAGTACGCACTGGTGAAGGAGACCGAGGACAAGGCGCCCAAGGCGAAGCCCGACACCTCGAAGGCGAAGGGCGACTCGACGAAGGCGAAGTCCGACTCGACCGCCAAGGTCGAGGCCGTCACGATCGACCTCGACGGCATCGAGACGCGCAAGGCGCGACTCACCATCCACTCGTCATCACTGGGTGACGCGCTGGTGAGCAAGGACGGCGAGACGCTGTACTACCTCGCGCGCTTCGAGAAGGGCATGAACCTCTGGTCCACCAACCTGCGCACCAAGGAGACCAAGCAGGTGCTCGCGCTCAACGCCAATGGCGGGAGCATGACGTGGGACACCGAGCAGAAGAACATCTTCCTGATGGCGGACGGCGCGATTGCCAAGATCGACCCGGTGGCCGCCAAGCGTGACGTGGTGCCGCTGGGCGGCGAGATGCTCGTGGACGTGGCCGCCGAGCGCGAGGCGATGTTCGACCACGTGTGGCGCAAGGTGCGCGACACGTTCTACACGAAGGGGTACCACGGCATCGACTGGATCGCCATTCGTCCGACCTATGCCAAGTACCTGCCGCACATCGGCACATCGTTCGAGTTTGCCGAGATGCTCGCCGAGATGCTGGGCGAACTCAACATCAGCCACAGCGGCGCCACCTTCTCGCAATCCGGCCCTGGCGACGATGCCACCGCATCGCTCGGCGTCTTCCTTGACCAGTCGTACGCCGGCGCTGGCGTGAAGATTGATGAGGTCATCAAGGACGGCCCGCTCGACAAGGCGGGCATGTCGGTGAGGCCGGGCACGATCATCGTATCCATCGACGGCCAGCCCATCACGCCGGCCAGCGACCTGGCGCAGTTCCTCAACCGCAAGGCCGGCAAGCCGGTGCTGCTGGGACTCTCGAGCGGCGCGGTGACGTCGGAGCTCGTCGCCAAGCCCGTGGCGCCAGCCGAGGAGAACCGGCTGTTGTATGCGCGCTGGGTGCGGCGCAACGCCGACGAGGTGGACCGGCTGAGCGGCGGGCAGCTGGGCTATGTGCACATTCCCGGCATGAACGACGGGGCGATGCGCACGACGGTCGAGGATGTGATGGGCAAGTACGCCACGCGCAAGGGCATTGTGGTGGACACGCGCTTCAACGGCGGCGGCGACCTCGTGGCCGATCTCGCCATGTTCCTCAGCGGCAAGAAGTTCTTCGACTACACGACGGACACCCGCAGCTCGGGCTACGAACCCAACTTCCGGTGGAGCAAGCCCAGCGTGTCGCTGGCCAATGAGGCCAACTACAGCGACGGGCACTGCTACGCCTATGCGTACAAGGATCAGAAGCTCGGCCCGCTCGTCGGCATGCCGGTGCCCGGCACCTGCACATTTGCCGGCTGGGAATCGCTGGAGGGTGGCATTCGATGGGGCGTGCCTGGTGTTGGCGTGAAGGACGCAAACACCGGCAAGTTCCTCGAGAACCTGCAGACCGAGCCCGACATCCGCGTGATGAACGAGTACCCGGTGGTCAGCCGCGGCAAGGACCAGCAGCTCGAGGCGGCCGTGGCGGCACTGCTGAAGATCATCCACTGACCACAACACGGCGCCGCCGCGGCGTCGAGTCGCACGGACTGCTCACGCAGCCCGCGCGGCCGGCGGCACGCGCCGTGGCGCGGCTGCTCCTCGAGCGCGCACTCGAGAAGGCGGCGCCGCTGCTCGTCGCGCTGGCCGACGATACGGCGGGGACCATTGGCAACGAGGAGGTGCACGATCTTCGCGTCGCCCTTCGGCGTCTGCGCAGCTGGCTGCGCGCCGCGCGCGACCTCCTGCAAGACGACATCTCACGTCGCGAGCTCGCGGCGCTGCGGCGCCTCGCGCGCCACGCCGGCGCCGCGCGCGACGCGCAGGTGCAGTGGCACTGGCTCACCGCGCCCGGGGAGCCGTTCAGCGCGCCAGCCGCGCGCGCCGCGCACTGGCTCGCCGCCGCGCGCCACGCCGAGTACGCCGCCGCACGCGAGCGCCTGCAGCGCCGCGCCGCAGACCGCTGGCCAGCGCTCGCCACGTCGCTCGCTGCGGCGCTCGCACCGCAGGTGGATGGCGCGGCCCCGCCGCCCAATACAGTGCCCGGTGAATCGCTGGCCGAGCACCTCGCCCCCGTGCTCGCGCGGCACCTCGCGTCGGCGCGCAGCGCCCTCGACGACATCGAGCACCGCACGCAGGTAGCGGCCATCCACCGGGCCCGCATCCAGGTCAAGCGCCTGCGCTATCTGGTGGAGGCGGTCGGCGCGCCGTCGCGGCACGTGACGAGTGCCGTGCGGCACCTGCGCGCGCTGCAGGACACCCTGGGCGACCTGCACGACGCCCACGTGATGGAGCGTCAGGTGGCGCCGCTGCTCGTGGGCGACCGACGGCGTGATGGCCGTGTGGCCGGACGCCCCGCGTTGCGCGACCTGCGCGCGCTGCGTGCCGTGCTGCACCGCCGCGAACTGGCCGCGTTCCGACATTCCCTCGATCTGGCCGCTGGTTCTGCCGCCGCACTCTGGCGCGCGCCGGCCGCGGTGGCGCGCACCCTGTTGCGGGGACCGCCCGCTGCCCAAGTTGCAACCCGGCCCGCGGATGCACCGCGCGCCATCGTCCCGCCCAATCATGCGCCTCCTGATCGTCGAGGATGATCGACAACTGCGGCAGTCCGTCGCGCGCGGCCTGCGCGAGGATTCGTACGCCGTCGACCAGGCCAGCGATGGCCAGCAGGCACTCGACATGGCCGCCGCGCACGAATACGACGCCATCGTGCTCGACATCCTGCTGCCGGGCATCGACGGCATCGAGGTGTGCCGCCTGCTGCGCGCTTGCGGCGGCACCACGCCTATCCTGATGCTCACCGCGCTCGACGCGGTGGAGCAGCGCATTGCCGGGCTCGATGCCGGCGCCGACGACTATCTCACCAAACCCTTTGACTTTGGCGAGCTGCAGGCGCGGCTGCGCGCGCTCACGCGGCGGCGCGGCGAGGTGGTGGCTCCCGACCTCGTGGTCGGTGACCTGGTGGTCGACACGCGGCGCCACGCGGCGCGGCGCGGCGCGCGCGATATTGCGCTCACCGCCAAGGAGTTCGCCTTTCTGCTGCACCTCGCCCGCAACGCGGGGCGCGTGGTGAGCAAGGCCGAGCTGATGGCACACGTCTGGGACGACAGCCGCGAGTCGTGGTCCAACATCATCGATGTGTACGCGAGCCGCGTCCGCCGCAAGGTGGACGACGGCGAGGCCGTGGCGCTCTTCTCGACGCATCGCGGCGCCGGGTATTTGCTCGACGTGCCGCGCGGCACGCCGCCCGCCGTGCGCCGCAAGGGCTGACCGCGTGCGCCTGTGGCCGGCATCGCTCCGCGCGCGCCTCACCCTCTGGTTCACGCTCGTCCTCGGCGCGCCGCTCGTCGCCTTTGCGTTCGGTGCGTACGGCATCTTCGCGCGCACACTGCTCGATCGCACCGACCAGTTCGTCAGCGAGGCGCTCGACGCGTTTGCGCGTGAACTCTCCGCTGAGCGACGCGTGCTGCCGAGCACCACGGTGGCAGTACAGAAGACGGTGGAGGAGATGCGCTTCCGCGAGCTGCAGGTGATCATCCTTGATTCCGCGGGTGCCATCCTCGCGCGCGGCGAAGACACGCCCCCGCTGGGCGAGTCGCGCCCGCCGCTCGACGCCGTGCGCCTCGTCGCTGCATTGCGTGCCGCAGCGTCGCAGGCCGGGATGCTCACGCTGCCCGATGCCGGCGGCGGCTATCGCATTCACACGCGCCCTTATGTGCTCGATGGGACGCCCCTGCGCCTCACGGCGGCGTATCCGCTGCATGATGTCGAGGTCGTGCTCGACCGCATCCGGCGCATCTTCCTGGTGGTCATTCCGCTGCTGCTCGCCGCGGCCTCCGCCGGCGGCTGGTTTCTGGCGCGCCGCAGCCTGTCACCGGTGGCCGCGATGGCGGCGCGCGCGTCGATCATCGGGGCGTCCACGCTGCACGAGCGACTCCCCGTGCCGGTGCCCGGCGACGAACTGGGCGGGCTGGCCACGGTCATCAACGGCCTGCTCGACCGCCTCGAGCGGGCCTTTGCCCAGCAGCGGCGATTCATGGCGGACGCATCGCACGAACTGCGCACGCCCACTGCCATCCTGCGCACGGAGGCCGACGTCACGCTGTCGCGCAGCGGACGCACCGAAGACGAATATCGCGCATCAGTCGGCGTCATTCGCGACGCGGCCCGGCGCCTGACGCGCATCGTCGAAGACCTCTTCCTGCTGGCGCGCGCCGACGCGGGACAGGTGGTTGTGCGCCTGGACCGGTGCCATCTCGAAGACGTGGTGCATGACGCCGTCCGCGCCATTCGCCCGCTGGCCGATCAGCGCGGCGTGCATGTGGAGCTGCACGGCATCGCCGAGGCGCCGGTGCGCGGCGACACTGACCTGCTGGGCCGCCTCGTGCTCAATCTCCTCGACAACGCGGTGAAGTACTCGCCGGCCGGCGGCACCGTCGCCGTACATCTGGCATTCATCGACGGCGCCTGGACGGCCAGCGTCAGCGACGAGGGACCCGGCATTCCGCCCGATGCGCACAAGCGCGTCTTCGAGCGCTTCTTTCGCGTCGACTCGGCACGGTCGCGCGTCGAGCAGTCGGTGAGCAGCGGCGCCGGACTCGGACTCGCCATCGCGCGGCGCATCGCCGAGGCGCATGGGGGCTCGCTCGTGCTCTCCGCATCTGCCCCCGGCCGCACCGTATTTCGCGCGACGATCCCGAGCGACGCCGCCACGGAGGAGCCGTGACCGCGCCGCCGCGCGAGCCGTGCATCACCAACCTGGAGTGCCCCGAATGACAGACGATGTGCGATTCGTGCTGCTCGCCACGTTCGCCACGGGCTTTGATGCCGATGTGGCGCGGGCTGCGCTCGAGGCCGAGGGCGTGCCGGTGCTCGTCAAGGGACAGCACGTGGGCATGTTCGGCGCCGGATTTCAGGGTGCGATGATGGGTGGGGTGGAGTTGCACGTGCCGTCGCCGGAGCTCGCCCGCGCCAGGGAATTGCTGGAGGAGTAGCACGCGCGGCAACCCCGGTCGACGCCCATAAAGCGCTCAGAAAGCGCTCAGAAAGCGCCCAGAAAGCGCTCAGAAAGCGCTCAGTGCGGCGGTCGTGCTTTCCCCGCCGGCTGCACCTCGTCATCTTTGCTGGATGCCTGCCACACTTCGACCACTCGTCGCGATCGCCGCATTGGCAATCGCGGCTACCGCCCTGCACGCGCAGGGCCCCACGCTGCGCGTCGAACGCGACGGCCGCGCGCCGGTGACGCTCACGCTTGACGCGCTGCGCCACCTGCAGACGGACTCCGTCAGCTTGTCGTCGCATGGCGCGCCTGCCGTGCGCTATCGCGCCGTCAATTTGCTGGACGTCATGGCCGCCGCCGGCTCACCGATCGATTCGCTGCGGCTGGGGCACGCCGGGTGGATCGTCGCAGGCATCGCCAGCGACGGCTACGTGGCCGTCTTCTCCGCGGGCGAGCTCGATCCCAAGCTCGGCCCGTCGCGCGTCTGGGTCGCGTTCGCTCGCGACGGCGCGCCGCTCGAGGCCAATGAGGCCCCTTTCCACCTCGTCATCCCCACCGACTTGCACGGCAGTCGCAGCGCGCGACAGGTCGTCACGCTGCGCATCCTCGATGCGCTGCAGAGGCGCCCCGCGCCCTGATGCGCACCCTGCCCACGCTCGCGACGGAACGGCTCGTCCTGCGCCCCTTCCTGCTGAGCGATGCCGCCATCGTCCAGCAGCTGGCCGGCAATCGGGACGTGGCCGACACGACGCTGTCCGTGCCGCATCCCTATGCGGACGGCATGGCCGAGTCATGGATTGCCGCGCATCAGGGTGCGTGGACCCGGCACGAGGAAGCGACGCTCGCCATCACTGAGCGCGACGCCGGCCTGGTGGGCGCGATCACCCTGCGCATCGAACTGCCACAGCGCCGCGCCGAGCTTGGCTACTGGGTGGGCGCACCGTTCTGGGGGCAGGGGTACGCGTCGGAGGCCGCGCGGGCAATGATCGCCTTTGGCTTTGGCAAGCTGTCGCTGCAGCGCATCTACGCCCATCACATGGTGCGCAACCCGGCCTCGGGCCGCGTCATGGCCAAGGCCGGAATGACGCACGAGGGCACCCTGCGCCGCCACTTCTACCGGTGGGGCATCCCCGAGGATGTCGCCATCTGGGGCATCCTCGCCGACGGCACGCCCTGAGCGGCCAGGCCGCCCCGGCGCCCCCCGGCATTCCCGACGCGAATTGTGGCCCGCCCGCTGGCAACAACCCGCAACGCCCGCATAGCTTTTCCCGAGCAGTGTCCGTCATCGCCCCCCGGAGGACACATGGTGTACATCCAGGAATCCCCCAGCGGCGGCATCCCGCGCAAGCCGCGTGATTCCGAGCTCGACGTCTTTGGCGTCACGAACGTGGGCAAAGTGCGCAAGGAGAATCAGGACCATTTCCTGATCGCCTCGCTGCATAAGCACCTCGCCGTGCACCACACGAGCATTCCGGTCGACAGCCTGCGCTCCGAGGAAACCGACCGCCTCGCCTTCCTCGCCATGGTCGCGGACGGCGTGGGCGGCAGCGCCGGCGGCGAGGAGGCGAGCCGCTTCGCCCTCGACGCCATTGCGGCGTACATCTCGCGGTCGATGCATTGCTACTACTCGGCCGACCCCAACGATGACGCCGAGTTCGTGCACGTGCTGCAGGAGGGCGCCATGCGCGTGCACGCGAGCATGAACCAGCGCGCCGCTGCGGTGGACCGCGCCGGCATGGCCACGACGCTGACGGCTTTCCTGGGCGTCTGGCCGCGTGCGTACATCCTGCAGGTCGGTGACAGCCGCTACTACACGCTGCGCAACGGCGTCCTGCACCAGATGTCGCGCGACCAGACGGTCGCCGAGGATCTTATTGCCGCCGGCGTCATCCGGCGGTCCGACCCTGGGCACGAGCGCTGGCGGCACGTCCTGTCGAGCGCCATCGGCGGCCCCGAGGCATCGCCGGTGATCACTGCGATCGAGAACGACTGGGGCCACGTGCACCTGTTGTGCAGCGACGGCCTCACCAAGCACGTCAGCGACGAGCAGATCGCAGACCGGTTGCGCACGATGACCACGTCGCACGAGGCGTGCCAGGCGCTGCTGCAAGACGCGCTCGACGGCGGCGGCACCGACAACATCACCATCGTGGTCGGGCGCGCCATGCAGGGCCCGGCATAGCGTGCCCCACGCTCGCCAACGCACGGCCCTCCCTTATCTTTCGGCATGATACCTGACGCCGGCACGCACATCGTCGTGCAGCCATTCGAGCTGCACCTGGGCCCGCTGACCCTTACGGGCTTTGGCATCGCGATGCTGCTCGCCTTCCTCGTGGCGCAGTACATCGGCCAGGTGGAACTCGACCGACGCGGCCACGATTCCGAGGTGATGGGCGACGTGCTTGTGGGCGCCGTGGTCGGCGGCCTGCTGGGCGCCAAGATCTACTACGCCATCCTCTACCACGATCCCCGCGCACTGCTGCACACGGCGGGCTTTGTGTTCTGGGGAGGGCTCATCGGCGGCATCATCGCCACGGCCGCGGTCATTCGGTGGCGCGGCCTGCCGTTTACGCGCATCAGTGACGTCACGGCGGCGGGCCTCGCCGCGGCGTATGCCATCGGGCGTACGGGCTGCTGGGCGGTCGGCGACGATTACGGCCGTCCATGGGATTCGCGCTGGGCGGTCGCCTTTCCCAACGGCTACCCGCCGTCGACGGTGCAGAACCTCATCGAGCAGTTTGGCATCACGAACCTCGCGGGCCGGCCGCCACTCGAAGTCGTCGCCGTCCACCCGACGCAGCTCTACGAAGTCGCGATGGGCCTGATGATGTTCTGGGTCCTGTGGAAGCTCCGCGACCACAAGCACGCCGAGGGATGGCTGTTCGGCCTCTACTGCGCCATGGCGGGGGTCGAACGCTTCATCGTCGAGTTCTTCCGCGCCAAGGACGACCGTTTCGTGGGCCCGCTTACCATGGCGCAGACCATCGCCATCGTCTTTGCCATTGGCGGCATCGTGTGGATGCAGGCGCGGCGCAACACCGGCGACGGTCGGCCGGGAATTTACGCGAAGGCCGGCGGCTAGTCCGCTTCCAGGACCACCACGGCCCCCGCCGTGGTGTCGGTATGCGAGAGCGTCAGCCAGTGCCGACGGACGCCAAGCACTTCCGCGCGCTGCTGGGCGCGTCCGTGCAGCACGAGTTCCGGCGCATGACCGGGCCGCGACACGACCTCGATGTCCTTCCATCCGATCAGCCGCGCACTCTCGCTCCCGGCGAGCGCCTTGAACGCTGCCTCCTTGGCCGCGAGGCGGGCCGCAAGGTGCATGGCCGGCCGCGCACGCGCCGTGGCGTAGGCCACCTCGCGCTCCACGAAGAGCCGCGCCAGCGCCCGGTCGCCCTTGCCGTGCAGCAGGCGCTCGACGCGCGCAATCTCCACCAGATCGAACCCAAGGCCGACAATCATCTCGCCCCCCGCGCCACGAACAGCTTCAACCGTGCACGCGTGCCCGCGCCCTCGGCAAGGATGAGGTATGCACCATTGGGCACCAGCGCGCCGAGGTCCCACGTGGCATCGGCGTCAGCGCTCGCCACGGCGTGCGTCCACACCATCCGCCCCGTGAAATCGTACACGGTGATGCGCCCGGCGGCGCCAAACGGCCACGTGAACGTCACCGCGTCGCCGCGCACCGGATTGGCCGACGGCAGGAACCGAGCCGCGGATC
Organism: Gemmatimonas sp.; assembly: GCA_025361705.1. Classification (GTDB taxonomy): domain Bacteria; phylum Gemmatimonadota; class Gemmatimonadetes; order Gemmatimonadales; family Gemmatimonadaceae; genus PNKL01. Next base: position 104,715 of record JANYJW010000049.1, read on the forward strand.
CCGCACCGCCCGCGCCAGCGGGCGACGGCGTGCCATTGGAGAAGACCGCCACTTCGTCAATCCACCACGGCAGGTTCACCGAATAGAAGCTCAGCCACAGCGCCTTGCCGCGCACGCCGCCCACGCGCACGTCCTCGGGATACCACTCCGGCGCGGCCCCCGCCATGCGCGCCACGATGTTCCAGGTGCGGCCGCTGTCGGTCGACACCCGCACCATGCCGAACGGCAGTTCGCTGTATCCGTCGCCACTGTACTTGGTCCAGAACGTGATGCTCACCGTGTCGACGCTCGCCGGCACGACAATGGTCGGCGACCGCAACTCGCCGCTGGTGCCTTTATACGATGAGCGCCCCGCCACCCGCTGCGTGGTGTCGACACCGAATCCCTGCAGGACCCACGCGGGATCCGTCGCTTCTGCGCCGCTCGCCGTCAGCAGCGTCCACGTGGCGCGTTCGGTGCCCGACGTGACGCTGATTGTCGCCGGACGGCCCGTGTCGCCGGCTTTCGACACGAGCCGGCGGGCAAAGCGGCCCCCGGACGCCGAGTCGACGCTGACGGCGACCGGCAGGCCCGCGGCGGTCAGCGTCGCGTTGCCGGCCAGGGCCGCCGGCACGCGCACGCGCAGCGACGGTGTGCCGCTCTCGAGCACCCAGCGATCGGCGTGCAGGCCGGTGGTGGGGCTGGCGTAGGCGGCCGGCGCGCGCGCCATCTCGATGGCGTCGAGCGCAAACGGGAGGTTGTCGGCAAAGAGCTGCTGCAGCAGCGTCTCGCTGTCTGGAAACTCGAAGCCATAGTAGCCCGTGGCGCCGTACCCGCTGGTGAGCTCGGGATTGATGCTCACGGTACCGTGCGTGGCGCTGGCCCAGTCGGTGTACTCGCCGTTCGTCGGGTACAGCATCCACGCCATGCCGGGCGCATACATGCTGCGCGGCGACCCCGGGAGATGATCGACGACGCTCGGGTGCGCGTTGGTGCCGGCCAGCACGCGATAGGTGTCGATGTCGGCGGGTAGCACGCCATTGCGCGCCCCGGGAGGAAAGAGCTGCAAGCCGGCGTACGTGTGGTACGTGATGGAAATGACCGGTGGATGGAGCGTGTGAAACTGCTGCAGCGCGCTCACCTCCGGTTCAGACGCCGCCGACGGGCCGCGATAGATCTCGCTGGTCGGGTTTGGCGACGACCCGTTGTCGTCGAGACCCCAATTGGCGCTGTGGTTGCGGTTGAGATCCACGCCCACCGCGCCGCCGGCCATCGGACGCCGGTTCTTCCGCCACAGCCGGTCGTTGGTGAACGTGTACTGATAGCCGTCGGGATTGACCACCGGCACCACCCAGATGTCGCGCTGGTTCACCAGCGAATCGGTGCGCGCATCGGTGCCGGTGGCGAGCCGCGTGATGAGCCGCAGCGCCATCTCGGTGGCCGCCCACTCCCGCGCATGGTGCGTGGCGACGAACAGCACGTTGGGGCGCGACGCCGCATCGCCGCGCGGCCCGATCTTCACCGCAAGAATCGGTCGCCCCTCGTACGAGCGACCCACGGTGTCGACGCTCACGCGTGCGTTGACCTTGGCCAGTGAGTCGACCCACGCGCGGATGCCGCGCACGGGATCGTCGTACGAGCGGTACACCACGGGCGACGTGGCCACCGCCGCCATCTGCATCAGACGCCGCTGATCCGTACCCGGCGCCGTCACGAGGTGCGGCTGGGCGCCCAGTGCCTGCAAGCGCGCGAGCTCGCCTGGTTCGGCCACCACCAGCGTGCCGCCGCGCTCGACGCCCACCACGTCAAAGCCGCGCGTGCGCAGCTCCGCGGCCGTCAGTTCGGTGATGCGATAGGTGAGGTGCTGCTGGGCGTGAAGCGCCGCCGGGACGAGCGCGAGCACCAGCGCCAGGACGAGCGCGCTCGCCGTGTGCCGCGTGCGCTTGGCGTTTGCGCCGTCGCGTTGCGCGACGATGGCCACCCACCAGGCGTCGGTGGCCAGAAAGAGCCGCTGCAGCGTAGCCACCCACGCCTCCCACGCCACGCCGCGCGCCGGCGCCGGGGCCCGCGACACGGCCGCGGCGCGCTCCTCGAGTTCGTCGAGCACCATCCAGACGGCCGCACCGGCATCAGTCAGTCGCGCTCCCAGCGCGCGGCGTTCGGCCGCCGAGCGCGGATGGCGCGCCGCAGCCATCTGCTCCACGGCATCGGCCAGCGCACGCCGCAGCCGGTCGGCCTGGAACGCCGCCACATGCCCCTCGGCGCTGCGCACGCGTGCGGCGTTGCGCCGCGCCGCGAGCAGCGGGGTGAAGAACCGCGCGTGATCGGCATCGCGCAGCCACCGCGCGCTGCCGAGCGCGCGCAGCGGACGCGTGAACTCGGGCAGCGTGAAGTCGGCGGGGCGCTGGGTCATGGCGTCAGCGCAGCGCAGGGCCGAAGCGGTGGTCACCATTGAGTTCGCGCGCACTGACGGCCGCCATCGTGCCCGTGCGCGCCTCGTAGCGCGCCACGAAGTCGGCCAGGCGTTCGCTGCTGAACTCGCCGCGCGGCAGCCCCGCCGCGGCAATGGCCGACTCAATGGCCTCCGGCGTGCCCTCCACCTCGAGCAGCACGTCCATGCGCGGGTAGCGTTCGATGCGCAGCACCGCGCCGTCCAGCTCGAACTGCTCGATCTCGCGGTCGATTTCGTGCACGATCACATAGCCGAGGCGCGCGAGGATCTCGGCGGTCGCAGCGCCGTCGCCGCACGGCGTGGAGAGCTCCTCGCGCACCTTGAAGCCGGCATCGTGCTCGGTCGGGCCTTTCCAGTCGAGCACGGCGCGGCGCCCATGCGCCTCGTCGTACACGCGCAGGCGCAGCACATGGTCATCGCGCAGGAGGTCGCCGCGCGGCCGGTCGTACCGGCGGTCGGACATCATGCCGCGGAAGACGTCCCGTGCGCCGGCGGCCAGGAGCCGCGCGCGCAGCGCCGCCGGATCGGCGACGACGCCCTTGAGCTCGACCTCACGCATCGCAGATGGCTCCCAGCGATGCGTCGAGATCGGAAAAGTCCTCGAGCACCGCGTGCGGCGCATGTGCCGCCAGATCGGCCATGGTGAAGTGGCCCGTGGCCACGGCCACGGCACGCGCGCCAATGCCGCGCCCGCACTGCACATCGGCCGGCGTGTCGCCGATGATCACCACCGACGCGCCGTGCACCTCGTGCCCCAGCAGTTCCGCCGCGCGGCGCTGCGCAATGGCCGGCAGCGCCGGACGGTCCTCATGGTCCGACCCGTAGGCGCCCACGAGGAACTGCGCGGGCTCGAGCCCGGCCGCGCGCAGCTTGAGCGCCGCGCCGGGGGCAATGTTGCCCGTGAGCAGCCCAAGCAGCACGTCGTCGCGCGCCTGCAGTGCGTCCAGCAGTGCGGGAATGCCCTCGTGCGTGCGCACACCGTGCGCGCCGGACGCCACCGCCTGCTCGAGTCGCGCGAGGTAGTCGGCCAGCAGCGACTCCATGCGCAGGTCGATGTCGGCGTCGGAAAAGCCGGCGTGGCGCATCGACTCGCGTGCAATCTGCCGGTCCGTCTTGCCGTCGTACCGGTAGCCGCTGGGGCCCGCGGCACCAAAATGCGCCAGCAGCGCGCCTTCCATGGCCCGCCGCCCCGCGCCGCCGCTGGCGAGAAGCGTGCCGTCGATGTCGAAGAGGACGACGCGGATCATGAGCGCGTGAGCAGGAGGCCGGCCATGACTCCGGCGGCGCCGAAACCCTGTGCCATCGTCGGCACCTCGCCCAGCGCCGCCCACGCCACCAGCACCGCGATGACCGGCTGCAGATTGCTGTACATCGACGTGCGCGTGGGCCCAATGAGCTTGATGCCGCGATACCAGATGAGATATGCGATGACGAGCGCGAAGACGCCACTGTAGCCGATGGCGAGCCACGCCGAGAGCGGCAGCGCGGTCCACGGCGTGCGGCCGATGGCCGGCGCAGCGACGACGCACAGCGGAATGGCGCCGCCGATCATCGTCAGCGCCGACATCTGCACGCCGTCGACGTGATGCGTGTACGGCTTGAGGAGCACCGTGTACGTGGCCCACACCGCCGCCGCCGCGAGGATGAAGGCATCGCCGGCGAGCGAGGCATCGCCCACCTGCGCCGATGCCGTGCCGCTCATCACGAACCCGATGCCGCTGACCGAGAGCGCGATGCCCACATAGCCGCGCGCGTGCACTTTCTCGACCCCGCGCAGGCGGCCAAGGACGGCGATGAGCACCGGCGTCGCCGCCATCAGCAGCGAGGCATTGCCCGCGCGCGTCCGCGAAATGCCCTCGACAAAGAGCAGCTGATAGACGCCGTTGCCGAGCACGCCCAACCCCATGAGCGCGAGCACCTGGCGGCGTGGCGGCATGGGCAGGCGCATGAGGCGGGCGATGGCCAGGAGCGCCAGCCCCGCCAACGCCACGCGCACGCCGTTGAACGCCAGCGGCTCGAGATACCGCATGCCGAACTTCACCACCGAGAAGTTCACACCCCAGATGGTCGCCATCACCAAGAGGAGCAGGTCGGTGACCCAGATCCGGTGATGCGGATGGTCGGCGTGCGTGGCGGGGAAGGTCATCCCGGGAAAACTAATCCCGCGGAGGCGCCGGGGGCGCGACGTCGCCCGCCACACCACCGCTCCAGCGGAAGAACATCACCGTGATGATGCCAAAGATGACCGCCGCGCCCGCCAGTTCCATCACCCCGCCGGCAAGGTGCTGGTCCTCCAGCGGCGACCACTCGGGCCACGGCGGCGCCAGCTCATAGATGGCGTACATGGGGAACTCGCGGATCAGCATCACCATGGCGATGCCGGTGTGCACCAGCGTGGCCAGAAAGAGGTACAGCATCGCCACGGGGACGCTGAACCAGGCCCGCGCCGGAGCGCCGACGATGACCGGCCACCAGAGCACGAGCCCGCCGGCCACCCACGCGACGTCAATCGCAAACGCGCCGGCCTGCGAGGGCATCAGCGTGTCCACCACCACCGGCATGTGCGTCGCGATGGCCACGAGGTTGAACAGCACGCCGGCAATCATGGGTTGCGTGAGCAGCGCCGCCATGCGGCCGGCGGCGCCGGCCGTGGGCAGCGACGCGGCCAGCGGCTTGCGCACGGCGACCAGCAGCAGTGGCGGTGCGACGAGCGCCAGCGAGAGGAACTGCAGCGCGTGCGCGCTCTGCAGGTAGCCGGCGGCCAGCGGCCCCACCGGCCAGTCGAGCGCCTGCCACACAAGCCCCACACCGCTCCACCCGAGCCAGTACGCCAAGCGCGATGCACCCATCGCGCGCGCGCGCCGCGCGTAGGCGTAAAACACAAGCGCGAGCACGGCGGTCGCCACCCACACGCCGGGATAGAACTGGGGATCCCACGTCCACGGCTTCCCTGACGCCGAACACCACCATTGCATCGTCAGTGCTCCTTGGCCGGCCGCACCCGCAGCAGGCGCGGAATGTCCTCAGCCCAATCCGCCTGGCGCGTGCCGAACGGATACAGCACGTGCGCCGAATCGTCAGCCGTGAACACGATGACCGTGGCCGGATGCCCCACCTCGTAGCGGCCATCAGGCCCGGAGACGCCGCGCACCGCCGGCGGCAGGCCGATGGCGCTCATGACGCGCGTCACCTCAATGTCGTCGCCGCGCAGGCCGACAAAGGTCCTGTCGAAATGGTCGAGCCACGTGCGCAATGCCGGCAATGAGTCGCGCGCCGGATCGGTGGTGACAAACACGAAGCGCGCCTTCTGCTGATCCTCGAACGACAGTGAGTGCAGCACCGCCGCTACGTTGGCCACGTGCACGGGACAGACGTCGGGGCAGTTGGTGTAGCCGAAGAACAGGAACGTCAGCACACCGCGCGTTTCGCGCCCAAACTCGTACGGCGCGCCCCGCGTGTCGGTGAGCGTAAAGGACGGGCGCGGCAGCCCCGGTTCCAGCGGCACCCCGTGCCGCGGCGCGGGCGCGGCGCAGGCACCGAGGGCGAACGCCGCAGCAATCAACACGGAGCGAGGGCGCAGGAGGGGCATGCGGTTGAAGCTAATCATTGCAGGGGCCACAGGGGCCGCGCGGCCGCGCGGCCCGCGCGGCCCGCGCGGCCCGCGCGCCTCACGCGCGCCTCACGCGCGCAACGCCGACTCGCCGCGGGAGTGGCCGCGCCATATCTTCTGCGCATGTACTGCTCCTTTGCCCTCTTCGCCGACGCCGCCAACCTCTCGCAGGAAGGCAAGCTCAACGTCCTCGGGGTCTTTGACGCCCTGCACGTGGGCAGCGTCCCCGCGGTGCACCCGCGCGCCACGCTCGTCGTCCGCCTCAAGGCGAGCCCCGACGATGCGGGGACCCACGCCCTGTCATTCGCCTGGATGAGCCCTTCGGGCGAGGAGATCTGGTCGTCCAATGGCGAAGTGGAAGTGCACGCACCCCCGCCGGGCACGCTCGAGGTGGATATTCCCGTCATCGCCGCCCTCGACTTGCCCATCACCGAGGGCGGCGTGCACCTGATGCGCGTGGAACTCGACGGCGACGTCGAGGCCGAGGTGGCGTTGCATGTGCACGTCGGCGGCACCGTGGCGCCGCTCGCCGTGGGCGGGCTGGTCTCCTAGTCAGCCAGGCCGGGCACGCCGTCGCGGCCCGTCGCCGTGCGCACGGCGCGCTCGATGGCCCGCTCCAGCGCTGCCACCGCGAGCATTTCGGCACGCACGGGATCGGCGGCCGCGCCCGTCAGCGGCGCGAGCGCGAAGAGCACGTCGCCATCCACCAGCGATCCGGCGGGCCGCACGCGACGGTGCAGCGCAGCCCCCGCGGCGCGCGCCACGCCACGCAACGCGAGCGTGTCGAGCACACCATCGACCACCACCACCGCCACGGTCGTGTTGTGCGCGCCGCCAAACATCGGGCCCATGCCGTGCGCCGCCAGCCACCGTTCCGTGCCCACGAACGCCCCGTCTTTCCGCGCCCCCGCCACAATGCGCCCGTCGGCGTCACAGACGTCGCCAAACGCATTCACCGCGGCAATCGCGCATGCGGCAGCGCCGCGCTCCTCAGCGACAGCAATGCCCACGCCGCCTTTCATGCACGCGGTCGCACCCAGCGCCTTGCCGACCGTGAGTCCCGTGCCGGCCCCCACGCTTCCCTCGGCGATGCCATCGCCCGTCGCACACTCGCACGCATCGTAGCCCATCTGTGGCGTAGGCCGCGCACCGAAGTGGCCGAGTGGCTGGAGGTCAAAGAGCACCGCCGCCGGCACAATGGGCACCACGCCGCCGCCGACCGGGAAGCCGCGGCCACGCTCCTCCATCCACCGCATCACGCCGTCGGCCGCCGCCAGCCCGTACGCCGACCCGCCGCTCAAGAGCACCGCATCGACCCGGCCCACCAGGTGCCCCGGGTCGAGCAGCGTGAGCTCACGCGTGCCCGTGGCGCGGCCAAACACGGCGCACGCGCCCCGCAACGCCGCGCTGTCGCCGCGCACAACGGTGCACCCGGTGCCGCCCGCCGCATCGGTGGCGTGCCCAACCGCAATGCCGAAGCGCCGGAGATCGGCGCGCGACTCGGCCGTGTGCACCGCGTGGCTCACGGCGCACCGGGCGCCGACACCGGATCGCCCGCACGCGGCGGGCCCTTGGCCGCGCACTCGCGGCATCGCACCACGCCCTTCAGCTCGCACATGTTGCAGATGAACGTGCCGCACTCCTGGCAGGGATACCCCTCGGAGGCGCGTTCCTCGCGCCCGCAGGCGCGGCACCGCATCGCATCGCGTTCCGTCATGCGTCGTCCCTCTCAGCTGCGACCGCGCGTGCGGTCGGCCAGTTCGTATTCCCGGATCTTCTTGATGAGCGTCGCGCGCGCAATGCCCAGTTCTCGCGCGGCGTGCGTGCGGTTGAAATTGTGCACCTTCAGCGTGCGGTCGATGTGCGCCTTCTCCACGTCGGCAATTGTGCGCGGCGTGTGGTGCGCCACGTCGGCGCCGCTCGCATTCGTGATCTCGCGCGCCAGATGGCGCGGCTCGATGCGCGCGCCGCCGCGCGCCAGCAGCATCGCGCGCTCGACCGTGTTGCGCAGCTCGCGGATGTTTCCCGGCCAGCCGTAGCGCAGCATCGCGTCGAGCGCGTCGTCCGACAGCGCGCCCGGGGCGTCGGCCAGGGCCGACCCGAGGTCGACCATCACCTGCCCGATGAGTTCCAGCACGTCTTCGCGCGTGCGCTCCCGCAGCGGCAGCAGCCGGATGGGCATCACCGAGAGGCGATAAAACAAGTCCTCACGGAAACGCCCGGCCGCCACCTCATCGCCCAGGTCGCGGCTCGTCGCCGCAATCACGCGCGAATCCGGTACGATCTCCACCGCGCCGCCGTGCCGCCGGAAGCCGCGCCCCTCGAGCACGCGCAGGAGCTTGGGCTGCAGCTGCGGCGCCAGCTCGCCGATTTCGTCGAGAAAGAGCGTGCCGCCGTCGGCAATCTCGAACAGCCCGCGCCGCGCCGGCTTTCCGCCCGACCCTTCCTCACCAAACAGCTCGATGTCGAGCGACTCGGCGGTAAGCGCCGCGCAGTTCACCTCGACGAACGGTCCCGACGCACGCGGACTCTGCTGATGGATGAGCTCCGCCACGCGCCCCTTGCCCGACCCGCGCTCGCCGATCAGCAGCCCCGTCGTGCGGTCGCCCTGCGCCAGCAGCGTGACCTGCTGCACAATGTCGCGCATCGCCGGCGACGAACCCACGATGACGCGCGAGGCTGCGTCACGCTTCTCGGACAGGTAGCGATTCATGCGGCGCAGGTGCGACTTCTCGAGCGCGCGATCAGCGGCGGCGGCCAGATGGCTCAGGTCCACCGGCTTGGTGAGAAAGTTCTCCGCGCCCTTGTGCAGCGCATCGACCGCCATCGGCACGTCGCCATAGGCGGTCACCATGATCACCACCGGGTCGTCCGACCGGATCTTCGCGAGCACATCGAAGCCCGTCATGTCGGGCAGGCGCACGTCGAGCAGCACGAGGTCGGGACGCAGCCGCCAGTACGCGTCGACGCCCTCGGCCCCCGTGTGCGCCTCGTATGCCACGTGCTGTCCATCGTGGCGAAAGAACATCGCGAACGCCGCGGCAATCGCGACTTCGTCGTCAATGATGAGAATGCTGGCCATCGGTCAGGTTGCCGCAGGGTGAATCGGGAGTTCGACCTCGAACGTCGCGCCCTGACCAGGTTCCGACCGGGCCCGAAGCGCGCCGCGATGCTCGCGAACAATGCCATAGGAGATGGAAAGGCCAAGGCCGGTTCCCGCTCCGCGCGGCTTGGTGGTGAAGAACGGATTGAAGATGTGCGGCAGCGCCTCCGGCGCGATGCCGGACCCGTTGTCGCTGATCGTCGCTACATACGAGTCGCCGCGCACCGCGCTCGTGACCGTGATGCGGCGCTCGCCGGCCTGGTGCGCCACCGCCTGCTCGGCGTTGGACAACAGGTTGATGAACACCTGCTGTAGCTGGAACGGATCGGCGAGCACCAGCGGCGGGTCGCTCATGAGCGACACCGACAGGGCGACGTCCTGCATGCGCAGCGCGTAGCGGCGCAGGTCGATGGTGTCGCGCAGCGCCTGATTGACGTCGGAGGGCACGCGCTCGGGCTGACCAGAGCGCCCGAACGCGAGCAGCTTGCCCACGATGCGCGCCGCACGCTTGGCTTCCTGCGTGATGGTGCCAAGCGCCTGCGCGGCTTCGTCGGTCGACACACCGCCCCGCGCGAGCACGTGCGCACAGGTGAGGATGCTCGTCAGCGGCGAGTTCACTTCGTGCGCCACGCCGCCCACGAGTTCGCCCATCGCCACCATGCGATCCTGCCGGATGGCCTGATCGAGCAGCCGCCGCTCCTCGGTGACGTCGCGCGCAATGCCCAGCACGCCGGTAACCCGCCCATGCTCGATGATCGGCGCCGTCACCAGCGTCGCGTGCCCGGCCACGCCGTTGGGACGCGTGAACCGTATCGTGCGATGTTCGCGCTCCCCGGTGAGCGCCGCAGCAAACCCCTGCCACAGCGTCGGCCGTTCGGACTCGTCCACCGCGTCCATGAAGTGCCGCCCCAGCAGCGCCTCGCGCGGCTTGCCCGACACCGTCTCGAACGCCTTGTTGACGGCCGTGAAGTTCCCCTCCTCGTCCACGCAGACGATGGCGTCCTCTGCCGCCTCGACGAGCCGGGTGAACCGGGCCTCGGCGCGCACCAGCGCGGCCCCCTGCTCGCGGTCCTCGGTCACGTCGCGGGCCGTCGCCAGCACGCCCACGACCACCCCGGCACGACGCATCGGCGACAAGGCGATGGCAATCAGCCGGCGCGCGCCGTCCGCCCGCACGAGGTGCATCTCGAAACGCCGCAGCGCCCCGCCAACGGCCGCCGCGAATGCCGCATCAGTCTCCGTCGACTCCGCAGGCTCCACGAACGACGCAAACGACCGCCCGAGCATCGCATCGCGCGCAAATCCAGTGAGCGTCTCCACCGCCGGATTCACCGAGGTGAAGCTGCCCGTGACGCTGAGCGTGATGATCGCATCGGCCGCCATTTCCACGAGGTCACGGTAGCGCGCGTTGGCGGCAAGCAGCTCGTCGCGCGCGTCGGCCTCGTCGGTGACGTCGCGCAGCGAGATCACCAGATGGCTCACCCGATTCTCATCGACCAGCGGTGCGAGGCTCACCGACACCTGCCGGCGGTCCGGCTCGGCGCGCCCAATGGTGCCGTCCAGCCGCGCCGACTCGCCGCGCCGCGACCGGCCGATCGCCTCCGCCCAGACGGTCGCCTCGCTCGCGGGCACCAGCGCGCCGATGCGCGCCCCAACAAGCACCACGGCCGCGCCAAACAGTCGCTGCGCCGCTGGATTGGCGAACTCCACCTCGCCGTCCGCCGACGTCACGAGAATCGCGTCGGTGATGTTGTCCACCACGAGCCGATGCCGTTCCGCGAGCAGGTGGAACTCGGTGACGTCATCCACCGACACCACCGCCCCACCCGCCGGGTGCGGCGCGGCAAGGATATTGAGCACGCGTCCGTTCCACGCCGATCGCAGCTGCGCGCGCGCCGGCCGGCCGCCGAGAATCGCCTGACCCACCGCGCACGACTCGGTGACTTCGCGCGGCACGTGCAGCACCGCGTCGTAGAAGCCGCGTCCGCGCGCACCGTCAGCGCCCGGCAGGCCCGCCATTTCCAGGAACCGCGCGTTGTGCCGCACGATGCGCGCGTCCGCGTCGAGCACCACGATGCCGTCGCCGATCGCTTCAAATGCCGCGGTGATCTCGCGCTGCGCCTCGGCCGCCTCTTCGTAGAGGCGCGCGTTCACGATGGCCACCGCCACCTGCGAGGCGAACTGCGTGAGCATGCGCGCGTCATCGGCGTCGAACGGGCGCTCACGATTGATGAGGCTCAGGACTCCGATCACCTCACCAGCCGAGATCAGTGGCGCCGCCACCTTGCGCTGAATGAGGACCAGACGGCGCGCTGGCTCGAACGTCTCGGGATCTCCGGCGGCGTCATTCACGATGATCGGGCGCGCCTCACGCGCGGCGCGCCCCGACAACGACGCGTTCATCGGCAGGAAGACGCCGGGGAGCGCCCGCGATACCCCCTCGGCCGACACCACCTGAAGAAAATCGTCGCGCCGCAACGCGATGTCGGCTCCCTCGACGCCGAACAGCGCGATGGCGTGCCGCAGCGCCAGACGCATCACGTCGGGGAGCCGGCTCGCCGCGCCAAGGGCCTGCGCGAGAGAGGCCAAGGCGTCACTCTGCCGGCGCTCCCGCTCGCTCCGCGCGTAGTGGGCGGCGTTGCCCAGCGCCGTTGCCGCGTGCGCCGCCAGCGTCTGCGAGGCGTCCATGTCCTCGTCACCGAAGGTCGCCGCATAGCGCGAATACGCGGCAATCAGCCCCACGAGCCGGAACCCCTGCATCACCGGCACCGCCATCGCCGCGCCAGACACATCGCCCCGGCCCGCAATGCGCGCCGACCGCCCCGTGCGAAGCACTTCCGCCATCACCGGGGCCACGAGCTCGACATCCTCCAACCGGGCCACGCCATCGATGGTCAGGTGCACCTTGGCGATAGGCGAGGTCCCGGTGGCTGCCGGCGGCCCCGACACGACAACGCCGTCGGCAGGAATCAGGCGCAGCAGCTGCGCGGCCACTTCGCGCTCGAGCTCAGCAGGATCCAGCGTCCTCAGCAGCGCCGAACTCGCCTCATGCAGTCGCTGCACCCGTTCGGCGCGGCGTTCCGCGAGCGTCACCAGGAGATTCCGCTCCTGCAACAGCGCTTCGAGCAGGGCGGCATGCTCCGGCGGCAGATCGCGCAGCATGCTGCGCAAACGCACGTCGAGCGATTCAGAGCTCGAGAGGCCGGAGGGAATCGGATCAGCCACGAAGGATTATTGACGGTGACGCGAGAGTTTACAGTTTGCGCGCGCTGTCCATAATCTATACAGCAATTTCGACGTGCAGGACAGGGGGAGCAGAATCTGGCGTCGCTTCTATATGATCCGCCCGCCCCTCGGCACCAGCAAGCGCAGGGCCCCAGGAAGAACCTGCAGGTCCAGCCGACGGGCGGCGATCAGGTCACCGTCCACCTGCGCACGAACTGATGCGTCAGACGTCTCGATGGTGATCCGGCTGCCGCTGGCATAGGTCCATCGCGCATCGACGCGGCGGCGGCGCAGGAATGCCTCCGTCACCGAAAAATTGAGGAAGTCGACCAGGTGCCGCGCATCCAGCAGCACGAGGTCGAGTCGCCCGTCCACCAGCGACGTACCCGGGGCGCCTTCCAGCAGACCATTGAACATGCTCCCGAGGTTGAGCGCCATGGCCACGGCGCACTCACGCTCAATGACCCGTCCGTCCACCTCCGCACGCACCGCGAAGCGCGTCGGGCGCCAGGCCGCTGCGGTCGCGCTCACGAGGTACGATCCAGCGCCGAGGACCCGTTTGAGGCGCCCCTGTGCCCCCGCGATCATCGCGGCGTCAAGTCCAAGCCCGGCGCCGATGCCCACGCGCCGTCCGCCATTCAGCAGGGCGGCATCGATGGTCCGCGGAGCGCCCGCCAGCAGGCGGCCCACCGCGCGTGCCGGCGACAGCGGGATCGACAGCGCCCGCGCCAACTGGTTGCCCGTTCCACCGGGGAGGATGCCGATCGCGGCGTTTGAACCCGCCTCGGCAAGGCCGGTAGCCGCTTCCATCACGGTGCCATCGCCGCCGAGCACGAACAGCACATCGTGCGCCGCAGCGAGGTCGCGGGCGGCGCGCACGCCGTCTCCCGCCGCAGCCGTGCGCTCCACCGTTGGATGAATGCCGGCGGCGGCGAAAGCGCGCAGCACAGGCGCCTCGGCGGCGGCACCGCTGCGCGACGCCGGATTTGCCACCAGCGCCACGCGCCCCGTCAGAACTGCCACGCGCGGTACAGGTCGAGGCCCCACTGTCGCGGCGTCGGCGCGAAGCCGCGCACCACACCGTCGCGTGTGCAGAGCGACGCGCTGGTCGACGGATCGAGGCCGATGGACGCCGACACGCCACGGTTGAAGCGGTAGTCGAACTTGAGACCCAGCGCCTCGGTCAGCGTCTGCGCGTCAAAGGTCCCGCCCTGCCCCAGCAGCGTGCCGAACCCGCAGAGGCCCGCGTCGAGCCGCGCGAAGGCGCGCTCCGTCAGCTGCTTGGCGCAGTTGAACCGGGAGCCGCTGAGAATGCTGCTTCCCATTTCGCGCAGGCCGCCCGTGTACTGGTCGAGACCGGTGGTGAACTGCGCATCGGTGCAGAGACCCGTGGGCACCTTGCTGCCGATGACGCTCCCGAACGACGAGAGCACCACGCGCGCCGCCGTCGTGCGCACATCGCTGTTCTTCGCGCCAAGGATCTCGTTGCTCGGGCCGCCAGTGATCAGGTAGCTCAGAATGTCGCTGTCCGACACGCGTCCCGAATCGGGCGTCGAGAACGATGCGCGCGGCGACCCCAGGGTGCCGCCGATGTTCACCCGCACGCGCACGTCCTGGCGCGCCGAGTTCTGCGAGAACGTACGGACCGTGTGCAGGGCGCGGATGTCCAACTCGGCGACGTTGGGGTCGGGGTCGCCGCGGAAACGCACTTCCCCGCCCTCGACGTCGAAGGTGCGCTGCACCGGACCGGCGTTCAGGCGGTACGACCCGCGCACGGTCTGCAACGCGCCGTTGAGCGCCAGCTGGTAGCGGCCCGCGTCGCGCCCACGCTGCACGCGCGCGGCCGTGATCCGGACTTCGCCGCCGAGCGTGATGTTGGCCTCGCTGGAGTGCAGCGTGACATCACGGCCCATCCGCAGCGGCACGTCGCGCACCTCGAGGTTTTCGATCACCCGCGACGGGGTGCGCGGCAGGATGCCGTGGTCGGCAAGCGCCGCCGTGTCGATCATCTCGAGGTCGTCCAGCGAGATGAGGTTCTTGGAAAAGATGTCCGGGATGTAGATGGTGCCGCGGTCCATCGTCAGATCGCCGGTGAGCGTCGACCGGCTCTTCGCCCCGGCCACGCGCAGCTCACCCGACAGGTCGAGGTCGGCCACGCGTGCCTTGCTGATGACGTTGAAGCTCTGCACGGAGAGCCGCAGGTCGAATCGGGGATCCTTCAGGTCCCGCACGCCCAGCCACCCGATGAGCGTCGCGCGGCGCGCACCCACGCCCCCGCTGCGTGCGGTGATCGTGCGCAGCGCGATCGAGTCGCCGAGGAACCCGACGTCGATGTCGACGTCACGCCATGTCGTGCCAAGGCTGGGCACGTCAAAGCCGCCGCCCGTGACGCGCAACGCGCCGGTGGCGCTTGGCGCCTTGAACGTGCCGCCGAACATGACGTCGAGCGCCAGGTTCCCCTGCGCAAGCGTGATCTCAGGCGTCAGCGTCTCGAGCATCGCAACGCCGGCCGAGTCGGAGCGCAGGTGCGCACTCAGCGGCACGTCGTCGAGCAGACGGCGCGGCACGGTGCGCAACGTAAGGTCCACGGGGAGCGTCGCATCGAGGCGCAGCGCCGTCACCGAGCCGCGCAGCGTGCGAAGTGACGCCTCGAGGCGCTGGTCGGCATAGCGGCCGGTGGCATCCGCACGCTCAAGGCTCATGCCGGCCATCACCGCATCGCGCAGACCGGCGTCGAGGGCAATGTGCGGCGCATCGCGCGAGCCAGTCAGCGATGCGGCCAGGCGGAGACTGCCGCGCAGGGGCGCGCTCGATTGCATCAGCTCGCCGATGTCGGCCAGCGGCAGGTCGGTGGCCTCGAACCGTGCCGCGACGTCGTCGCGGTCGGGGAAGCCGCCGCGCAGCGAGAGTCGGCCAGCGTGTCGGCCGACGAGCACCAGCGAGTCGACCGTCCATCCCGCCGTGCCGCGCAGGATGCGCGACGGCGCGAGCAGCGCCCAATCGTTGTCGGTGGTGGCCACGCGCACCCGGTCGAGCCGCACGTCGGTCGTGTCGCGGGACCACGTCACATCGGCGTGCGCCGACGCGAGCGGGCCGTTGGCAAACTCCGCCTTGAGGTCGGTGGCCGCGCGTCCCGCAGCCGGGACATCCACCGATGCGGTCACGGCGTTGAGTCGCACGGCGCCAACGGTCACCCCTTCGAGGCGGGCTCGCATGGAGCCGTGCAGCGAGTCCACCGGCAGCGCGACGTGCAGCGCGGCCTCAAGGTCACGCACCCGCGACGTCCCCACGCGCAGGCCCGTGCCACGCGCCGTGGCATCGACGCGGATCGCCGGCCAGGTGCCGCCCACGGCGCCGTCGATGCGCATCTCGCCGTCGAGCGCCGACGTATCGGCGGCGAGGCGCTCGGCCGTGGCCGTTCCCCCGACCTTGGCCAGCGCGCGCCGAAATCCGCCCAGTGAATCAAGCGCGACGTGGAACATCACCGAGTCGCCGGCGCGTCCCGGCGCGAGCGCCAGTCGCCCGCGCGCCATCGCCGAGAAGGCAGCGCTCTCCACGCGCAGCGAGTCGATCACCATGGTCCCCGCGAGAAAGCGCACGCGGGCATCGCCGCCAAAGATCCGCACGCTGTCCACCTGCGAGCGGTCGATGCGCAACGACGCACTGCCGCGCAGGTCGGCGAGCGCGTCGCCCTCCACGTCCGATGCCCATCGCATCGCGAGGTTGGTCGTCGGCACGTTGTCACGCCCGAGAAAGCGGCGCAGGTCGAGCCCCGTGGCGCTGCCGCGCGCCGTGGCGCGGTACCCCGGGAATGACAGGTCGAAGGTGCCGTCGACCTCGAGGCGCCCCGCGTCGCCCACCAGGTCGGTGGCGATCGCGAGATTCTGCGTCGTACCCTTCACGCGCAGCGGACCGCTGTACTCGCCGCGCGCCGGCAGCCCCGGATACGACCTCGCGAGCGCTGTCATGGAGAGCGGCAGCGCCGCGAACGTGAAGTCGTAGGTCATCAACTCCTCGCCCCACGTCATGCGGCCGCCGCCCGTGAAGTGCGACACCGGCGCATCACCGTCGTGGTGCGTAAAGTCGCCGTTCCTGAGGCGCACATCGAGCCACGACGAGTCGAGCTCCGCGTGGCCCGACACGGTACCGTTGAGCCGCACGAACGACGTGTCGAGCGCCCGCATGGTGCGCAGGTCGAGTTGCGCGAGATCCACCGAGAGCCCGCGGAACACGGTGAACGCCGGAAACAGGATGTCGAGCTCGCCGCGCGCCGTGCCCCGCGTGATCGCGCCCGGCACGTTGAAGTCCGTATAGGTGAACCGCCCGTCATCCAGCTTCCAGCGGTTCACGGGGCCGCCGCGCGCGCGTACCGTCCCCGTAATGGCGCCCTTCCACGGCAGCGAGAACGGCGCGCCATTGAACGTCTCGAGCAGACGGAAGTCCACCGGCATCGCCTCGAGCGCCACGTCCTTGACGATGAGCACCGGTGCGCCAACGCCGAACGTCATGGTGCCGCGCAGCCGTGAATGCACGGACTGCACGTCCACGTTCTGCAGCAGGTAGTCCATCACCCGCAGGTCGCGTTCATTGCGGATGTGCAGGTCCATGCGCCCGCCGCCCGTGGACGGCAGTCCGTTCCACACCCACGCGATGTCGCGCATCGACACCGTGTCGCCGCGCACATGGATGTCGTAGCGCATCGGCCGGTCGCTGCCCCACCACACCTTGCCCGTCACGCGCCCGGTCGACCCCGGCAACTCGAAGCGCGGCATGTCGACCCACAGCGAGTCGCCGCGCCGCCAGATGGTGCCGCGCGCATTGTGCACGTTGAACGGCGGAAAGCGCTCCACGACATCGAGGCGCGCCACCTCGAAGTGATGCCCGCTCGTGTCAGGATCGGCGAGGTGCGCATGCGCCAGCTGCACGGCGATGCCGGTCCACTTCCACTCCTTCTCGTACTCGTTGGGGCCGAGACGGCGCACCCCGCGCGAGGTGTCCGCGAGCGCCGAGGCCACGGCGCTGTCGCGCCGTGCACCCCGCAGCGAATCATCCGGCGTCCACGGCAGCGTCAGGCGAAACTCGCCGCCCCGCACGCGCACGTTGGCCATCGAGATGCGGCTGCCGAAGCCGCGCCGGGGTCCAGGGGTGTCGCGCCCCGGCGGGAAGATGGACCGGTAGCTCCACTCGTCATGCCGCCGCTGGATGCGAAAGACCGGACGCTGCAGGTCGATCGATCGCAGGAAGATCACGCCGTCCACGATGTCGCGCGGATCGTACGTGACGCGCAACGGGCCCGTCGCGAGGAAGAGCGAATCGTTGGGTTCGCGGATTTCCAGCGAGTCGATGGTGAGCCCGGTGAGGAAACTCCCGCCGAGCGCCCCGATGTGGATCTTCCCCTTGGTCGCGCTCGTCAGCGCCATTTCTACCTGCGAGCGGATCCACTCGCGCCCCCGCGCCGATCGCGTCAGGCCGCCAAGCGCGGCCGTCAGCACGCTCCCCATCAGGAGGATCGCGATTGCGCTCGCAAGGGCGACGTGGCGGCGCTTGACCACCCTAGAATGCCTGCCCGAGGGAGAACTGGAACGCCAGCTTCTTCACGAAACTGCGCTCGCGCGGCGGCGTGAAGTCGCCTGGGCAGCTTCCGGCCGCTTGCTGCAGCACCGCCGCGCCGCCGACGCCCGTGCCGGCCTTCGTGACGCGCAGGGTATTCGACGGACTCACGCAGAACAGCTGGCCGCCCACCGAAATGGGCGTGTCGAAATAGGCCGAGCCGTCGGCGCGCTGGTACGGGTTGTAGCCCACATCGACGCGTATGAGCCCCACCAGCGTGCTCGCGCGCGCGCCGACACCCGGCGTCCACTGCAGCCGCTTCAGATTGAGCGACGTCGCCGCGCCCCGGTTCCACACGCGCCCCGCGTCGGCAAAGAAGGCGAGTTGCAGCACATCGGCCAGCACCGGACTGCGCACGCGCGCCTCGAGGTTGGCAACGAGCATCGCGTTGCCGCCGGTCGGAATCGTCCGCTGTCCCGCCGTGGCGGCATTGGCACGGAAGTACACCACCTGCGACGTATCGGACGGATTGCCGCCGGGTGTGCCGTCGGCGCGCACCGTGTCGTACGCCGATGTGTTGTAGACCACCGGCCCCAGTTCGTTCTGGCGGAAGCCGCGCACCGTCGTCGCGCCGCCAGCATACAGGCGTTCCTGCACCGGCACGTAGGCGTCGCCAACCGACGACTGGAACGTGGGCCCCAGCACCGCACCCGCCCTAAGGCGCGCCGCCAGCACGACGTCGGGACCCAGCGCCACGTACGCCGCCCCATCGACGGTGAGACGCGTAAACTGCAGGCGCGCATCCGAACCGACCGCGCGCGAGGCATGGCGCACCTCGCCGCGCAGCACCGTGCCGCGCGTGGGATTCGACGGATTGTCCGTCTTCTCGTCCGAGAACGACACGCCGACCACCGCCAGCCGCTGTCGGCGCAGCAGGGCCGCCTGGTCGGCGGCGGCGCAGGCGTTGAACACCGCGCAGAGAAACGCGGGCGACGACTTGGTGTCGCCGTACTCCAGCGTGTACGACGCGTTCTGCGTCCGCCGTCCGACGCTGCGGGCCAGCGAGAGCGCACCGCCGATGGGTGTCGTGCGCAGATAGGCGTTGTACTCCGAGCGACGCTCGCTGTAGAGCGTCACCGACGGCTGCACCGCCGACCGCGCGCCCACGGGCGGCGTGATGGTGATGCCGGTCGAGTAGTTGAGGTCGCCGCCAAAGGCGTCGGTGCGCGCGTCGCTCGAACAGAGCGACGAGAATCCGTCGAGCGGGCTCCCGACGCCGATCCGCGACACGCGGGCGCGGAGATCCACGCGCGTCGCGGTGCGCCCGACGTTGAGGTGGGAATAGTCGGCGTAGGCACGAAAGCAGTCGAGCGTGCCCCAGCCACCGCCCACGCGCGCACTCTGCATGGCCGCCTCGGAGACGACCACGCCCACGCGCACCGTCGAGTCAGCGCGCACCACGCCCGTGTCGGGCTCCACACTCACCTGCGAAAACATCTGCGTCCCGTACAGCGCACGCTTGGCGCGCTCGAGATCCTGCTGCCTGTACCAGCTGCCGTGGGAAAGGCCGGTGAGGCGGCGCACGATCGCCGTATCCACGACGGCGTTGCCCCTGAGCGGCCGCACCTTCACCTCCACCGCGCCAATGCGCGACCGCGGCCCGGGGATCGCCACATACGTCACCGCCGCCGCGCGCCGCACCGCGTCGGTCTCGTAATTCACGAGCACCTCGGCGTCGGGATACCCCGCGTTGCGCAGGCGGCGCGCCAGCGAATCGCGCGCGGCGGCAACCGCCGGCCGGTCAAACGTGCCGCCGGCCCGCAATGGCAGCGCGCGCTCGATCGCCGCGCGCATGGGCACCGCGTCGAGCCCCGTGATACCCAGCGAACTGACTCGCGTCGGCGCGCCCTCGGTGATCGCGAAACGCACCGCCACCTGCAACGGACCGAGCTTCGTGACCACGGTGTCCACCGCCACGTCGAGATACCCGTGGCCGCGGTAGAACAGCATCAGGCGCACCACGTCGCGCGGAAACTCCGCCATGTCCATGCAGTAGCGCCGCCCGATCACCCGGAACGTGCGCCGCGCCCACGTCGATGGCGTCGTGGCAATGCCGTTGGCGAGCACCGCCGCCGGAAATGCCCGGTTCCCCGTGAACTCGAGGCGCAGCACTTCGGTGTCGCCTTTGTCGCAGACGATGTCCTGCGCGCCGAGCGCGACAGGAAACATCAGAGCGAGGAAGGTTAGGCGCACAAGGAAATTTCGGTCCATGCTCTAATGGTTGTCAACAACCGAATTGGGGTTTGGAATCCGGATTCCGAGTAAGGATCACGATTCCGGATGCCGATTGGCGATGATTTGCCTGTGAACGCGTGGGAACGGTGCCGGCTCCGGGAACCACGGTGGCTACCATCCGGAATGACCCTTCCTCCCCATGATTTCGCAGCCTTCGAGGCCGCGCCGCCTGCGGCCTACGAGGGCGATCCCATCTGGCGGACGCGGATGTACCGGATGGCGTCATACCTCAACGGACGCTGCAACACCGATGTCGCGCGGCTCGGCACCAGAATCTCGCTCCAGGTCGCCCACCAATTCGTGCGCGCCATAACGTCGGTCGCCGCCAACATCGCCGAGGGCTACTCCCGCGGCGGCAATGCCGATCGCCTGCGGTTCTATACGTACGCGCTCGGATCGGCGCGCGAGGCGCTCGCGTGGATCGACGCCATCGGGGACGCATCCTGGGAGCCACGCGACGAGTACCGCGAGATCCTCGTCCAGATCCGCCGTCAGTTGTTGACGGCGATCAAGTCGATGCGCATCGCGTTAGGCGCACCGCCAACGGGATCGCGCAAGCACCTCCCCATCGCCCACCGCAATCGCGGATCGCAATCGTGAATCGAAATCACTAAATCGCAATCCGGAGTCCAAGTCCTCAATCGTCCTTCTGTCCGAACACCGCCAAATTCGAAGAGTGCCCCGGGTTGATCTTCTTCTCCGGGTACACAAAGTGGAACGCCTGGTTCACCGCCACCGCCGCATCGGCAAAGCCCGTCGCAATGAGCTTCAGCTTGCCGGGATACGATGCGATGTCGCCCGCCGCGTAGATCCCCGCGCGCCCGGTCTCCATCTGCGAGTTCACCACGATCTCGTCCTTCTCGAGCACCAGCCCCCACTCGGCCAGTGCGCCGAGGTCGCTCACGAAGCCGAGCATCGGCAGCACCACGTCGCAGCGCACGCGCGTCGTGACCGCCTTCGCCTTCACGTCGCGCAGCTCCACCTCGTGCATGCGGCCGTCCACAGCATGGATCTCGTGCACTTCGTGAAACGTGAACAGCGCCGTGCGCCCCGCTGCCACGTCGGCCTGCACCGCCTCCACCGTCGCATGGTGCGCGCGAAAGCGGTCGGTGCGATGCACCAGCGTCACCGACGCCGCGCGCCCCTGCAACTGGTGGGCCCAGTCGAACGCGCTGTCGCCACCGCCGACTATCATCACGTGCCGTCCCGCGAAACGCGCCGGGTCGAGTACGCGATCCTCAATGCCGCGCCCGTACCAGGGCGCGGCGCACGCCTGCGGCAGGCGCCGCGGCGAGAACGCCCCGATGCCCGCCGCGATGACGATGGACCGGGTCGGAAATTCGTCCGTCGCGGTGCGCAGGACAAAGTGGTCATCCTCGGCGACGAGCCCTGTCACCACCTGCCCGCAATGCACCGGCTGTCCGAAGCGCGCCACTTGCTGTTGCAGTGATTTCACGAGATCCTTTGCCAGCACCTCGGGGAACCCTGCAACATCGAAGATGAGTTTCTCGGGGTACAGCGCGGCAAGCTGTCCGCCCGGCTGGTCGAGCGCGTCCACGATTTGCGCGGTGGCGCCACGCATGCCAGCGTAGAACAGCGCAAAAAGGCCGGTCGGACCGGCGCCGATGATCGTGAGGTCCCGCAGTGCATGCCGCATCCGTGAAACCTCGCGGGGTACGGCCGTTGAAATCAACCCGCCAGCCGGACGCAATGATGGATAACGAGGGACGCCTGTTCGAGTATGCCGGCCAGTTCCGCCTGATTCGCAAGGTGGCGCGCGGCGGCATGGCCACCGTCTACGAGGCGGAACAGCTCGGCCCCGCGGGCTTCACCAAGCAGATCGCCCTCAAGATCATCCACGACCGCTACGCCAAGCAGCCCGAATGGCTGCAGCTCTTCATCGACGAAGCCAAGCTCTCAGCCAACCTCGTGCACGGCAACATCGTGCAGATCTACCAGCTGGGCCAGATCGACACCGAGTACTTCATTGCCATGGAGTTCATCAAGGGCGTCACGCTGCGCGCCCTCATCGACCGCCACCGGCAAATGGGCACGCCGATGAGCCCGGCGCTCGCCGCCTACACCGCCAGCCGCGTGTGCCGCGCGCTCGACTTCGCGCACAACTTCGTCGACCACACCGGGCGCCGCCTCGACATCGTCCATCGCGATGTCTCACCCGGCAACGTGCTCCTCACGTGGGATGGCCACGTGAAGCTCGCCGACTTCGGCATCGCCAAGGCGCGCACCATGGCCGACCCGGCCGCCCAGCGCCCCCTGATGATGGGCAAGAAGCACTACATGAGCCCCGAGCAGATCCTCGGCGGGCAGGTCGATTCGCGCAGCGACGTCTTTGCCATGGGCATCGTGCTCTTCGAGCTGCTCGCGCTGCAGCCGCTCTTCACCGAAGACGAAACCGAAGCGGCCATCGACGAAGTGGTCGTGGCCCCGGTGCCCGACGTTGCGCGGTACATCCCGGGCATCGATCCCACGCTCAACGCCCTGCTCAGGGCCGCACTCAGCAAGGGCCCCGCCGACCGCCCGAGCGCCGTCGACTTCGGGCGCGTGCTCGACCAGTTCTGCGTGTCGCACCGCGAGACCGGATCGCCGGAACGCCTGCAGGCGCACCTGGCCGAGATGTTCCCGGATAGCTATCGCCCGCCCACGGAACAGACCCCGCCGCTCAGCGAGCGCGGGCACCCGGACGTGGCCGAGCGCAGCCGCCCGTCGATCGTGCGCCGCATGCTCGGTCTGGACTGAATCCGACGCCCATGTTCCCGCTATCTTTCCCGGCATGACACTCAAGATCTACACCCGCACCGGCGACGAAGGCGACACGGGCCTCTTCGGCGGCGGCCGTGTGAGCAAGGACCACCCGCGCGTCGAGGCGTACGGCGACATCGACGAACTCAACGCCATCATCGGCCAGGCGCGATCGGTCGAGATGATGCCGCGCATCGACGAAGTGCTCGCGCCCATCCAGCGCGACCTCTTTTCCATTGGTGCGCTGCTCGCCACACCGGACCTCGAGAAGATGCGCGAGCAGATGGCCAAGGCGCGCATTTCCGATGAGCGCATCAGGCAGATGGAGCAGTCCATCGACGATGGCGAGAGCGAACTCGAGCCGCTCAAGGCCTTCATCATGCCGGGCGGCACGCCCAAGGCGGCGGCGCTGCACGTGGCGCGCACGGTGTGCCGGCGCGCCGAACGCGCTGTCGTCCGGCTGCAGCGCGATGTCGAAGTGCCGCAGGTGGTGATCATCTATCTCAACCGACTCTCCGACCTGCTCTTCGTCTTGGCGCGCGTGGCCAACCGCCGCGCCGGCGCTGGCGAAGTGACCTGGTGAGCAACGTCACCCTGCACGGCGCACGCATCGTCGTGCGCGCGGGGGCGCTCGCCGACGCGGCCGCCGCCGTGCGCGACGCCACACCCGGCTGCCGCGCCATCGTCATCAGTGACTCCAACGTGGCACCGCTCCACGCCGCGCCCATCGCCGACGCGCTGGGCGCGGAACTGCTGACGTTCCTGCCGGGCGAGGCGAGCAAGTCGCGCGCCCAGTGGGCCGCGCTCACCGATGATTTGCTCGCGCGCCGCCTCGGGCGCGACACCGTCGTCGTGGCCGTGGGCGGCGGCGTCTGCGGCGACCTCGCGGGATTCGTGGCCGCGACCTACCTGCGCGGCGTCCCGGTGGTGCACGTCCCCACATCGCTGGTCGCAATGATCGACGCGGCCATCGGTGGCAAGACCGGTGTCGACACACGGCACGGCAAGAACCTCGTGGGCGCCTTCCACCAGCCGGCGCTCGTGCTCATCGATCCACTCGCGTTGCACACGCTCCCCGCCGCGCACCGACGTGCCGGTATGGCGGAGGCCATCAAGCACGGGGTCATTGCCGACGAGTCGTACTTCCACTGGCTCGCGGCGCACGGCAGCGCACTGCTCGCCCCCACGCTCGGCGCCGACCTGGCGCAGCGCCTCGTGCTCGGTAGCGTCGCCGTGAAGGTGGGTGTGGTGGCAGGTGACGAGCGCGAGGGTGGACGACGGAAGATCCTTAACTTCGGCCACACCATCGGACACGCCATCGAGCACCTGAGCGGCTACGCGATTCTGCATGGCGAGGCCGTTGCCATCGGCATGGTGGCGGAGGCGCGGCTTGGCGAACTCGCCGAGGTGACGCTGCCCGGACTCGCCGACGACATCCGTGACCTCTGCGCCGCGCTGGGCTTGCCGGTCGCCATCGACGCAGCGTTCGGGACCGACGCCATCATCGACGCCACGCGCGGCGACAAGAAGGCACGCGGTGGGGCTGCGGAGTATGCGCTGCCGATGCGACTCGGCGAGATGAACGACGGCGGTGGGCGCTACGCGCTGGCGATGGACGAATCGCTGGTCCGGGCCGCAATCGACGCGTCCAGATAGGGCCCCCCGACTGCCTCGTTTCTGGTCAGCGCAGCGGGTAGGGACAGCCAGCACAATCCCCTACATCACAATTCGTCAAAGCGCCGCAATACATTGCAATGTAATGCTTTATGGTGTTGACAGCTCGTGTCGCTGAAAATGGCACGAAATTTGGCTGTTGACCGGCCGCCGTACTCAATTCTATGCTGACCGTCCCTGCAAGCTGATTCCGGCGGACGCTGCGGCGGCGTCCGTTCCACGCCCAATGTCGTAACGGGGTGCGTAATGCAGCAAACGGAAACGAAGGCCAAGGGTTTCTTCCGTTCGTCTCCCTCCACCGCATTTGACCAGTACCTGCAGGACATCCAGAAGCTTCCCCTGATCTCCGACGCGGCCGAAGAGCGGCGCCTGGCGAGATTGGCCCAGAAAGGGGACGAGGCCGCGGCAGAGCGGCTGGTGACGGCGAACCTGCGGTTCGTCATCTCGTATGTGAAGAAGTATCAGGGACACGGCCTCGACCTGTCCGAGCTCGTCGCCATCGGCAACGAGGGCCTGCTCAAGGCCGTGCGCAAGTTCGATCCCGACCAGGGCGTCAAGTTCATTTCGTACGCCGTGTGGTGGGTGCGTCAGGCCGTGCTCAAGGCGCTGGCCGAGCAGACGCGCTCGGTGCGCATCCCGCTCAACCAGAACTCGCAGCTCATCCGCCTGTCGCGCGCCGAGACGGTGCTCGCCCAGGTGCTCCGCCGCGACCCGACCGATCACGAGATCGGGCGCCTGCTCGACGAAACGCCGGATCAGGTGCGCGCCGCCAAGCAGATGTCGGCCACCGAGCTGTCGCTCGACGCGCCGGTGGATCGCAGCGACCGCGAAGCCTGCACGCTGGGCGAGCGTTTCTCGGGTGCCGACGGCGTCGAGATCGAGGAAGTGACGGATTACAAGCTGATGCGCGAGACGATTGGCCGCGTGTTCACGCGCTACCTGACGCCCCGCGAACGCAAGATCCTCAACCTGTACTATGGGCTCGACGAAGGTGCGGAGGCGATGACGCTGGAGAAGATCGGCGCGTTGATGGGTGTCACGCGCGAGCGCATCCGGCAGATTCGCGAGCGGGCGTTCGAGAAGCTGCGCGCCTCGCCCGACGGGCGGTCGCTCGCGGGGTTCTGGGCCAACGTGAGCTGAACCACGAACACTGGGCGCCGCACCTCCCCGGCACGAGGTCGGCACCAACGAGGAGCCCGGGTCCAGTCATGGACTTGGGCTCTTTGCTTATAGATTGTAGATCGTGTCCCTTGCCGCTTCCCTCCGCGCCCTTGTCGGCGCAGCGCATGTGCTCGACCGTCCGGCGGAACTCCTCGTCTACGAGTCCGACGGATTGCCGGGCCTGCATCGCACACCATTGCTGGCCGTCTTTCCGGCAACGGCCGAAGCGGCGCTGGCGGTGGTGCGCGAACTCGCCCGCCACGGCGTGCCGTTCGTGGCGCGCGGCGCGGG
Organism: Gemmatimonas sp.; assembly: GCA_025361705.1. Classification (GTDB taxonomy): domain Bacteria; phylum Gemmatimonadota; class Gemmatimonadetes; order Gemmatimonadales; family Gemmatimonadaceae; genus PNKL01. The sequence goes on from JANYJW010000049.1 coordinate 130,815, forward strand.
CACGGGGCTGAGCGGCGGCGCGCTGGCCGATGGCGCGGTGCTGCTGGGGTTGCATCGCCTCAAGCGCATCATGGAGATCGACCCGGCACGCCGCGTGGCCCGCGTAGAGCCAGGCGTGGTGAACGCCACGCTCACCAAGGCCGCCGCACCCTTCGGCCTGCACTACGCGCCCGATCCGTCGAGCCAGACCGCGTGCACGCTTGGCGGAAACCTCGCCGAAAACGCCGGCGGCCCGCACTGCCTCAAGTACGGCGTGACGCTCAATCACGTGGTGGCGGCAACGGTCGCACTCCCCGATGGTCGTGTGGTGACGCTCACCGACGATGCCGATGGCGGCTACGACCTGCTGGGCGCGTTCGTCGGCAGCGAAGGCTGCTTCGGCGTCGCGCTCGAGCTCACGGTCAAGCTCACGCCGAACCCCGAGGCCGTCGTCACCCTGCTCGCCGATTTCACGAGCATCGACGACGCCGCGCAGACGACGTCGGCCATCATTGCCGCCGGCATTCTCCCCGCCGCGCTGGAGATGATGGACCAGGCGACGATTGGCGCCGTGGAGTCGAGCATCTATGCGGCCGGCTATCCCACCGACGCGGCCGCGGTGCTGCTCGTGGAAGTGGACGGGGCAGCGGCGGGGCTCGACGATGACGTGCAGGCGGTGCGGCGCATCTGCCGTGCTCACGGCGCGCGCGACGTCCGTGTGGCCACCGACGCGACCGCGCGCGCCAAGCTGTGGCAGGGACGCAAGAAGGCGTTCGGCGCCATGGGTCGCCTCGCGCCGCACCTGGTGGTACAGGACGCCGTGGTGCCGCGCACCAAGCTGCCGACCCTGCTCGCGCGCATCGCCGAGATTGGCGCCACGCACCGGGTGCGCGTGTGCAACGTCTTCCACGCCGGCGACGGCAACCTGCATCCCAACATCCCGTACGACGCGTCGGATCGCGACGAGGCCGCGCGGGTGCACGCGGCCATGCAGGAGATCATGCAGGCGTGCATCGACGCCGGCGGCACGATTACGGGCGAACACGGCGTGGGGCTCGACAAGCTGCGCTACATGGATGCGCTCTTCACGCCCGACACGCTTGACGGCATGTGCCGGCTGCGCGACGTCTTTGATCCGGACCACCGGGCGAACCCCGGCAAGGTGGTGCCGGTGCGCTATTGCAGGGAGCGGAGGCCGGCGGGCCTCAAGCCGGCAGACGGGAGCCGGCAGACGGCAGACTCCAGCGAACCCGACGGCGTACAGCGTACGGCGTACGGCGCACAGCTGCAGCCAGGAGCCAACTCCTGATGCACCACCCCGACTCTCTCTCCGCGCTCACCGACCTCATCGCGCATTCCGCCGCCCACGCCCACGCGTTGCGCCTCGTCGCGCGCGGCACCTGGCTCGACGGCGGCGCGCCGGTGCGCGCGGATGCCGCGCCCGTGCACCTCGACGCGTTCGGCGGCATCGTGGAGTACGAACCGGGCGACCTCACCATCACGGTGGGCGCCGCGATGACCCTCGCCGAACTCGACGCACTCACCGCCGCCAACAGCCAGTGGTGCCCCCTCGCCCCGTGGGGCGGCGACGACGGTTCAGTGGGCGCCACCATCGCCACCGCCACGCCCGGCCCCTACGCCCACACGCTCGGCTTGCCGCGCGATCTGGTGCTGGGC
>JANYJW010000053.1 GCA_025361705.1 Gemmatimonas sp.
AGCGAAGCGAAGGACCTGCTTCTTGTCTTCAATCCCGAGCCCGCCCCATGAGCATCATGAACGACCGCTGGATCACCGAGATGGCGACCAAGCACGGGATGATCGAGCCCTATGAGTCGTCGCAGGTCCGCTCGGGGGTGATCAGCTACGGGGTGAGCGCCTACGGCTACGACATGCGCGTCGCGCGCGAGTTCAAGATCTTCACCAACGTCAACAGCTCGATCGTCGACCCCAAGAATTTCGACCCGAAGAGCTTTGTCGAGATCGAGGGCGACACCTGCATCGTGCCGCCCAACTCGTTCGCGCTGGCCCGCAGCGTCGAATACTTCCGCATTCCGCGCAACATCCTCACGATCTGTGTGGGCAAGAGCACTTACGCGCGCTGCGGCATCATCACCAACGTCACGCCGTTCGAGCCCGAGTGGGAGGGGTTCGTGACGCTCGAGATCAGCAACACGACGCCGCTGCCGGCCAAGATCTACGCCAACGAGGGCATCGCCCAGGTGCTCTTCTTCAAGGGCAACGCGCCGCCGCTGGTGAGCTACAAGGACAAGAAGGGCAAATATCAGGGGCAGGTGGGCGTGACGCTGCCGAAGATCTAGGTGCGAGTGTCTGGCCTGCTCCCCGTGACGGCACTCTGCGTCACGCTGGTCGCCGCGCTGGCGCACGCCCAGGGCGCGCGCTCGCCCGATGAAGCTGCCGCCATTGCCGCCGCCGATTCCCTGCTCAGCGCCCTCTCCCGAGGCGACAAGGCCGCCATCGCGCGCTTCACCACCGACTCTGCGGTCCTTGGCTACTCCGCGATGCGAGACGGCGGCGAGCGAGTGCGCGTGCATTCGTGGGCCGAAGACCTGGCACGCAACGACCCGCGTCGCCTCACGGAGCGCGGCTTTGGCGCCACGGCGCGCGTGCAGGATCGGCTCGCGCAGGTGTGGATGCCCTACGACATCTACATCGACGGCAAGTGGTCGCACTGCGGCATCGATGCGTTCACGCTGCTCAACATCGCCGGACGATGGAAGACCGTCGCGCTGTTCTACACGGTTGAACAGCCGCCCGCGTGCCGCCGGCATCCGGGCGGGGCGCCGGCGCCGTAGCGACCGACGGCGCGCTTCGTTAGCGCGTCGGCTCGCTGAGGGTTGCCTCATCCACGGCACGGCGCACGTCCGCCAGCACCTCAGACGCGGTCTTGCCGCGACGCGCCATCTCGGCAACGAGCCACCACATCAGCTTGGTGAGGAGCAGCGGGCTCATGCCATCGGAGTCCAGCGAGAGCGTGCTGCCGCACGCGCAATTGGCAAGCGACATCGAGCCGAGCGAGTTGGACAAGCGCATGTTGTCCAACTCGACGTCGAACGCGATCGGCTGCCCCACATGCCTGGTGCGCTGCAGGTAGTCCTTCAGCGTGAGGTAGGTGCATCCGCACGTCTGGCAGGCCTTGGGAAACTTCGTGGCGAGATGCTCCCGCATGATCTGTACGACTTCGTCGAGCGTCATCCGGCCCCTGGTCAGCGGTTCCCCGTACGCCCCGTTGCAACTCGCGCCCCCCGACTCGGGAGGCGCGGATGCCACCTGTGGTGTCGACTACCCCGACCCCAGCGTCACCTTCTCCGGCCGCCTGGTCACTGTGCCCACGATGTAGTCACCGTTCATCCGCTTGATGAAGTCGATGCTGATGCCCTTGGGGCACGCCGCCATGCACTCGCCAAACAGCGTGCAGCCGCCGAACCCCTCGAGGTCCATCTGCGCGACCATGCCCAGCGCGCGCCGATACCGTTCCGGCTGCCCCTGCGGCAACAGGCCAAGGTGGCCAATCTTGGCCGCGGTAAAGAGCGACACCGACGCGTTCGGACAGGCCGCCACACACGCGCCGCATCCAATGCAGGCGGCCGCGTCCATCGACTCGTCGGCGTCCGCCTTGCCAATCGGCAGTGCGTTGGCGTCCTGCGGCGATCCCGTGGCCACGCTGATGAAGCCGCCGGCCTGGATGATGCGATCGAGGGCCGACCGGTCCACGACGAGATCGCGGATCACCGGGAACGCGTTGGCGCGCCACGGCTCCAGCGTAATCGAGTCGCCGTCCTTGAACGAGCGCATGTGCAGCTGGCACGTGGTCGTCAGTCTGCTCGGGCCGTGGGCCACGCCGTTGATCATCATGCCGCACATGCCGCAGATCCCCTCGCGGCAATCATGATCGAACGCGATGGGATCCTTACCCTCGAGCGCGAGCGCGTCATTGACGACGTCGAGCATCTCGAGGAACGAGCTCTCGGGGCTGACGTCGCGCGCCGTGTACTCCGCGAACGCACCGGGAGCCTTGGGGCCGGACTGCCGCCACACCCTGAGCTTGATGGTCATGGTTCCAGACATTCGTCAGTCACTCACTTGTAGCTGCGGGTGGCGAGATGCACGTTCTCGAACTCCAGCGGTTCCTTGTTGAGCACCGGCGCCGTCGTGTCGCCGGTGAACTCCCACGCCGCCACGTAGCAGAACGCGTCGTCGTTGCGCTTGGCCTCGCCGGCCTCCTGGTACTCCTCGCGGAAGTGGCCGCCGCACGACTCTTCGCGGTGTAGCGCGTCGAGGCACATCAGTTCGCCAAACTCCAGGAAATCCGCGACGCGACCGGCCTTCTCGAGCTGCTGGTTGAACGAGTCGCCTGTGCCGGGCACGGTCAGGTTCTGCCAGAACTCCTCACGCAGCACCGGAATCTCCTGCAGCGCCTGCGTGAGGCCGGCCTCGTTGCGGGCCATGCCGCACTGCTCCCACATGATCTTGCCGAGCGCGCGGTGGAACGAGTCGGCGGTGCGCTTGCCATTGATGCCGAGCAGCCGCGCGGCGCGCTGCTGCACCGACTCCAGCGCGGCGCGGAACTCGGGATGATCCGCCGTGACCTTCTCGAACGTGTTCGACGCCAGGTAGTGGCCGATGGTATACGGCAGCACGAAGTAGCCGTCGGCCAGTCCCTGCATCAGCGCACTGGCGCCGAGCCGGTTGGCGCCGTGGTCGCTGAAGTTGGCCTCGCCGATGACGTGCAACCCCGGAATCGTGCTCATGAGGTTGTAGTCGACCCAGAGCCCGCCCATGGAGTAGTGCGAGGCCGGGTAGATGCGCATCGGTACGCTGTACGGGTCCTCGTCCGTGATCCGCTGGTACATCTCGAACAGGTTGCCGTAGCGTTCGGCGATTTCCTTGGCGCCCAATCGCTTGATGGAGTCAGCGAAATCCAGGTAGACACCGCGCCCGCCCGGTCCCACGCCCCGTCCGTCATCGCACGCTTCCTTGGCGGCCCGGCTGGAGATGTCGCGTGGCGCCAGGTTGCCATAACTGGGATACTTGCGCTCCAGATAGTAGTCGCGATCCTCTTCGGCGATCTCGCCTGGCTTCCTGCTGCAGTCCTCGCGCTTCTTGGGCACCCACACGCGCCCGTCGTTACGCAGCGACTCCGACATCAGCGTCAGCTTGCTCTGGTGCTCGCCCGCCACGGGAATGCATGTGGGGTGGATCTGCGTGTAACACGGGTTGGCGAACGCGGCGCCCTTCTTGTAGGCCCGGTACGTCGCCGTGACGTTGCAGCCCTGCGCGTTGGTGCTCAGGTAGAACACATTGCCGTAGCCGCCCGTGCCCAGCACCACGGCATCGGCCACGTGCGCCTCAACCTGGCCCGTGACGAGGTCGCGCGTGATGATGCCGCGCGCCACGCCGTCGATGGTCACCACCTCGAGCATCTCGTGGCGGTTGTACATCTTCACGCCGCCGCGCGCGATTTCCTTCTCGAGCGCCTGATAGGCGCCCAGCAGCAGCTGCTGGCCTGTCTGGCCGCGCGCGTAGAACGTGCGGCTCACCTGCGCGCCGCCGAATGAGCGGTTGGCCAGCAGGCCGCCGTACTCGCGCGCAAACGGCACGCCCTGCGCGACGCACTGGTCGATGATGTCCACCGACACCTGCGCCAGCCGGTACACGTTGGCCTCGCGGGCGCGGAAGTCGCCGCCCTTCACGGTATCATAGAACAGCCGCTGGATGCTGTCGCCGTCGTTGCGGTAATTCTTGGCGCCATTGATGCCGCCCTGCGCGGCGATGGAATGCGCGCGCCGCGGCGAGTCCTGGAAGGCGAAGCAGCTCACGTTGTAGCCGAGTTCGCTCATCGAGGCGGCCGCGCTCGCGCCGGCCAACCCGCTGCCCACCACGATCACGTGGTATTTCCGCTTGTTCGCCGGGTTCACCAGCTTCATCTCGAAGCGGTGCTTGTCCCACGCGTCCTTTACGGGACCGGACGGTACCTTCGAGTCGAGTTTCATATGCGTCTCCGCCTCAGCGCACGATGCCGAGGGCAACGCCCAGCGGCACAAGACTGAAGCCCACGGTCACGACGAGGGCGATGATCAGCGGCAGGCGCCGCTGCAGGGGTTCGGCCTTGGCTTCCGCCACACCGAGCGTGCGCAGCACGGCCCACGTGCCGTGGAACAGGTGCAGCAGCAGGAAGAACATCGCCACCAGGTAGACCACCACCCAGAGCGGGCGACCGAACGCGAGCACCACGTTCCCGTAGGCACCCTCCGGCATGTACTCGGGCAGCAGCCACTTCCACCCGAGCGTGAACTGGCCGAGGTGCAGCAGGAGGAAGACGAAGAGGTAGACGCCGCCCCAGCGCATGGTGCGCGATGCGTACGTGCTCACCTGCGACTCGCGTACCGCATACTCCACCGGACGTGCCGCCCAGTTGCGCTGCGTGAGCTGCCAGGCCGAGAGCGCGTGCAGCACCACGGAGACGAAGAGCGCCACGCGCACGGCCCACGTCACCTCGATGATGTCGTGCTGCAGGAGCCGGGCGTACGCATTGTAACGCTCGGGCCCCATGAAGATCTGCAGGTTGCCGGCCATGTGGCCGAGGACGAACCCCACGAGGACGAGCCCCGTGAGACCCATCACCACCTTCTTGCCAACCGAACTGTTCCAGAAGTTGAGCATCAGAGCGCTCTAGAGGGTCTGAGTAGAACTGCAGCCGTGGGCTCTACGCCATGCACCGCAGGCCGTACGGCCCGGCAGTGGTACGTCCGTCAGCGGACGGCGTACCACGCACAGTGTACAGCCCACGGCTTCGTTTCCAGCAGGTTACAGCTTCACCACCGACATCGGTTCGCGCACCGCGTCGGCGCTCTTTGCCAGCGCGGCCTTCTCATCGGCGGTGAGTTCGATCTCGACGATCTTCTCGAGGCCGTTGCGGCCGAGCTTGCAGGGCACGCCGAGGAACAGGTCCTTCATGCCGTACTCGCCCTGCAGCCACGCGGAGCATGGCAGGATGCGCTTCTGGTCGTTGACGATTGCCTCGACCATCTGCACGGCGCCCGACGACGGCGCGTAGTACGCGGAGCCGGTCTTGAGGAACTTCACGATCTCGGCGCCGCCATTGCGCGCACGGTCCACGTGCACCTGCAGCTGCGCGTCCGTCATGAACTGGCGAATCGGGATGCCGCTGATGCTCGTGTAGCTGATGAGCGGCACCATCGTGTCGCCGTGCCCGCCCAGCACCATCGCCTGGATGTCACGCACCGACACGTCGAGCGCCTCGGCGAGGAACGAACGGAAACGCGCCGTGTCGAGGATGCCGGCCATGCCGAGGACACGTTCGCGCGGAAAGCCCGACGCCTTCATGGCGACGTAACACATCACGTCGAGCGGGTTCGAGACGACGATGATGATCGCGTTGGGCGAGGTCTTGGCCACCTCGGCGGCGCACGATCCCACGATGCCGGCGTTGGTGTTGAGCAGGTCGTCGCGCGACATGCCGGGCTTGCGGGGAATGCCGGCCGTGATCACGACGATGTCGGATCCGGCGGTCGCTTCGTAGCCCGTGGTGCCGGTGACGCGCGAATCGAACAGCTCAATCGGCGCCGACTCCCACTGGTCGAGTCCCTTCCCCTGCGGAATGCCGTCGGCGATGTCTACCATCACGACGGAGCGGGCGAGTTCCTTTTCGGCGATGCGCTGGGCGGTCGTCGCGCCGACGTTGCCGGCACCGACCACGGTGATCTTGTTGACCATTGGGATGGCAGAGAGAAAGAGGACGGGACGATGCTGCCGGGACGGCGGAAAGTTACGATTTGCACACCGAGATGTAAACGCGATTCTCCCCGCAACCCCAGCTCCGTTTGCCCTACGCGGGCAAATGGAATCCCCTACCCGCCAACCTCGCTCAGGGCTTTCAGCCCTCCGACGCGCAACTTCAACAGTTCATGTTCGCGCGGCTTGTTGGCGAGGGCCTGCGCAAAGAGCGGTGCCAGCGGCGCGCCGGCACGGAGGGCGTCGCGCAAGTTCATCTCGTGGTCGCCGTACAAGCAGGTGCGGAGCCGTCCGTCGGCGGTGAGCCGCACGCGGTTACACGTGTCGCAGTAGGTGTGCGTGAGCGGCGTAATGACGCCGATGGACCCGGCCGCGCCGGCAATGCGGTGATATGCCGCGGGTCCATTGCCGCGGGCGGGTCCCTCCGCCGACTCGAGCGCCCCGAACCGCGCACTGATGCGAGCGAGCACCTCGTCGCTCGGCACCACGCGCTCGAACTCGGTGCCCGCCAGGTCGCCTACCGGCATCAGCTCGATGAAGCGCACGTGCCATGCGCGCTCGAGCGTGAGGGCCGCGAAGTCCTCGACTTCGTCGTCGTTGATGCCGCGCACCACGACAACGTTGATCTTGATCGGATCGAGCCCAGCATCCGTGGCCGCTTGCGCGGCAGCGACCGGATTGAATCCCAGATCGCGACGCGCAATCTCGGCAATGCGCGTGGGCCGCAGTGAGTCGGCGCTCATGTTCACGCGATCCAATCCGGCGGCGCGCAATGCCTCGGCCAGCTGCGGCAACTTGGCGCCGTTGGTGGAGAGCGCGATGTCCTCGATGTCGGGGACGGCGCGCAGCATGCCGACGAGCCGGGCCAGTTCCGGACGTACCGTCGGCTCGCCGCCCGTGATACGCAGGCGGCGCAGCCCCAGCGGCGCGAGTTGCCGCACGACCTCCGTGATTTCCTCGTACGACAGGATCTGCGGCTTGGGCAGCCATTCGATGCCACGCTCCGGCATGCAGTAGATGCAGCGGAAGTTGCAGCGGTCTGTCACCGAGATGCGCAGGTACTCGATGCTACGCCCGAATTGATCACGCATCGGGAGCTCCAGCGTCGCCGTCCACCGGGGAGTACCTCCCCTGCCCCACCCACTCGCGCGTGCCGTCGGTGTAGTGCTCCAGCTTCCAGATGGGCACGCGGCGCTTGAGTTCCTCGATGATCCACCGCGCGGCATTCAATGCCGGCGCACGATGCGCATGTGCCACGGCGATCGCCACACTTGCCTCGCCCAGCGCCAGGAATCCCGTGCGGTGCTCGATCACCACATGCTCCGTGCCGAACTGCGCGCATGCTTCATCGGCGAGCAGCGCCAGTTCACGCTCGGCCATCGGCGCATAGGCGTTGTACTCGATGCCGTCCACCGGTCGCCCGCCGTTCTCGTTGCGCACCGTGCCCACGAACAGCGACAACGCGCCCTCGGCTGGGGTGAGCACTTCGGCCGCGATCGCGGCAAGATCAATGGGCACGCCAACGAGTGCCGTACGCATCAGCCCCCCGAGACCGGAGGGAACAAGGCCACCTCGTCGCTGGCGAGCACCACCTGGGTCGGGGGCGCGTAGCGCTGATTGACGGCCACCAGCGGCCTGGCCGGCAGCACCAGGGCGGGAGCGGCGGCACGCACTTCGGCCACCACGTCGCCCACGCAGGCCCCCGTTGCCACGGTCACGCGCACCTGCGGTGCGCCCGCCGCATCGGCGTACGAGGCAAACAGGAGGACGTCAACGGTCATCACGCGTAGGAACCTAACGAAGCGGCCTCGGAAGCGCGTTGCGCCTCCGAGGCCGAAATACCCACCGCCAGGATGTCAATCGTCGTCGTCGGTGAGTTCCGATTCATCGACGCCCGCAACCATCGCGCGCAGTTCCTTGGAGGGCTTGAAGACAGGCACTGGCCGAGCAGACACTTCGACCGGCGCACCCGTGCGCGGATTGCGCGCCATCCGGGTCTTCCGCTGCCGGATCTTGAAGGTGCCAAAACCGCGCACCTCGATGTTGCGCTGCTCCTTGAGCGCGTCCTTGATGGCATCGAGGAAGGCGTCCACCACTCGGGCGCAATCCTTCTTCGAAATCATCGGGCCTGAGGTCCGTTCGATGGCCTCGGTGACACGCTCGACGAGATCAGCTTTGGTCATGTCCTTCCTCTGAGGAGGCGCGAGAATGGCGTAACTGACGAAATACTAGGACGTTACGCCACGGGTGTCAAGCACTGAGACGCCCAGCTCCCGTACACGGCAGGGAAACTGGGCGTTGGTGTAACACGCGCGGCGCGTGGCAGTTACGCGCCAACTGCCTTCATGAAATCGTCGAAGAGCGGCCGCGCATCGTGCGGACCGGGCGCCGCCTCGGGATGATACTGCACTGCGAAGACTGGCAACGACTTGTGCCGCAGGCCTTCAATTGTGCCGTCGTTCAGGTTGACGTGCGTCACCTGCAATTCCGGGGCGCCGGGAATGCCATCGGCGCTTCCTTCCACGGCAAACCCGTGGTTCTGCGCCGTGATGAGCACCTTGCCCGTGGCAAGGTCCTTGACCGGGTGATTTCCGCCGCGGTGGCCATACGGCAGCTTGGTCGTGCGCCCGCCAAAGGTGAGCCCCAGCAACTGGTGCCCGAGGCAGATGCCGAAAATCGGTATCCCGCGTTCGGCGAGCGCCCGGATAGTCGCCGGCGCGTACCCCACGGCCTGCGGGTCGCCCGGGCCGTTCGACAGGAACACCCCATGGGGCTTCAGCGACACCACCGCCTCAGCCGTCGTATGCGACGGGACCACGGTGACCTTGCAGCCGCGCTCCTCGAACAGGCGCAGGATGTTGCGCTTGATGCCATAGTCGATGGCCACGATGTGGCGTCCGTCCGGCGCGCCAGCGCTCCACTCGTACGTCGCCTCGGTGGTGACCACTGATGCGAGGTCGAGCCCCGACATCGGCGGGCACGCGTCGAGCACCGCCAACGCGTCCTTGGTGACCTCGGCGCCGGAGGCAATGACACCACGTAAAACGCCGATGGTCCGCAAGTGGCGCGTGAGCCTTCGGGTGTCAACCTCAGCCAAGATCGGCACCTTGGCATCGGTCAAGTAGCGGAAGAGACTTCCCGATGCACGCCAGTTGGAATGGGACGCCGAGAGCTCGCGCACCACGACGCCGCTGATCTGCGGGTGGGCCGACTCCGGATCCTCGGCATTGACCCCGTAGTTGCCGATCATGGGGGCCGTCATCACGACGATCTGCGAACGGAACGAGGGGTCGGTGAAGACCTCCTGATAGCCGCTCATGTTCGTGGTAAAGACAACTTCCGCGACGGACGGCGCGTCGATGGGGGCAGCCAAGCGCCCACGAAAAAGGGTTCCGTCCTCGAGGAGGAGGAACCCCGGCCTTTCGTCGAGCAGCGACGTCACTGCGGCGTCAGGGCTTCTTTGTGGTCGGCGCCGGAGCCGGCGCAGCGGGCGCGGCCTGCAAAGGCACCACTGGCGCGGCGTTCTGCGTCGCCGGCGCTGTGGGGGCAGCAGGCACGGCCACGGCCTTGTCGAGCACCGAGGTCGGCGTGCGTCCACGCGTCGATGCCACCTGCAGCACGAACGCGAGGAAAATGAAGATGCCGCCGGCCCACCAGCTCGCCTTGGTCAGGAGGTTACCCGCCTGACGGGTTCCGAGCAGGGCATCGGCCGAGGACGAGGCACCACCAAAGCTGGCTGCCATGCCGCCGCCCTTCCCGCTCTGAAGCAGGATGGCCGCGACCAGCACGATGCTGTCGATGATGAGCAGAATGACGAGAAATCTGGTGAACATCTTTATCCTGGGGTGATTCTGTAGGTAAGCCTTGAATGCTAAGTGACTTACGTCTCCAGATCAAGTGAGGACGATGGACGCCCAGCCTTCAGCGTCCAAGCTGGCGCCGCCAACCAGCAGGCCGTCCACGTCGGGCGCGCCCAGCAACTCCGCGGCGTTGCCTCTGTTGACCGACCCACCGTACAAAATGGGAACCGCCAGGCTCCCGCTGTCGAGAATGCGTCCGAGTTCCGCCCGGAGGGCAATGTGCGCGGTGCTGGCGTCGAGCGGCGTAGCCGTCTTGCCCGTACCGATGGCCCACACTGGTTCGTACGCGACCATCACGTTGCCTGCCTCGGCGTTGGTGACATGGGCAAAAGCCGCCCGCAGCTGGCTCAGCACCACCTGTGTCGTTTCACCCGCTTCGCGTTGGGCACCCGTCTCACCAACACAGACGATGGCCGTGAGCCCTGCCCGCGTGGCCGACGCCACCTTTTTGGCGACCTGCTCGTCGGTCTCTCCAAACACATGCCGCCGCTCGGAGTGCCCGACGAGCACGTACTTGGCGCCAGAGGCGCGCGCGATGCTGGCGGAGTTTTCGCCGGTGAACGCGCCCTTGTCTTCCCAGTGGATATTCTGGACACCCAGCAGGATGTCGGGCCGGTCCTTGAGCGCACCGACCACGGCGCCAAACGTCAGTGCCGGCGGAAAGAAGATCACGCTTCGATCCTGCCGCTTGCCGAAGTGCGCAAGGAAGGTGCGCATGAACACCGCCGCGTCGGCCGGCGCATGGTTCATCTTCCAGTTGGCCGCGAAGATCGGCTGCCTCATGTCGGTCCTGTCCTGTCGTCAAGCGCCGCTACCCCGGGAAGCACCTTGCCCTCGAGGAATTCCAGCGACGCGCCGCCACCCGTCGAGACGTGGCTCATCTTGGCGGCGAGGCCTGCGGCCTCGACGGCCGCCGCGGAATCGCCGCCCCCAACGATGGTCGTGCATCCCTTGGCCGTCGCCTCGGCCATCGCCTTGGCGATGATCGTCGTGCCGGCGTCGAACGGCGGTGTCTCGAAGACGCCCATCGGCCCGTTCCACACCACGGTCTTGGCGCTCAAAATGGCGCGTGCGTACGACGCGGCCGTGTCGGGACCAATGTCGAGCATGGCTTCGGTGGCCGGGATCTCGTCCTTCTTCACCGCGTGCGCCTTGCCGCATTCGGTCACCGCAGGCGCCACCATGGCGTCGTGCGGCAGGATGAGCACGGTGCCCGCGCGCTCCTCGAGCGCCCTGGCCATGTCCACGCGATCGGGCTCCACGAGCGAGTTGCCGGTCTCGAGCCCCATGGCCTTGTAGAACGTGCACGCCATCGCACCGCCGACAAGCAGCGCGTCGACCTTGGGCAACAGCGCCTCTATGACGTCGATCTTACCCGAAATCTTGGAGCCGCCGAGGATGGCGACGAACGGACGCTTGGGATGGTCGAGCGCCGTGCCGAGGTACTCGAGTTCCTTCTCCATCAGCAGGCCGGCTACGGCGGGGCGCAGCAGCTTGGCGACCGCTTCGGTGCTGGAATGCGCGCGATGCGCCGACCCAAACGCGTCATTGACGTAGAAGTCGCCGAGCTTCGCGAGTCCTTCGGCGAGCGTCGCGTCGTTCTTCTCCTCGCCCTTCTCGAAGCGGGTATTCTCGATGAGCAGTACCTCGCCGTCGCCGAGCGCGCGCGACGCCGCCTCGGCTTCGGGCCCGACGACCGTCGGGCAGAACGCCACCGGCGTGCCGAGCAGCTCCTGCAGCCGCTTGGCGACGGGCGCGATGGAGTACTTGGGATCAGGGCCGCCCTTGGGGCGCCCGAGGTGCGAGCACACCACCACGCGTGCGCCGCCCTTGATGAGCAGCGTGAGCGTGGGAATGGCGGCGCGGATGCGGGTGTCGTCGGACACGGTACCACCCTCGCCGAGCGGGACATTGAAGTCCACGCGGACGAGGGCACGCCGTCCCTTGAGTTCCGCCGGCGCCAGGTCGGCGACGGTTCGCTTGTTCATTGACTGACTCCTAGAGGCGTTCGCCGAGGTACTTCACCAAATCAACGCAGCGCACGGAATAGCCCCACTCGTTGTCGTACCAGCCCGACACCTTCACCATCGTGCCGTCGATGACGTTGGTGCACTTGGAGTCGACGATGACCGAGTGCGGATTGCCGACGTAGTCCACCGACACGAGCTCTTCCTCGGTGTACTGCAGGATGCCCTTGAGGGCTCCCTCGGAGGCCGCCTTGAACGCGGCGTTGACCTCGGCGATCGTCGTGGGCTTCTCCACCTCGACGGTCAGCTCGGTGAGCGACACGTCAGGCGTGGGCACGCGAATGGCGATGCCGTCGATCTTCCCCTTGACCTCGGGGATGACGAGGGCCGTGGCCTTGGCCGCACCGGTCGTCGTCGGGATGATCGACAGGGCCGCGGCGCGCGCGCGGCGCAGGTCCTTGTGCGGCAGGTCGAGGATGTTCTGGTCGTTGGTGTACGAGTGGATCGTCACCATCGACGCGTGCTTGAAGCCGAATGCGTCGCGGATGGTCTTCACCATCGGCACGAGGCAGTTGGTCGTGCACGAGGCGTTGGAGAGGATGTGGTGCTTGGCGTTGTCGTACTTGTCGTGGTTGACGCCGAGCACGATGGTGAGATCCTCGTTCTTGGCCGGTGCCGAGATGATGACCTTTTTTGCGCCGCCCACGATGTGCTTCTTCGCATCCTCGGCATTGGTGAACTTGCCGGTGCTCTCGAGCACCACGTCAACGCCGAGGTCCTTCCACGGCAGGTTGGCGGGATCCTTTTCCTTGAAGATGCGGATCTTCTGGCCGTCGACGGTGATCGACGACTCGTCGCTCGTGACCGTGCCGGCAAATGCGCCGTGCACCGAGTCGTGCTTGAAGAGGTGCGCGAGGGTCTTGGTGTCGGTGAGGTCGTTGACCGCGACGATCTCGATGTCGGCGCCCGTCTCCTTGACGACGCGAAGAACCTGGCGGCCGATGCGGCCGAATCCGTTGATGCCAACCTTGATGGCCATCTGTCGAGCTCCTGTAGGGATCACGGACGGTCGGCGTCACTGCGCGCCCGCCCGAAGGTCCAGTACCTGATGTCGGACGCCCCGCCGTCCAGCAGCGCGGTGGCGCACGCGTTGAGCGTGGCGCCCGTAGTGAGCACGTCGTCGACCAGCACCACCGGGAGCCCGCGAACTGCGACGCTCCGTTGCACAGGCACGACAAACGCGTCCTGTACGTTCGCCTTGCGCTCGGCAGGTGTCAATTGCGTTTGCGAGACCGTTGCACGAACCCGTACAAGGACGTCATCCAGTACCGTACCGCCGACGCGGCGCGCGAGTCCGCGCGCCAGGTGGTCACATTGGTTGAAGCCGCGCTCGCGCAACCGGCCGGGTGCGAGCGGCACGGCGACGAACTGCGGCGCCTCACCGCCATCGAGCACCTCGCGCCCCGTGCGCACCATGCGCTCGGCCATCGCGTCGGCGATGCCCCACCATCCTTGATACTTGAGGGCGCCAAGGAGGGGGGAACTGTGTTCGTGCGGCACCCAGCAGACTGAGCGGGCGCGCGTACATTCGGGAATCAGCGCCGGGCAGAGCGGACATCCAGGCCCTGAAACATCACGCGCGATCGGGAGAGGCACGGGATGGCCGCATCGCGCGCACCAGGGCTTGGCGAGCAGCGGCAGTCGGCTCCAGCATGCGCCACATGCGAGGCCGTGTTCGAGTGACGACATCGCGCCCTGGCACGCGATGCAGGCGCGCGGGACCGCCAGCGCCAGCGCTCCGTCGAGCGCAGGCTGCACGCGCCGGCTCAGCTGCTCACGGAGGCCCACATGGCCTCTCGGTCGGGAGCTTGCCCAAACCACCGCTCGAACGCGAGCGCACCCTGCGCGATGAGCATGCCGATGCCGTCTGCCGCGGCGTGCCCAGCGCCACGCGCAGCGAGCACCCACGCCGTCTCTCCGCGCACATACACGAGATCGAAGACGCATACGCGAGCGGGCAACGCGTGAATGGGCACCGGCAGTGCGTCGCCGGCGTGCAGTCCAAGCGGCGTGGCGTGTACCACGAGATCCGCGCCGACGAGCGCCTCGCCGACGGACGCCGCGATGGTCACGTGGCCAAAGCGCGCGGCCAGCCGCTCGACGCGCGCCGTGTTGCGCGCCGTGTTGCGCGCCGCAACCGCCACTACCGTGCCCGGCCATCGCTCAGTGGCGGCGGCCACGGCGGCGGCGGCTCCGCCTGCACCGAGCAGCGCAACGCGCGGCCATTGCCGCGGCGTCCCGAATGCACGGGCCACCGCCTCTTCGAAGCCGCCCACGTCGGTGTTGTCTCCGACGAGAATCCCGTCGTCGGTCCAGAAGGTATTCACGGCCCCGACGCGTTCGGCCACGGGCGTGAGCGTATCACACAGCGCGGCAAACGCTTCCTTGTGGGGGACGCTCACGTTGCCGCTGGCTCGCTGCGCCCGCAACTTCGCCACCGCGCGCGGCAATTGCGCGGGCATGACGTCGAATGCTTCGTAGGTCACAGGGAAACCGGCGCGCCGCAATGCCGCGTTCTGGAAGGTCGGTGACAACGAGTGCGACACCGGGTGACCGAGCAGCACCAGCCGACCTGGCAACGAGCTCACGCGCGCTCCTTCCGCGGGAGATCGCCGGCAAGCCAGGCGACCACGCGCGGGAGTTCCGCGTCCAGCGCATCGGCCATGCGGCGATACGCATCCAGGCCAGCGCCGAATGGGTCCAGAATGCCACGCCCCGTGGCTGCATCCGCGGCATAGTCAGCGAGCAAATGCGCCTTCCCGTCGCCGCCAAGCGCCGTCACTTGCGCCAGATGGTGCGGACCCATGGCGAGAATCAGCGTCGCCTGGTCGATCAGCGGTCGCGTGATGGCGCGCGCGCGGTGCGCGGACAAGTCGAGTCGGCGTTCGAGCCCCACGAGGATGGATCCATCCGACGCCGGCGCCCCGGCTGATACGTTGGTCCCTGCGCTCGACACCGCGATGTCGAGACCCCGTTGCGCCATGAGCTGGCGCGCCATCGCCTCCGCCAACGGGCTGCGGCACGTATTGCCTGTACACACAAACAGCACGTGTCCGCTCATTGGTCGCCCACCAACTCGGGCACGACGGCGCGCAGCTGCTCCGCAGAAATCGCGCCCGGGCGGATGACCCGCAGGTGCGGTCCGGTGCAGTCGACCACGGTCGACGGAGCGGACGGCTCGAGGCGGCCGCCGTCGAGTACCATCAGCGCACCGGACGCCACGGGCTGCGCAAACTGCGCAACCACCTCGGTGGCCGACAGCGCGGCGGGCTGCCGCGGCCGATTGGCGCTGGTGGACGTCAGAGGATCGCCCATCGACGCGATGAGCCTCTGCAGTGCAGGATGCGACGTCCATCGTACGGCAACACCACCTTCCGGGCCGCGCAGACGGGCGGGCACCCGATGCTCCGCGCCGCGCAGGACCAGCGTAAGCGGGCCCGGCCAGAAGCGCGCCGCGAGGCTCGAGGCAGCGTTGGTCATCTGCAGGCCGAGGCGCCCGATCATCGCGCTGCTCGAGACGAGCAGCAGGAACGGCTTGCCGAGTGGACGGTCCTTGAGTCCCACCAGCGCGCCAACGGCGTCGGTGTCGATGGCTCCGCCAAAGCCGTACACCGTCTCGGTGGGATAGGCGAGCACGCCGCCATTCTGCAGGTGGGCGATGACGCGCGGAATGGCCGCGTCGATCTCACCGGGCGACCAGAACGGGATGGGGCGCAGGTCAGTCGGCGAGTTCATGCATCGCCTCGGCGCGGTCGAAGTCGCCCTGCTCCGTCACCTTCAGCGCGCGTTCGCTGCCGCGCACCACCACCACCGGCTCGCCAAGGCGCTCGACGAGCGCGGCGTCATCAGTGCCATCGTAGTTGCCGTCGGCCGCGGCGCGGTGGGCGCGCAGCAGGACGTCGCGCGGAAAGCCCTGCGGCGTCTGGGCGCGCCACAAGCCGTCGCGCGGCACCGTGCGCACGATGCGCCCGTCGCCGTCCACCTGCTTGAGCGTGTCGACGACCGGCAATGCCGCAATGGCCGATTGTCCGGACCGCACGGCGTCCACCACGCGATCCACCACCGCCATCGGCACCAGTGGGCGTGCCGCATCGTGGACGAGGATGACGCCGCACGACGGTGGCAGGTCGGCAATGCCGTTGCGCACGCTCTCGGCGCGGGTGCGGCCGCCCACGGACAGCAGCAGGCGCTCTGAATCGCTCTGGAAGATCCACGGTGGCGGGTCGCCGGCACACTCGCGCGGCAGGACGCACACGACCATTGCGACGTCGGGGCGCGACTGGAACAGCTGCAGCGAGTGCAGCAGCATGGGGCGGCCGGCCACCCACTTGAATTGCTTGAGCTCGCCGTCCCCGGTGCGTGACGATGCGCCGGCGGCAACGATGACCACGCCCACATCGGGCGCGCTCATGTGAACAGCTCGCGCAACAGCGCCGTGAGGTCGGCGACGCCGACGACCTTCAGTGACTTCGTGGCGCGTCGCGGCAGTCCGCGTCCGGCAACAAACGCCGTGCGCATCCCCATCTTCTCGGCCTCGGCGAGCCGGCGGTCCACTTGCGATACCACGCGAATCTCGCCGCCGAGGCCGAGTTCACCCACGAAGATCGCATCGCGCGGCAAGGCGCGGTCGTACACTGACGACGCGAGCGCGGCGGCCACCGCGAGATCGGCGGCGGGTTCGCCCACCTGCACGCCGCCGACGACGTTGAGGAAGACATCCAGCTGAGCGAACGACAACCCGGCGCGCTTGTCGAGCACGGCCAGCAGCAGCGCAAGACGCCGGCCGTCGAAGCCGGTGCTCACCCGCTGCGGCGTGCCATAGCCCGCCTTGGCGGCGAGGGCCTGGATCTCGAGCAGCACGGGGCGCGACCCTTCCATGAGCGCCGTCACCGCGCTGCCGGACGACGTGGTGTCGGCACGGTCGCCGAGAAAGAGCGCGCTCGGGTTCTCCACGGGGATCAGCCCGTCGGAGGACATGCGGAAGACGCCGATCTCGTCCACCGAGCCAAAGCGGTTCTTCGTGGCGCGCAGCAAGCGGTGGTCGAGCGTGCTTTCTCCCTCGAAGTACAGCACGGTGTCGACGATGTGCTCCAGCGTCTTGGGGCCCGCAATGCCGCCCCCCTTGGTGACGTGCCCGACAACGAAGACCGCAGTGCCGCTTTCCTTGGCGAAGCGCATCAGCCGGGCGGCGCACTCGCGCACCTGGCCGACGTTGCCCGGCGCCCCCTCGAGATCGGTGGTGAACACCGTCTGGATGGAGTCGACCATCATGACCGCAGGGCGCAGCGACTCGGCCGTCGCGAGAATCGACTCGAGGTTCGTCTCGCCGAGCAGCGAAACATCAAGCGACCCGCCGCCAAGCCGGTCGGCGCGGAGCTTGACCTGCAGGGGGGATTCCTCGCCGCTCACGTAGAGCGCGGCATGCCCCGCTGCCTCGAGCCGCGCCGCCACCTGCAGCAGGATGGTGGACTTGCCGATGCCCGGCTCGCCGCCCACGAGGACCATCGACCCGGGCACGACGCCGCCACCGAGGACGAAGTCGAACTCCGCGAGGCCCGTGCGCAGGCGGTGGCTCTCGGTGCCTGCCACGTCGCGCAGGCGCGGCGTGGAAAGCACGGAACCGCCCTGCGCAAAGCCGCTCGCGCCGGACGCGCGGCGCGCTGACTTCGCCGGCGCCGCGCGCGCCACGATCTCCTCGGCGAGCGTGTTCCACGCGCTGCAGGCGTCGCACTTGCCCTGCCACTTGGCGTGGTCCGCCCCGCATTCGGTGCACCGGTACGAGGTGCGGGCCTTGGCGGCCATCAGCTCGTCGTGCGCGCGGTGTAGCTCTCGAACCGCGTGAAGTGCTTGCGGAAGTTCAGCCGCGCCATGCCGGTGGGACCGTTGCGGTGCTTGGCGATGATCACTTCGGCCAGTCCGTCCAGCGGGATGTTGGTGTCCTTGAGCATGCGCGGGGTACCCTGCTCGTCGTACGCGGGCTCGTAGTACTCCGGACGGTAGATGAACATCACGACGTCGGCGTCCTGCTCGATGGAGCCCGACTCACGGAGGTCGGAGAGCAGCGGCCGCTTGTCGGTGCGCTGCTCCACGCTGCGTGACAGCTGCGAGAGCGCAATGACCGGCGTGTCGATCTCCTTGGCGAGCACCTTGAGCGCCCGGGAAATCTGCGAGATCTCCTGCGTGCGATTCTCCGACTCGGCGGGCGGCTCGATGAGCTGCAGGTAGTCGACCACGACGAGGCCAATGTCGGCGCTGGCCTTGAGGCGGCGGGCGCGCGACCGGATGTCGTAGATGCTGAGGCCCGGCGAATCGTCGATCCAGATGGGCGCGCTGCCGAGCAGGCCGGCCGCGCTGGCCAGCTGCACGTCGTCGTCCGGGGTGAGCTTGCCACTGCGAATGCGCTGTGCGTCCACGCGACCCTCCGAAGCGAGCATGCGGAGCAGGAGCTGCTCTCTACTCATTTCGAGGGAGAAGACCGCAACCGGAACATTGCGATCGAGGGCGGCGTTTTGCGCAATGTTGAGCACAAACGCCGTCTTGCCCATCGACGGACGCGCCGCGACGATGATCAGATCGGAACGCTGGAAGCCCAGCGTCATCTTGTCGAGGTCAGGGAACCCGCTCGGCACACCGGTGATGTCGCCGCCACTGGCGCGCAGCAAGTCGATGCGCTCCATCGCCGACCACATGAGGTTCTTGATGCGCACGAACCCCTCGGCGTCGCGCCCCTTGCCGACCTCCATGATCCTGTGCTCGGCAAGGTCGATCAGCTGGTGCGACTGCTGTTGCCCCTCGTATGCCTCGGTGACGATGCCGGTGGCCACCTCTATGAGGCGGCGGCGCAGCGCCTTTTCGCGCACGATCTTGGCGTGGTGCTCGATATTGGCCGTGGTCGGCACGATATCGATGAGCGACGCCAGATAGTCCTTGCCGCCTATGGCATCGAGTGACCCCATCCGCTCGAGTTCATCGGAGAGCGTGAGCGGGTCGACCGACGTGTTGGCGCGGTGCAGCGCCTGCATCGCCTTGAAGATGCGTCGATGCGGCTCGCGGTAGAACATCGTCTCGTCGATGAGCTCCACGGCACGCGAAATCGCCTCGACGTCGAGGAGCATCGCCGAGAGCACCGCCTGCTCGGCGTCCTCCGAATAGGGAGGGCGCCGGTCGCGGAAGGGGTCAGCCTTGGGCTGCGGAATCGAAAATTCGGCGGGCGAGCTGGACATCATCCCAGGTCGGGCGCTTCCACGCGGGATTCCGGAGGAGAGCGGCAGGGTGATACGTGCAGATCAGGGGGATCCCGTGAAACCGGTGGACAGCGCCCCGTAACTTACCGATCGGTTGCGTGGTCTGCAGTAGTGTTTGCGACGCAAACGTGCCCAGCGCGAGGATCACGCGCGGCTGCAGCAGCTCGAGCTGGCGCATCAAATACGGACTGCAGGCCTTGATTTCGTCGGGCGCAGGATTGCGGTTGCCCGGCGGCCGGTGCTTGAGGACGTTGCAGATGAAGACGTCCTCGCGCGTGAGCGCGATGGCCTCGAGGATCTTGGTCAGCAGGTCGCCGGCGCGCCCGACGAACGGGCGGCCCAGCTCGTCTTCAGTCTGCCCGGGCGCCTCACCGACGCACACAAAGCCCGCGTTCGCGTTCCCTTCCCCGGGCACCGCGTTCTTGGCCGTCTTGGAGAGCGCGCAGGCCGTGCAGGCGGCCGCGTGTGCCGCAATCGCGTCGAGCGAGTCCAAGCTCGCCAGCGGACCCGTGATCACCTCACGCCGCGGCCCGCCGACCACGATGCCCGTCGGAGGGAGTGCGCGTGGATCCGTCGCTGCGCTGTCCGCCTGAGCTTCGCCGCGGTCGAGGGGTGCCGCCACAGGAGGCGCCTGCGCCGCCGCCTTAGCAGGCGCCTGAGGTGCCGCCTTGCCACCGGCCGCTGGCGCCCCGGCGCCAATCGACGTCAGCGCCTCCCGCCAGTTCGAGGCCGGCGGCCCCGAACGCTCACGGACGGCCGGCGCGGCGGGCTCTGCGGGCGAGTCCTGGCCGGAGCGTTGCGCAGGCGCGGCACGACCGTCGCGCGGCGCCACTGGCATCTTGTCGCCGAGCAGCCGCAGCACATCCTCCACGGGGAGCGCATCGAGCACGAACTCCGATTCCCCCATGTCGCGGCGCTGCTCCAGGTAGAGCCGCAGGCGCTCCCTAGCGTCCATCGAGGAGCCCGGCCACGCGATCGAGAATGGCGTCGGCAACGTCCGTCTTGCCCTGCAACGGCAGTTCCTCGCGCGCGCCGCTGCGAGACAGCAGCGTCACCTGGTTGGTGTCGGTGCCGAAACCGGATGACGCTCCCACGGCGTTGGCGACGATAAGGTCGAGGTCCTTGTTGGCGAGCTTGGCCCGCGCCCCGTCCTCCACATGCTCCGTCTCGAGCGCGAAGCCGACAACGACGCACCCGGGCCGGCGCGCATCGCGCGTCGATTGCAGGATGTCGGTGGCGAAGCGCAGCGACAGTGCGGGCGCATCGGCGCCCTTCTTGATCTTCTGGCCGGCCACCGAGTCCACCCGGAAGTCCGCCGGGGCGGCCGCCATGATCAACGCATCGGCGGTCGCCAGCGCACCGCGCACCGCCACCGCCATCTGCTCCGTGGTTTCCACCGCAACGACGGTCGGTCCCACGGGGAGCTCGACCGACAGCGGGCCAGCAACCAGGGTCACAGCTGCGCCGCGGCGCCAGGCGGCAGCGGCAAGTGCCACGCCCATCTTGCCCGACGAGTAATTGCTGAGGTACCGCACCGGATCAAGCGCTTCGCGCGTGGGGCCCGCCGAAACCACGATGTGTCGACCGGTGAGCGATGACGCTGGCTCGAGGAGCCGGCCGATGTGCGCGCGGATGGCGGCGGGCTCCGGCATGCGTCCAGGTCCGCTGCCTTCCTCGCGGCTTGCGAGTGCGCCGGTATTGGGCTCGAGCACGTGATAGCCACACTCGCGCAACCTGGCGACGTTCTGCCGAACTTGCGGATGCGCCCACATGCGGTCGTTCATGGAGGGGACGATGAGCACGGGCACGTCGCCCGCGGCGAGCAGCGACGCGGCCAGCAGGTCGTCGGCACGTCCAGCGGCAGCGCGAGCAATGAAGTCCGCCGTGGCCGGTGCCACGACGATTACATGTGCCGTGCGTGGGAGCCGGATGTGATCAAGCGCGTGCCCTTCGGCGACCAGCTGCGTGTGCACGGGGCGTCCGGTGAGCGCCTCGAAGGTGACCGCTCCCACGAACTCTCGCGCCGAGCGCGTGAGCACGACATCGACGTCGGCGCCGGCGAGGGTCAGTTCCCGCGCCAGCGTCGCCGACTTGTACGCCGCGATCCCCCCGGTGACGCCAAGGAGGACGCGCCGCCCGTCAAACGGGCGCATCCAAGGGCTCCGGTGGAACTGCTACTCGGTGGGCCGGCGACGCGGCACCACGCGGTACTCGATGCGCCCTTCGGTGAGCTCCTCGAGCGAGCGCGTCGTCAGCTTCTTCTCGCCCGACTTGGAACGATCGCGGGGGAACTCGTTGAGCACACGCGCGTACTTCGCGGCGACCAGCACCGAGAGGTACTTGTTGGTCGCGTGCACGGTGACTTCGGACGGGGTGAAGACTCGCATGATCGGCTTCCGGGTTAGACGTAGTTCGTGATTTCCTGCTCGAGCCGGGCAATGAGCCCGGCCACCTGCTCGTCCAGCGCCGGCGCACGCTCGCGCCGGGTCATTTCCGCATCGATGATCGCCGACACCCGCGCCACCGCGCGGTCCAGGTCATCGTTCTCCACCACATAGTGGTAGCGGCCGATTTCGTGCAACTCCTTCTGCGCGCTGCGCAGCCGGGTGAGCAGCTCGTCGCGCTGTTCGCCGCTGCCGCGCCGCGTCAGCCGCTCCACCAGCACGTCGATGGATGGCGGGATGATGAACACGAGCACCGACTGCGGGAAGGCCCGCGCAAACTGCGCCGCCCCCTGCACGTCGATATCCATCATCACATGGCGTCCCGTCGCCAGCACCTTCTGCACTTCGCTGCGCAGCGTGCCGTAGGCGCGGTCGTGCACCTGGGCGCTCTCCGCAAACTCCCCTGCCTCGCGCCGGCGGGTGAACTCCTCGGGCGACAGGAAGTGGTAGTCGACACCATCCACCTCGCCGGGCCGCGGGGCACGGGTGGTGCACGACACCGAATACCCCACATCGGCGCGCTCGGCCATCAACCGCTTGTAGATGGTGGTCTTGCCGGCGCCCGAGGGCGCGGAGAGCACAACGGGGAACGCGATCACTCGATGTTCTCCACCTGTTCGCGGATGCGCTCGAGTTCTTCCTTGATGGCAATGACGTCGCGCTGAATCACGGCGTCGTTGGCCTTGCTTCCCGTGGTGTTGGTCTCGCGCAGCATTTCCTGCAGGAGAAAGCCGAGGCGCTTGCCGACCCCCTCGCCGCTCCCGTCGCGCAGCGCATCGCGGAACGCGGCGATGTGCGTGTGAAAGCGGTCCAGTTCCTCTCCGACGTCCAACCGGTCGGCGAGGATCGCCACTTCCTGCGCCAGCCGCTGCTCATCGAGCGCAACGCCACCCGCGAGCTTGGCCACGTTCTCGAGCAGGCGATCGCGCTGGGCCACCACCCGCTCCGGCGCGCGCACCGCGATCCGCTCGACCGCGGCATCCACGAGGGCCAACCGGTCGAGCACCACGGTGGCCAGTCGTGCCCCTTCGCTCTCGCGCATGGCCAGCAGCGCAACGGCCGCCTGGTCGACAATCGCCACAAAAACGTCGCCGCCATCCTCGGGCACTTCGTCTTCGACGCCGGCCCGCAGCACGTCTGGAAGTCGCAGCACCGTTCCCACATCAACCTCGCCGTCCAGCGCATTGGCGTCACGCAGCGCCTTCAATTGCACCGCGTACTCACCAAACCGCACCTCGTCGATGGACGCACCCGCCGTGGCCGTCCGTTCCATGCGCGCCGACACGGTGACGTGTCCGCGCGCGATCCGCTTGCGCAGCGCCTCACGCACTTCGTTCTCCCATCGGCTGAGCGCCGAGGGGAGCTTGAGGCTGGGGCTGAAGAAGCGGTGGTTGACGGTACGGATCTCGACGCTGATGCGGGCGCTGCCCACAACGCCATCGGCCGTGCCGAACCCGGTCATGGAGCGAATCATATAGAACCGGGTAAGTTATGATATGACAATGGGTTTGTAAAGGCGCAGGTGTCCCGCTGGGTCAGTTCCAGAACTCCCACCGCAGACCGTAAATCTGGAGCCGCCGTGGCATCATGTAGCCTGGCGCCGTCTCGTACACCTTCCCCACCATGTTGTCGGCCTGAAAGAAGACCGTACCGCTCTCTATCTTGATCTCCAGTCGCGCGCCTAGCACGTCAATGGGGCCGGCGGCATTGCCCACGCCACCTGCCGCCGTGGGAAAGAACATGGGCGTGCGATGGTCCCACGTGGTCGAGGCCAGGAGGTGGAAGTTGTTGCGGGGGAACTTGCCCGGAAAACCGCTGTCGAGCAGCAGGCTGCTGTGCACTTCCATCTGGGGCCTGTAGGCACCCGAGCTCTGCCAGCGGACGGCACTGACGTCCAGGGCGAGGTCGCGGAAGATCATCCCCCGCAGCGCGACCGTGCCACCACTGACCTGGCCCGTCGCCACCCGCACGAGGCTGCTGTCGAGACCGATGGGCGCCCCGACCAGGGTCAAGTCCCGCGACATCATGCCGCCCGACAGCGTCACCCCCCACCAGGTGCTCGCCAGCTCCAACCGGGACGCCGAGAACGCGGGGCCGTCGCGGCCCACCGCCGACGGCGTGTAGATGCCATGCGCCCCCGACAGCACGAGCCAGCGCCAAGGCGCCACCCGGATGGTGGCATCGAGGCGGCGCGTGGAGTCGGCACCACGACTCTCGGCGAAGGCGCCCACCGAGAGAAAGGACCACGTGTACCCGAGCCGAGCTGAGGGCGAGAAGTCGCGGTGCCCCTGCGCCACACGCAGGCGGGCCGTGACGCTGCCCGACAGGCCCCAGCGCGAAGCGCCGGCCGCCAGCACGTATTGCGAACGCGAGGACGCCGAATCGACCGTGTCCTTGGGCGCCGCAGATGGCGTCGCCAGCGCCGATGTCGCCGACACCTTGCTGTTCTCGGCCGCCATCTGCGACGAGGCAATGAGCTGCACCCACGGAGCGCCGATCTTGTCGGGGTCGCCCCACGCGATGCGCGCGTACGACGTGCCGACCGACCCCTTGAATGCGGGCGCACCGTTTCGCTGGATCAGCAGCGACGACAGCGGAAAGCGGATGGTCGCGGCGCGGTCGACGCTCGCGCGATTCACGGTGCCGTCGACCGTCCACCGCTTCCCCGCCCACCCGACGCGTCCAAAGACCTGCAGTGACGACCCGTCGCCGCCGGTCCGCGGCGAGGTGGTGCTCGATTGCTGCGCCCCAAGCTGGATGACGCCACCGTTGTGGAGGCGCTTGCCGAAGTAGCCGCGGTACAGGTTGGTGTTCTCACTCCCCGTCGTGATGTCGGTGCGCGTGATTGGCGTGGTGCGGTCCACGCGCCAGGAGCGCAAGTGCACGCGCAGTTCGCCGGGCGCGCGTTCGGCGCTCACTTCTTCGAGTTGCCAGAGCGGCATCAGGGCGAGGTCGAGCACGTCGCCGTTGCGCGGGTCGATGGCATCGAGTTCCACGCCATCGAGGAAGACGCGCACACGGTGCGCATCGCCGTTCCACGCGATGAACTGCCCTGCGGGAATCCAATTGGCGCGCATGGACGTGGCGCCCGGGATGCGCGCCAGCAGGTCGGCCAGCGTGACGGCCCCCGCGCGGCGCAAGCCTTCGCCCACCCAATGCCAACTCGCGTCCGCTGCCACCGGCATCTCGGCGCGCGCCAGCGGTCCCTTGACGGTGTCGGCGGCGAGCCTCCGCCGGCGCGCGGTTGCCGAATCGACGACCGTAGTGTCGCGCCCGCTGCTGTTGCGTCGCGTCAGGGTGTCCGCGATGCCCGCGGGCGCCTTGAGACCCGTCGTGTCTCTCGGGGCGGCAGACTGCTGCGCACCGAGCGTGCTGGCCCACGAGAGCATGAGGGCCGCCACGAGGCGGCCCTGCAGGCATCGGCCGCAGCGCGGAGCGCCCGAGGTCAGCGGGCGCGCCCTCGCACGAACTCGACAAAGGTGCGCACGGGCACGCCCGTCGGCCCCTTGGGAATTATGACGAGATCGGTTTCCGAGTACGCCGTGCCGGCAATGTCGAGATGCACCCACGGAACGCCGGCCGGCACGAACTCGCGCAGGAAGAGCGCTGCCGTGATGGTCCCTGCCCCGCGTCCGCCGATGTTCTTGATGTCGGCGATGTCGCCCTTGATCATCTCCTTGTACTCATCCCACATCGGAAGCGGCCACCCCGGCTCGCCGCCGCGTCGGGCGGCCAAGAGGACTTCGTCGACCAACGCGTCGTCGTTGCCCATGACACCCGTGGCACTGTTGCCCAGCGCGACAACGCAGGCGCCGGTGAGCGTGGCGGCGTCGATGATGGCCGCCGGCTTGAAGCGCGCGCTGTACGCCAGCACGTCGGCCAGCACCAGGCGCCCTTCGGCGTCGGTGTTGAGAATCTCGATCGTCGTGCCATTCGACGCGGTCACGACGTCGCCCGGATTCATCGACGTGCCCGACGGCATGTTGGTGGTGCTGCCGATGAGTCCGACGACATTGACCGTCAGCTTCATGCGCGCAATGGCCTCCATCGCGCCGAGCACGCCGGCCGCGCCGGACATGTCGTACTTCATCATCTCCATGCCCTGCGCGGGCTTGATGGAGATGCCGCCGGAGTCGAAGCAGAGGCCCTTGCCCACCAGAGCCACGGGCGCCTCCCCGCGACGGCCGCCGCGATACTCCACGACGATCAGCTTGGGATCCTGCGGCGTCCCTGCCGCGACGGCGAGGAACGATTCCATCTTCAGTCGCTTGAGGTCGCGTCGGCCGTAGACGGACACGCGCAGCGTGTGGCGCTTGCCGATGTCGCGCGCCATACGCGCCAGATGCTCGGGCGTGCACACGTTGCCCGGCAGCTGTTGCAGCCGCCGCGCAATGCGCTGCCCTTCGCCCAGCGCGATGCCGGCGGCGAGCGCGGCTTGCGACCCGCGTGCATTGGTGGCGATGACCACGGCTTCGACCAGCGGCTTCGGACGATCCTTGGCTGCAGGCTGGGTCTTGTAGTCGGTGAAGTCCCACGCGCCGCGTGATAATCCGAACGCTGCGGCCTCCACGGTATCCCCACTCAATTGCGGGGCCCAGAACGCCATCCTGCGGACGCCCATCGAATTGCCCTTGCGTCCTGCCAGCGTTGCCGCCCGCGTGATCACCGCATAGGTGTCGCTGCTCTCGCCGAGTCCGACGAGCAGCACACGCGCCGGCCCGCGGCCGCTGCCGACGATGAGCAGTGACTCATCGCGCGCGCCCTTGAAATCCCCTTGCCGGACCGCGCGCGACAGCACGCCGCCATACGCCCTGTCGAGGGCGGCAAGGACGCGAGGAAAGACGCCGCCGGAGTGGAGTCCCACGGCGAGCAGCGGGGTGGCGACGCGCGCCGGATCGCCGCCGCGGAGGGAGAGCGTAATCGACATATGTTATGCCTTCTGCATGCCAGCGATGATCGCGCTGCCGAACCCCGCGTGGGTCCTTCCGCACGTGCCCGGCATCTGGCACGCACGGCGCGGCGAGAGATGCAGGGAAGCTAGGAACCGCCCACGAGGGGAGCAAGGAGACGCGCTCCATTCGTCCCTCGGCCGAGCCCCTAAGCTCTGGCCCAGCCGCGCTCGCGAAACCAGTCGAGGCAGCGGGCCAACTCGCGCTCGACATCCCGCAGGCGCGCCTGCGTGCCACCGAGGCCCGCCGACTTCGCCTCGCGCTCGGCCCCGGCGCACAGTTCCTCGAGCCTGGTTGCGCCCAGCTGGCCGCACGTGGATCGCAGCGTGTGGAATGCCATGGCGACCGCTGCCGCGTCACCCGCCGCGAGCGCCTCCCGAGCGGTCGCGAGGCGCGCCGGCGCCGCGCTGGCGAACAGTCGCACGACATCGCGCATGCTGTCGTGGTCGAGGAGCTCGAGCAGCGCGTCGAACTCCGACTGGTCAATGGGTGACGTGTCGGTCATTGCGGGGAACCATATCGGCCCGAACAGGTCGGACGCCAGCCGCGAGGCACGCCGCGAGGCACGCCGCGAGGCACACTATTCCCACTCAATGGTGCCTGGCGGCTTGGTCGTCACGTCCAGTGCAAGTCCACTCACGCCGGGCAGGGCGAGAATTTGCGCGCGCAGTTCATCGCACAGCGCCGCAGGGAGCGGCGCCGGCGTGGCGGTCATGGCACGCTCGGAGTGGATCGGGCGGACGATCACGAACTCCTGCCCCCTCCCGTCGACTTCCATCGGCACGAGCACCGTGGGGCACTGCCAGATGTCCGCATAGATGCCGTGCCGCCGCAGCCCTTCCATGACCAGGTGGTCGGCTTCCCGCAGGAGCTCAAGTCTCGCGCGGGTGACCGTAGCGGGAAGCGGCCGTGCTGTCGTCGGCGCGACCAGCCCCAGATTCCAGATGCACCGATTGATTCCGGACACGTCCTTGAACATCTGCCCGGCGACCTCGAGCAGCGTGTCCCACGCGGCGTCGCCCGAGAGCAGCACCGGATGTTCGTACGACCGCAGGTCGGCCTTCACGCCGACCGACTTGATGGGCAGCGCCATCGCCGTCAGGCCATACCGCGCTGCGACGGCCGCCACCGCGGGCTGCATGACGTCGAAGCCGTCACGGCGCTCGATGCCGGTCGAACAGAGCAGTCGCACGCCAAGGCCCGGGCCCGGGAACGGGTGACGCCAGATGAGGTCGTGGGGAATGCCGATCTTCTCCCCCAGTTCGCGGACTTCCACCTTGTACAGATCGGCCAGCGGCTCCACCACGCGTCCCTGCGCGATCATCTGTTCGATGACCGGGACGCGATTGTGATGCGTCTTGATGGTGTCGGCGCGCTTGGTGCCGCCGGTCTCGATGGTGTCGGGGTAGATGGTGCCCTGCCCCAGCAGGTGATGCGCGATGCCGCGCTGCCGCGCCTCGCGCTCGAACACCTCGATGAACGTGTTGCCGATGATCGTGCGCTTCTGCTCCGGTTCGACGGCCCCCGCAAGTGCGGCGAGAAACGTGTCGCTCGCGTCGACGAAATGCAGGTTGCGGTCGAGGCCGAACGCGCGGAACGCCTCGAGCACCGCGCGGCTCTCGTCCTTTCGCATCAGCCCGTTGTCGACGTGCAGCAGGTGCAGGCGGTCGGCCCCGATGGCCATCCCCAGGAGGCGCGCGGCCACCGTCGAGTCAACGCCACCCGACGCGAGCAGAAAGACCGACTGGTCGCCGACCTGCTGCCGCACCTGCTCCACCCGCTCTTCCACGTACCGTTCCATGGTCCACGACGGCGCACAGCCGCAGATGCCACGCACGAAGTTGGCAATCATCTCGTCGCCGTGCACCGTGTCGTCCACCTCGGGATGGAACTGAAACCCGTAGCGGCGCAGCGCTGGCGACGCGATGGCCGCGAAGCGATGCGACTGCCCCGACGCACCGAGCGTGGTATAGCCGATTTCCTCGAATCCCGGCCCGACGCTCGTCACCGAGTCGAAGTGGCTCATGAAGACGCGCTCGACCGGCGCGAGGCCGGCAAAGAGCGGCGAATCGCCAATGAGCTGCAAATCCGCCGGTCCCCACTCACGGCCCCCGTGCACCACGGTGCCACCGTAGTGCTTGGCAATCTCCTGGTGCCCGAAGCAGAATCCGAGAATGGGCACGTCGAGGTCGTACAGGGCCGTGTTGTACGCGGAATCCTGGCCGAACGCCGAGAGACTCGGGCTGCCCGAGAGGATGATCCCCTTGTAGCGCGTGAACAACTCCGTGGCATCCTCGGGTTGGCGGATCTCGGCGAGGACGCGCAAGCGGCGGATCTTGGTGGCAATCAGGTGGGCGTATTGGCCGCCGAAGTCGACGACGGCGATGGCATCGTGGGTCATGGGAGTCGGCTGGTCAGTTGGCGATCGGCCACACACGCAGCATCACCACACCGTGCGACGGCACGGGGGCGCTGGTGAAATTCTCGACGACGGCCTGTTCGGTGTGCGCCCACAAGTCGCGTACGCGGGCCTTCTTCGTCTTGAGGCCGATGGTGCCCCAGTTGGCGGTGATGGTGGACGGCACCGAGGCACGGTTGAACAGCAGCACCGCCCGCGATCCGTCGGCGAGCGGCTTCACCCACACCTGCAGCTCGCTCGGCGACGCCTGCACGATCTTGCCCTGAATGCCCAGCGAGTCCTGGTCGACGGCAATCACGTCGCGATTGAGCAGGATGTCACGGATGTCAGCCGCGGCGCGCGTGCTGTCGTTCATCGCCCGCACGTCGTTGCCGGCGATGAGGGGCGCGGCCATCATCGCCCAAAGGCTGAAGTGCGAGCGGTACTCCGTGCGCGTCATGCCGCCGTTGCCGACCTCCAGCATGTCGGGGTCGTTCCACGCCCCCGGACGCGCCACGTGCCAGTATTGCGACGAGAGGTCGACGAGCGTCATCACGCTGCTCCAACGGTCGGCGATATCGCCCGTGGTGCGCCACAGGTTGCCGACCGCAGGCGCCCACTCCCACGGCTGATTGCTGCCCCACTCGCAGATACTGAAGACGATCTGGCGCCCCGACGCGGCAAGCGCGTCACGGAAGATGGTGTACTGCGTCTTGGCGTCGAGTCCCTCGGAGTTGCACCAGTCGATCTTCACATAGTCGACGCCCCATCCGGCGTACGTCTTGGCGTCGACGGCCTCAAACCCGTAGCTGCCGGGGCGCCCTTCACAGGTCTTGCGGCCCGCGTCGGTGTAGATGCCGAACTTGAGCCCCTTGCCGTGCACGTAGTCGGCGAGCGCTTTCATGCCGTGCGGAAAGCGCGCGGAATCCACCACGATCGGGCCCTGCGCCGACCGTGCCACCTGCCAGCAGTCGTCGATGGTGACGTATTGGTAGCCGGCATCGCGCATGCCGCTCGCCACCATGGCGTCAGCGGTCTCGCGCACGAGCTGCTCACTGACGTTGCAGCCGAACTTGTTCCAGCTATTCCAGCCCATGGGAGGCGTGCGGGCGAGTCCGTTGTCGAGGTACCGCGCGGCGGGACGCGCAGCGACCGACAGGGCGGCGACGGCGCCGAGCGCAACGATGGACAACAGGCGGCGACCTGGGATGTGCACGGACGAGAGCCCTCGCGAAGCGTGAATATTGACCTGGCGGAGTGCAACGCGAGTGAAGATGCCCGCCGTGCCGAGCGCGGGCAACCGCCCGAACGATCCATGCCATCCTGATGGTCTGCCGCCATCGCATGCGCACATCGCGCACACTCAACGACTCGCCTTCGGAAGGCGTCTAGTGTATCAATGCATACGGCGGCGTGCTGCTGCCCTTCCCCCCGCATCCGGAGCGACCGTGAAGAACCGCCGGCCACCGCGCGACATCGCGAGCGAGAGCGACACCTCCCCCACCCGCAGCAGCCCGGAGCGTGGCGGCTTCTCCCGTCGCGACTTTCTGTGGCGCGCGGGTGCGGCCGGACTGACGGCAAGCGTCGCGAGTCCGTTGTTCGCTCAGGGACTACGCACGCAGTCGGGACCGCTTGCCGTCGAGCGCTCGCCGTTCGGCGCGGCCTCGGCCACGCCGTTCACGCCGCACCTGCTCTCCCAGGAGTTCGGGTTGCGCTGGCGGATGCTCGGCCCGTTCCGCGGCGGACGCGTGGACGCAGTGACGGGCGTGCCCGGGCGGCCGCACGAGTTCTACTTTGGCGCGGTCAATGGGGGCGTGTGGAAGACCATCGATGCCGGCCGCGTGTGGACGCCCGTGTTCGATGGGCAGCCCGTGGCATCCATCGGATCGATTGCCGTGGCGCCGAGCGCACCCGACACCGTGTACGTCGGCACTGGCGAGTCGACGCTGCGCGACTCGGCGGGATTCGGCAATGGCGTGTACAAGTCGACCGACGCCGGCGCGTCGTGGACACATCTGGGCCTCGAGGCAACGCACCACATCGGCAAGGTGGTGGTGGACCCGAAGGATCCGAACATCGTCTTTGTAGCCGCCATCGGGCAGCTGTATGCGCCAAACGCCGAGCGGGGCGTGTTCCGCTCTCGCGACGGAGGTAAGACCTGGCATAAGGTCCTGTTCCGCAACAGCGATGTCGGCGCGGTGGACGTGGCCATCGATCCCGCCAACTCGCGCATCGTGTATGCCTGCCTCTGGAATACGCGCCGGCCGCCGTGGTACACGTATCAGCCGTCAAACGGCCCGGGTGGTGGCCTGTGGAAGTCGACGGACGGCGGCACCACGTGGACGCAGATGACCAACGGGTTGCCTGTCGAGGGCATCGGTCGCAGCGGCATTGCGATCGCGCCGAGTGATCCAAAGCGGCTGTACGCGGTGATCGATGATCTGCTGCCGGAGCCCGGCGCCGTCGTGCCGGCGGCTCCCGCCGCACCACCAACTGCTCCGGGTGGTGGAGGTCGCGGCGCGCCGCAGGTGCCGCGCCAGGGCGGGTTCTTCCGCTCCGACGATGCCGGCGCGACATGGCACCGCGTTTCGTCGGACAGCGCGCTCTGGTCGCGTGGCTGGTACTTCGAGAAGCTGGCCGTTGACCCGAAGAATGCGGACATCGTGTATGTGCCCAACGTGGCGGTGAGCCGCACCAAGGACGGCGGCAAGACGTGGGTGGCGCTGCGCGGCTCACCGGGCGGCGACGACTACCATCAGGCGTGGATCTCCCCTGATGATGCCAACACGATGATCGTCGCCAGCGACCAGGGCGCCATCATCACGCACAATGCGACGGCGGACGATGCGCGCAGCGTCACCTGGAGTTCATGGCTCAACCAGCCCACGGCGCAGATCTATCATCTCTCCGTCGACTATCGCGCGCCGTATTGGGTGACGGGCGCACAACAGGACAGTGGCGCCGTGGCGGTGCGGTCGCGCGGCAAGTTCGGCGAAATCTCCATGCGCGACTGGGAGCCCATCGGCGCGGGCGGCGAAAGTGGCTGCACCGCCGGCGACCCGCTGCACCCGGGCATCATCTACGGCGGCATGGGGAGCCGTTTCGACCTCGCGGCCAACGCCGATGTGGCGGGCACGACGGCGCCCAGGGGCACGGAGCCCTTGCGTGGCGACTGGACCCAGCCGCTCGTGCTGTCGATGGCCGATCCGCGCAATCTGTACTACGCCGCACAGTTCCTGTTCAAGTCCACGGACGCCGCAGCGACCTGGAAGCAAATCAGCCCGGATCTCACGCGCCCAAGCCCCGGCGTGCCCGCCACGCTCGACGCCGCGTCGGCGGCGGACACGGACCGCAACGGCCAGCGCGGCGTCATCTACGCCGTGTGCCCGTCGCCGCTGCTCGTGCCGATGGTGTGGGCAGGCACCGATGATGGGCTCGTGCACGTGACGCTCAATGACGGTCGCACGTGGAGCGACGTGACGCCGCCGGTGCTCACCGCGTGGAGCCGCGTGACATCGGTGGAGGCGTCGCACTTCGACTTCAACGTGGCGTACATGAGCGTCAGCCGGCACCAGCTGCAGGACTATGAGCCGTACGTCTACCGGACGCGCGACCAGGGGAGGACGTGGCAGCGCATCAGCAAGGGGCTGCCGTCCGGCGTGTATGTGCACGTCGTCAAGGAGGATCCGGCGCGCCAGGGGATGCTCGTCGCGGGCACCGAGCGCGGCGCCTTCATCAGCTTCGACGACGGCGACAATTGGCAGCCGCTGCAGGTCAACCTGCCGGCGACGTCGGTGCGCGATTTCGCGTTCCACGAGGGCGACCTCATTGTCGCGACGCACGGCCGCGGCTTCTGGGTGATGGATGACATCAGCCCGCTGCGGCAGCTCACCGACGCTGTGCTCGCATCGGCGGCCTTCCTGTTCAAGCCGGCCGACATCACCAACTTCACGCAGGGCGGCGACAACGGCACGCCGCTGCAAAAGGACGAGCCGCAGGCGGCCAATCCACCGAGCGGTGCGGCCATCGATTACTACCTCAAGGAAACGGTGACGACACCGGTGACCCTTGAGATTGTCGATGCGTCCGGCGCAGTCGTAGGATCATTTTCGAGTGCATCAACTGCATCACCGCCGGCGGCTGGTCGCGGCGGCATCCCCAACACGTCCCCGCTCTGGCGCCCGGACACCGAACCCTTCTCGGCCGCGGCCGGCGTTCACCGCGTCGTGTGGAGCACGAGCCGCGGTGGTCGCGGATTTGGCGGTGGCCGGGGCGCCGGCCTTGCTCCATTGGCTGGCGCGTTCACGGCAAAGCTGACGGTGAACGGCACGGTGCTCACGCAAACGTTCAACGTGAGGCCAGAGCTGAAGCGCTAGACCGAACCGGCCGGGGGCGCACCCGGCACATCCACCAGCCGCCACGCATGCCCGGTGGCGGCGAGGAACGCTTCGATGCCCGCGTGGGGGATGGCGAGCGTCGACGTGTTGACGAGCGGATGGCACTGCACCGACGCCGCGTTCCAGATGTCGCGGTCGATGAACACCTCGACCGCGCCTTGCGTGTCATTGACGAGCGCCAGCAGCGACACGGCGCCCGGTTCGATGCCGAGGAGGCGTTTGAGCCGATCCGCCGACCCGAAACTCGGCCGCTCGAACCCGACGCTTTCCGCCAGCGCGCGGAGGTCCACCGGCTTGTCCGCCGCTACGACGACAAGCGCCTGCCGCGTGCCTTTCTTGTCGCGCAGAAACAGGTTCTTGGTCGCCGCGCCGCCCAAGGGCACCAGGCGCGCGACGTCGGCCACCGTAAATGCCGCTTCGTGGTCGCACCGCTCGTACTCGATGCGATGCGACGAGAGGAAGTCGAGGAGGCTCAGCATCGCTCAGGCGGCCGGTCGAGGGGGGACTCCACCACGCGCCCGTTGGCGCACTCGGCCGTCGAACGCGGATTGTGCATCGTAGTGCCCGGACCGAGAATCGAACTCGGATGACCGTGAGGTCGCGGGATTTTGAGTCCCGTGCGTCTGCCAGTTCCGCCATCCGGGCGCGCAGGGGAAAGGCTAACGGCCGCCCAGTGTCATGGCAACGGTGTCCCGGCTCGAGCGGGCCGCTCGTGAGCCCGGCCCCGGCTGGTCGCGCGCGCTCCGTGCCCTAGATTACCCAGTCGGCTGATCGCGCCCGTCGCCCCCCGGCGCTGCATCTTGAGCTCATCGAACCGATGGGCCGGCCAACGTCCCAGTCAGAACCATGGAGAGGCCATGAACACCGATACGTCCACCATCATCTGGACCGTCATTGACGAGGCGCCTGCACTGGCGACTCTTTCGCTCCTGCCCATCGTGCAGGCCTTTACCAAGGGCACTGGCGTCTCGGTGGAGACGCGAGATATCTCGCTCGCCGGTCGAATCATCGCCATCTTTCCGGAGCGCCTTACGGAGGCGCAGCGCATTCCCGACTACCTCGCCCAGCTTGGCGAACTCACGCAGCATCCCGAAGCCAACATCATCAAGCTGCCCAACGTCTCCGCGTCGATTCCGCAGCTGAAGGAAGCGGTCAAGGAGCTTCAGGCACACGGCTACGCAATTCCCGACTACCCGGAAGCGCCGAAGGACGATGCGGAGAAGGCGCTGCAGGCCCGCTTTGCGCGGGCACTCGGCAGCGCCGTCAACCCGGTGCTGCGCGAAGGCAACTCCGACCGCCGCTCGCCGCTCTCGGTCAAGGCATTCTCCAGGAAGCACCCGCACAAGCTGAGCGCCTGGGCTCCCGATTCGAAGGCGCATGTGGCGCACATGACCGACGGCGACTTCTACGGCAGCGAAACGTCGACGACGATCGCCAAGGCGACGGACGTCCGTTACGAGTTCGTGCCAGCCGATGGTGCGGTGACGGTGCTGAAGAAGAAGATGGCACTGCTCGAGGGTGAGATTCTCGACACCTCGGTGATGCACGTCAAGGCGCTGCGCCGTTTCTTCGAGGCACAGATCGAGGACGCGAAGGCGAACGGCCTGCTGTTGTCGCTGCACCTCAAGGCCACCATGATGAAGGTGTCCGACCCGGTGATCTTCGGCCACGCCGTCACGGTGTTTTACAAGGACGTCTTCGACAAGCACGCCGCCACCTTCGCACAGTTGGGTGTCAACCCGAGCTTTGGCCTCGGCGACATCTACGCCAAGATCCAGAGCCTGCCGGCCGACACGAAGGCCGAGATCGAAGCCGACATCACGGCCGTGTATGCCAAGCGCCCGGCCCTGGCGATGGTCGACTCGGACAAGGGCATCACCAACCTGCACGTGCCAAGTGACATCATCGTCGACGCGTCGATGCCGGTGGTCGTCCGTGACGCCGGCAAGATGTGGGGCGCCGACGGCACGCTGCATGACACCACGGCGATGATCCCCGATCGCTGCTATGCCACCATCTACAAGACCATCATCGAAGAGAACCAGAAGAACGGGGCACTCGATCCGGCGACGATGGGCAGCGTGCCCAACGTGGGCCTGATGGCCCAGAAGGCTGAGGAGTACGGCTCGCACGACAAGACGTTCATTGCCACCGGACACGGCAGCATCCGCGTCGTCAACGAGACCACCGGCGAGACGCTCCTCGAACAGCGGGTTGAGGCCGGCGTCATCTTCCGCTCGTGCCAGACCAAGGACATCGCGGTGCGCGACTGGGTGAAGCTCGCGGTGCGACGCGCCCGGGCGACCGGGGCGCCGGCCATCTTCTGGCTCGACGCCAAGCGTGGGCATGACGCACAGGTGATCGCGAAGGTCGAGCGGTACCTCACAGACCACGACACGGCGGGCCTCGAGATTCGCATCATGTCGCCAGACGAGGCGATGAAGTATTCACTCGGGCGGATCCGCCAGGGCCTGGACACGATCTCGGTCACCGGGAATGCGCTCCGTGACTACCTGACCGACCTGTTCCCCATCCTCGAGATCGGAACGTCGGCGAAGATGCTATCGGTCGTGCCGCTGCTGGCGGGCGGCGGGCTGTTTGAAACCGGCGCGGGCGGATCGGCGCCCAAGCATGTGCAGCAGTTCCAGAAGGAAGGCTACCTCCGTTGGGATTCGCTCGGAGAGTTCTCGGCGTTGGCGGCCTCGCTCGAGCACATCGGTGCGACCTTTGGCAACGCGCGCGCGACGCTGCTTGCGGAGACGCTCGATGCGGCCATCGGCATGTTCCTCGACAACAACAAGTCACCGGCTCGCCGGGTCGGAGAAATCGACAATCGCGGCAGCCATTTCTACCTCGCGATGTACTGGGCCAAGGCGCTGGCCGCCCAGACGAAGGACGTGCCCCTGCAGGCGCGATTCGCGGCGGTGGCCCGGCAGTTGAGCGACCACGAGACGGCGATCACCCAGGAACTGCTCGCCGCGCAGGGTAAGCCGGTGGACATGGGCGGGTACTACCAGCCGGACCTGGTGAAGACCACGAAAGCCATGCGGCCCAGCGCGACGCTTAATGGCATCATTGACGCGCTGGGGTAGCGGATCGAAGCATCTGTTCCGCCGTGCGGGACAGATGGCAGTGCTCGATGGATATTCCTCGGTAGTTGATTACTGAACTCAGACGGAGTATGCTTACTGCAGTCTCGGTTCTCCTCGTTCCGGGTTCGTCCGGCCGTCCGGACGCTCTGGCTCGTTGGCAACGCCCCCCGCTCCCCGCTCCATTGCTCACCATCCCGTTTATGCCAGGCGATCGCACCTGCACCGTTTCGCGGGCACACGCGGAAGTTCCGGTTGGTCGCCGTTGATGGCGCACGACCTGCTTTTGTCATTCGACTTTCCGCCCATGGGCGGCGGCATCTCC
Organism: Gemmatimonas sp.; assembly: GCA_025361705.1. Taxonomy (GTDB): domain Bacteria; phylum Gemmatimonadota; class Gemmatimonadetes; order Gemmatimonadales; family Gemmatimonadaceae; genus PNKL01. The sequence continues at coordinate 36,791 of JANYJW010000053.1, forward strand.
CGCTGGATGTCGGAGATGGCGCGTCGGCATCCCGCTGGCACGCTCACGGTGTCGACGGGCCGGGTGCCGGGCGATGCAGCGAGCGACGTGGCGTACCCCGCGACGGTTGATCGACTCGACGTTCCGTCCGGTCGCCTCCGGTCGCTCGCTGGGCAGGTCCGATGGGCGCGGCGGGCTCTCGCGCTGCATCGCGCGACACCATTTCGATTCGCGTGGTGCGACAACATCCGGCCCTCTGCATACCCGGCGCGCGCGCTGAAACAGTTTGCCGGCGTGCCCTACGGTGTGATCGTGCACGGCAGCGATCTGTTCGACATTCGGGCCAACGTCCGGCGATCGCGCATCAAGCGGTTGATTACGCGGCAGTTGCTCGGGCGCGCCGCGACCATCGTCGCCAACAGCCGATGGACGCGAAGCCTGCTACACGAGGTGTTGCTGGAACTCGACATGCCCCATGTCGTGGAGCGAACGCGCGTCGTCTCGCTCGGCACCGACCCGGCGCGGTTCCGCCCGGACATCGACACGGCCGCCTTCCGTCGCGAGCACCAGCTGCCTGACGGTCGATGGATCGTCACGGTGGCACGCCTCGAAGCGTTCAAGGGCGCAGACACGGTGATCCGCGCGCTGCCGCGCCTCACCGCGCAGTTCCCCGATTTGCGCTACCTGGTGGTCGGTGACGGGTCCTTCCGCGCCGGCGCCGAGGCGCTCGCCGTCGCCGAAGGGGTAGCGGACCGGGTGCACTTCCTTTCGCAGCTCCCCGATCACGCCCTGCCGTCCGCTTATGCCATGGCCACCGTCTACGCGGGGCTGACGCGTGAGACGCCGCGCGAGGTCGAAGGGTTTGGCATTGCGCTCCTCGAGGCGCAGGCGTCGGGCAAGCCCGTGGTAGCTGGTCGCGCCGGCGGCATTGTCGATGCCGTCGCGGATGGCGAGACGGGTGTTCTCGTAGATCCGACGAATGTCGACGCGGCCGCGGCAGCGTTCGCGTCGCTCCTTGCGGATGCCGCGCGTTGCTCGGCCATGGGCCGTGCCGGCCGCTCTGCCGTCGAACGGCACTACAACTGGGATCGCGTGGTCGGCGAGCTGCGGGCTATCGCCGCGCAACTCGGCCGGTCATCCGCCGCCGCCGCGTCGATGGAGTTCGCGCGTTCATGAGCCACGCCATCTGCGCCCGCATGACGGTCTTTCATCTCGACGATGAACGCGGCTTCCGGGGCGGCGAGCGCCAGTTGCTCTACCTCGCCTCGGCGCTGCGGGCCGACGGGCACGCGAATGTCATCTGTTGCCGCGCCGACACGCCGCTCGAGCGCGAGGCGCGGCTGCAGGGATTTGACGTGCTCGTGCTGCCGTTCGCGTTCGAGTTCGATCTCGGAAGCGCCTTCCGGATCGTCCGTGCGGCCAGGCATAAGCCCCTGCCAGTGATCCACGCGCACACCGGGCACACCGTGGGTATCGCGGCGGCCTGCCGGCTCCTGGGCGGACCACCCGCGATCGCGCACCGGCGCGGCGCCTCCGCGCTCCGTGGCGGATTCAGCCGTTGGTTCAAGTACGATCGCGTTGCGCGAGTAGTGGCCGTGTCACGAGCCATCGAAGACATCCTGGAGCGCGGCGGACTCCCCAGGCAGCACATCGCCGTCGTCCCGGACAGCATTCCAGTCACTGCCGCCGAGTGGCGTGCGGCCGGATATTCGAGTCCTCGTTTCGCGCCGGCCAGCGCTGAACGCCGGGCCAAGGCGCGACGGCTGCTGGCTGAGGCGCACGGCATCGATCCCGCCTCCCGCTGGGTCGGAAACCTCGCAGCGCTCGTCCCGCTCAAGGATCACGCGACATTGATTGCCGCCGCCGAGTTGGTGGTGCATGGACGCCCTGATACGGTCTTCGTGATCGCAGGCGAAGGACCAGAACGTGACCGCCTGGAGGCCGACATCAAGCGCCGCCACCTTACAGGTCGTGTGGTGCTGCTTGGCCATTGCGATGCGGCGGAGCTGTTCGCGGCCATCGACGTCTTTGTCCTGTCGTCAACCCGCGAAGGGATGGGCAGCGTTCTGCTCGAGGCAGCGTCCTGCGGCATTCCTGTGGCGGCGACTGCGGTCGGCGGCATTCCAGAGGTCGTGCACGATGGCCACACGGGCCTGCTGGTGGCGCCGCGCGACCACACCGCACTGGCCGACGCACTCACCCGACTGCTGACCGAGCCCGCGTTGGTGTCGCGCGTGACCGCTGCGGCGCGTGACGCGCTGCCGCAGTTTGGCCTAGCGGCTGCGGTCCGCCGCATGGAGATGATCTACGGATCCGCGGTAGCGCCCCGGCCCGCCCCCATGCGACGCCTGGTGTCCCGTGGCATCCCCGCGTTCGTTGCGCGGTCCGTGGTCCGCGCGTGGCCCATTGCCGCCACCGTCCTGCTCTTCGCTGCGGGCGCAGCCGCCGCGCTTGTCAGTCCCTTGCGGCAGCCCGCGCCGAGCGTGCAGGTCGCTCCACCACGTCTCGCTTCCTCTGCGCGCCGCCCCGCCCAACACATGGCAGTCCGCGTCGGCGGGCGCTCCGGGCGCGGGATCTCATTTGGCGGAGGCTTTGCCGATCTGTCCGACCGCGACCTCCTTGTGATTCTGGGCGCCGCGGATTCCCTCGTCGCGCTCCCGAGCGCCGCTCCTGATCCGCAGCACATCAACGTGCAGGCCATGCTTGCACGGCCCGTCGTGCGAAGCGCGGGGCGCGCGAGCGGTCTGTAGACCGCCACCGGATTCCGCCGACCCCACGCTCGCAGGCCATATCTACAAACGAAACCGCCGCCGCGAGCACCATGCGTGCGGCGGCGGCGCTTCGTCCGTACACAACGCCAACTACGGAATGATCGCCTCGAACGGCGGCACCGGCGCCGGCTGTGCACCCGGCGGTCCGTTGGGCATCCGACGCTGCCCCTGCATCATCGGCCGCTGCTGGTTGCGGTTGCCCGGCTGCCCCATGCCCTGTCCCATGCCCGGGCCCATGCCCTGCCCCATGCCCGGGCCCATGCCCGGGCCCATGCCCGGGCCGCCCGCCTGCCCGCGTCGACCGGCGCCCTGCGCGCGCATGCCTTCCATGCGACGGAACATCTGCTCCTGCATTCCGAGGAAGCGCGCGCGCTGCATCGGCGTGAGGTAGCCAGCGAGTTCCTTCTGCTCCTGCTCCACCAGCTCAAACCGCTGGCGCTGGATCTGCAGCATCTTGTCGAGCGCCGTCGACACCTTGGCCAGATTGGTGGTGTCGCCCGTGATCATCAGGTCGCGCATGCTCATGCGCGCGTCGCGCTCTTGCTCAACGAGCAAACGGCGCCGCTCTTCGAAGCGCTTGTTGGTGGTCTGGAGCTTGCCAAACTGGTCGTCGCTCAGGTTCAACGCCTTCTTCAGCTGATTCCCGATGCGATCGCGAATCTGCTGCTCCAGCTGCGCGCGATCGGGCTGACTGCGCATGCGCTGACCCATCGGCCCCATCTGGCCCATTGGACCCATCTGGCCCATTGGTGGCATCTGTCCGGGCTGGCCAGGCTGAACCTGCGCCGCCTTGGGTTGCTGCGGTGCGGCCTTCGGTGCTGCGGCCGTGGGAGTCTGCGCCACTGCCACGCCGGCCACGAGGCCAAGCGCACATCCTGCTCGAATGAAAGTCTTCATAGTGTCTTTCCTCCTTCGTTCATCGCGATGACGGGCGTCATCGACGCGGGGTCCGAACTGGGCAGCGCCCGCAAAGTGTCCATCTGCCCCAAGAGTGATTGCAACTCATCCACCGACAAATCCGACAATCCACCGCCAAAACTGATGCCGCTCTCTGCGCGCGCGGCTTGCGTTGCCTGCACCGCCTGAACGCGCCCTGCCGACTGCACGAGGGTCGAGTCGGCGAGCCGCGCCGCATGACCGCCCGCCGCACGCTGCCAGGCAACGCCGCTTCCCGCCGCAAGCAGCAGCCCTGCCGCTGCCGCGTACTGCCACACGGGTCGCATCACCCACCGCCGCGCGGCCGGTATGGCGACGGGGCGCGGCATCGGCCGCGGCAGTGCCGCTACGACAGCCGCCACATCCACACGCGGGACGCCACGCGTCAACGTGCCGTGCACCTGCCCCAACAGGGCCAGCTCGGCTCGGCACGCCGCGCATTCGGCCAGGTGCGCGGCGACCCGCGCCGAGGCCGCCGTGCCGAGCGCCTCGAGGGCGTACTCAGGCAGCAGGTCGCGCAGGACGTCATCAGGGCATTCAGTCATCGCTCAAGTACTCCTTGACCGCTCGCATCGCGTTGTGGTAATGCACTCGGCACGCGCCTTCCGTGCTTCCGACGACCCGCGCGATTTCCGTATAGGGCATCCCTTCGGTCACCCGCAGCGTGAACACCTCACGCTGCAGCGGCGACAACCGGGCCACCGCCTGCCGCACCCGGAGCAGCGTCTCATCCGCCACCATGCCATCGAGCGCGTTGAAATCCTGCACCGCGTGCTCTTCGTCCAACTCCACCGTGCTGCGCTGCCGCTGCTCCGACCGCTGCCGATCCAGCACCAGACGCTTGAGGATGGTGAACAGCCACGTGCGCAGCGACGAATCGGCCCGAAAGCTCTCGAGCGAGTGGAACGCCCGCACGAACGTGTCCTGCACCAGCTCGTCAACGCCGTCGCGAATCCCCTGCGTCACCGCGAATCGCGCGAGCGCCTGAGCATGTCGCCCGACGAGTTCCGTTGCCGCCCGCTGATCGCCCCGCTGCCAGCGGGCGATCAACGCGATGTCCGGCGTGGGCTCGATATCCCGGGTCAATTCGCTCATGCGCTCACCAACTTGGACGCTCGCCTGGTGAAAGTGTTAAGGCGGGGGGAGGGTTGACGGGACACCCGCCGATTCCCCACCATCCGTATGGTACTCCCTGCCCCTTCCCCTGCCCATGCCAGAGATCATTGCGCACCGCGGCGCGTCGCGGGTGTGCCTCGAAAATACCCTGTCGGCCTTTCAGCGCGCTCTCGACCTTGGTGCGGACGCGGTGGAGCTCGATGTGCACTGCACCCGTGACGGCACCGTCATGGTGCACCATGACGCCGTGGTGCGCGGAACCCCTGGTGACCCGGCGCTCTCGGGACGGCCCATTGCGGGATTGACGAGCACCGAGCTGATGGCATTTCGCCTTGTCGACGGCAGCGCGGTGCCGACCCTGGCCGGCGTGGCCCAGCTCCTTGGCACCCACGCCACCCTGTACTGCGAACTGAAGGGTGCCGACACCGCGGCCCCAGCCACCGCGGTCCTCCAGCGCCATGCCGGCCCCTGTGCGGTGCACTCGTTCGATCACCGCCTGGTGGCGACCGCGGCTCGTAGCGCCCCCGACATCCCGCGCGGCGTGCTCGAGGTGAGTCGCCACATCGACCCGGCCAGTTCGCTCCGCAGCGTCGGCGGGCGTGATCTGTGGCAGTTGGTGGAGTATCTCGATGAGGCGCTCGTGCGCGACGTGCACGCCGTCGGCGGCAGAGTCATTGCGTGGACGGTCAACGCCGCCGACGTCATCGAGCGTCTGGCGGCGTGGCAGGTCGATGGGCTCTGCACCGACGACGTCGCGCTGGCGCGCCAGGTCCTCGGTCGCTGACCAGCGTCTTGCAGCGCTAGATCGGTTTCGACGGCGCGTCGGCCGGCGCACCCGGCGCTTGGTCCGTCGCTTGCTGAGGCGCTGCGGCGCCCGCTGCGGCGCCCGCTGCGGCGCCCGCAGTGGCCGGTGGCGTCTCGCCCGGTGAGTCCTCGGCGGGCTGCCGCACCTTTGCCAGCTCCTCGTTCAGGCGCGTTGCTTCGGCCTCGTGATCGCGCAGGGTCGCTGCCAAGCGCTCCCAGGCGGCGACCTCGACTTCCTCTCCCTTGAGGCGCGCGCGGTAGACGGCATAGCCGAGTGCCTGCGCGGCCTTGTCCGCGAGCTGCCGCACCCGAAAGATCTCGAGACGCAGGCGGCCCTCGTCGAGCGCGCCCTGGGCGGCGCGGCCTGCGCGATTGAGTTCGACCTGCAGCTTGTCCAAGAGGCCCATCGTCGCTCCCGTCAGAGGATCCGTCTGCCCATCCTACGGCCCGGGCGCCGCGCGAGTTTCTCCTCGTATCGCCTCACGCGGGATGCCTCGATAGATTTCCGCATGCCCACAGACTTCGATCGCGGCGTTCGGTCCGCGCAGCTCAGCATGATTTCCAACGCCGTTCTGGCGCTCGTCAAGCTGGTGGCGGGCGTGCTCGGTAACTCCTACGCGCTCATCGCCGACGCCGTGGAATCGTCGGCTGACATATTCTCCTCGCTCATTGTATGGGGCGGGCTGCGCATCGCGAGCCGCGACCCGGACGACGACTACCCGTTTGGCTACGGCAAGGCCGAAACCGTGGCGAGCGCCACGGTGTCGCTGATGCTGCTCGGCGCCGCCATCGGCATCGGCATCGAGGCGGTGCGCGAAGTCCGCACCCCACACCATGCACCAGCGGCCTGGACGCTGGTCGTGCTCGTGGCGGTGGTGGTGATCAAGACCTATCTCGGACGGCGCATCGGCGCGGTGGGCGCCGAAGTGGGCAGCACGGCAGTGAAGGCCGATTCGTGGCACCACTTCTCCGACGCCATCACCAGTGCGGCGGCGTTCATCGGCATCAGCCTCGCCGTCTGGAACGGCGCGGGCTGGGAAGCGGCCGACGACTGGGCGGCGCTGGTCGCCTCGGCGGTGATTGCATTCAACGGCATCTCGATGCTGCGCACCTCCATGCAGGACCTGATGGACCGGCATCCGGGCGTCGACATCGCGATGCCCGTGCGCCGCGTGGCCGAAGTCGTCCCCGGCGTAGCGGCCATAGAAAAGCTGCACGTGCGTCGTGCCGGCATCGCATTTCACGTGGAGATCCACGTGCAGGCCGACGCCGCGATGTCGCTGTTCGACTCGCACGCGCTCGGCGGCGCGGTGAAGGCCGCGATTCGGGCAGCGCAGCCACGGGTGCGCGGCGTGCTGGTGCACATGGAGCCGCATGGTGATGGTGACGGCGTATAGCGTCTGGCTGCCGTAGGCGGCACGCGGTACGCCATACGCTGTACGCAACAAGAAAAAGGGCCCGCCGAACTCGGCGGGCCCCTCCTGCATCACGACCTGAAGACTACGCCACTGCCTCGCGAGCCGGGGCCGGATACACCGACACCTTCTGCCGCGTCTTGCTCTTGTGCTCGAACTTCACCACGCCGTCGATGAGGGCGTAGATGGTGTAGTCCGTGCCAAGCCCGACGTTGTTGCCGGGATGCCACTTGGTGCCGCACTGGCGGATGATGATGTTGCCCGCGACCACCTGCTCGCCACCGTACTTCTTGACCCCGCGATACTGCGGGTTCGACGTACGGCCGTTCCGGGAGGAACCTACGCCTTTCTTATGAGCCATTGTCTCCTCTCGTGTAGCAACTCACCCGAGGGTGATGTCGCGAACCTTGATTTCGGTGAATCCCTGCCGGTGACCCTGCTTGCGCGCGTAGTTCTTGCGCCGGCGGAACTTGAAGACGACGATCTTGTCGCCGCGCCCCTGCTTGGTGATGTCGGCCGTGACCTTGGCACCGGTCAGCGTCGGCACGCCCGTGCGGACGGTTGTGCCGTCGGAACCGAGCAGGACTTCGTTGAACTCAACGGAGCCGCCGACGTCGCCAACGAGCGACGGAATGCGGATCGACTTGCCCGGTTCGACACGATACTGCTTGCCGCCGGTGCGGATGATGGCGTAGGACATGGAATGCTCGAAAAAGCTGGGTATGACAACGAGCCTAAAATGATATCCGCGTAGAGCTTGTGAGTCAAGGGGATCCCATGGAATCCCCGCATCGCCACACCCCTATTGCGGGAAGGCGATGCGGGTCGCCGTCATGCTGCCATCGGCCTGCCAAGTCCCCGTGGCCGTTACCCGGCCCGTGTTCTTGATGGCATCGCAGGTCCCACGCTCATAGGTGGTCGCGGCGGTCGTCCGGATCGTCTTGGCCTCGAGGACAAATGACACGGCCGGGCAGGTGCCGGCGAGGCTGCTGACGGTTCCGGTGATCGTGGTCGCGGCGGGGGTGGGCGCTGGGACCGGCGCGGGTACCGGCGCGGGTACTGGCGCGGGCACCGGTGCCGCCAGAATGGTCACCTTCTCGACCAACACGCTCTGATCGGATTGCGTCGACCCGCTCACGGTGAGGCGAGCGCCATTGAGGATGCTCGTACAGGCGCCGCCCTCATACCTGGTGGTCGCGCTGGTCTTCACGACCTTGCCCTCGAGCTTGACCGACACTGACGGACACGTTCCCGCCAACGCACTCACCGTTCCGGTGATGGTCACGGCGGTCGCTGGAGTGGGCACGGGATTGGGAACGGGCGCGGGCACCGTTGCGGCGACGAAGGTTACTTTCTCCGCTGCAACGCTCTGATCAGACTGCGTCGGGCCGATCACATTCACGCGACTGCCGTTCTTGACGTCGGCACACCCGCCGCCGTCGAACTTCGTCGTCGCCGACGTCTTGATGAGCTTGCCTTCGAGCTTGAATGAGATTGCCGAACAGGTGCCCGCCAGGACGCTCACCGTGCCCGTGATGCCCGCCGTCGCGCTTGCCGACGCCGAGGCGTCCGTTGTCAACGTGCTGGCGGTGGCAGGCGCAGTGCCAGCGTCTCTTGAGGAACAGGCCAACGCGAAGACCAACGGAACGAAAATGACTGAGCGCATCGACATGGGATAAGCCCGCCAGGTAGGAGTGCCGGGAGCAAACGAACCCGCTCCGCACAGATAAACTCTGTCCATCCGGCCGCTGTGTCCAGACGGCTCGGTCTCCAAGGACCCGCCTCTCCTTCGCTCACACGCAGCTGTCGCTAGCGCGACCGCGCCTGCCGAAGCACAAAACTGGTCACGTTGGCCACGTCCTCGTCGCTCAGCGTGCTGCGCCGCCCACCCGTCGACATGTGCCCCCGAAGAAAGCCGGCAAACGTCGACCAGCTGGCCAGCTCCGAGGCAGCGGTGAAGCTCCGGCGACCCCAGACGGGACCGCCCTTGGGGGTACCCTGCCCGCCAGCGCCGTGGCAAATGGCGCACTCGACCTTCCACACGCGCCCGCCTTCGGCCGCGTTGCCGGCGCGCACGGTCAGCGTGTCGTCCCCCTGCCCCTCCACCTGCGACCCAAGCCGAATGCCACGGGACAGGAACGCGATGTAGCTCACCAGCGCCTCCATCTGCGCGTCATCGGGGCGCAACACCGGCGCGCGCAGGTTGCGCCGCAGGCAGATGTTCACGCGTTCGTGCACCGTGAGGACACCACCACGCACATCCACGCGCGGATAGCGCGCGTACGAACCCACCCACGGCAGCGCCCCGCGCTTGGTCCCCGCCTCAAGATGGCAACTCACGCAGCGCAGCGCCCCCACCGCGTCGAGATGCATGGAGTCGCGCGTCGCGATGGCGATGGCCCGACCGCGGCGAATCGCCGTCCCCATGGCGTCCGACGGAATCAGCGAATCGGCCGGCACCACGAAGACGGCCGTGTCGCTCTCGGGACGCGGCGACGGCGTCGCCGCCACGAGCGTCACCATGCCGCCGAGGACGCGGCGGGGAGGATCGGCGCGTTCGGCGCGGCAGGCGCCTTGCAGGGCGAGACTCGCGAGGAGGCACCCGGACGCGAGACGGACGACGAGAGACGGGCGATGACGGCGCACGGCCAATCTCGCCGCGCCGTCATCGCTCGTCTCTCGTCCCTCGTCTCTCGTCACTCGCGCCACGGTCCCATCCATCGTTTGCCCCCTACGCCACCGCATACTGCTGCGTCACATCCCGTCCCGCACCTTTCACGACGAGCTTGAACTCATCGGGGCGCAGCAGCGGGTCATCGCGCATCTCGATGCCGAAGCCGACGCCCTTCTCGAGCTTCTTCATGAGGTCCGACTCCTGCTCCAGCACGTACGTCGCGGTGTCGGGATGCAGGCGCACCAGCAGGTGATCGCGCCGCCCCTCGGCCGCCATGCGCCGCACCGAGCGCTCCATGCGCCGGACAATGGTCTCCGCCGTGAAGACGCGCCCCGTGCCATGACAGACCTGGCAAGCCTCCGTCATGTTCTGCAAGTGACTCTGCCGCACGCGCTGGCGGGTCATCTCGATGAGGCCGAGGTCGCTGACGGCGAAGGCCTTGGTGCGGGCGCGGTCGCGGCCAAGGTGCGTGCGCAGTTCCTGCAGCACCTTGTCGCGGTTCTGCCGCGTTTCCATGTCGATGAAGTCGGCGACGATGATGCCCCCGAGGTCGCGCAGGCGCATCTGCCGCGCCACTTCACGCGCCGCCTCGGTGTTGGTGCGGAGGATGGTCTTTTCGGGGTCCTTCTTGCCCGTGTACCGCCCCGAGTTCACGTCGATGCTGACGAGCGCCTCGGTGGGCTCGATGATCAGGTACCCGCCCGACGGCAAGTCGCAGCGCCGCTTGAAGAGGTCGCGGATTTCGGGTTCGATGCCCGCGTGATCAAACAGCCCCTTCTTGTCCTCGTACAAGTGCACACGCTCCACGAGTTCCGGAGCGATGCCGCCCAGGTATTCGAGGATCTCGTTGTGCAGCTGCTTGGAGTCGACGGTGAGGCTGTCCACCTTGGTGGAGAAGAGGTCGCGGATGATGCCACGCGTGAGCGACGTCTCGCGGTGCAGCAGCTTGGGCGGCTTGCCCACGAACTTCGTCTTCTTGTTGATGCGCTGCCACTGGCTGATGAGCGTGTCGAGCTCGCGCTTGAACGTGTCGACGGTGACATCCTCGCCTACGGTGCGCACGATCACGCCGCCGGAGTTCTTGGGCATCACGCTCTCCACCTGCCCGCGCAGCCGCTGGCGCTCGGCGCGCTCGCCGATCTTGCGCGACACGCCGACGCGCGACGCGAACGGCATATACACGAGGAAGCGCCCAGCCATCGACACCTGCGCCGTGACGCGCGGCCCCTTGGTGGAGATGGGCTCCTTGGAGACCTGGACGATGATGTCCTGGCCCTTCTTCAGCACGTCCTGGATCTGCGGCGGTTCCTTGCGGCGACGGCGACCGCCGCGCGGCTTGGAGCTCGCCGCAGGGGCTTCCGCCGCAGCCGCCTCGACGCTGTCCGGCACCTCGACGTCCGCCGGTTCGTCGCCGTCGTCGTCCGCATCCTCGTCATCGTCCTCGTCGTACGCGAGGTCCGAGTTGTGGAGGAAGGCGCTTTTGTCGGTGCCAATGTCGACGAAGGCCGCCTGTAACCCCGGCAGCACCGCTTCGACCTTGCCCCAATAGATGTCGCCGACCATCCGCCGTGCTTCGGGACGGTCGACCTGCAGCTCAACGAGCTGGTCGTCCTCGATGATGGCGACGCGCACTTCGCGCTGCGTGGCCGAGATGAGGATTTCTCTTTTCATGGATGAACGCACCGTCAACGCACGAGGGCGACCGCACTCGCGCCGTCCGGCGGCGTGGCAAAAGGGTGGCGTGGCCCTGGGCAAGGAGCGTCAGACGGACGCCCTCACCCCGACGCACAATAGTCTCTGGTGTCTCCCCCAGGCGCGCGATCGTCCATGCGAGGGCCGCCAGGAACGCGTGGCTTCCCACAACCGCTGCAAGGTGCAGCGGCAGGAGGACACGGTCCGGGACAGTACGGCCTCGCCTGCGATCGGGCTCGAACATTCTCTGCCAGGCGCGAGAGGGAGTGGAACCAT
>JANYJW010000025.1 GCA_025361705.1 Gemmatimonas sp.
CGGCGGACGGCCCTCGGCGGTACGAGTGCACGGAGCGATCGCCGTCCGGCCGCTGTAGATTCCCCGCGGGCACCACACCCCGATCGCAGATCGCAGTCCCGGATCGATGTCCCCAATCGCAATCCGGATTCAATATCCTCAATCGCCGTCATCATGAAGCTCGTCGAGTTCGTCCCCAATTTCTCCGAAGGCCGCCGCCCCGAGGTCATCGCCGCCATCCGCGACGCCATCGCAGCGGGCGAGGGTGTCACGGTGCTCGATGTGTCGAGCGACCCGTCGCATAACCGCACCGTCCTCACGGCCGTCGCCACCACCGACGTCGCGGTCGACGCGGCGTTTCGCGGCATCGCCAAGGCCGCCGAGCTTATCGACCTCAATCACCACACGGGCGAGCACCCGCGTATCGGCGCCACCGATGTCTGCCCCTTCATTCCGCTCGAAGGCGCCACGATGGACGACTGCATCGCCCTCGCGCGCGCCCTCGGCAAGCGCGTCGGAGACGAACTCGGCATTCCGGTCTTCCTCTACGAACGCGCCGCCACCCGCCCCGACCGCGAGAACCTCGCCGACATCCGCCGCGGCGAATTCGAGCAGGCCAAGCTGGACATCGGCGCCAACGCAAACCGCGTCCCCGACTTCGGCCCCAACCACGTGCACGACACCGCCGGGGCCACCGTCATCGGCGCGCGCCCGTTTCTCGTGGCGTGCAACGTCTACCTTGGCGGCGCGGAAAACGTCGCGGTGGCCAAGGAGGTGGCAAAGGCGGTGCGCGGCTCAAGCGGCGGCCTGCGCTATGTGAAAGGCCTGGGTCTCGAAGTCGATGGCCAGGCGCAGGTCTCCATGAATCTCGTCGACACGGACAAGACGCCGGTCTACCGCGCCTTCGAGATGGTGCAGCGGGAAGCCGCGGCGCGCGGCGTTGCAACCACGTGGAGCGAAATCGTGGGCCTCGTGCCCGAGCAGGCACTGTTCGACACCGCCGCGCGCCACCTGCAGCTGCGCGGCTTCTCCACCGACCTGGTGCTCGAACACAAGGTGCGTCGCGCCATCAGCGGCGGCGAATCGGTGAGCGGCTTCGTGGCGTCGGTGGCGTCCAATGCCCCAGCGCCCGGCGGTGGCTCGGTGTCGGCGCACGTCGGAATGCTCGGCGCCGCGCTCGCGCAGATGGTGAGCGGCCTCACCGTGGGCCGCAAGAAATACGCGGCCGTGGAGCCCGAGATGAAGGAGCTCGCCCTCGAAGCCGTCGCCCTCGGCAACACGCTGGCCACGCTCGTCGCCGAAGACTCGGCGGCCTACACCGTGGTCACCGACGCGTACAAGCTTCCCAAGGACACGCCCGAGCAGGTGGCGGCACGCGACGCCGCCATCCAGCGCGCGCTCGTCTACGCCTCCGAAGTGCCGTTGCAAACGGCCACGGCCTGCGCGCGCGTGGCCGAACTCGCTGCCATCGCCGCCACCAAGGGCAACACCAACGCGGCCAGCGATGCCGGCGTGTCGGCGCTCCTTGCCGAGGCGGCCTGCCGCGGCGCCGTATACAACGTGCGCATCAACGTCGGGTCCATCACCAACAAGGCATCCGCCACGCCGCTCGCCGACAAGGCGGCAGCGGCGCTGCAGCGAGCGCATCTGGCCGCCGAACAGGCCACGGCCGCGGTCGAACGGAACATCGGAGGATAGCCCGGCCCATGCCCCCCGCCGACTGGATGCAGTGGATTCGTGCCGACTACCACGGCACGCCGTTCGTCAACTTTGGCGCGCGGCATCTCGTATCCCTGGCCATCATCTTGCTGGTCGGCGCGTACATCCTGCGCTTCCGCGGTGCCGACGAGACGACACGCCGCCGGGTCCGCTATACGCTGGCTGCGGTGCTCGTGGTGAATGAGCTGTCGTGGCACATCTGGGCGTACCATTACGTGGGATGGACGCTCGACAAGATGCTCCCGCTGCATATCTGCTCGGTGCTCGTCTGGGTCGGCGCCTATGGACTCGTCACGCTCAATCCGCTGATCTACGAGTTCATGTACTTCATGGGAATCGCCGGCCCGTTGCAAGCCGTGCTCACCCCGGACGCCGGCCCATACGGCCTGCCGCACTTCCGCGCCATCCAGACGCTGGTGGCGCACGGGCTGCTGATCATCGCGGCGCTCTACCTCACGCGGGTCGAAGGCATGCGCCCCACGCTCGCCTCGGTGCGCCGGGTAATCCTCGGTACGCTCGCCTACATGGTCTTCGTGACCATCGTCAACGTCGCCGTCGGCGGCGATTACATGTGGACGCTCCGCAAGCCGGCCACCGGCAGCCTGCTCGACGTGCTCGGCCCGTGGCCGTGGTATCTCGTCCCGATGATCGCGCTCGGCATCGTCAACGTGCTCCTGCTGTATGTGCCGTTCTGGTGGGCCGACCGGCGGCGTGCTGCAACCCCTGGCGCCGGCGCGCCGTAGGGAGCATATGCCCATGCGCGTTCTCCCCCAGCAACAGGCGCCAGCTCCCGCCCCCCCGAGGATCTCCATCACGGGGTCTGGCACGGCCGCGCTCCCGCAGAATGTCAGCCGCCCGATGACGCGCGAGGACGTGCAGCTGCTGCAGAACCGCCGCAACGAGCTGTCGCGTCAGCTCACCTCCGCGTCGGGACGTCGCTCCGATGTGGTCCGCGAAATGGGGCGATCGGCCAATGGCCGCGATGGACTCGACGCGCGACTCAAGGTGCTTGACGAACGCATCGTGCAGCTCGAAAAGGACATCTCGCAGAACGGGCAGCTGCTGGCATCGGCGCCGCCCAATCTCGTCGAAGAGACGTCGCCGCCCATGGTGTTTCCTCCGGCGGGGCGTTCGGTGAACATCAACGGGCTCTCGGCTGGCCTGCTCATGGTGGTCGTCTTGCCCCTCGTCGTGACGTGGTGCATCCGGACGCTCCGCCGTGCACCCAAGGCACCGCCGGCGCTGCCGCCCGAGTCGGTCGATCGCATTGCCCGCATCGAACTCGCGGTCGACAGCATCGCCCTCGAGGTCGAGCGCATTTCCGAGGGACAGCGCTTTGTCACGAAGCTGATGAGTGAGCCGCGGCAGCTCGGCGAGGGTGCCGCCGAACCAATCATCCTGCGTCAGGGCGACAAGGTCCCGGTGGCGCGCGCCGAGGGCTAGCGCGCCAGCCGCAGCGCCACCACGTCAGTGCCGGCGTGGCGCTCCTCCACCACGCGCAGGCCCGCCGCCGCGGCCGCTTCCACGAGCGGCCGCAGTTCGTTGGCGGGTGAGCCCGCAAAGAAGTGGCTCGCCACCAGCCAGACATCCGGCCGCGCCGCAGCCACGAGGCGCCGCGCCTCCTCGTCCGCCCATCCTCGCGTGGGGCCGTTGCCCAGCGGTGCGCCGCTGATGCGGTACTGCACGCCGGGCGCGAGTCCCACCAGCTCGGTGCGCGCCCCCGAGGTGATCACCAGCGAATCGCCCGCGCCGAGTGCCACGGGGAGCGCCCGCGCGGCATTCTCCGACCCCGGCGCGCCCGCCCGTCCTGCGAGCGCCACCCAGCGCTCCATGCGCGCGTTGTGCAGCCACGCGCCGTCGTGTGTGGCCATCAGCCACGCGGGCGCCGAACGCGCAAACACGTAGATGGGCACCGTCGCCGCATCTTCATCGACCTTGGCGAAGAGCGCGCGCGTTGCCTCCAGGGCCCCCGGATCGCGCAGAAAGCGGTCGGAATCGGTGAACTGCCACGCGGCCAGCGCTGCACCCACGACAACCACATACGCCGCCGCGGCGCGCGCGTTGGCCACAATGCTGCGGCTCGAGAGCAGCGCGTTGCGCACGCCGATCAGCGCCGCCGCCTGCGCCATCCAGACGCCGGGCACCGCAAAGAACGCCAGTCGGTCCGACAGCGGATACGCGCCAATCACGCTCGCGAGCATGGCAAACACCACCGGCCCCGCCAACAGCAGCGCGTCGCGGCGGCGCCGCCTCGCCACGCCAATCAGCCCGATCACCCAGAGCGTGCACCCAACGGCGGTGCCGGCAAGCGAGCCGGTCCAGCGCAGCGGAATCCACGTGAGTTCCATCAGCACGCGGATGACACGGACCATGCCGTCACTCGCCGAAACGTCGAGCATCACGGGCGCCCAGTAGGCGCGCAGCGGCTCGCTTGCCGCGCTGGCGCGGTACGACAGCAGCCAGAGCGCGCCAAAGGTCGCCGCCGACAGCGCCAGCGCCGGCAGCGCTACGCGCCGGGCGCCGGGCGCTGCGCGCACCTCGCGCGACGTGGCCAGCGCCACCGCCACCGCGGCAATCACGAAGACCGCCGGCAGTGAGAAGAGCACGGCCAGCACCATGCCCGCGCCGAGCGCCCACCAGCGCCTGCTCTGGGCGGGATCGTCGCTCGCGTCGCGCGCGAGCAGCAGCAGCGCCGCAGCAACGGCCGCGTCGCTGGCGTACGGCTTGGCTTCCGTCGAGTAGCGAAGCGCCAGCAGCGAGCCCGCTGCCCCAATGGCGGCCAGCGCACCGGCGCCAGTACCCACCATGCGCTGGCCGAGCCGCCAGAGCAGCCACGGCAACGCGGCGCCCGCGCACCACGGCACCAGCCGGAGCCATGCATCGGGCGCGTCCGCATGCGAGGCGATGGCGCGCTCGAGCCACAGGAAACCCACTGGCGCCGCCTGCCCCCAGTCGAGCGGCTGCAGCAGTGCGCCGTAACTGCGCGTCATCACGTTGAGCGCCAGCGACGCCTCGTCCAGCCACAGCGACCCGCGCTGCGTCATGGCCCACGCGCGGACGCCAGCACCCACCACGATGGCGATCCACGCCACAATGGTAGCGGCGCGCAGCGGAGTATCAGCCGGGCGGGTCATCGATGCTCCTTGCCCGTCCACACCGCAATCACGCCGCACGCGGCGTCCATCGCCGTCACCCCGATGCCGGACGGCGTCCGTCCCGCCGAGGCAAACACCTCGAGGCCGCGCACCTCGTCGTGACGCGCCACGTTCACGCCCGCCTCGAGCGGCACCAGAATGCCGTCGAGCACCACGCGCATCACGCACGGTTGCGCCTTGGCGTCACGGTCCAGCTTGAAGCCGCGCACCAGTTCGGCAATGCGCACCCCCGCGCTGTCGGCCAGGCGTACGCCCGCCACACCGCGCAGCAGGTCCGCCAGCTCGGTCGGCATCCGCTTCGCAATGTCCGCCGCGTTGAACGATGCCGTGGCTTCGCGCCGCGCTCGCCGCGTCTCGAACCCGTCCAGCCGCGACGACGTGCGCTTGTTGCCGACCACGCGCACCGTATCGAGTTCGGGAAGTCCGGCCTGCCGCAGAATCACGGGCACCGTGTTGCGCCCCGCCACCACGGAAAACGTGAGCTCGCCGGCGACGTACCCCGCGCGCTTGGTGCGCATCGTCACCTGTCCAGGCGGGAACGTCGCCACCAGCGCCCGCCCGCGGGCATCCGTGGTGACCTTGCGCCGTTCGCCCGCTGCCGTCGTCAACTCCAGCGTCGTGGCGTCGAGCGCGAGGCCTCCCGCATCGTGCACCAGCAGTTCCAGCGATGCCTCTGCCGAGTCCGCATCGATCACCGCCGGCGCCGCGCCGACCCGCAGCGTCACCTCGGCCATCCAGCGCGGCTCCGGCACGGTGACTTCATTCGTCGCCCGACCGTCGTCACCCATCGCGCTCACCCGGATCGCACGGCCACGCGGCAGCTCGCACAGGTGCCAGACGCCGCCATCGTCGGCCATCGTGCCAAAGGTCGTGCGTTGCGCAAAGGCGCGCCCCACCAGCGACACCGTGCCGAGAAAGGACACCATCACCGCACGCCCCGGCGCCGGGCGCCCGAGGGAATCGCGCACCGTGCCGTACAGCGCCGCCAACCCGTTCTTTACCGCGTCGCCGCCACACGCACCACGCACGATCTCGCGCGCCGATGGCATCATCGCACTGTCCGGACGGGTCCGATGCACCGCCACCACGAGGTCGCGCTCGATGGGCGGCGTGCCCAACGCCAGCATCTCCACCGTGGCGATGCGCGCCGTGTAGCGCCCATCGAGCACCGGTACGGCCTGCACCAGCCCGCCGCTGTCGCTGCGCCACGCATAGTCCGTCCCCTCCAGCGCGACACGGGCGTTCGCCACCGACACCGTGCTGTCTTCACGCAGCAGCTGCAGCGACACCCCGCTTCCCGTCGCCGCATACAGGAGCTGCCCGCGACGGGCCACGCGCGAGACCAGGCCCCCGCCCACGCTGATGCCCTGCAATGAGGGCGCGCCCTGCTTCAGGATGGTGCGTGTGTAGCCCTTTTCTGGAACGTCCAGTGACGGCTGCCCGACAATCGGCATGCGGATCTGCCAGCGGCCCACCATCCACGGCCCCTCGGCGAGGCGCAGGAACTCCACGCGGCCCCCGGGCGCCCCGTCGTCCGCCGGCGCGGGCAGGCCAACGTAGCGGTATTCCATCCAGCGCAGTTCCGACGAGGCGCGGTCAATCCACAGCGTCCCCTCAATCTCCACGCGATCGCCGTGCAACCGCTGCGGGACAAAGCCGACCCCCACGAGCCCCGGCGCCTCGTCTCGCGGCGGCTCCGTGTGAAAGCAGTGCGTGTCGGCAAAGCTCTCCGACAGCAGCACCTCCGGATCCGGGGCGTGGTACGTCGAGCCCGCTGGGCCGGCCACCACGTATCCGCGGGTCGCCAGACTCTCCGCCGACCAGCTCTTGAAAGCGTGGGTGGTGCTGCTGCGCGTGGTATGCACTTCCTGCGACCGCACAAACTCGGTGACGGGGCGCAACTCGCGCCGGAACGTGATCCACTCCGCGTCCACCGACTCGCCCGACCACAGCGCCGCCGACGCCAGCGCCGTGCGCGCCTCGGTCCACACCTTCACCACCTGCAGCCTGGGGTCGCCCGATGCGCCGCACACATCCTCGCTCCGCACCGACACGGCCTCGAGCGCAATGGCCGCGCCAGCCAGCACGATGCGCACCGTCACCGCACCGGTGTCGGCCACCACGACGCCCTCGACGACCGTCGGACGGAAGCCGATGCGCAATGCGCTCACCGCATACGTGCCCGCCGCGGGCAACCGCAGCTCGAATGCACCACTGATTCCGCTCAGCACACGCACCGCCGCCGTGCCCCGGGCGCCCGTGGCCACCACCACGATGCCGGCCGCCGGCGTCACGCCGTCCCCCTGCAGCACGGCGCCACGCACGCGCTGCGCCGCCAGGGGAGCGCCAAGCAACGCGCCAAGCAACGCGGCAAGCAACGCGGCAAGCAACGCGGCAATCGCGGCACACGGAGTCGCAAGGGCGAGGATGCGCGCCGTCGCGGCGACAATCCGCTGCATCATGTGGGACATTCGGCTGGGCTGGAGACCCTCCAACCTGCGCCCCGGATGCGTACGTCGCAATTGCCGGGATCGTCCGGTCAGAGGCGCGTGAGCACCCGCGGGCCGTCGTCCATCACCGCCACGGTGTGCTCCACGTGTGCGCTGCGCGTCCCGTCGAGCGTCACCACCGTCCACTTGTCGCCCAGCGTTCGTGTGGCCGGACCGCCCACGTTCACCATCGGTTCAATGGCGATGGTAAGACCCGCCTGCAGGCGCGTGCCGCGTCGCGGCTTGCCGTGGTTGGGCACCTGCGGATCCTCATGCGGCAAGTGACCCACGCCATGCCCCACCAGCTCGCGCACACCGAAAAGCCCGCGCGCTCCACCACCACCTGCACCGCATGGCCAATATCGCCGACGTAGTTCCCGGGAATCGCCTCGGCGATCCCCGCGTCGAGCGCGCGTTCAGTGACGTCCACTAGCCGCTGCGTCGTGGCGTCGATGGTCCCCACCGGCACCGTGATCGCCGCATCGGTGAACATGCCCTGATACTGCACGCCCACGTCGAGCTTCACGATGTCGCCATCGGCCAGCACACGCTTGGGGGTGGGGATGCCGTGGACGATCTCTTCGTTCACCGAGATGCAGATCGCGCCCGGAAAGCCGTACAGCCCCTTGAACGCCGGCGTCGCGCCCTCATGGCTGCGAATGAACTCCTCCGCAATGCCATCGAGCTGGCCCGTGCTCATCCCGGGGCGCACCTGCGTACGCAAATGCGCGTGCGTCAGGGCGAGGATCTTTCCGCCCAGGGCCATCGTTTCGATCTCGCGCGCACTCTTGAGCTGGATCAACGCCCGACCGCACGCAGGGCGCGGGCCTCGACGTCGGCAAACGATCCCGCCGCGTCAATTGCCTGCACGTTGCCGCCGTTGGCGCGGTACCACGCCACCACCGGCTCGGTCTGCGCCTTGTACACGCGCAGGCGGTTGCGAATCGACTCGGGTTCGTCGTCCACGCGGCGCACCAGCGTCCCCTTGGGGCTCACCGGACATTCCGCGTGCGTCTCGCCCGGCTGGCGGCCAGCCACCGGCGAATGGCAGGCGCCGCACGTGGCGCGCGCGCTCAGTCGGCTCACCAGCACCTCGTCGGCAATCTCGAACAGCAGCACGACATCCACCTGCGTGCCGATCTCGGCGGCCACTCGGGCCAGCCCCTCGGCCTGCGGCACCGTGCGCACCACGCCGTCGAGCACGACGCCCGCCGCCTGCTCCGGCGCCGACAGCGCCTCCTTCATGATGCCAAGGATCACCGGGTCGGGCACCAGGTCGCCACGATCCATGAACGCCTTGGCCTCGAGGCCGAGCGGCGTCCCGGCCTTGGCGGCGACGCGCAGCACGTCACCCGTGGAAATCTTGGGGACGCCGAGGGCAGCGGCTACCCGCTCCCCCTGCGTCCCCTTGCCTGAACCCGGTGGCCCGA
The DNA here is from genome assembly GCA_025361705.1 of Gemmatimonas sp. Lineage (GTDB taxonomy): Bacteria > Gemmatimonadota > Gemmatimonadetes > Gemmatimonadales > Gemmatimonadaceae > PNKL01. The sequence goes on from JANYJW010000025.1 coordinate 8,773, forward strand.
GCAGGACAACGATCATGACGCTAACCTCCGATCAGAACCCACCCGTGGCCTGGCGGCCGCGGAAGCGAACACGCCCCTTCTTCATGAAGCCATCGTACTTGCGCAGCAACAGGTGCTGGTTCATCTGCGCGATGGTGTCGAGCGCGACGCCCACCACGATCAGCACCGACGTGCCGCCAAAGCGGAACGGGACGCTCATCGCATCGGCAATCCAGACCGGCAGCAGGGCGATGACCGTGAGGAAGATGGCGCCCGGCAGCGTGATGCGGCTCACCACCTCGTCGATGTACTCGGCGGTCTTCGCCCCCGGCTTGATGCCCGGAATGAAGCCGCCCTGCTTCTTCAGGTTCTCCGCGATGTCGACCGGATTGAAGATGATCGACGTGTAGAAGTACGTGAAGAACAGGATGAGCGCGGCCGAGAGTACGAAGTACAGCCCCGTGCCCGGCGCAAAGAGATCGGAGAAATCACGCATCCGCTCGTTGCCGCTGAACTGGGCGAGGGCGCCCGGCACGACAATCAGCGACTGTGCGAACACGATCGGCATCACGCCCGACGAGTTGATGCGCAACGGAATGAAATTGCGCGCCGCCTCGCGCATCCGGCCCCGCGCCATTGTGCGCTGCGGGATCTGAATGGCGATGCGCCGCGCCGCGAGCGTGATCGCCACGACACCGGCCACCACGGCGACCATCAGCGCCACCAGCGCGACCACCGCGAGCACGCTGATCGAGCCCGTGCCGATGAACTTGAACGTCTGCACCGCGCTGGGCCAGAACCGCTCGACGATCGAGAAGAAGATCATCAGCGAAGCGCCGTTGCCGAGGCCGCGCTCGGTGATCTGCTCGCCCAGCCACATCACGAACATCGCGCCCGTCGTGAGGATCCAGGCCATCTCGAACTTGAAGCCGAAGCCCGGCGACTGCACCGCGCCCTGCACCGACTCGGTGAACAGCGCGAAGCCCCACGCCTGCACCAGCGCCAGCATGATCGTCGCGTAGCGCGTGTACTGCGTGATCTTCTTTCGGCCCTCTTCGTCCTTCTGCATCTTCTCGACCGTCGGGAGCACCGCACCCGCGATCTGGGCAAAGATGGACGCCGAGATGTACGGCATGATGCCGAGGGCGAAGATGGTCGCCTTCGACAGGTTGCCGCCCACGAACAGGTCGTACAGGCCGAGGAGCCCGCCGCCGCCCTGCTGATTCTGGAAGAAATCCATCATCGCCACCACGTCCACGCCGGGGGCGGTGACGTGGCTTCCCACCCGGTAGATCACCAGGCAGATGAAGGTGAAGATGATCTTCTCCCAGAGCTCCGGCGTACGATAGATGTTCGCCAGCGTCGACGCGGGATTGGACTGGGCCATTTATTCCTCGACCTTGCCGCCCGCGGCTTCGATCTTCGCCTTCGCGGCGGCGCTCACCTTGAGGCCGCGCAGCGTCACGGCACCCGTCAGCTCACCGTTGGCGAGCACCTTGGCCGGCCGGTTGCCGGTGACGATGCCGGCCGCAGCCAGCGACTCGAGCGTGATGTCGCCCGTCAGCGTGGCGATGTCGGCAAGGCCGACGACCTGATACGACACGCGAAACGGATTGGTGAAGCCGCGCTTCGGAATGCGGCGCGTCATCGGCATCTGGCCGCCCTCGAAGTGCGGCTTGCCGCCGCCCGGCCCGTGGTGGCCCGAGCGCGCCTTGATGCCCTTGTGACCCTTGCCCGACGTCTTGCCGGTGCCCGAACCCGGGCCGCGCCCGAGGCGCTTCCGGTTGCGGTGCGAGCCGGGCGCCGGCGCGAGGTTGCTGAGCGTGATCTTCTCGTTAGCCATCGTATTACTCCTGCACCGGCGTCACTTCGACCAGATGACGCACGCGCTTGATCTGGCCGCGCAACGACGGCGAATCCTGGTGCACCACCATGCTCTGGTGGTGGCGGAGGCCGAGCGCCTCCAGCGTCAGCCGCATCACCTTCGGCTGGCCGGCGCCGCTGCGAACCTGCTTGATCTGCACCTTCCCCTCAGTCAGGGTGTTCGGCGCGGTCTTCTTGGGCCCCCGTCCGGGGTGCCACACGAATGTGCGGGGCATTAGACGATCTCCTTCGACTTCGCACGCGACCGGTAGCCGAGCGAGGACGGCTCGACGCCGCGTTCCCGCGCGATCTGCTCCACCGTCGTCAGCGACGACAGCCCGTCGAGGGCCGCGCGCACGAGGTTGAACGGGTTGGTGGATCCCAGCGACTTGGTGAGAATGTCGGTGATGCCGGCGCACTCCATCACGGCGCGCACCGCACCACCCGCAATCACGCCCGAGCCCGGTGCCGCCGGCTTCAGCATCACTTCGGAGGCGCCATGCTTGCCCACGATCTCATGCGGAATCGTCGCACCCGTCGTCGGAATCTGTACCATGTTGCGACGCGCGGCCTCGACCGCCTTGCGCACCGCTTCGGACACTTCGTTGGCCTTGCCGCTCGCGATCCCCACCTTCCCCTGCCCATCGCCCACGGCGACGAGCGCGTTGAAGCTGAAGCGACGGCCGCCCTTCACGACCTTCGCGACGCGGTTGATGGCGACGACGTTCTCGACCAGATCGGAGCCTTCACGCTCCTCTCCCGGCCCGCCGCGACCACCGCCGCGCCCGTCGCGCCCGCCCGGTCCACCATCACGGCCACCCCGGCCGCCTCCCGGACCTCCGCGCCCGGCGCCCGGACCACCACGGCCGGCACCTGGGCCGCCACGGCCGCCACCACCCGGTGCGCCACGGCCACGCCCGGGCGTGCCACCCGGACCACCGCGACCACGCCCGGCACCGCCGCCGCCCACTGGGCCACGGCTCTGGGGACGCGGGGCGCTCGGCGTGTTACCGCCGGCATGATGCGTCGTTACGCTCTTCTCGTCGGCCATATCAGAACTCCAGCCCGGCTTCCCGGGCGCCATCGGCCACCGCTTTCACGCGGCCCGTGTACTGGTACCCAGCACGGTCGAACACGACCTTGCTGATGCCGGCGGCCTTGGCCTGCACGGCGATCTTCTTCCCCACCTCGACCGACTTCGCGGACTTCTTCCCCTCGATGCCGCCATCCGTCACGGTCATCAGGGTGTGGCGCGCGACGTCGTCGACGAGCTGGGCATAGATATGCTTGAGCGAACGGAACACCACGAGGCGCGGACGCTCCGCCGTTCCCGTGACCTTCTTCCGCACGCGCAGGTGGCGGCGCGCACGGCGCTCCGGACCCGTCTTCGGTGAACGCTTCGACATTACTTGCCTCCCGCCTTACCGGCCTTGCGCCGGATCTGCTCGCCCGCGTATCGGACGCCCTTGCCCTTGTATGGCTCAGGCTTCCGCAATGACCGGATCTCCGCGGCCACCTGGCCGACGATCTCCTTGTTCGTGCCCTCGACCACCACCTGCGTCGGCACCGGAGCCGTCAGCTTGATGCCGACGGGCGCCTTGAACTCGATCTGGTGCGAGTAGCCCAGCGAAAAGAGCAGCCCGTACGGCTTCACTTCCGCCTTGTAGCCCACGCCCGTGATCTCGAGCTGGCGCACATAGCCCTTGGTCACGCCCTCGACCATGTTGGCGACCAGCGTGCGCGACAGGCCGTGGAGCGCCTTGTGCCCCGGATCATCCGACGGGCGAATGACCGCCACCTTGTTCCCTTCGACCGTGAACGACATCGCCGGATTGAAATTCCGGCTCAACTCGCCCTTCGGCCCCTTCACCGTGACATGCGATCCAGCGACGGTCACCGTCACGCCAGCCGGAATGTCCACGGGGAGCTTGCCAATACGCGACATGTGCGGGCCCCCTACCAGACGATGGCAAGGAGCTCGCCACCGGTGCGCGCCTGGCGCGCCTGGCGGTCGGTCATCAGCCCCTGCGAGGTGGACAGGATGGCGACGCCCAGCCCGTTGCGAACGCGCGGAATCTTCGTCACGCCGACGTACCTGCGCAGACCAGGACTCGAGACGCGCTGCAGCTGCCGGATGACCGGCTGGCCGCCCTGCGCGTACTTGAGAATCACGCGCAGCAGGGTCGTCCCCTGCTCCGTCGTGACATGCTTGTAGTCCGTGATGAAGTGCGTCTCCTTGAGGAGGCGGGCGATTTCGGTCTTCACCTTCGAAGCCGGCATGTCCACGCGGCGGTGCTTCGACGAGACAGCGTTCCGGATTCGCGTGAGCATATCAGCGATGGGATCGGTCATGCTCATGGTAGTTCTCTGATCTCCTCTGGTTTCCGTCGTCGACGGACCTGTAGGAAGTGGGGAAAGGGATGGCAGACTTCAGATGGCTGATGGCAGGTCTGCCATCGGACGTCCGCCATCAGGCAGCCTTACCAGCTGGCCTTGCGAACACCCGGCAACAAGCCGTTGTTCGCCATCTCGCGCAGCGCAATGCGGCTCAACCCGAATGCACTCTCGAACCCGCGCGACCGGCCCGTCATCTGGCAGCGGTTGCGGATGCGCGTCTTTGACGAGTTGCGCGGCAACCGCTGCAACGCGAACTGCGCCGCCGTCTTCTCGTCGTCCGACGCGCTCGGGTTCTGGATCACCGCCTTCAGCGCCTTCCGCTTTGCGGCGTAGCGCTGGGTGAGCTGCTTGCGGCGCTCGTTCTTCTCGATGCTGCTCTTCTTGGCCATGATCCGGTCCGGTTAGTGCTTGACCACAACGGGCTTCTCGTCGCCGCGGAACGGCATCCCGAGCTCGCGCAGCAGCGCGAGGGCCTGGTCGTCCTTCGTCGTCGTCGTCACGAAAGTGATGTCCATCCCGTGGATCTGCTCTACTTGATCGTAGTTGATCTCCGGGAAGATCATCTGTTCCTTGACGCCCATCGAATAGTTGCCACGCCCGTCAAACGAGCGCGTCGACAGCCCGCGGAAGTCACGCACGCGCGGCAGCGTCGTCGACACAAACCGGTCGAGGAACTCCCACATGCGCGCGCCGCGCAACGTCACGCTCGCGCCCACTTCCTGGCCCTCGCGCAGGCCGAAGTTGGCAATCGACTTCTTTGCCTTCTTCCGCACCGCCTTCTGTCCGCTGATCACCGCCAACTCGTCCACCACGGTGTCCAGCACCTTCGGCGTCTTGATCGCCTCGCCCATGCCCACATTCAGCACGATCTTCTCGAGCTGCGGGATCTGGTGCAGGTTGGTCAACCCGAACTGCGCCGACAGCTTGGCGCGCACGGTGTTCACGTAATAGTCGCGCAGACGCGGCGCCGGCACAGGGAGCTTGTCGCCCTTGTGCGACGTGGGGATCATGGAACTCCCCTTCTCGCCCTTGCCTGCCTTCGCGCCGCTCTTCGTTCCCTTGCCGGCGTCCTTCTTTTCCTTCGTTGCCATCAGTCAGTCCTCGGCCTTAGCGGTTGCGCGGAATCGCGTCGCCGCTCTTCACGCTGATCCGCTCCTTCGTGCCGTCGGTATCGATCCGGCGACGCGTCCGCGTCGGGGCTCCCGACTTCGGATCGAGCAGCATCACGTTGGAGACGTGCACCGGCGCCGGCATCTCGATGATGCCCGACTGCTCCTCGGCGTTGCGCGCCTTGCGGTGCTTCTTCACGATGTTGACGCCATCAATCACCACGCGCGACGTCTTGGGCAGCACGCGGATGATCTTCCCTTCCTTCCCCTTGTCCTCGCCGCGCATCACGCGCACGGTGTCACCCTTCGTCACCGGCAGCGCCTCGCGCTCGGCGTTGATCGCATGGCGCCGCGTCAGGCGCGCGCCCATGGTCTTTTGGTGCCGCAACTTGCGCATTTAGAGAACCTCCGGCGCCAGCGAGACGATCTTCATGTATTTCTTCTCGCGCAGCTCGCGGGCCACCGGTCCGAAAATACGCGTCGCCCGCGGCTCGCCCTTGTCATCGATGATCACCACGGCGTTCTCGTCGAACCGGATGTAGCTCCCGTCCTTGCGGCGGGTCTCCTTCACCGTGCGCACCACCACCGCGCGCGCGACGTCCGACTTCTTCACCGTCCCGTTCGGCAGCGCGTCCTTCACCGCCACGATCACCTGGTCGCCCAGGCGCGCGTAACGGCGGCGCGTGCCGCCGAGCACGCGGATCACCAGCGCGCGCTTGGCGCCGCTGTTGTCCGCAACCTTTACGACGGATTCCTGTTGAATCATGGTCGGATCCCCTTACTGCGCGCGTTCGAGAATTTCGACCACGCGCCACCGCTTGTCCTTGGACAGCGGGCGGGTCTCGGTGATCCGCACCACATCGCCGACCTTCGCCGAGTTCTGCTCGTCGTGGGCCTTCAACCGCGTGGTCCGGGTCACCATCTTGCCGTAGACCGGGTGCGGCACGCGACGCTCGATCGCCACCACCACCGTCTTCTGCATCTTGTCGCTGACCACCTTGCCGGTGCGCACCTTGCGCGTCGGACGGGCAGCCGCCTCAGCCTTCGTCTGTTCAGCCATGGGTCATTCCTCGGGTCAGCGGCCAGCGGCCGCGCCCGCGGCCTTCTCGCGCAGCACGGTCTTGAGTCGCGCGATGTCCTTGCGGATCACGCGCAGGCGCAGCGGGTCTTCCAGCGGTTCGGTTGCGCCCCGGAACCGCAGGCGGAACCGCTCTTCTTCCAGCTCCTTCACGCGCGCCTCAATCTCGGCAGCGCTCAGGTCGCGAATCTGTCCGGCCTTCATGCGGTGTGCGCCTCCTCACGGGCCACGAACTTCGTACGGATACCCAGCTTCGCGGCGGCCAGCGCCATCGCCTTCTGGGCCAGCTCCTTATCGACACCTTCAATCTCGAACATCACGCGCCCCGGCTTGACCACGGCCACCCAACCCTCAGGCGAGCCCTTGCCCTTGCCCATGCGCGTCTCGGCCGGCTTCTTCGTGATCGGCTTGTCGGGGAAGATGCGGATCCACACCTTGCCCCCGCGCTTCACGTGACGCGTCAGCGCCACACGCGCCGCCTCGATCTGCCGGTTGGTCACCCATCCCGGCTCGAGCGCCTGCAGCCCGTAGTGCCCAAACGACACCTCGGCCCCGCGCGTCGCCAACCCGCGCGTGCGCCCCTTGAACATCTTGCGGAACTTGACCCGCTTCGGACTCAGCATCGGTCAGTTCCTCACGCGTCGGACGAATACGTGGAGCTGCCCTTGTGGCCGTCCACCATCTCGCCCTTGAAGACCCAGACCTTCACGCCAATCGTCCCGAAGGTCGTCTTGGCCGTGCTGGTCGCATAATCGATGTCGGCGCGCAGCGTGTGCAGCGGCACCCGCCCTTCGCGGTACCCCTCCACGCGCGCGATCTCGGCCCCGCCCAGGCGCCCGCCGCACTTCACCTTGATGCCTTCCGCGCCCATGCGCATCGCGCTCTGCACCGCGCGCTTCATGGCGCGACGGAACGAGATGCGCTGCGCCAGCTGGGCGGCGATGTTGTCGGCGACCAGCTGCGCCTCGATCTCGGGGCGCTTGATCTCCTCGACATTGATGCCGACGTCCTTGCCCGTGATCTGCTGCAGCTCGGACTTCAGCTTCTCCACCTCTTCGCCCTTCTTGCCAATCACCACGCCCGGACGCCCGGTATGCAAGGTCACCACGACCTTGCCCGGCTTGCGGTCGATGATGATGTCGGCGATGGCCGGGCTCGCATTCCCCGGAAAACGCCGCAGGCGCAGGTACTTCCGGAGCAGGTCATCCTCCTTCACCAGCAGCGGATAGTCCTTCGTCGCAAACCAGCGCGACCGCCAATCCTTGGTGATGCCAAGGCGGAAGCCGATCGGATTAGTCTTCTGTCCCATTAGCGCCCTTCCTTCTCGGCCACGATGATTTCCACGTGGCTGGTCCGCTTGTGCATGGGGGTCGCCCGGCCCATGGCCGCCGGCGTCCACCGCTTGAGCTTCTGGCCTTCGTTGACGATCGCCAACTTGATGTACAGCCGGTCCACATCGAGCGACGCGTTCGTCGCCCGGGCGGCCTGCTCCGCGTTCGCGACGGCGCTCTTGAGCACCTTCGAGATCTGCTTCGCGGCGTGCTTCTTGGAAAACTGGAGCAACGCGAGCGCGTCATTCACCCCAAGCCCGCGGATCTGGTCGATGACCAGCCGCATCTTGTAGGGGCTCTGCCGCGCCGTGCGCTGGATCGCGCGTGCCTCGGACATGGCTTACTTCCCTCCCTTGGCGGGCGCGGCCGCAGCCGCAGCCGGCTTGGCCTTGGAGTCGGACGCCTTGCCCGCTGCCGTGTGCCCGCGGAACAGGCGCGTCGGCGAGAACTCGCCGAGCTTGTGTCCCACCATGTTTTCGGTCACGTACACCGGGATGAACTTGTTCCCGTTATGCACCGCAAACGTGTGCCCCACGAAATCGGGGAGCACGGTGCTCGCGCGCGACCACGTCTTGACGACCTTCTTCTCGTTGCGGGCGTTCATGCCCAGGACCTTCTTCATGAGGCTTTCCTGGATGAACGGGCCCTTCTTGATGCTGCGTGCCATATATGGATGTCCCGGTTAGCTCTGCGTGGCCTTGCCGCGCTTCCGGCCGCGGACGATCAGGCGCTGCGACGGCTTCTTCTTGTTGCGCGTCTTCACGCCTTCCTTCTTGCCCCACGGGCTCACCACGTTCCGACCGCCGCGCGTGCGGCCGCCATGCGGGTGATCCACCGGGTTCATCACTTCACCGCGCACCTTCGGACGGCGACCGGCCCAGCGCGTCGCGCCTGCCTTGCCCGCCGACTTCAGCTCGTGCTCGGAGTTGCCGACCTCGCCGACCGTCGCCAGGCAGTTGCCGTGGATCAGGCGCATCTCGGTCGACGCCATGCGCAGCGTCACGTATTCGCCTTCCTTCGCGACCACCTGCACGCTCGTCCCGGCCGCGCGCGCCATCTGCCCGCCCTTGCCCGGAATCAGCTCGACGTTGTGCACCGCGGTGCCCAGCGGCACCTCGCGCAGCGGCATCGCGTTGCCCGTGCGGACGTCCGCACCCGGCCCCGACGTCACCGTGTCGCCCACCGACAGCCCCTTGGGGTGCAGGATGTAGCGCACTTCCCCGTCCGCATACGTCACCAGCGCAATGCGCGCCGAGCGGTTGGGGTCGTATTCGATGTGCGTGACCGTCGCGATCACGCCGTGCTTGTTGCGCTTGAAGTCGATGACGCGATAGTTGCGCTTGTGACCGCCGCCACGACGCCGCATGGCGATGTGGCCGTGGTTGTCGCGGCCGCCCGACTTCTTGAGCGGTTCGGTGAGCGACTTCTCCGACGTCGACCGCGTGATCGTGTCGAAATCCGACACGCTGCGGAAGCGCGAAGAGGCCGTGACCGGCTTGAACTGACGGATGCCCATGGCTTAGCCCTCAAAGATCTCGATCGTGTCGCCCTGGCGGAGCTTCACGATGGCCTTCTTCCAGCGCGGACGGAGTCCGGCGCTCTGCCCCACGCGACGCGTCTTGCCGCGCTGCTGGGAGGTCCAGACACCGGTGACATGCACGCCGAACAACGACTCGATGGCCTGCTTGATGGCCAGCTTGTTCGCGTCGGGATGGACTTCAAACGTGTACTCGCCCCGGTCCTGGAACGCCGCCGAACTCTTCTCGGTGACGATGGGGCGCACGATGGTGCGATACGTGGTTGGCATGGACTACTTCCCCTTCTTCTTCGGCGCCGCAACCTTCTTCGCGGGCGCCTTCTTGGCGGCTGCGGGCTTCGCCGCAGCCTTCTTGGCCGGAGCCTTCTTGGCCGCCACCTTCTTGGCCGTCTCCTTCTTCGACACCTCGGCCGCCTTCCGGGCCTTGGGCGTCTTCGGCGCCGTCGCCTTCTCGACCTTCACCTTCCCCACGGCCTTCTCGGCCACCGGGGCCAGCGTCTGGCCGATCGCCGTCGACTCGACGAGCACCACATCCGACCAGAGCAGGTCGTACGTCGACGCGTCGCTGTACGGCATCACGTGCACCTTGGGCAGGTTGCGCCCGCTCAGGTAGACGTTCGGCTTCACCCCATCCGTGAGGATGAGCACCTTCTGCGACGCCACGCCGAGGCGGGCCAGCAGCTGCTGCAGCTGGGCCGTCTTGGGTGCCTCGTACGCAAAGCGGTCGATCACCAGCACGGCATCTTCGCGGGCGCGTGCATTCAGCGCGCTCTTGCGGGCCAGCTGACGTACCTGCTTGGGCACCTGCTGCGAATAGTTGCGGTCGCCGTGCGGACCAAACACCGTGCCGCCGCCCGGCCAGTTCGGGGCGCGGGTCGAGCCCTGACGGGCGCGGCCGGTGCCCTTCTGCTTCCACGGCTTCTGGTTGCCGCCGGACACAAAACCGCGCGTCTTGGTCGACGCCGTCCCCTGGCGCTGATTGGCCAGCATCGCCTTGACGGCCTGCTGCATCACCGGGACGTTGACCGTCCCGTCAAACGTGGCCTGCGGCAGGCTCACCTTCTCGCGCGGCGTCCCCAGCGCGGTAAAGGCAGCGGCGTCAAACTGCATCGTATCAGCCATGGATTAACCCTGCTTGCGGACGAGCACGATGCCGTTCTTCGGCCCGGCCACCGCACCGCGGAGGTACAAGAGATTGCGATCCGCGTCCACCTTCTCGACCCGGAGATTGATCTGCGTGTGCTGCGCGTTGCCGTAATGTCCGGGCATCTTCTTGCCCTTGATGACGCGCGACGGATTGGTGCCAGGTCCAATGGAGCCGGGCCGGCGGTGCTTCGTGTTGCCGTGCGTGTTGGGCCCGCCATGGAAGCCGTAGCGCTTCACGACGCCCTGGAAGCCGCGCCCCTTCGACGTGCCGGTCACCTTCACCGTCTCGCCCGGCGCGAAAATGCCCACCGTGATGACGTCGCCGACGTTGTACGTCGGGATCTCGGGGTTCTTCCCCTGCGCGTCATCCAGGCGCACCGACTTCAGCACGCGCGGCGCCGCCTGCGCGCCCGCCTTCAGGGCGTGCCCAATCTGCGCCTTGTGCGCGCGCGCGCCACGGGGCTCGCGCTCTCCCTTCTTGCTCGGCCGGCTCGCCTTCTGCTCGCCGTAGCCGAGCTCGACCGAGGCAAAGCCCGCCTTCTCCTTGGTCATCACCTTGGTGATGGGATTGGGCGTCGCCTCGACGACGGTCACGGGGATCTGCTGCCCCGCCTCGTTGAAGATCTGGGTCATCCCCAGCTTCTTGCCAATGATTCCGATCATGGATTCCTCTGCGTTAGTCACGGCCGCCCGCGCGGACTGCGCGTGGCTGCATGGCCGTTGGACTCTTAGCCGACAGTCGGTCGCCGGACGACGGAACAGTGACCACTCCCGCCTGCCGTCCACCGTCTACCGTCTATTCACTCCACCTTGATTTCGACGTCCACGCCCGCCGGCAGGTCCAGCTTGGTCAGCGCGTCCATCGTCTGCGCGCGCGAATCGAGGATGTCGATCATGCGCTTGTGCGTCTTCAGCTCGAACTGCTCCCGCGACTTCTTGTCGACGTGCGGCGACCGGAGCACCGTCCAGCGCTGCGTCTTCGTCGGCAGCGGGATCGGCCCCGTCACCTGCGCCCCCGTCTTCTCGGCGGTGCGGACGATGTCCGCCGCCGCCTGGTCGATGACGGCGTGGTCGAATGCCTTGAGTCGGATGCGAATCTTGCCAGCCATGTGTTGCCTCTAGTGTTGATCGGCAGCGCGCGACGTCAGAGGGCGGAGGGCAGATGGCGGAACGCGTTCCCAGGGAACACATCGGCCATCTGCCTTCTGCCATCAGCCATCAGCCATCAGCCATCACGTGCTTACTTGAGAATCTTCGTCACGACGCCCGCGCCCACCGTCCGCCCACCCTCGCGGATGGCAAAGCGCAGCGTCTCTTCCATCGCGATCGGCGTGATCAGCTCGATCGTCATCTGGATGTTGTCGCCCGGCATCACCATCTCGGTGCCGGCCGGCAACTCGATCGAACCCGTGACGTCCGTCGTGCGGAAGTAGAACTGCGGGCGGTAGCCCTTGAAGAACGGCGTGTGACGGCCGCCCTCGTCCTTGCCCAGCACGTAGACCTCAGCCTCGAACTTCGTGTGCGGCGGAATCGACCCGGGCTTCGCCAGGCACATGCCGCGCTCGATTTCCTTCTTGTCGACGCCGCGCAGCAGGAGGCCGACGTTGTCGCCCGCCTGGCCGTCGTCCAGCAGCTTGCGGAACATCTCGACGCCCGTGCAGATCGTCTTCTTGTCCGAGCCGAAGCCGACGATGGCGATTTCATCGCCCGTCTTGATCTTGCCGCGCTCGATACGCCCGGTGGCCACCGTGCCGCGGCCGGTGATCGAGAACACATCCTCGACCGGCATCAGGAACGGCTTGTCCACTTCGCGCAGGGGCTGCGGAATGTAGGTGTCGATGGCGTTGTACAGCTCCTCGATCGCCGCTACCCACTTCGGATCGCCCTCGATGGCGCGAATGGCGGCGCCGCGGATCACCGGCGCGTTGTCACCGTCGAAGTTGTACTTCGACAGCAGCTCGCGCACCTCGAGCTCGACGAGGTCGAGGAGCTCGGTGTCATCCACGAGGTCGCACTTGTTCAGGAACACGACCACCTTGGGCACGTTCACCTGGCGGGCGAGCAGGATGTGCTCGCGCGTCTGCGGCATCGGGCCGTCAACGGCCGATACCACGAGAATCGCGCCGTCCATCTGCGCCGCGCCCGTGATCATGTTCTTCACGAAGTCGGCGTGCCCGGGGCAGTCGACGTGGGCGTAGTGGCGATTGGCCGTCTCGTATTCCACGTGCGACGTGGCGATCGTGAGGATCTTCGTCGAGTCGCGACGCCCCTGCGACTCCGACGCCTTCGCGACCTGGTCATACGAGATGTACTTGGTGCCGAAGCCCTTGTCGGCCGACACCTTCGTGAGGGCGGCAGTAAGGGTCGTCTTGCCGTGGTCGACGTGGCCGATGGTGCCCACGTTTACGTGCGGCTTGGTGCGCTCGAACTTTGCCTTGGCCATGGGAAAGGATCCTGTGCTGTAAAAAGGTGGTACGGGGTTACTTCGCCTTGGAGACGATCTCTTCCATCTTGGACTTCGGTACTTCCTCGTAATGCGAGAACTCCATCGAGTAGACCGCGCGCCCCTGGGTCATGCTGCGGAGCTTCGTGGAGTACCCGAACATCTCGGACAGCGGCACGGTCGACGCGATCACCTGCGCCTCGCCGCGCTGCATCATGCCGCCGATCTTGCCCCGGCGGGCCGAGAGATCGCCCAGTACGTCGCCCATGTACTGCTCGGGCGTCACGCACTCGACCTTCATCATGGGCTCGAGGATCACCGGCTGCGCCAGCTTGGCCGCCGCCTTGATCGCCATCGACCCCGCAATCTTGAACGCCATTTCGCTCGAGTCGACATCGTGGTACGAGCCGTAGATGAGCTCCACCTTGACGTCGACCATCGGGAAACCGGCCAAGATGCCGTTCTCCAGCGCTTCCTTGATGCCAGCTTCCACCGGGGCGATGTACTCCCGGGGAATCGCGCCGCCCACAACCTTGTCCTCGAACACGTAGCCATGCCCTGTCGGGGCCGGCTCGGCGTTGATGACCACGTGGCCGTACTGGCCCTTGCCGCCCGACTGGCGGATGAACTTGCCCTCGACCTTCGTGACGCGCTTGCGGATCGTCTCGCGGTACGCCACCTGCGGGCGCCCGACGTTGGCATCCACCTTGAACTCGCGCATCATGCGGTCGACGATGATCTCGAGGTGCAGCTCGCCCATGCCCGAGATGATCGTCTGGCCGGTCTCGGGGTCCGTGTGCACGCGGAACGTCGGGTCCTCTTCGGCCAGCTTGTTCAGCGCGATGCCCATCTTGTCCTGGTCGGCCTTGGTCTTCGGCTCGACCGCGACGTCGATGACGGGCGTCGGGAACTTCATCGCCTCGAGGATGATCGGCTTGTCTTCGTCGCACAGCGTGTCGCCCGTGCGCGTCTCCTTGAGGCCGATGGCGGCGGCGATGTCGCCGGCACGCACTTCCTCGATCTCCTCACGCTTGTTGGCGTGCATCTGGAGCAGACGGCCGATGCGCTCGCGCTTGTCCTTGCTGCTGTTGTACACGTGCGACCCGGCCTTCAGCACGCCGGAGTAGACACGGAAGAAGGTCAGGCGGCCGACAAACGGGTCGGTGGCGATCTTGAAGGCGAGCGCGGCGAACGGCGCGTCGTCCTGCACCACGCGGTCCTCGAACGTCTCGTCGTGGTGCGGCAGGTGCCCCTGGATCGCCGGCTTCTCCGTCGGCGACGGCAGATAGTCGATGACCGCGTCGAGCAGCGCCTGCACGCCCTTGTTCTTGAACGAGGCGCCGCAGAGCACGGGGCAGAACTCCATCTTCACCGTCGCCGCGCGGATGGCATGGCGGATCTCGGCGACCGTGAGGGAATCGGCGCCCTCGGCGAGGAACTTCTCGATCAGCTCGTCGTCGTGCATCACGGCCGCTTCCACCAGCTCGTGCCGCGTCGACTCCACCAGCTCCTTCATGTCGTCCGGGACGTCGGTGACCGTAAAGGTCTTGCCCAGCGTCTCGTCGTCGAAGATGTACTGCTTGCGCTCGATGACGTCGATGTGCCCGGTGAACAGCTCGCCCGAGCCGACCGGCAGCTGCAGCGCGTAGGCGTGCCGCGTGAGCCGGTCCTTGATCATCGTCATGCAACGGTCGAAGTTCGCGCCGACGCGATCCATCTTGTTCGCGAAGATCATGCGCGGCACCTTGTACCGGTCCGCCTGGCGCCACACCGTCTCGGTCTGCGGCTCCACGCCGGCCACCGAGTCGAGCAGCGCGACCGCGCCGTCGAGCACACGCAGCGACCGCTCCACTTCGACCGTGAAGTCGACGTGCCCCGGCGTGTCGATGATGTTGATGCGGTACTCGGGACCCTCGCCCAGCTTGTCGCTCTGCCCGTGCCGCATCCAGAAGCACGTCGTGGCCGCCGAGGTGATCGTGATGCCGCGCTCCTGCTCCTGCTCCATCCAGTCCATCGTGGCCGCGCCGTCATGAACCTCGCCGATCTTGTGCGACTTCCCCGTGTAATAGAGGACGCGCTCAGTCGTCGTGGTCTTGCCGGCATCGATGTGCGCCATGATGCCGATGTTGCGGTAGTACTTGAGTTCGGTGTCGCGGGCCATATGTCGAGAAAGAGTGCCTGATTGGTATTGGAAGTCACCGCATACCGCGGAGGTGCTCGGAGTTCCATCGAACGAAAACGCGGCTGGACCGGGCGCCCGTCCCATCACCGTGGGAAGAGCCGGTATCCATCCGCCATCGCCGGGTACACTCGCCACTGCTGCACGAATGGGGACCCACGGCGCGCCGGGCTATCGAAGCCCCAACGTTGAATTGTCCTGCGTGGCTTGTCGGAAACCTCAGCGCGGTCTCAACAGCTCCCGTGCGTCATCGGTCGGCTTGGTCCATCGCCCCCGCGCTGACAACCGCTTCCAGTCAGTTGGCGGGCCCATAAGTTGCCGGGACGCAGTACCCCGGACGTCCGCACCATCGCGGCCGACTGCAGTGAACGCGATGCATTGCAATTCCCTGTAGCCTGCGGAAGGTAGCGCAATTCCTTATGCTGTCAAGGCTTGGGAGCACGATTGAGGAGAGGAAATCCGGATCGCGATTCGGGATTCCGCTTGGGGGTTTCGTTGGGTGATTCGTGGGACGCTGGCACGGGTGCCCGGTGGGTGCCCGGTGGGTGCCCGGTGGGTGCCCGGTGGGTGCCCGGTGGGTGCCCGGTGGGTACCCGGTGGGTGCCCGGTGGGTGCCCGTCGCCCGTCACCCCCCACCGGGCGGAGGCCCGGCATCCGGTCCGGCATCCGCCCGGTACCACCACGCGACCCCGAGCAGGAAAGCGCCGACGCCCAGGTAACTCCCCACCCGCAGCGCGATGTGCTGCACGGTGAACGCCTCGGCGATCGCCACCACGGCCGCCCAGACCGAAAGGCCGAGCCCCGTCTGGCGCAGATGCCCCGAGGCCAACACCCGGCCGCGCCACAGCACCACCACACCGCACACCGCGTAGTACACGATCAGCAAAAAGGTCGCCGCATCGGCGCTGAAGGCGTGACCCAGCTCGGCCCGCCACCAGACGAAGCAGGCCACCGCCACCATCACCTGCGCCACCACCGGCAGCCGCAGCCGCCGCTCGATGACCGTCGTGGTGACATCGGGCATGAGCCGGGCCGCAATGACCAAGCCGGCCACAAAGAGCGCCAGCGACGCCGAGCTGGCCGACGTGAACGGTACGCCGAAGCCAATCGCCTCGGACAGCCGCAAGAACCCGTGCCAGAAGCCGACCACGGCCGCCACTGCCGCGGCCGCTGCGATCACCGGCTGCCCTTCACGCCGCGTCACCCACGCTGCGGCAATCGCCACGCCGGCACAGGCCGGCGGGATGGCGTCCGGCCACTGCTGGACGAGCAGCACCGCGGCCCACGTCGCCACGACGCCGCTGACCGTCAGCAACACGCCGCGCCGTTCTCCCTGTTCGCCGAGTGCGGCGGCGGCGTAGCCGACCATCCAGAGGCCCGCCACTGCCGCATGCACCGCCCCGCCGAGGTCGGCTCCGCGGGTGGGTACGAGCGCCAGCATGGCACGCAGGAGAAACAGCAGCGGCACCGCCAGCGCGCCGCCGGTCCAGAACAACGTCCCCGCCCGCGGCAACTCGCGCGCACCGTACAGGGCGAGCGCCGCGCCAGCGACGGCAAGGAGCATCAGGTCGGGCGCGCTCGACAACATCGCCAGCGGTGTGCCGCCCTGCGTCGCGTGCGCTCCGCCCGTCACGGCCATGGTTGCGACGAGCGCAAGCGCAATCCACGGACGCAGCGGCCGTTGCGTGAGCACCAGCGCTGACGCGACCAGGATCAGCATGAACAGCTGCGCGAGGTCGCGGTTCAGCCACGCCAGGTCGCCGCGATACCCCACAAGGACCTGGGCGTATGCGAATGCCGCGAGCACCACCAGCATGGCCACGAGCCGCCAGGCGCGCGCCGCCATGGTGCGCAGCGCCATCGTGCTCACCACCAGTCCGTACGCCGCGAGCATCACGAAGTGATCGACGCCGGATCGCTGCACGAATGGCGCCAGGAGCGCGCCGCCGACGCCCACCGCGAACAGCTGCTCGCTGTCGTCGCGCAGCGCGAGCAGCGAGAGCGCGACGGACGCGACGTCGGCGATGGCGAGCGAGGCCCAGGTCGGAACGAGGCCGAGTTGCGGGCCGGCGCCCCACGCGACGACGTGCACCACGGCGACTGCGAGCGCGAGCAGCGTATGCCCGAATGGCCGGTTGTCCCGCGCGCGAATCACCAGGCCGGCGACGGCGAATGCGGCGGCGAGCAGGGCGCCCAGCGCGACGCGCACCACCGGCGTCAGCAGGCCTTGCCGCAGCGCCCACGAGACCAGCGCACCGGCGCCCATGACGATGGTGATTACCGCAAGCGACAGCGCGCCGTACCGGCCGATCAATCGTTCGAGCGGGTTCGATGTCGCGACGCGAGCCGCAAGCGGCGCCGGCACCCGGGGCTCGGGCCGCCGCTCATTGATGGGCGGCGGCGTCACCTGCGTCGGCGCGTGCTGAGGTGCCGTCCCGTCGACCGCCAGTGGCTGGCCTCGTGCTTCTGCGTCGCGCAGGGCCGCCAACGTAAGACGCGCCTCGTCGAGTTCACGGCCCAGCCGAGCAAGCGTGTGTTCGAGATGACGAAAATCGCCGGACTCTGTCATGGCGCAACTATGGCACGTCCCGGCCCGAGGCGCGAGTGGATGCGGTGCGCGGTGTCTATCACCCCCGCATGCAAAACGCCCCCGGGATCTCTCCCGGGGGCGTCCATCGTTCTCTGGCGCAGACTACCAGCGATAGTGCGCGAAGGCCTTGTTGGCCTCGGCCATGCGGTGCGTGTCTTCCTTCTTCTTGATCGCGTTGCCCTCGCCCTTGGACGCCGAGATGACTTCGGCCGCGAGCTTCTCGGCCATCGACTTCTCATTGCGGTCGCGCGAGTACGAGATGAGCCAGCGCATCGCCAGCGCCGTGCGGCGCTCGGGACGGACTTCGACGGGCACCTGGTACGTGGCGCCACCGACGCGGCGGCTCTTGACCTCGACCACGGGCTTGAGGTTCGTCAGCGCCTGCTTGAAGATGTTGACCCCAGGCTGGCTGGTGCGGCTCTCGACGAGGTCCATCGCGCCATAGAAGATGCGCTCGGCGGTCGACTTCTTGCCGGCGTACATCAGCACGTTGATGAACTTCGAGACGGTCTGCGAATCGTAGCGGGCATCCGGCAGGATGGTGCGCTTGACTGCGCTCTTGCGGCGACTCATGGCTTACTTACCCCCGGCCTTCGGCTTCTTGGTCCCGTACTTGGAACGGCTCTTGTTGCGCCCGGCCACGCCGGAGGCATCGAGCTTGCCGCGGACGATGTGGTAACGCACGCCCGGGAGATCCTTCACGCGGCCGCCGCGAATGAGCACGATTGAGTGCTCCTGCAGGTTGTGGCCTTCGCCGGGAATGTAGGCGGTGACTTCGAAGCCGTTGGTGAGGCGGATACGCGCGACCTTGCGGAGCGCGGAGTTCGGCTTCTTGGGGGTGGTGGTGTACACGCGAGTGCACACGCCCCGCTTGAACGGGTTCGCCTTCAGAGCCGGCGCCTTTTCCTTCTTGGCGACATCACGGCGGCTCTGCCGGACGAGTTGGTTGATCGTCGGCATCGTATCCTGATGCTGTTCGTGAACCTGATTCTACGTGGATCACCCGGAATGGGTGGCACGGAACAGAGCATGAATACATAGTCGGCCGGGGAGCCCCGGTCAACTGGCGCGCGCCGTCAGGTCGCGAGGCGGCTTTGCTTCATCTAATCCCGATTCCGCACGATCCGTAGCATCCAGTGGTGGACAGTGGCCGTGGACGTGGCCGCTACCTGCCCACCAACGCGTCCGCCGGCAGCTGGTCGCGCGCCTTCACCGCCCCCTCGAACTCCCCGCACAGGTGGGCAATCGAGTTGGCGTAGTAGCTCACCAGCTCACGCCCGCGCGGCAGTATCAGGTAGCCGTCACCCGCACGCGCCACGACGCGCCGCATGCGCAGCATCCGGTAGGCGCGGTCCCACGCCTCCTCCACCCGGCGGTCGGCGCTGAGTACGCGCGCGCCGCGCTCCACCAGCACGTCGCGCAACTCGGCCATCCGCTGCAGCAGCCTGTCGCGCGCAATGAAGTCGGCATCGAAGGTCTGCAGCGCCGCGCAGGCCAGCGGCACCGGCGTCACGGGAATGATGGCGCCAATCCGCACCATCACGCGATCACAGAACGCCTGCACTGCCCCCAGGCGGTCGGCCCGCGGTCGCTCAAACAGCGGCACGCCGCCCCCCGCGAGTTCCTGCAGCCACGGCTGCACGGCAATGGGCTCGCCGATCACCACCGCCGCGCGACCGTACCGCTTCCAGCGGCGCGACAACGCCCGCCCGGCATTCCAGCCGGCGTAATGCAGCACCTCGGCAAGCTGTGCGAACCGGCCGCTGCGCGCCGCGCCATCGGTAATGCGCAACTCACGCAGCAGGGTGCGATCCTCGAGCACGCGGTCGTAGTTGAGCGCCACGGGAATCACATGCAACCGCTCGGCGAAGCCGGGCTCGCGCGCCACGCCGAGCACGTAGTCGAGCAGCCCTACCTTGGCGGGGCGCAGGTGGCCGTCGCGCGTGAGACCACCCTCGGGAAAGATCCCCTGCGTCACGCCGTTGCGCGTGATGAGCTGCACGTACCGCTCGAGCACGCGATGGTACAGCGGTTCGCGGTACCGCCGACGAATGAAGTACGAGCCGAACGACTTGAACAGGTACTCCAGCGGGAAGACGCGCGCCCACTCGCCCACCGCATACGAAATGGCCACTTCGCCGGCCAGCGCATAGCTGGCGAGGACATAGTCGGCATTGCTGCGGTGGTTCACGAGGTAAATGACAATCGACTCGCGCGGCAGTTCGTCAATGGACTCGCGCCGCACGTAATCCACCGAGACCTTGTAGAACACCGACAGCAGCGCGCGGGAGAGCGCGTAGCCGAACTTGTAATACATCAGCAGGGAAAACGCCGGCACGATCTCGTCGAGATATGTGCGTACCCGCGCCCACACCTCGCGGTGGCTCGCGCCATGCGCCTCGGCGTGCGCGTGCACGGCGATTGCGACCTCCGGATCGTTGAGGAGCGCCTCGGTGATGTAGCGCTTGCCAGTCAGCTTGAACCGGTCGATGCGCGCGCCGAAGCGCCGATGCGCGCGCCGCGCCGTGCGCCGCACCCAGCGGCGCCAGTACCAGCCGGCGCCCAGCACGATGGCGACGGCGATGACCGCGGCCGCGAGCAGGATGTCGATGACGGGCACGCGCACGGCGTCAGAACCAGTCGCCGAAGCGGAACCAGAAGCGACCGCGGCCGCGATCGTTCGCCCCGTACTGGATGAGCACGGGACCGAGCGCCGTCGTGATGCCCACGCCGGCGCGCGCACCGAAGTAGGCGGTGGCATTGCGGAACAGCCCGTAGCCGCCGCGTTGCAGCATCCCACCAGCCACCACGCCCTGCCAGCTGACGGGCCCGAGCAGCGGGTGCGCCAACCGCAATGCCGCCGTCGCCGACTGCGTGCCGCGCAACTCCTGGATGAGGAAGCCGGGGAACCCCTCGTCAACGCCACCCAGGTAAGCGCTGTTCTGCAACGGGAGGTGTTCCCCGACAACGGCCGAGAGCGACGGCTCCACCGTGAAGTCGCTCACGCGGCCGGGAATGTGCCACGCGAGTTCCGTGCGCCAGTAGCGCGGCGTGGCCTCGAGTTCCATCCACCCGTGCGCCCCATTTCCGACGGCGAGTCGCTGCATGCGCCATCGCGCACCCACGGCGGTCGGCGAGCCGCGAAAGACCGGCTCGTCCCACTGCCGCACGAACGCCGTGAGCGCCACGGTCGACCGGCGGCTGAACCGCCGCTCGATGCCAACGTCCACATTCCAGTCGGCGGTGGGAATGGTCGGGTACTCTTCGCCATCGCGAATATCGCGCACCTGCATCCGCCGGATGGTACTCGACACGAGTGGCGACCACGGCGACCGCAAGACGTCGTAGCTGCGGCGCAGGATGGCCGAGGCCTCCTGCTCAAGCTGACCGATCTCGAGGACCTCGGTCGCTTCGGCGTTGCGTCCCGACAGCCCCTTCACGCGCCCGAGCCAGAGCCGCGCCCCCAGTTCCCGGTCGAATGCCGCACCCGCCAGTTGGCGTTCAACGGCCGACGCGCGCGCCACGGGTGCAAGGATCACCGAATCGCCGGGTGCGGGCACCGGATGCAGCCAGAGCGCTCGGAAGCGCTCGACCTGCGACAAGCCCTGCAGGCGCTGCTGCAACCGGGGCACGTCGACCTCGCGGCCGCCCAGATCACCGAGCGTCACGCGCACCACCCGCGCCACATCGGCGTCGGCATCGGCGCGCACGAGGGCGGCGGCGAAGGGCGGCACGGTGCCGCGCGGGCGCACGCGGCCGCGCGGCAGGCACGCGTCGGCGCGCAGCGCATCGGCCGCGCGATTGCCGGCGGCGATCGCCTTGTCGACGGTGACGGCCGAGAAGTCGAGCTGGCCGAGGCCGCTCACCTCGGACTGCAGCATCAACTCGCCGGGACGCATCGCGGGCAGGCTCTGTTCAAAGAGCAGGTTGACCAATTGCGCCGCGACCGTGACGGGATCATCGCTGCGGAGGGCGAGGATCGACGTGTCGCGCAGCGTGGACACGATGATGCGCGTCGCGCCGAGCGAGCGGGCGACGTCGATGGGGACGTTGTTGGCGATGCCACCGTCCACGAGGTCACGCCCGCCCTCGCGCACGGCGCGAAAGACGATGGGAATGGACGCACTGGCGCGCACGGCCTGCGCCAGATCGCCAGTGCCAAGCACCACCTGCTCGCGCGTGCGGAGGTCGGCGGCGATGGCGCGGAAGGGAATCGGCAACCGGTCGAAGTCGCCACGGGCGATCAGGTTGCCACGCACGTAGAGTGCCGTCATGAGGGCGTTCAGCGGCGCCTCGCGCACGACGTTGGTCTGCAGCGCAAAGCCCTGCGCGCCGCCTTCCCACGCGAGAATCGCGCGCCGGTCGCCGAGCGATGGCGGAGTCGCCGCGCCGTATCGACCGACCAAGGTGTCGAGGCCCATCCCGACGATGCCCTGCAGCACGTCGGGGACGCCAAGTCCGCTGGCGTACAGCGCGCCGATGAGCGCGCCCGCGCTCGTGCCAACGACAAGATCGGGGACGATGCCCAGCGAGTCGAGCGTTCGCAGGACGGCGATGTGCGCGAACCCCTTGGCGCCGCCGCCGGCGAGCACCAGGGCGAGCTTGCCGGTTGCCGGCCCGCAGGAGGACGGTGGCGCCTGCGCGCGCACCGGGGCGGCGAGCGCGACGCACAGCGCGACTGCGACCGCTCGCCGGATCGTCACCCCTTCGGCACCAGGTGCGACCAGTCCCGTTTCTCGTCCGTCACGTCGCGCAGGATCCAGTAGGAGAGTATCACCAGGAGCATCAGCACGATCACACCCACGCCCTGCCCCTTGGACGGCGTCATCCAGCCGCTCTCGATGGTCACCTTGGCCACGATGGCCCAGATGATGGGGCCGGTGATCGCCGAAAAGCGCCCGACCATTCCGTACAGGCCGTAGAACTCGCCGATGCGGTCGGGCGGCGTGAGCCGCAGCATCAACGGCCGGTCGGCCGACCAGACGCCGCCGAGCGCCACGCCCGCCGCCGACGCGACGATGTAGAAGTAGCCGATGGGCAGGCCGAGGATTCCCATCGCCGACGCCGCGATGAAGGTGACGATCCACATCACGAGCACGATGTTGAGCGTGCGCTTGGGCCCGATGCGGTCGACGAGCCATCCCCAGAAGAAGCCGCCGATGACGGCGAAGGTAATGGCCACCATCATGATGAGCTTGGACGTCTGGGCGGCCGCCACCTCGCCCTGTCCGGCCGCCACCGCGAGGTTCACGGTGTAGAGCGTCATGATGGAGATGACGGTATTGATGGCGTCCGTGTAGAAGATGCGCCCGACGAGAAACCGGACGAGCCCGGGGTACAGGTGCCCGTTGCGGATCGTCGCCACGGTGTCACGCAGCGACCCCTGCACGGCATCCCAGCTGAAGACGGGGCGCGGGTGGGGATTGCCCCGTTCTTTCACGAAGACGAAGCACGGAATGGAAAGCAGCAGGAAGACGACCGCGATGTAGAAGAAGAGCCGGGGCAGGTCGCCGCTGCCGAAATACAGCCCCAGCCCGACCGCGATGTACGAACCGAGGTAGCCGATCGCGACGCCGATGCCGCTGATGCGCCCGCGGTTCTCCTCCGTGCTCACTTCCGGGAGCATGGCGTCGTAGAACTGCAGCCCCGCCTGATACGCTGCGTTGGCGATGACGAACAGCCACAGCGTGGCCTGATAGCCGCCGCGCCCGAGCAGCGCCGTGAGCACGACGCACACGACGGTGCTCCACACGAGGAACGGCATCCGTCGGCTGGCGCGGTCGGTCATGGCGCCGAGCATCGGAGAGATGATGAAGATGATCCCCATCGACACGGCGCTGATGATGCCGTACGACGCATCGGCGCGGGCGGGCCCGACCTCGTTGCGGATGTACGCGGAGAAGTACATCGACACCACTCCCATCGAGAAGATGGTGTTGGCGAGGTCGTAGACGATCCACGAGGCCACGGCCCGGCGCGTGATGACGTGCGTGTCGGGGGGGGCGGGGGCGATCACGGGTGCGCTCATCGGCTCGGTGGAAGAGACGCGCGGAATGTGTGGCGAAACGTCACGCGGCGTCAGGGGCCGCGCCGCGTCCAGATCATCACGAGACCGCAGTACGCGTCCTTGCGCAGGCCGCTGAACTCGACGGGCATCGTCGCCGGCCCCGGGTACACCTCGACGCCGTGGATTTCCCTGGGATCGATCGCATCGAGCGAGAATCCCCACTCGCGCATCATGCCATCCACGGCGACCCGCATCACGCAGGGGGCGAGATCAGAACCGCCCTTGGCCGCCGCAGCGCCACCGCCGATGATCGCCTTGCTTCCGCGTGACGACACGACGAGCAGCACACCGCTGCTGTCGATGACCTTGGTGCCCGCCGCGCGGCGCACGACGTCGATCGTGCGGACGGCCATCTGCTTCTCGATCTGCGCGCGCGTGATGAACGTCGCCGACCCGGCCCCACGCAGGCGGCGCCCTTCGAAGCCGTCGAGCATCGGCGAGCGCGCATCGCCCACCACGCGCGTGGTGTCGAGCTGCAGGACCGACGCCTGCAGCGCAAGGCGCATCGTCACCGGTTCGACACCGGCGGCAACCTCCACGACGCGTTGGGCGTACCCCATGCGCCGCAACTCGAGCACGGTGCGCCGGCCCGGCGCCACCGCGAGCACTGCGTCGCCGCGATCGTCGGTGCCCCACTCGCGGTCCCCGATCCCCTGCACCGTCACACGCACGCCGGGCAGCGCCGCCTGCGTGGCCTCGTCGGTGACACGCAGCGTCACGAAGCGATACGACGGCTGCGCGGCGGCGCGCACCGCCGGAACCGCGAGCGCGGCGACCAGCGCGGCGCGGCACGCAAGGTCGCGGACGCTGGCGCATGAGAGGGTCATGGCGTGAAGTTCCCCGTGCGCAGGCCCGCGGTCAACCCTCGGCTCCCTCCCCCATGCCACGCTACGTCGCCCTGCTGCGCGCCATCAACGTCGGCGGCCACACCGTCACCATGCCGCGCCTCCGCGCGGAGTTCGAGGCGCTGGGCCTTTCTGATGTCGCCACATTCATCGCCAGTGGCAACGTGCTGTGCACGGCGCGGGCCGGCGCGGCGGCGCTCGAGCGTCGCATTGCACGCGCGCTGGCGGCGGCACTCGGCTACGAGGTCGCGACCTTCCTGCGGACCGGCGACGAGATGGCGGCCGCCGTGGCGCACGCGCCTGACGCAGTCGCGGCGGAAGGCGGCACGCTCTCGGTGGGATTCGTGCCGCGCACGCTGACCGTCGCCGAACAGCGCGCAGTGCGCGCCCTCGGGACGGAGTTCGATGCGTTCACGTTCGCGGCGCGCGAAGTGTACTGGCGCAGCAGCATGGGCGTGGGCAAGTCGAAGTTCACGCTGGCGCGCCTCGAGCGGGCCGTCGGACTGCAGGCGACCTTTCGCAATGTCACGACGGTCCGGGCACTGGCGGCGCTGATGGCCGATGCGCCGCCGCCCGCACGGCGCCCGCGATAGCAGCGGCGATAGCAGCGGCGATAGCAGCGGCGATGCCGCGCACCAACGGCGCGGGGGGCACCGCGACCGGTGGTCGCGATGCCCCCCGCCCTGCTTCGGTGCCGCCTACCAGTCGATCCGCATGCCGGCCTGCATCTGCCGGGCTGCGAAGGCGCCGGTCGCAACGCCATACGACGCCACCGCAGTGCCCGTGGCGGTGAACTGCGTGCTGCCGAACGACAGCTTGTTGTACCAGTTGAACAGGTTGAACACTTCGGCGGAGAAACTGACCTTCTTGCCGTTGACCGTGTAGATCGGGCGCGAAAGGCGCACGTCCACCGTGCGGTACCAGTTGGGGAACGAATTCGCCGGCAACACCGTGCGAATGCCCGACGAGGTGGTGGTTCCACCCGTGTAGTCGTCGCCGGTGATGTTGTCGAGGTTGATGTCGCGGCCATCGATGGACGTGAACGGACGCGGGCTCGCGATCGTGGCGACGGTCGAGAGGTTGAAGCCGAACGGAATCGGGCTCACCTCGGAGAGGACCAGGCGGTGCCGTTCGTCGCCGGTCGTGCGCTGCTTGTTGAACAGGAACGGCAGTGCAAAGTTGGGCAGCGCGGCCGTGTCGAAGTTGCCCTCGTACCAGGCGAGCGTGTACGCGAGGTTGATGCGCGTCTTGTTGCGCTGGAACGTGGACGACACGAGGAACGCCGAGTAGTTGGCCTCGCCGATGTCGTCCCACAGGATGATGTCGCCAAACCGCGACGTCAGCTTGCGCGCGCTCGGCGTCACCGACTTGTCGGTGTAGTTCGGGTTCCGCTGCACGTACAGGTTCGTGAGGTTCTGCCGCACATAGTCCACGTTGATGCCGAACGCATCGTTGAACTGGTGCCCGAAGCCGATCGACATCTGCAGGTTCTTCGGCGTCTTCATGTCGTGCTTCATGAGGATCGGCGCCGGCGATCCCGACTGCCCGGCCAGCACGCGCTGCCGCAACACGGCCGGATCCTGCGTGGGCAGGTTCGTCGTGTTATTGAACGTGAAGTTGTACGTGCGCCACGTGGAGTTCTTGCGCTCCTGGAAGCCCATGAAGCTGGTCACGCGGTCGTAGATGATGCCGAGACCGCCGCGCACAAACGTCTTGTTCTGCTTGGTCACGTCCCACGAGAACGAGACGCGCGGCGAGAAGTTGCCCAGCTGATTCACCCGGTCGCCATGGTTCACATAGCCAGCCAGCGGACCGCCCGCCGCCGACAGGCGCTCGATCGTGGTGTCACTCGCCCACGGCACCGTGTACTTGTTGTTCATCGTGTTGAACTCGGCGTCATGCCGCAGGCCGAGACTCAGCGTGAAGTTGTCCTTGATGCGCCACTCGTCATTGAGGTAGACGCCGGTCGTGATGGCGTCGGCGCTCGCCTTGGCATCTTCGGTCCCCGTGGGGTCGGTGAAGCCGACGGCGATCGATGCGGTGTTGGGCTGCGTGGACGTATCGGTGAGGAAGTTGAACGAGCCGTCCTTGTTGTTCGCGAAGTTCTGGCTGGCCGAGATGCTGGCCACTTCGACGCCGGCCTTGATGACGTGCGAGCCCGAGGCGTTGTCGATGTTCCACGTGGCGCGGTCCACCGCGCGCAGGTGCAGCTCCTTCAGGATGAGCGGGAAGCCGCTCGTACCGAAGACGATGCCCGGATAGGTCAGCTGCGGCCCCGGATGGAGCGGCGCCTCGTTGTGGCTCCAGCTCACCATCTGCAGGCTGGCCTCGTTGACGAAGTTGCCACCCGCCTTGAGGTAGCGCTGGCGCAACTGGCCGGTGTAGATGCGGTACTTCTGCGAAATGCCGCCGTTCTGCGACACACGGGCACCGAAGTTCCCCTCGCCGTCGAGGAAACGCGCCGAGACCGTGGCGTCGTACGTGACGGCCGGGCTCTGCACGTAAGTGAAGCGCGACAGCAGCGTGTTGTTCTTGTTGGGGGCCAGGAACGAGCCCTTGTACTGCGACCACGGACCGCTCACCGGATTCACGTCAAGGTAGTACGCCGTGTTCGTCAGCTCGTAGCTCAACGCCATGAACAGCTTGTCCTTCTTGATCGGGCCGCGGAGGTTGAAGCCGAGCTGCTGACGGTTGTAGTTGGGCACCGAGGTCTGGAAGGCGTTCTGCGTGATCATCGCCTTGTTCTGCAGGAATCCGAACGCCGACCCTTCCCACGTGTTCGTCCCGCGGCGCGTCTCGGCCGAGATGACGTACGACCCCGCCCGCGAATACTCCGCGTCGTACGGGTTCACGAAGACGCGGAATTGCTCCATCGCCTCCTGCGGCAGCGGCGAGCCCGTCTGGCCCAGGCCGACGATGTTGCCGTTGTAGAGGCTCTTCATCTCGACGCCATCGACATAGACGTTGAAGAACCGCAGGTCGGGGGCGCCACCCGCGCTCGGCAGCGTGCGGCCGGACTGCGGCGCGTACGTCTTGATGCCCGGCACCACGCCGGCGAGGTTCATCACGCCGCGCGCATTCAGCGGCAGATTCTCGATCTCCATCTTCATGACGGGCGCCGACACCGACAGGCGCTGCACTTCCACCTGCTTCACCTTCTCGCCGAGGATGGTCTGTGCCGCCAACTCGGAAATCCCCTTCTCCATCGTGAACTCGAGGCGCGCGCGCTGGCCAATGGAGAGCTGCACCTTCTGCCCGGTGGGCTTGTAGCCGATCGCCCGCACCGTCACCGCGTACTGGCCGGTGAACAGTCCAAGAAAGCGGAACTCGCCGTTCGCCTTCGTCACCGTCCGCGCCGTTTCCTGCGTGGCGACGTTGGTGACGGTCACCTGGGCATCCACCAGGGGCTGGCCATCCGTCCGGACTACGCCGACGAGAATGACGGTATTCTGGGCGAACACGGCCGTGGCCATCGTGGCCGCGAGAGTGAGTGCCGCGAGCGCGTGGCTCACGAGTCTCCGCATACGTGTGCTCCTGATGCTGGGAGTGGGGGGTGGGACCGAATGGACGGAAAGTGCCGTGTACCACAGGATGGAGCGTGAAATCAGGCAACGGTTCAGGGGCTCTGCAGACTACCGGGCAACGGCCTAACTTAGGGCGTACTACATTTCAGCGCCACAGGAACATGACCCGTCCCTGCACTGCCATGTGTGTCGCCCTGCTGGCCTGGACACCGATCCTGGCACAGCGCGCCGACTCGAGCCGCGCCGACTCGAGCCGCACGGACACGCTCGCCCCGGGCGTCACGCACACGCGACTGGTGCGCCCGCTGGGCCCGTGGGTCATCCACATCGTGCGCGTCGACCTGCGGCGTGCCGACCTGGCCGTGCGACACGTCCGGGCGCACGACCAACTCACCTCGCGCGAGCGGGTAAGCGCGATGGTGGCGCGGCGCGCAGGCGATGGCGAGCAGGTGCTGGCCGCCGTCAACGCCGATTTCTTCGACCTGCAGACCGGCGCGAACGAGAACAACGTGCTCATCGACGGGGAATGGTGGAAGGGCATCCGCGTCACTGACTCGCCGTTCGACACCTTCGACAACGTGCATGCGCAATTTGCACTCGACTCGGCGCGACATCCGAGGATTGACCGGTTCACCTTCGACGGCTGGCTGGAGACGGCCCGCCTGCATTTCCCGCTCATCACGCTCAATGCCCCCAGCGCCGGCGCCCATGAAGGCGCCGCGCTCTTCACGCCACGGTTTGGTGCGGCAACCCCGCGCGACACGGTGCGCCCCGTGGCCGAACTCACGCTGACGCCGGCCGGCCGACGCGGCGATACGCTCCTGTTCGTGACGCGCGGCGCCGCGAGCCGCGCCTCGGGAAGCGCCATCCCCGCGGATGGCGCGGTGCTCGCGGCGTACGGTGCGCGCGCCAGCGAGGCGGCGGCTATCGGCGAACGCGACACGCTCCGCATCACACTCGGACTCACACCATGGCCGGCGGCCGGCGCGGCGGCGCCGGCTCTTGTGATGGGCGGCTGGCCACGCATCCTGCGCAACGGCGCCAATGTCGCCGCACGCGCCCCGGCCGAGGAGGGCACCATCTCGCGCAACGCCGAGGTGCGGCATCCGCGCACCGCGGTGGGCTTCACCCGCGACGGATCCACGCTGCTGCTCGTCACGGTCGATGGACGCACGGCCACGAGCGTCGGCATGACCCTCGTCGAGCTCGCGAACCTCATGAAGGCACTCGGGGCATGGCAGGCCCTGAACTTCGACGGAGGCGGCTCCACCACGATGGTCATCGGTGGCCGCGTCGTGAACTCGCCCTCCGACAAGACCGGCGAGCGCGACGTAGGCAACGCGCTGCTCGTGACCCGCCGCGCCAAGCCCGCGCCAGTGTCGCGCTAGGCCGACGCCCCGGCGTCCACCGCGAAGTACAGGCAGATCGTCGTGCCAACCGCCGCGCCTTCTCCAATTTCCACCGCGCCGTTGAACCGACGCGCGAAGGCGTAGACGAGTGGCAACCCGAGGCCGGCCCGGTTGCGCGTGGAGTAGTACGGCTCGAACGCCCGGGCGCGCTGCGCATCGGTCATGCCCAGGCCGGTATCCGAGACGCGCACAGCCGCATAGGACGGCGCGGCGGCAAGGCCAAGTTGGCTCTGGCGCAGTGACGAGAGCGAAACGACAGCGAGCGACAGCGTGAAGGTCCCGCGTGCTCCCATCGCCTCAACGGCATTCTCGGCCAGCGCGCGCAGCATCGCGGCCACGCCGTTGGGCTCGGCCCGCACGATCACCGGCTCGTCCGGCACCAGCCACTCCAGCGCGACGTCAGACGGGAACTGCGCGCCGAGCGACGCCCGTTGCCTCCGCAGCAGGTCCGACAAGTCGATGGCCAGCAGCACCAGCGACCGGTCGTGCGTGAAGGTGAGCACGGAGCGCACCTGCCCTGCCGCCCGCAACGCGGCCTTCCGGATCTCGTCCACGGGACCCGGATCGTCGCTGTCAGGCGACTCATGCTCGATGATCTCGGCGTTGACGAGGATCGTCGTCAGCAGGTTGTTGAGCTCGTGCGCCATGCCCGCCGCAAAGCTCCCGGCGAGTTCCAACCGCTCCGCCTCCCGCACGCGACGCGACAGGATCTCCTGCAGCCGACGACGGCGCACAAGCAGCACGCTCAGCCACGCCAGCAGGCCGAGCAGGCCGGCCAGCGGCACCAGCATGGCGCGCCGCCACCAGCCCGGTGGCGGCACGACGAACGGTTCCAGCGTCGGCTCGACAGTCCGCACGCCGAGCGGCGTGCGCGCCTCGACCGACAGGACGTGGCGCCGCCACGGCATGCGCATCGGCGCCACCACCGACGTTGTACCGGACCACGCGGACCACTCGCCGTCGTCCACGCGCCACCGCGAGGCCACATCCTCGGGCGCCACGATGCCACGTTCGGTCGACACGCCCCACCGGAGCATCAGCACTCCCTCCTCGAGCCGCGGCGCCGAGATGAGCACGCGCGGCTCGGCGTCGCGCAGCTCATCGAGTCGCAGGCGCAGCAGCCCCGCGCCAAGCGTGCCAACGTAGATGTCACTGCCGGCAGACGCGATGGGCCAGACCGCCTGGGTGGGGAGGCCAAACGTGCGCGTGAGCAGGGACCACGAGCTGCCGACGCGCACCCAGATGCCATCGGGACTGGTGGCCCAGAGTGATCCATCGTCGGCCCGTGCCACCGTCACCTGCCCTGACGGCGCGGGACCGATGGTCGCCGTCGATTCGAATGACAGGTCACGCCGGATCCGGATGATGCCATGAGACCGCAATCCCACCCACACACAGCCGCTATCGCCGAGTGCCAGTGAGAACGCGACATCGTTCTCCGGCGGCGGGTAGGCGCGCATCAGCTGGAACGCGCCGCCAACGGAGTGCAGCACGCCCTTGTCCGTCGCGATCCATCGCACGCCGGAAGTATCCTCGGCAAAATCATAGAAGCGCGCGGTGTCCACGCTCTCCGGCAACGCAATGGCCTGGATGCGGTTGCCCTCGACGTGCCACACGCCGCCTCGGCCATTGCGCCCCACCGGCAACCCAAGCAGCCACAGCGAGCTGTCGCGCCCCTGCACAATGCGGTGGATGCCGGCGCGCGACAGGCCGGGCGCGTCGGTGCGCAGCGTCCAGCCCGACGCCGTCTGCTGATAGACGCCGCTGAACGATCCGCCGCTCCCTGCCCACAGGCGGTGCCCGCGCGCCCACGCAATCGCGGTGAAGGGAACGGTGGGAAGCCCCCCGTCGACCCGCAACTTTCCATCAGCCTCGGGAAATGCCACGCCGCCAGCGGTCGCCGCGACCACGTCGCCATTCATCGCGACGGCAACGCCGTTCACGCGATTGACGGGCTGCGAGGCAGCGACGCGCCACTGCGTCCACCGCTCGCTCTTGCGCCGCCAGAGCACGACGCCGCTGCGCGTGCCGAACCAGACGTCCCCATTGGCATCGAATGCGGCAGACGACGCGGTGGCGAGGAACTGCGGCGCAATGAGCCGCCGCCAGCCCTGCGTGTCGCAATACATGAAGTCGCCGGCATCGAGGATGCCCACCGCCGAGCCGTCGGATCCGATATCGAACGCTGCCGGGCTCTCGCTGCCGAACTCGGGGAACTGTGTCCAGCGTGGCCCGACGCTGGGGCCGCGCGCCCAGACCCCCTGCACGGGATCAGGACTCGCCACGACGACACGCTCCTCGCCCGCGGCGTTCTGCACGACCCGGGAGATGTTGCCCCGACCGCCGAGGAATGGCGGAACCGGAATCCACGCCCGGTCACGACGCTCCCAGAGCGCCGCTCCCACGGACAGGAGCAGCCGCCCCTTCTCGCCCACATGCAGCTTGGCGTTGTACGACTGCCGGGGCAGTTCCCCTGGCCACGGCTCCTCGACCCACCGATCGCCGCTCAGGCGGCGCAGTTTCAGCCGGTCCGCCACGACCACAATGGCCCACAGGCCATCGCGCGACACGGCCACCCGGCTCCACGACTGCACTTCCTGCGCAAAGGCCGGCAAGGGATGTGCGGGTTGTGCCCTGGCATCGACGCGGTAGATGGTGCCCTGCGCGGCGAACAGCACCACGCCGCCGGCGCCGGCCGACACGAAGTGCGCCCGTTCCGACGTCAGGGCCCGGCCCGACTCGTCGCGCACGCCCTGCCACCGGTACCCGTCAAACCACGCCGGACCACGGTCGGTGGCCGCCCACATCGTCCCATCCGTGCCACGCACCACCTCATGCACGACCGGTGACGGCAGCCCCTCGGCGACACCAAATCGCACCCAACGCCAGTCCTCGACCAGCGAGGTCTGCGCCCGCGCCAGCATCGGCGTACACGCCAGCGCCACATACGCCGCGAGACGCCAGGCCAGTCGGCGTACCTCGCGACGGGTGACGGTCGGCGCTATCACCTGATGGTCGCCGCCGGGCGTGCGAACCAATGCAACTCCAATAAATGTGTAGGCCGGTCGGCGCTCAGTGGCCGACAGCCTGTGCAACATAATTCTCAGGCACCGACTCTGCGAGGCTGGGAAGGTGACGGAGTGACGGTCGGCGTGAAGTTCGTGACAGCACCCGCGACCCGGTGCGTGCGCCTGCTGCACCAGCGGCACCAGCGGCACCAGCGGCACCAGCGGCACCAGCGGCACCAGCGGCACCAGCGGCACCAGCGGCACGCGCCCTGCCGCCCGTCCATGCAACGAGGCCCGCCTCCTCGCGGAGACGGGCCTCGTGAGCCTGCCTACTGCCGTGTCAGCTCACTCGAGTTCTTCGGCGCCAAGCGGCGACAGGTCGTCGGCGATCGGCGGAAGCGCGCCCAGATCGCCGAGGCCAAACTCCGGCTCCGGCAGCGAGGGCGCTTCGACATCCATGTCCACCTGCTGGTACCGGTACATGCCGGTGCCGGCCGGGATGAGATGCCCGATGATGATGTTCTCCTTGAGACCGAGGAGGTTGTCCTTGGCCCCGCGGATGGCCGCATCGGTGAGGACGCGAGTGGTCTCCTGGAACGACGCTGCCGAGATGAACGACTGCGTCGTGAGGCTCGCCTTCGTGATGCCGAGCAGCAGCGGCTCGGACGTCGCGGCGTTGAGCTTCTTCTTCTTGGAGCGGTCGTTGGCATCGCGGAACGCCGCCTTGTCCACGTTCTCGCCTTCCAGGAACTCGGTGTCTGCCGAATCCACGACGCGCACCTTCTGCAGCATCTGGCGCACGATCACGCCGATGTGCTTGTCGTTGATCTTCACGCCCTGCAGGCGGTAGACCTCCTGCACTTCATTGAGCAGGTATTCCTGCACGGCACGCGGGCCCTTGATCCGCAGGATGTCGTGCGGGTTCACCGGGCCCTCGGAGAGGCGGTCGCCGGCGCGCACGCGGTCGCCCTCGTGCACGCGCAAGTGCTTGCCGGCCGCCACTTCGTACAGCTGCGCCGGCACGGTCTCGTCCATCGACCCGCTGCCGTCGAGCGGCTGCACGAAGATCTCGCGCTTGCCGCGCTTGATGTCGCCAAACCGCACGACGCCGTCGATCTCCGAAATCGTCGCCGGATCCTTCGGACGGCGCGCCTCGAACAACTCGGCCACGCGCGGCAGGCCGCCCGTGATGTCGCGGGTCTTGTAGGCCTCGCGGTTGACCTTCGCGATCGTCGTGCCGGCGCCCACGTTCTCGCCGTCGCCGATGATCAGCTGGGCGCCCACCGGAATGACGAAGTCGCGGACCTTCTTCTCCTTGCCGGCCTTCGTCGTCCAGATCTCGATGTGCGGGTGCAGCTTCTTCTCGCGATCCTCGATCACCACGCGCTGACGCAGGCCGGTGAGCTCGTCGAGTTCCTCGGCGAAGCTCTCGTCCTCCACGAGGTCGACGAACTTGATGACGCCCTCGGTGTCGGTGATGATCGGGTTGGTGTACGGGTCCCACGTGAAGACGATGGCGTCCTTCTTGACCTCGTCATGGTCCTTGACCAGCAGGATGGCGCCGAGCGGCACCTGCAGGCGGGCCGAGACGACGGCGTTCTTGTCGGCCGACGCGCGCACGAAGAGCTCGCCCTCGTACGACGTCACGATGCGCTGCCCCTCGCCGTTGATCACGGTGACCAGGCGGTCGCCGTACTCCACCACGCCCGCCACCTTCGACTTGCGCGCCGTCTGCTCGGCGATGCGGGCTGCCGTGCCGCCGATGTGGAACGTGCGGAGCGTCAGCTGCGTGCCGGGCTCGCCAATCGACTGCGCCGCGATGATGCCGACGGCTTCGCCGATGTCCACCATCTTCATGGTGGCCAGGTTGCGCCCATAGCACATGCGGCAGAGGCCACGCTTGGCCTCGCACGTCAGCACCGACCGGATCTTGATCGACTCGATGCCGGCGTCCTCGATGGCGCGTGCGGTTTCCTCTTCCATCATCTGGCCAGCCTCGACCAGCAGCGCCGGACGCCCGGCATCGTCGCGCAGTTGCGGGTCGTACACATCCTCGGCGGCCACGATGCCGACGATGCGCTCCGACAGCGGCTCGATGATGTCCTCGCCTTCCTTCAGCGCCGACACCTCCAGCCCCATGATCGTCCCGCAATCCTCTTCGTTGATCGTCACGTCCTGGGCCACGTCGCAGAGGCGGCGGGTCAGGTAGCCGGCGTCGGCCGTCTTGAGCGCCGTGTCGGCCAGGCCCTTGCGGGCGCCGTGGGTCGAGATGAAGTACTCGAGCACCGACAGGCCTTCACGGAAGTTCGACTTGATGGGGCTCTCGATGATCTCGCCGATGCCGCCGGTGAGCTTCTTCTGCGGCTTCGCCATCAGGCCGCGCATGCCGGCCAGCTGGCGGATCTGGTCGCGCGATCCGCGCGACCCGGAGTCGAACATCATGAACACCGGGTTGAAGCCCGCCTGCGACTCCCGCATGCGCTTGACCATCGCATCCGCGATGTCGTTGTTCGCGTGCGTCCAGGTGTCGATGACCTTGTTGTAGCGTTCGCCGTTCGTGATGTTGCCGGTCGCGTAGGCCTTCTGGAAGCGCTCGACGCGCGTCCCCGCCTCCTCGAGCAGCGTCTCCTTCTCGCTCGGGATCTCCAGGTCGGAGATGCCGATCGACACGCCGCCGCGCGTGGCGTTGCGGAAGCCGAAGTCCTTGAGCCGGTCGAGGAACGCCACCGTGGCGGCCAGTCCGGCAAAGCGGTACGACTCGAACACCAGCTCCGACAACGCCTTCTTCTTCATGTCGCGGTTCTGGAACGGCAGCTCCGGCGGCACGATCTCGCTGAACATCACGCGCCCGGCCGTCGTCACCACCCACGACACCTCGCCATCGGCGGTGCGTACGAGGTAGCGCAGCGCCGAGTGCGTGGTCAGCCGGCCAAGGGCCAGCGCCATCTCCACTTCTTCCGCGCAGCCGTACGAACTGAGCTTGGCCACGCGCTTGGGGTCCTTCACGATCACGTCAAAGTCGGTCGGCGCCTTGGTCGCGAAGTAGCAGCCGAGCACGATGTCCTGGCTGGGCTCCGCCACCGGGCGTCCGTCGGCCGGCTTGAGAATGTTGTTGGACGACAGCATGAGGACGCGGCACTCGAGCTGCGCCTCGAACGACAGCGGCACGTGCACCGCCATCTGGTCGCCGTCGAAGTCGGCGTTGAACGCCGCGCAGACGAGCGGGTGGATGCGGATGGCCTTGCCTTCCACGAGCACCGGCTCGAACGCCTGAATGCCCAGGCGGTGCAGCGTCGGCGCGCGGTTGAGCAGCACCGGATGATCGCGGATGATCTCCTCGAGGATCTCGTACACCTCGGGGCTCTCACGCTCCACGATCTTCTTGGCACGCTTCACCGTCTCGGCAATGCCCTTCTCCACGAGCTTATGGATGATGAACGGCTTGAACAGCTCGAGCGCCATCGCCTTCGGCAGGCCGCACTGGTGCAGCTTGAGCTCGGGACCCACCACGATGACCGAACGGCCCGAGTAGTCCACGCGCTTGCCGAGCAGGTTCTGGCGGAAGCGCCCCTGCTTGCCCTTGAGCATGTCCGACAGCGACTTCAGCGGACGCTTGCCGCGGCCGCGGATCGCCTTCGACCGGCGTCCGTTGTCGAACAGCGCGTCCACCGCCTCCTGCAGCATGCGCTTCTCGTTGCGCAGGATCACTTCCGGCGCGCGGTGCACGATCAGCTTCTGCAGGCGGTTGTTGCGGTTGATGACGCGGCGGTACAGGTCGTTGAGGTCCGACGTCGCAAACCGGCCGCCATCGAGCGGCACGAGCGGACGCAGGTCCGGCGGAATCACCGGCACCACGTCCATGATCATCCACTCCGGACGGTTGCGGATGTCCGAGTGGTCGCCCGAGTTGCGGAACGCGTCGACGATCTTGAGCCGCTTCAGCTGCTGCTTCTTCTTGTGCTGCGACGTCTCGACGGCCACCATGCCGCGCAGTTCCTCGGCCGTCTTGTCGACGTCGAGGCGGCGCAGCAGCTCGCGCACCGCCGGCGCGCCGATGTCGGCGAGGAACGCCGTGTCGTTCTCGGCCTTCGCCTTCGTGCGCAGCTCGAGGAACTGCTCCTCGTCCAGCAGGTCGTTGGCGTGGACTTCCTGCTCGCCCGCGTCGATGACGACGTAATTGGAATAGTAGATCACCTTCTCGAGGTCACGGAGCGTGAGGTCGAGGAGGTTGCCCATCGGGCTCGGCAGCGTCTTGAAGAACCAGATGTGGGCCACCGGCACGGCAAGCTCGATGTGCCCCATGCGGTCGCGGCGCACCTTGCTCAGCGTCACTTCCACGCCGCAGCGGTCGCAAATCACACCGCGGTAGCGGATGCGCTTGTACTTGCCGCAGTGGCACTCCCAGTCCTTCACCGGGCCAAAGATGCGCTCGCAGAAGAGACCGTCCTTCTCCGGCTTGAACGACCGGTAGTTGATGGTCTCCGGCTTGGTCACCTCACCCCACGACCACCACGAACGGAGGCCGGCCATCTCCAGCCGCTCGCGCTCCTTGGGGTCGCGCGGGCCGCGGATCTCCTCCGGGCTCGCAATGCGCACCTGGATGAAGTCGAACGCTGAGGCGCGCTGTTCGCGCGCGTTGCGGAAATCAATCATTGATTATTCCTCGCTCCCGTTCCCGAAGGACCCGCCGGTGGTTTCGTTCGCGTCCATGGTGACGTGGATTCCCAGCGCCTGCAGTTCCTTGACCAGCACGTTGAACGACTCCGGCGTGCCGGGCTCGGGCAGGTTCTGCCCCTTCACGATCGCCTCGTACACGCGGCTGCGGCCGCTCACGTCGTCCGACTTGACGGTCAGGATCTCCTGCAAGGTGTGCGCGGCCCCATACGCCTCGAGCGCCCACACTTCCATTTCGCCGAAGCGCTGGCCGCCGAACTGCGCCTTGCCCGCCAGCGGCTGCTGCGTGACCAGCGAGTACGGTCCGATGCTCCGGGCGTGGATCTTGTCGTCCACCAGGTGGCTCAGCTTCAGCATGTACACCTGTCCCACGGTCACCGCGCTCGTGAACGTCTCGCCGGTGCGGCCGTCGCGCAGGCGGATCTTGCCGAACGGCAGGATGCCGGCCAACCCGAGCAGCTCGATCGACGCCGCATCGACGTCGGCCTCGCTCTTCGGCCCAAGCATCGCAGCCAGCGCGGGATGCCCGCGCGACACGAGCAGCTCCGCCGCCGTGAATGCGTCGAGCTTCTCGATCTCCTTGCCCACCTTCTTGAACTCGGCCTTCCGCGCGGCGTAGTCGGCGTCATCCGCCGCCACCTCGTGAAACGCCTTCTCGTGCTTGAGGTTCGCGTGCTCGCGGTCCGCCAGTTCCTTCGCGGCCGCCGCCAGGTAGTCGCGCACCCGGACGAAGATCTCCTTCGTCTCTGCCGACATCGCGCGCCCGTGCAGGTCGTTCAGCGTCGCGTCGTTCAGCAGCTCCACCTTGTCCAGGTCCGCCGCGCTCGGCTTGATGTCGGCGAGGAGGCACCGGATGTCCTTGTCCGTGATCGACGGGGCCTCCACCTGCAGGCCCAGCGACGCCCGCGCCCACGACACGCCCGCCAACCGCAGCAGCAGCCCGATCTCGCGCTCGTTGGCGCCGGCGAACACCGGCGTCTTGGCGTAGAAGCCCAGCAGCTTGGCCGCCCACCCGAGGTGCGTCTCGAGAATCTGCCCCACGTTCATGCGGCTCGGCACGCCGAGCGGGTTGAGCACGATGTCCACCGGACGACCGTCCGGCAGGAACGGCATGTCCTCTTCCGGCACGATGCGCGCCACGATGCCCTTGTTGCCATGGCGCCCCGCCATCTTGTCGCCGACCGAGATCTTGCGCTTCTCGGCGAGATAGACCTTCACCAGCTGGATCACGCCCGGGGGCAGTTCGTCCGGCTGGAGGATGCTGTCGATGCGCTGTTCCGCCCGCTCCTCGATCTTCGCCTTGACCTCGTTGGCCGCCTCGATGATCTCGCGGACTTCGTCATTCACCTTCTTGTTGCCGACGCGGAACGTCTTGAGGTCGAGCGTCGCCAGGCGCAGCGTGCCGAGAATGTCGTCGGTCAGCTTGGTGCCCTTGGCGATCGCCTCCTCCACCGTGCCGCTCTTCAGCGCGAGCTCCACGATCTGCCCGACGAGCAGTTCCTTGATCTCCTCGTCGCGCACGTCGTTGACGCGCACCTTCTCCTCGCCCTCGAGCCGGCGGACGTCGCCAATGCGCTCGCCACGATCCTTCTCGACAACCTGATCCTCGACGCGTGAGAAGATCTTGCAGTCGATGACGACGCCTTCCATGCCCGGCGGCACCTTGAGCGACGAATCCTTGACGTCCTTCGCCTTTTCGCCGAAGATCGCCGTCAGCAGCTTCTCTTCCGGCGACAGCTCCGTCTCGCCCTTTGGCGTGATCTTGCCGACGAGGATGTCGCCCGGCTTCACGTGGGCGCCAATGCGCACGATGCCACGCTCGTCGAGGTCGACCAGCGACTCCTCCGAGACGTTCGGAATCTCGCGCGTGATCTCTTCCTGGCCGCGCTTGGTGTCGCGGACGTGCAGTTCGAGCTCCTGGATGTGGATCGACGAATAGACGTCGTCCTTCACCAGACGCTCCGAGAGCACGATGGCGTCTTCGAAGTTGTGCCCGTACCACGGCATGAACGCCACCGTGACGTTGCTGCCCAGCGCCAGCTGGCCGTGTTCCGTGGCCGCGCCGTCGGCGAGCACCTCGCCCTGCTTCACCTTCTGCCCGAGCTTCACTGCCGGGCGCTGGTTGATGGCCGTGTCCTGGTTGGTGCGCCAGTACTTCTTCAGCTTGTAGCGGTCCTGCTGCGTGAGGCGGGCCAGCGGGGCCCCGGCGTCGCGCTTCCCTTCCCGTCCCTGGCCGGCGTCAACGATGATCTCGTCGGCCGTCACGCGCGTCACCACACCGGCGCGCTTGGCAATCACCACCGCGCCCGAGTCCTGCGCCACCTTCTCCTCGAGCCCCGTGCCCACCACCGGCGTCTGCGGGTTGAGGAGCGGCACCGCCTGGCGCTGCATGTTGCTGCCCATCAGCGCGCGGTTGGCGTCGTCGTGCTCGAGGAACGGAATGAGCGCCGCGGCAATCGACACCACCTGCTCCGGAGCCACATCCATGTAGTCAATGCGCGCCGGCGCCACCAGCGGCACGTCCGACTGCTGGCGGCTGAGCACCAGTTCGTCGACAAACGTCCCGTCGGGGTTCAGCTTGGCGTTGGCCTGCGCGATGATCGCGTCCTCCTCGCGGTTGGCGTCCAGCCACTCGAGGTCGCCCGTCACCTTGCTGTTCCGCACCACGAGATACGGCGTCTCCACGAAGCCGAGGTCGTTGACGCGCGCATAGCACGCCAGCGACGTGATGAGGCCGATGTTCGGGCCTTCCGGCGTCTCGATGGGACACATGCGGCCGTACTGCGAATAGTGCACGTCGCGGACTTCGAAGCCGGCGCGCTCTCGCGTCAGGCCGCCCGGTCCGAGCGCCGACAGGCGGCGCTTGTGCGTCAGCTCCGCCAGCGGGTTCGTCTGGTCCATGAACTGCGACAGCTGCGACGACCCGAAGAAGGCCTGAATGACCGCCGACACCGTGCGCGCGTTGACGAGATCGTCGAGCGCAATTTTCTCGGTGTCCTGGTTGATGCTCATCCGCTCCTTGACCAGGCGCGCCATGCGCGACAGGCCGACGGAGAACTGGTTGGCGATCAGCTCGCCCACCGACCGGATGCGCCGGTTGCCCAGGTGGTCGATGTCATCCGTGTGCCCGCGCCCCTCGTGCAGTTCCACGAGATAGCGGAGGATCGCGACGAAGTCGTGCACCGTCAGCACCGTCGTGTCCGATGACGTCGACAGCCCCAGGCGCTGGTTGATCTTGTAGCGTCCCACGCGGCCCAGGTCGTACCGCTTGGGCGAGAAGAAGAGCCGTTCGAGCGCCTGCTTGGCCGTCTCCTTGTTGGGCGCGTCGCCCGGGCGGAGCAGCGAGTAGATCTGCTTGAGCGCCTCTTCCTCGGCGTGCGTCGGGTCCTTGAGCAGCGTGTTCTTGATCAGCTGGCTCTCGACGCGCAGCGACGGCACGAAGACGTGCACGCGGTGCAGGTCGGCCTTGCGGAGGCGCTTGCAGAGCATCTCCTTGAGCGCCTGACCGGCTTCGGCAATCACCTCGCCCGTGGTCGGGTCGACCACGTCAAGCGCAATCACGCGCGGCGTCGTGCGCTCGGAGCGCTCGATCGCGTCGAGTTCGTCGCGCAGGTCCACCGACATGTACGACGCGAAGACCTTCACCTTGTCGATCTTCTGCCGGCGCAGGCGGTTGAACACCTCGTCGGTCAGCTCGTCACCCACCTTCACCAGCAGCAGGTTCTCGTCGCGCTCGCGCTGGGCGCGCGCCTTCTTGGTCTTCGGCTTCGGCGCGTCATCCGCCGCCGCCTCGCCCCTCAGCTCGATGTCCTCGGCGACGATGGCTCCGACGACCTCGCGGTTCTCGGCGCGGCCTTCGCGCTTCTTGAGCAGGTCGAGGTCGCGCACCGCGAAGAAGAGCCGCAGGATGTCCGCGTTGCTCCCGTAGCCGAACGCGCGCAGGAGCGCCGTGGCCGGGAACTTCTTCTTCTTGTCGATGTGGACGTAGATGATGTCGTGGATGTCGACGGTGAACTCCACCCACGAGCCGCGGAACGGGATGATGCGCGACGAGATCAGCCGCTGCCCGTTGGGGTGCGTGCTCTCCTCAAACACGACGCCCGGCGAGCGGTGCAACTGCGACACGATCACGCGCTCGGCCCCGTTGATCACGAAGGTGCCGAGCTTCGTCAGCAGCGGCAGTTCGCCGAGATAGACTTCCTTGCGGATCTCGTTCTTGAGCCGCTTGCCGTTGCCGGCG
This sequence comes from Gemmatimonas sp., assembly GCA_025361705.1. Lineage (GTDB taxonomy): Bacteria > Gemmatimonadota > Gemmatimonadetes > Gemmatimonadales > Gemmatimonadaceae > PNKL01. Next base: position 50,192 of record JANYJW010000025.1, read on the forward strand.
TCCTCGAAGACGCGCAGCGACAGCGTCGCCTTGAGCGGCGCCGAGTAGGTCATGTCCCGCTCGATGCACTCCTCGACATCGTACTTCGGCTCACCGAGCGTGTACTTCTCGAATTCGAGCGAGAAGTTCTGGTGGACGTCCTCAATCGGGAACAGGTCCTTGAAGACCCGCTCGAGACCGACGTCTTCGCGGTGTTTGGCGGCGGCATCCAGCTGGAGCAGCGACTCGAAAGCGCGCACCTGGATGTCGAGGAGATGGGGCATCTCCATCCGCTCGTCGAGCTTGGCGAACGAAATCTGCTTGATCATGGGGTGTCCGGACCGTCTGGTGGACAGGCGAAAACCGCCCCGGCCCATCACGCGGCGATTTGCCGCGGGACAGGATCAGGGCGTCGAACAGTTCAGTTGTACAGCAGGTTGGGGCGTGCGATCACGGGAGGTCGTTGGGGCTGAGGGTGGGAACCCGGCGGCGCGGACAACCCGCACCGCCGGCAACCCCCGGCCTTACTTGACTTCGACGCTCGCGCCCTCAGCCTCGAGCTTGGCCTTCAGCGCGGCCGCCTCGTCCTTCGTGACACCGGCCTTCACGGCCTGCGGCGCGCCATCAACCAGGTCCTTGGCTTCCTTCAGCCCGAGCCCGGTGATTTCGCGGACAACCTTGATGACCTGGATCTTCTTGGCGCCGCAATTCATCAGCGTGACCGTGAACTCGGTCTGCTCTTCGACGACGGCGGCGGCCGGTGCGGCCGCACCGCCCGCGGCGACGGCGGCGATGGTGACATTGAACTTCGTCTTGAACGCATCAATGAGCTCGACCAGCTCGATGACCGACTTGTTGCCGATCGCGTCGAGGATCTCGTCGTTGCTCAGGGTCGTGGTAGCCATGGTTTGAATCTCCGTGTAGTTCCCAGGAGTCCTGGGGCGTTGTTGATCAGGCGGACGCCTGGGGAATCAGTTCGCTGTTGCCTTCGAGCTGCGCCTTTCGCGCGTCGAGCGACAGCGCGAACGTCATCAGGATGCTGTTGAGGTACCCGGCGAACATGCTCAGGGCCTCGTCGCGGGTCGGCATCGTGGCGAGCTTGCTGACCATCGCCTGGTCGACCACCGCCCCTTCATAAATGCCGCCCTTCACCGTGGGCCGCTGGTCGTTCGCCTTGGCGAAGTCGGCCAGCACCTTGGCCGCCGCAATGGCGTCCTTCGCCACCACCACGCCCGTCGGGCCCTTGATCGGCTGCCCCACCAGCCCGCACTCGTTCACCGCGCGGATGGCCAGCGAGTTCTTGATCACCACATACTCCACCCCGGCGCGCCGCAGGCGGCGCCGCAGGTCCGTCATCCGCTTCACGTTCAGCCCGGTGAAGTCGGTGTAGTACAGGGCGCTGGCGCCCTTGATCTTCTCGCTGAGCTCGGCGACGAGCTTTTCCTTGTCTGTGCGCTTCATGGCTCGTTACCGGTAGGGGGTGGTGTCGACCTTCACCCCGGGGCCCATCGTCGACGAGACCGAGACGTTCCGCACATAGACGCCCTTCGCGGCCGCCGGCTTGGAACGCATGATCTGGTCCATGAAGGCGGAGAAGTTCGTCGCGAGCGCGTCGGCCTCGAACGACACCTTGCCGATCTTGGCGTGCACATTGCCGCCCTTGTCGACCCGGAACTCGATCTTGCCGGCCTTGGTCTCCTTCACGGCCTGGCCCACGTTCATCGTCACGGTGCCCGCCTTGGGGTTCGGCATCAGCCCGCGGGGGCCGAGCACGCGCCCCAGCTGGCCCACCTGGCCCATCTGGTCGGGCGTGGCAATCATGACGTCAAAGTCGGTCCAGCCTTCCTTGATCTTGGCGATGTACTCGGTGCCGACGAAATCGGCGCCCGCGGCCTCGGCTTCCTTCGCCTTGTCGCCGACGGCGATCACCAGCACGCGCACCGTCGCACCCGTTCCCGCCGGGAGGACCACGGTGCCGCGCACCACCTGATCGGCGTGGCGCGGATCGACGCCGAGGCGCACCACCACCTCCACCGTCTCATCGAACGTCGCGAACGCGCCGGTCTTTACCAGCGCGAGCGCCTGCGGAGCCGCGTACGCCGTGTCGACGTTCCGCTTGGTGGCCGCAGCGCGATACTTCTTGCCATGGAGGTGGTTCATCAGTCCTTTACCTCCACGCCCATCGAGCGCGCGGCGCCGGCGACCATCGCCATGGCCGACTCGATGGAGTCGCAGTTGAGGTCGGGCATCTTGAGCTCGGCAATCTTCTTGACCTGCGCCTTGCTGATGACCCCCACCTTGTTGCGATTGGGCTGACCTGACCCCTTGTCCAGTCCAAGCTCCTTCATGATGAGGATCGCCGCGGGCGGCGTCTTCAGAATGAAGGTGAAGGACTTGTCGGCGAAAATCGTGATCTCGACCGGGAGAATCGTGTCCTGGCCCTGCGTCCGAGCGTTAAACTCTTTGCAGAAACCCATGATGTTGATTCCCTGCGGGCCGAGCGCGGTGCCGACCGGCGGGGCCGGGTTCGCCTTGCCTGCAGGAATCTGCAGTTTGACGAAACCGACGACCTTTTTTGCCATGGTGCTCCTCTGACGTTCAGGCCGGGCGCCCATCGCCCAGCCGACTCCCACGGTGTGATTTGCGAGGTCGTGGTGGCCCTCGGTGCGTGAGTGCGGCAGCCGTCACACGCGGCACTCCAGAGATATCAGACGTCAGAATGCAGATGGCAGATCATCTGCCACCTGCCCACTGCCTTCTGCCATCTCTTCGGCGGCATTGCGGTCGAAGCGATTGAGGAATCGCTCCGCCGTGGGCGCTCCGCCTAGTGCGCCCGCAACTGCAGGTAATCCAGCTCCACGGACGTCGGACGGCCGAACAGCGACACCGACACCCGCACCTTGCCCTTGTCGGGCATCACGTCTTCGACCACACCGTTGAAGTCCGTGAACGGACCGTCGGTGATGGCCACGGCCTGCCCGATGAGGAACGGGATCTCCTCCTTGGGTGCCACTTCCTCCGCTTCATCGGCGAGGCCGAGGAGGCGGCGGACTTCGTCGTCGCGCAATGGCGCCGGCTCGCGTTCCTTGCCGACGAACTTGATGACCCCCTGGAGACTGCCGATGGTGTGCAGCGCGTCCTCGTGCGCCTCCATCTCCACCAGCACGTAGCCGGGGTACACCTTGCGCTCGACCGTGACTTTCTTGCCCGCCTTGATCTCGACGACTTCTTCCGTCGGCACGAGCGCCTGCCGAATGGCACGCGCCTCGGGGGCCGCCGGATCCGCGTCAATCTTGCGCTGGATCAGCGACCGCACCTTGTTCTCGTGCCCAGACGTCGTCTGGACGGCGTAAAACCGATGCGACACGAAGGCTCCTAGAACGCCGAGGGGAGGCGCACCAGCAACTGCTGGAGCACCACGTCCATCAGCGCAATCACGCCCCCGATGAACAACGAGAGCAACACGACGCCAACGGAAAGCTGCCGCACCTGGGGCACGTCGGGCCACGTCACCCGCTTCATCTCGGCCATCACGTCATGATAGAACGTGACGACCTTCTGCACCGGGCCCTGTGGCACCACCTCGACGACGGCCATGCTACTTCGTCTCCTTGTGGACCACGTGCTTGTTGCAGCGCGGGCAATACTTCTTCCACTCGACCCGCTCGGGATGCAGGCGCTTGTTCTTGGTGGTGAAGTAGTTGCGATTCTTGCAATCACTGCACGCGAGAATGATCTTGTCGCGGGGCATGTCTGGTACCTCTTGGGTCCTGCTGAGATTGGCGGTTCACGGTTGACCGCCCCCGTAGCACGATCGTGCTATGCACTCGCACAGTACTGCCCCTGCCCCTGCCCCTGCACCTGCCCCTGCCCCTGCACCTGCCCCTGCAGAGCTCACGACCAGAATCGAACTGGTGACCTCTTCATTACCAATGAAGTGCTCTGCCGACTGAGCTACGTGAGCAACATCCAGCAGTCCATCGTCTATCGCCTACAAGAGCGGGAGACGGGGCTCGAACCCGCGACATCAAGCTTGGAAGGCTTGCGCTCTACCAGCTGAGCTACTCCCGCGAGTCCTCCGACGTTCCCTCACGGCCCATCCGGCGCCGCCTCCTGCCGATCCCTCGCCTCACTGCGATTGCCCAGTGGTGGGGGAAGGATTCGAACCTTCGAAGGCGTACGCCGGCAGATTTACAGTCTGCTCCCGTTGGCCACTTGGGTACCCCACCAATTTGTTCCCCCGCACTCGTACCCATCGCCAACACCAACAGAGCTGACGGCGAGAGTCGAACTCGCAACCGCTTGATTACAAATCAAGTGCTCTGCCAGTTGAGCTACGTCAGCGACTGGCTCGTTTGCGCAAGACTCTTACAATACTCACCTCGCGCACAGGTGTCAAGCCGTTGCAATTGTTGGCGTTAGGGCGGCTCCGACGACCATCACCGCTCGGTCTTCCAGCGAGCGCCCTGTGCGGTGTCTTCCACAACTATCCCCTTTTCTTCCAATGCTTTGCGGATCTGGTCGGCCGCGGCAAAGTCGCGCCGCCCACGCGCCGCCTTGCGCGCCTCGAGCTGCTGCTCCACCCAGGCCGCGACCGATGCATCAACGCCCTCCCGCTCGGGCACAATGTCGAGCACGGCGTCGGCCCGCCCAAACGCCTCGCGCGCCGCAATCAGCGACCCGGGATCACTGCCGCGCTTGTCGAGCTCGGCGTTGGCCTGATTGATGAACACGAACAACGCCGCCTGTGCGCGCGGCGCGTTGAGGTCGTCGTGCAGTGCCGCGTCGAACTCGGCTCGGAATGTCTCAGCTGCCACAGCCAGCGCAGGCGTGCCGCCAGGCGCCGCAGCCAAGCGATCGGCAAAATCCCCCACGCGCCGCACCGCCTCGATGCTTGCCTCGAGCGCTGGGCCCGACAGGTTGAGCTGCTTGCGGTAGTGTGTCGAGAACATCAGGTGCCGCACCGCGGCCGCACTCACCTGCTGGGCGCGCAGGTCCTGCACCGACGCCACGTTCCCCACCCGCTTGGCCATCTTGGCGCCGTCCGTGAGCAGGAACTCCCCATGGCACCAGAAGCGCGCAAACGGCTTGCCCGTGGCCGCTTCGCTCTGCGCGATCTCGTCCTCGTGGTGCGGGAACACGAGATCGACCCCGCCGGTGTGAATGTCCATCGTCTCGCCCAGCAGGCTCATGGACATCGCCGAGCACTCGAGGTGCCAGCCCGGGCGCCCGCGTCCCCAGGGCGAGTCCCACGCCGCGCCGCACGCTTCGTCATTGGGCGTAGCGGCTTTCCAGAGCGCAAAATCCTGCGCGTTTTCCTTGGCGTAATCGTCCTGCGCCACGCGCGCGCCGGTCTTGAGCTCACGGGTATCGAGGCGCGACAGCCGCCCGTAGCCGGGGAACTTGTCGATGGCGAAATACACCGTCTTGTCCTCGGCCTGATACGCAACGCCCTTCTGCTCGAGGCGCCGCACGAGGTCCACCATCTCGACGATGAAGTCGGTGGCGCGCGGATAGTGTTCCGCCGGCTCGATGCGCAGGTAGTCGCGGTCGGCGAGAAAGGTGCCCACGACCGGCTCCGTGACCTCGCGGATGGACTTTCCCTGCTCCGTGGCGCGCTTGATGATCTTGTCGTCGACGTCCGTCAGGTTCATCACCTGGCGCACCTTGAACCCGGCCAGCTTGAGCGCACGGCGCAGCAGGTCGCCGAAGAGAAAGGTGCGGAAGTTTCCGAGGTGCGCGGGATTGTACACGGTGGGACCGCACGCATACAGACGCACCGTCTCGCCGTCGGCCGGAACGAACGGCTCGACGGCGCGTGTCATCGAATTGTAGAGGCGGAACTCGGGCATGCCTGCAAGTTAGCCGTGCGCCGGGGGTACCGTCCACCGTCCGGGCGGTTCGGTGACGACGCGCGAGCGGAGGACGCTGATCCCTTCGGCGCGACAGAGCGCGAGCACTTCCTCGGCCGAACGGTCGGCGAGCGGCACGCGCACGGCGCCGTCGCGCCGGCAGGAGGCCTCCACGTATCGGCGCAGGAGGGCTGCGGCCGCACGGGGCGCACCCACCGCCAGCTCGAGCGCGTTGCGGGGCGCGGCCGCACGGGGGTCGACCCACGCCACAAGGCGCCCACCGCGCAGCAGGGCCGCCCGGTGCGCGACGCCGGCGAGCACGCCCAGGTCGGCCGCGCCCAACAGCACGGCCACGCCGCTGGCCGCCACCACGTGCAGGACCCGCCGCAGGTCGCGCCGCGCCGCCGGGTCGAGGCCGTCGAGCGGCCCGTCGAGCGCGAGCAGCGCCGGCCCGCCCTGCATCGCCGCGGTCAATGCCACCGCACGGCGGTCGGCGAGCGGAAGTGCCCCCACGCGCATGTCGAGGCAGTGCGCCAGCCCGAGCCGCGCGGGCCACGCGTCCTCGGCGACGATGCGGCGCGCGCCGCGCAGTGCGCGCTGGACACCGGCAAAGCGGAGCGATTCGCGCACGGTGAGAGACGCGTGCAGGGCGGCGTGCGACGGGACGAAGGCCGCGAAGCGCGGTGGGCACTCGGCACCGCCGCGCCACCGCACGGCGCCCGAGTCGGGCCGCAGCATGGCGGACGCCACGCGCAGCAGCGTGCTCTTGCCGCTCCCCGGCGCGCCGGCGATGCCCACGATCTCGCCCTCCGCCACGGCCCCGGTGACTCCGTCGAGCGCGACGGTGCGTTCGCGGGCGCCGTAGAGGCCGGCGTTGTACGCCTTGCGGACATCGTGGAACGACAGCACGGGATCGAGCACGGGCGCACTCCGTCGGGAAGTGCGCCGAGTGTGCCTGCTCAGCCGGGCCGGCGTGTCACCGTTTGCGTGCGCGTGGTGCCGAAAGTGCGCAGGTGGGGCGGCGGAGGTCTCAGGCCGGTTCCGGCGTCGCCGGTTCGGTCGGTGCGACGTCGCCATAGCGGCGCTCGACGAGCAGGACGCGCACGACGACGAGCAGCACGGAGAGCCCGGGCACCGCGACGAGCAGGCCCATGGGGCCCAGCAGGCGGCCGCAGATGAGCACACTCATGATGGTGAGCACGGGCGGCAGGCTCGCGTGCTTTTCCATGATGAGCGGATTCACGAGGTTGTTCTCGACGAAGTGGATGACGAACCCGAACGCCACCACGAGGAGCGCGAGCACCCAGTTGCCGTCGGCGAGCACGAAGAGGGCGGGGAGCAGCGACGACACGAGGGTGCCGAAGAACGGCACCAGCGCGACGATGCCGGTGAAGATGCCGAACGTGAGCCAGTACGGAACGCCCAGCGCCCAGAGCCCGATGGCGGTGAGCCCGCCGAGCACGAACATCGCGAGCAGCTGCGCAAAGGTCCACGCGCGCAAGGCCAGCGTAGCGCCGTGGATGACATCGCGCGCCGCGTCGCGATGCCGCGGCGGGACGAGCGACATCAGCAGGCTGAGGTAGGTGTCGGGACGCAGCGCGAGGTAGAGCGCCATCACGAGCACCGACACGAGGTTGATGAAGCCGTGCAGAATGCTGAAGACGCGCGGCACGACCTCGCCGGCGAAGGACTGCACTTCCTCGAGCGCAAGCTGCACCAGCCGGTGCTCGCCCGGATGCACGATGCCGCTGCCGCCGGGGATGGTGCCGATGAGCGCCTCGAGCTGCGACTCCCATGCGGGCACATAGCGGGGCAGGACACTGAGCAGTTCGCGCGTTTGCGCCACGACGGGGCCGACCAGCAGGGTGCTGATGCCGGCCACGGCGACGATCGTGCCAATGATCGCCGCCGCAAACGCGGCGGCCCGCGGCAGCCGCGTGCGCGCCATGAGGAAGTCGGTGGTGGCGCCGAGGTAGACCGCGAGCAGGATGGCGAGGAAGAACAGGAGCAGCAGATCGGCCACGCGCCCCGCCATCCACACGAGGAGCGCCGCCGCCGCAACGGCGGCGAGCGCTGGACCGAACGAGAGGCGTGGCGTGTCGCTGCCGGTCAACTACTTCTTCTCCTCGCGGGCATCTTCGATTTCGGCGTGCGCAATTTCCTCGCCGGCGCCGATCTGCTTGGGCGCCTCTGACCCGCCGGCGCCGAGCAAGCCCATCTTCTGCTTGAGGGCGAGGAGCTGCTGATCGGCGCTCGCCGAGCCCGCCACTTTTTCCAGCTGCTTGAAGTCGTGCTGCAGCCGGTCGCCGGTGAACTCCTCGTCGATCTCGGTGCTCGCCTTGAGCATGCGCTCGTTCTGGTCGATGCGCTCTTCCATGCGGGCGAACGCGTCGAACGCCGATTTTTCCGACATCGACGACATGGTCTCGTTGATGCGGGCCTGCGCCTGCGCGCGACGCTGGCGGGCGAGCAGCAGGTTCTTCTTGCGCTTGGCCTCTTCAATCTTGTCGTTGAGGTCGCGCAGGGAGTTCTTGAGCTTCTCCGTCTCGGTCTGGTGCGCCTGCCACGTGGTCTCGAGCTGCTGGGCGTGGGCAAAGTGCTCGGACTGGCGCACGAGCGCCTGCTTGGCGAGATCGTCGCGCCCTTCCTTGATGGCGAGCATCGCCTTCTGCTCCCAGTCCTGGGCGGCCTTGTATTCGGATTCCGCCTGGTCCTTGAGGCGTTTCTCGTCGGCGATGGCTGCGGCGACCTGCTGCTTGGCGCGCTGCAGCTGGGTCTTCATGTCGACGACGATCTGATCGAGCATCTTCTCCGGATTCTCGGCCTTCGAGATCAGGTCGTTGATGTTCGACTTGAGGAGCGTGGTGAACCGGTCCCAGATACCCATCGTCACTTTGCCTCGCGGATCGTCGCCAGCTCGCGGAGGTGCGAGGCCAAGGCGAGCGTGATGCTTTCGTAAGCGGCCAGGAATTCCTGGAAGTCGAGGTGTTCGAGTTCGAGGGCCTCGGTGAGCACCACCGAATCGTTGTCGATGCCGTACGAGCCGTGCAGCAGGTCGGTGGCATTGAGTTCGAGCAGACGGCGGTTGAGGCGCGCGCTCGTGGCGTCGTCGGCCGGCGTGTCCATCACCTTGACGCGCAGCACGACGACCGGCGGCGAGTGGTGGATGACGACGCTCAGGTCGAGCTCACCGCCGGGGTTGACGGTCCAGAGGCCCGACTCGACCTCGTGGTACGACGCCCCTTCGTTTGCCAGGCGGTCGAGGAATTTTTCGAGTTCTTCGCGATTGACCATGGTCATTCCTGCGTCAGCGTGTGGGCATGCCTACGTTGGCCCCGTGGGTGGAAGTTTCACACTGGCACGGAGGCGGCGCCAGAGCCGTTGAGTCCGGACGTCGTGCGCGGAGTTCTGGACCCCATGTGCCGATATCTATCCACTATCTACTATTTATATTGATGGTGGCAGGCCCCTCCGGCGACGACGCGAGCCAGATTCCGCGGGTTCCCATGATGAAGCATTCCAGAGATACCCACGACCGGGCTGCCCCGTCGCGCCTCCACCAGGCCGTGTCGGTCATGCTGCGCGCGCATGGGCTGGACGTGGCCGGGTATGACGCCGCGTTCCTGGAGAAGACCGTGGAGGAGCGTCGTGCCGCCACGGGGACTGGCACGCCGGAGTCCTACGTGCAACTGCTCGAGGATTCGCGGGCGGAGGGCGAGCGGCTCTTCCAGGCGCTCCGTGTGATTTACAGCGAGTTCTTCCGGAACCCGCTCACGTGGGCGGCACTCGAGCGGCTCGTGCTTCCCGGCTTGGCCGATGCGCTGGTGCGTTCGGGGCGTTCGGAGCTCCGCATCTGGTCGGCGGGGTGCGCGGCGGGACAGGAGGCGTATTCCGTGGCAATGCTGCTCGACGCGATGCGCTCGTCGCCCGACGGCCCGGTGCCGTACCGGGTCTTCGCCACGGACCGTTCGCCGGAGAGCCTGGCGCGGGCGCCGTCCGGCACGTACGGCGCGGCGGCGCTCGGAAACGTTCCCCTCAAACACCTGCGGGGCAGTTTCACGCGGGAGGGCGAGTCGTACACCGTGGTGCCGAGGATTCGGGAGCGCGTCAGTTTTTCGGCGCACGACCTGCTCGAAGCCGGCACGGCGACACCGCCCGCCAGCATCTACGGCGACTTCGACCTCGTGCTCTGTTGCAACGTACTGCTTTACTATCGACCGGAGAGCCGGCGTGCCATTCTTGAGCGTCTTCACGGCGCCGTGGCGGCTGGCGGCTTCCTCGTGACGGATGACACCGAAGCAACGATGGCCGCCGACGCCGGCGGGTTTCTCATGATGGATGCCCCTGCGCCGATCTTCCGGCGATTCGACGGGAACCACCTCGCATGAACCTCAAGAACCTGACGGTTCGCTCGCGCCTGCTGCTCGGACTCGGCGCCATCACGGCGCTCGTGCTGACGCTGGCCGGGCTGGCGTGGCGGCAGGCCGACCTGCTGTGGGCCGATACCAGCGACATCTACGAGCATCCACTGCTCGTCCGCCGCGCGCTGATGGAGGTCAAGGCCGACATCCTGTCGATCGAGATCCTGATGGGCGATCTCGCGATCGCGCGCAGCGACTCCGCCCAGCGGGAGATCCTCACCGAAGTGGACAGCGCCGAGGCCGACGCGCGACGCCAGGTCGGCGTGCTCAACGCCCGCTATCTTGGCCCGGCGAGCGACGTGAGCGACCTCGTGCGGACGCTGGACCGATGGCGGCCGGTTCGCGATGAGTCGGTGCGGCTCGTGCGCGCTGGGCGAAGGGACGAGGCCGCCGGTCGGCTCGCGCATGACCAGGTGGACGAGCAGCAGATGCGGCAGGCGCTCGTGCACGTGGAGAAGATCAGCGCCTTTGCCCGTGACCGGGCGGATGTGTTCTACGAGAGCGCCGCGCAGCGCCGGGCGGTCCTTCGGCGGCAGCTCGTGGTGGTGTCGGCATTGATCCTGGGGCTCGTGGGGATCGTGGGCGTGGTGCTGCTGGCGACGGTCCGTGCGCCGCTCGCGGAGCTGACCGCCGTGGCCAACGAGTACCGCCGGGGCAACCTGGACGTCCGCAGCACGTATGTCTCCACGAATGAACTCGGAACGCTGTCGGCCGCATTCAATCTGCTGGCCGAGACGCTGCAGGTGGAACGGCAGATCGACCAGCAGACGGCCGTGCTCGCCGGCGTGATGCTGCACGAGGAGGAGCTCCACGCGCTCAGCCGCGCGCTGCTGCAGGCGCTGCTCGAGCAGACCGGTTCGCAAGTCGGAGCGCTCTACCTGCTGAACGCGGAGGCCACGGCGTTCGAGCACGTGGAGTCGATCGGACTCGACGGGACCGTGCGCGCGTCCTTCTCGGCGGCGGCGCGCGAGGGCGAGTTCGGCGCGGCGCTGGCCACGCGGAAGATCCAGCGCATCACTGACATCCCGCGTGACACGCGTTTCACTTTCGCCGGGGTCAGCGGGAACTTCCAGCCACGGGAGATCATCACGATCCCGGTGCCGCTGAACGAGGGCGTGGGGGCGATGGTCTCGCTGGCGAGCATCCGCCCGTATTCCGAGGCGTCGGTGCGCCTCGTGCATGAAGTGTGGAACATGCTGACCGCGCGCCTGAGCGGCGTGATCGCCTTCCAGGCGCTGCGGGACGCGTCGGGCCGCCTGGAGGTGCAGAACCGCGAGCTGGAAACGCAGGCGCGGGAACTCTCGGCGCAATCGGCGGAGCTGGCGCAGCACAACGCGGAGCTCGCCCAGCAGAAGGCGCAGCTGGACGAAGCCAACCGGCCGAAGAGCACCTTCCTCTCGAACATGAGCCACGAGCTGCGCACGCCGCTCAACTCGGTGATCGCGCTGGCCGGCGTCCTGGGCCGGCGCCTCGCCACGCGCATCCCGGAGGAGGAGTACGGCTACCTCGAGATCATCGAGCGGAACGGGAAGAACCTGCTCAGCCTGCTCAACGACATCCTGGATCTGTCGCGGATCGAGGCCGGTCGTACGGAGCTGCACGTGACCACGTTCCCGGCCGCGTCGCTCGCCGGCGAAGTCGTGTCGATGCTGGAGGCGCAGGCCACGCAGCAGCACATCACGCTCGCCTGCACCGTTGCGGACGACCTGCCGGTGCTCACCAGCGACCGGGAGAAATGCCGGCACGTGCTGCAGAACCTCGTAGCCAACGCCGTGAAGTTCACCGAGCACGGCTCCGTGACCGTCTCGGCGCGACAGGAAGGACGCGTGCTGCACCTGGACGTGACCGACACGGGCATCGGCATCGCGGCCGAACAGCTGGAGCACATCTTCGACGAGTTCCGCCAGGCCGACGGGAGCACGTCGCGCAAGTACGGTGGCACCGGACTGGGGCTGGCCATCGCGCGGCGGTACGCGATGCTGTTGCGCGGGAACGTCAGCGTACGCAGCACGCTCGGCGAGGGATCGACGTTCACGTTCAGCCTGCCCATCGAGCACGCACGCCGCGTCAGCGGCGAGGTGGCCGTGCCGGCCGGCATGCCAATCGCCACCCGGCGTTCGGGCGAGGTTCGCGCGATTGACGGGCGCGGAAAGACGATTCTCGTCGTGGAAGATTCGGAGCCCGCCGTCATCCAGATGCGGGACATCCTCCGGGAGCAGGGGTATGCCGTGCAGGTGGCGTGCAACGGCAAGGAAGCGCTCGCGCAGATTGCGCAGGCCGTGCCCGACGCCGTGATCCTCGACCTCATGATGCCGGAGGTGGACGGCTTCCAGGTATTGAACACGATCCGTGGAACTCCGGAGACCGCGCTGCTGCCGGTGCTCATCCTCACGGCGAAGCACGTGTCGCGGGAGGAGATGCGCTCACTCACGGGGAACAACATCCACCAACTGATCCAGAAGGGCGACATCCGCCGGGCGGAACTTCTGGACGCGATCGCGGAGATGGTGACACTCCCGGCGACTCCCGTCGCGCCGGCGCCGACGGCCGCTCCGGTGCCCCGGGCAGCAGCATCGACACGGTCCGCGGCGCCGCGCGTGCCGCGTGATGGAAAGCCCCTGGTGCTCGTGGTGGAGGACAACGCCGACAACCTGCGCACGGCGCACGCGCTGCTGAAGGACCGCTTCACCGTGGTGGAGGCGACGGACGGACGCTCGGGGGTGGCGCAGGCGTCGCTGCACCGGCCCGACGTCATCCTCATGGACGTGTCGCTGCCCGAGGTGGACGGCATCACCGCCCTCGCCACGCTGCGCGCCGACGCGAAGCTGCGCCATATTCCGGTCATCGCGGTCACGGCGAGCGCGATGAAGGGTGATCGCGAGGAGCTTCTTGCCCACGGGTTCGACGGCTACGTGTCCAAGCCCATCGAGGCCGCCGTGCTGGAGCGGGTGATGGAGGAGGTGCTCGGTGCCGAATGAAGCGCTGACGATCCTGGCCGTTGACGACAACCGCGACAACCTGGTCACCTTCAGGGCCGTGGCACAGGACGCGCTGCCGGGGTGCCGCGTGCTGACCGCTCAGAGCGGCGAGGCGGGGCTCGTGCTCGCCGCCGCGGAAGACCCGGACGTGATCCTGCTCGACATCGTGATGCCGGGCATGGACGGATTCGACGTCTGCCGCAGGCTGAAGGCGGACGTTCGCCTGCGCATCATCCCGGTGATCTTCCTCACGGCGCTGCGCACCGATCAGGCGGCGCGCATCAGGGCGCTCGAGACCGGCGCCGAGGCATTCCTGTCGAAGCCGATCGACCCCCTGGAACTGATCGCGCAGATCCGCGCCATGGCCAAGATCAAGGCGTCGCACCAGGCTCGGCGGCTGGCCACGGACGAGCTCGAGGCGCTGGTGGCGGAGCGCACCCGGGAGCTCGAGAGGGAGCTGATGAGCCGCCGGCAGGCGGAAGAAGCCGCGGCGCGACTGTATCAGGCCAACGAGCTGCTCCTGACGTCGGTGGCGGAAGGGATTCTGGGGCTGGATGTGCGTGGGCGGCACACGTTCGTGAATCCCGCGGCGGCGGCGATGCTCGGCTACGCCCCGGAGGAGTTGATCGGCAGGCCGAGCCACAGCGTGTGGCACCACACACGCGCTGACGGTACGCCGAATCCCGTGGAGGAATGCGCCATCTTGGCCGTGTATCGCAGCGGCACGGCGCACCGTTCGGCCGACGACCTCTTCTGGCGGAAGGACGGAAGTTCCTTCCCCGTGCAGTACACGGGCACGCCGATGCGCGACGGCGGGCGCGTGGTGGGCGCGGTGGTCACGTTCACCGACATCACCGAGCTTCGAGCGTCCGAGGAGGCGCGCCGGAAGCTCGGGGAGCAGCTGGTGCAGTCGCAGAAGATGGAGTCGGTGGGGCGCCTGGCAGGCGGCGTGGCCCACGATTTCAACAACATGCTGGGCGTCATCATCGGCCACGCGGAACTCGCGCTCATGCACGTGGGCGCCAACACGCCGCTGCTCGAGGACCTGCAGGAGATCCGCAAGGCCGCCGAGCGCTCGGCCGAGCTGACGCGGCAGCTGCTCGCGTTCGCCCGCAAGCAGACGGTGGTGCGCCGGGTGCTCGACCTGAATGAGACCGTCGACGGCATGTTGCGCATGCTCCGCCGGCTGATAGGCGAGCAGATCGAGCTGGTCTGGCGGCCGGGCGCCGGCGCCGCGGTCGTCCGCATGGACCCGTCGCAGATTGACCAGATCCTCGCAAATCTCCTGGTCAACGGGCGCGATGCAATCGAAGGCGCCGGAACGATCACGATCGAGACGTCGAGCGCTTCGCTCGACGCGGCGCACTGCGCCACGCGGCCGCACCTCGCGCCGGGCGAGTATGTGCTGCTGTCGGTGCGGGACAGCGGGCGCGGGATGGACCCGGGCACGATGTCGAACATCTTCGAGCCCTTCTTCACGACCAAGGACGTCGGGCAGGGGACGGGGCTCGGGCTGGCGACCGTCTACGGCATCGTGAAGCAGAACGAAGGCCTCATCGGCGTGCAGAGCGAAAAGGGCGTGGGCACCCGATTCGACATCTATTTGCCGCGGCAGGCGGGATGTGTGACGCGCGGCGCCATGAACCCGGCGCAGCCCCCGTTGGCGCGCCCGCACGAGACCATCCTCTTGGTGGAGGATGAGCGGGCCATTCTCGAGATGACGACCCTCATGCTGCGGGGACTCGGGTACCACGTGCTGCCCGCATCGACCGCGGACGAGGCGATGGAGCTGGCGGTGCGCAGTGCGAGTGAGCTCAGTCTGCTGGTCACCGACGTGGTGATGCCCGCGACGAACGGCCGCGAACTCGCGACGAACCTGCTCAGCCTGTACCCGGGGCTGAAGCTGCTCTATATGTCGGGCTACACGTCCAACATCCTCGCGCACCACGGGGTGGCGGAGGAGGGCGGGCGTTTTCTCCAGAAGCCGTTTTCGCTGAACGAGCTGGCGCTCAAGGTGCGCGAAGCGCTGGAGTGAACGCGTCGCGCGGCGGCCGCTGGTGGAATGTGCGACCTTCAGAAACGACGGTGCGTCACCTGACCAGCATCCGCTTCAGGAAGACGCCGGTGTGGCTTTCCGGCGTGGCCGCGATCTGCTCCGGCGTCCCGGCGGCGACCACGCGCCCGCCCTCCGCGCCGCCCTCCGGACCAAGATCCACGATCCAGTCGGCCGTCTTGATGACGTCCAGATTGTGCTCGATGACGAGCACCGTGTTGCCCCGGTCCACGAGCTTGTGGAGCACCTCGAGGAGCACGCGCACGTCCTCGAAGTGAAGCCCGGTGGTGGGTTCGTCGAGGATATAGAGCGTGCGACCGGTGTCTCGCTTGCTCAGCTCGGTGGCGAGCTTCACGCGCTGCGCCTCGCCCCCGGAGAGCGTCGTGGCGCTCTGCCCGAGGTGGATGTAGTCGAGGCCGACGTCGTGCAGCGTCTGCAGCTTGACGGCGATGCGCGGCTGGTTCTCGAAGAGCGTGAGCGCATCTTCGACCGTGAGGTCGAGCACCTCGCTGATGCTGAGGCCGCGGAAGCGCACGTCGAGCGTCTCGCGGTTGTAGCGCTTGCCCTTGCACGTCTCGCACGTGACGTACACATCGGGCAGGAAGTGCATCTCGATCTTCACGAGGCCGTCACCCTGGCACGCCTCGCACCGCCCGCCCTTCACGTTGAACGAAAAGCGGCCGGGGCCGTAGCCGCGCATCTTCGCCTCGGGCAGCTCGGCGAAGAGGTCGCGGATGGGCGTGAAGAGCCCGGTGTAGGTGGCGGGGTTGGACCGCGGCGTGCGCCCGATGGGGCTCTGATCGACGTCGATGACCTTGTCGAGGTGCTCGAGCCCGGTGATGCGACCATGCAGGCCCGGGATGACGCGCGCCCGGTAGAAGTGCCGCGCCAGCGCGCGATGCAGGATGTCGCTGATGAGCGTGCTCTTGCCCGACCCGGAGACGCCGGTGACGGCGCTGAAGCACCCCAGCGGCACCTCGAGCGTGATGTCGCGCAGGTTGTGCTCGCGGGCGCCCTCAACGCGCAGCACGCGCCGGGGATCGCGCGGACGCCGCGTGGCGGGCACGGGCACCGACTTCTCGCCGCGCAGGTAGGCGCCGGTGAGCGACTCCCGGGTGGCGATGACGTCGGCCACGCTGCCCTGCGCCACCACCTCGCCGCCATGCTTGCCCGCTCCGGGCCCGAGGTCGATGAGGTAGTCGGCGGCGCGGATGGTCTCCTCGTCGTGCTCGACGACGAGCACCGTGTTGCCGAGATCGCGCAGGCGCTTGAGCGTGGCCAGCAGGCGCGCGTTGTCGCGCTGGTGCAGGCCGATGCTGGGTTCGTCGAGGATGTACAGCACGCCCACGAGCTTGCTGCCGATCTGCGTGGCGAGCCGGATGCGCTGGGCTTCGCCGCCCGACAGCGACTCGGCGGACCGATTGAGCGTGAGGTAATCGAGCCCGACGTCCACAAGAAAGCGCAGCCGTTCGGTGACTTCCTTGAGAATGGGCCCCGCGATCTCGGGGTCGAGGCCCGGGCGCGCCGGGCCGCGCACCGGCACCTGCTCGAGAAAGACGAGCGCATCGGCCACCGACCGGTTGACGAGCGCGCCGAGGGTGGCATCCTGGATGGTGACGGCCAGCGACTCGGGCTTGAGGCGCGCGCCTTCGCAATCGGGACACGTGGCCACGAGCATGTACTCCTCGAGCTCGGTGCGCACGTTGTCGCTGGACGTCTCGGCGTAGCGGCGCTGCACCGTGGCGAGGATGCCCTCCCACTTGGTCTCGCCGCTCTTGCCCGGCACGCCGTGCAGCAGCGCGTCCTGCACCTTCTTCGGGAGTTTCCCCCAGGGCGCGTTGAGCTCGAACTTCAATTGCTTGGCAAGGCCCGGCAGAATGACGCGGCGCAAATAGCCGTCGGGTTCGCCCCACGGCAGTACGACGCCCTCGAGCAGGGAGATGCTGGGATCGCCAAGCACCAGCTCGGCGCTCGCGAGGCGGCGCACGCCGAGTCCGCTGCACGAGGGGCAGGCGCCAAAGGGCGAGTTGAACGAGAAGTGGCGCGGCTCGAGTTCGGGGAGCGAGAGCCCGCACTCCGGGCAGCCGTAGCGTTCGGAGAACAAGTGCGAGGTCTGCTTGCTGCCCTCGTGGCGGCGGATTTCGGCAAGCCCGTCGGCGAGGCGCAGGGCCGTCTCGACCGAATCGGCCAGGCGTCCGCGGTCGGCAGCGCGCACGGTGAGGCGGTCGACGACGATGGCGACGTCGTGGTTCTGCCGGCGGTTGAGCGTGGGCGGGTCAGCGAGTTCCACGAGTTCGCCGTCGACGATGGCCCGCACGAAACCCTGCTTGCGCGCATTCTCGAACAGCTCGCGGAACTCCCCCTTGCGGCCGCGCACGAGCGGCGCGAGCACCTCGATGCGCGTGCCGTCGGGCCAACCGAGGAGGACGTCGGCAATCTGCCCGGCACTCTGCCGTTCCACGGGACGTCCACACCCCGGGCAATGCGGTGTGCCGGCGCGCGCGTAGAGCAGGCGCAGGTAGTCGTAGATCTCGGTGACGGTACCGACCGTGGAGCGCGGGTTGTGCCCCGCGGTCTTCTGCTCGATGGAAATTGCCGGCGACAGCCCTTCGATGGCGTCGACGTCGGGCTTCTCCATGAGGCCGAGAAACTGCCGCGCATAGGCGGAGAGCGACTCGACATAGCGCCGCTGCCCCTCGGCGAAGATCGTGTCAAATGCCAGCGACGACTTGCCCGACCCCGACAATCCCGTGACCACCGTGAGGCGGTTGCGCGGGATCGTGACGTCGATCTCCTTGAGATTGTGTTCGCGGGCGCCGCGGACGATCAGGGCTTCTTCGGCCATAGCTTGTCAATTTGGGGCCGGGAACCGCCAGATGGGAGCCGGGCGTACAAGACGGGCCCGGTTGGCCGACCAAGCGCCGCACGGGCTAGATTGTTCCATCTGTCCCCCTTTTCCCGGAAGTTCGTGACGACGCGAGACCCGCTGCCCCCACCCCACCCCGCACTCCCGCGGGCCGACTACGACCCCGCCCAGCTCTCGTTTGGCGATGTCGCGGCCGTGCCGCAGCTGCGGGTGGACCGGCAGGGCGACGGCGGAGGGGGCACGGACGAGGCCTCGGCGGTCACGTTTCGCGAGCCACCGGTCTGTGGAGAGTCGTCATACGACGACCTTGCCGAAGCGGGGCCCAGCTGGTCGGTGCGCATTGTCCAGGAGGCCGAGGCGTCGCCAGGCGGTGGACGCGCACGCCCGGCGGCTCCGCAACGCCCGGCTGCTCCGCAGCGCCCGGCGGCTCCACAGCGCCCGGCGCCACCGCAGCGCCCGGCGGCAGCGCGTCCCATGACGCGTCCAGCGGCGCCGGCGGCGGCGGCGGTGAGTCGCCCCGCGTCGTCGGTCCGGTCGTCGGGGCCTCATCCGATTCCTGTCGTCTCAACGTCGCCCATGCGCCCGACGCCGGTTGCCATGCC
The DNA here is from genome assembly GCA_025361705.1 of Gemmatimonas sp. GTDB lineage: Bacteria > Gemmatimonadota > Gemmatimonadetes > Gemmatimonadales > Gemmatimonadaceae > PNKL01. Next base: position 68,943 of record JANYJW010000025.1, read on the forward strand.
GGCCGCGTCGCTTGACCCGCTGAAGCGTTCCACCGAACTGTCGCCACACGACGCCGAGGTGGCCATTGCCTACGCACACGCCCTCGACAAGCATGGCAACTCCAGTGCCGCGCTTGCGGCGCTCGACGAGTGCGTGGCGGCGGGCGGCGACGAAGTGCGGCTGATCTGCGCCCGCGCCTTCCTGCTGGGCAGCCGGCTCAAATACGAGTTGGCGGAGGCGGAACTGCGGCGCGCCGCCAAGCTGCGCGCTGACGACCCCGAGGTGCAGGTGCAGACGGGCGTGCTCGCGTGCCGGCGCGCGCGCTGGCGCGACGCCGTGGAGCCGCTGCAGAAGGCGGCCAGCCAGCGCGCCGACGATCCACTGGCGCACTTCTATCTGGGCGAGGCCTTGAACCACGTGGACAACCTCGCGGCGGCGCTCGCCGCCTACGATCGGGCGTCACGGCTCGACCCGTCCAACTGGCGCGCGTTCAAGGGAGTGGGCATCGTGCTCGACCGGCTGGGGCGCCCCGCCGACGCTGCAGTGGCGTATCGCTCGATGCGCGAGGCTCAGGGCCGGTGATGCGCCGGCTGCCGTCGGTCCTGCAGGTGAGCACGGCCGACGTCCTGGGAGGGGCGGAGCGCATTGCGCGGCAGCTGCACGAGGCCATCGTGTCGCAGGGCGGCGAGTCATGGCTGGCGGTGGGGCGCACCGAGGGGCATGTGCGCGGCGCGCTGACGATTCCCAACGACGCCTTGCGCTCGTCCTGGACGCGGCGCTGGCTGGGGTTGGCGGAGCGGCTGGAACTCCGCGGCCTGGGGGCGTCGCTCGCGGCGCGCATCGCGCGCGGACCGGTGGGTGACCCGCTGCGCTGGGCGTCCGGCCAGGTGGGGATCGAGGACTTTCACTATCCAGGCACGCAGGCGCTGCTCAACTTGCCGCCGCGTACGCCCGACGTGTTGCACCTGCACAACCTGCACAACCAGTATTTCGACGTGCGGCGACTGCCGCAGCTCTCTGCGGCGGTGCCGACGGTGCTCACGCTGCACGACCAGTGGATCGTGACGGGGCACTGCGCGCACGCCCTCGACTGCACACGCTGGGAGACGGGGTGCGGGCACTGTCCGCACCTCGACACGTACCCGTCGGTGCTGCGCGACGCGACGCACTACAACTGGCGGCGCAAGCACCGGCTGGTCGCGGAGAGCGCGTTGCACGTGGCGGTGCCGTCGATGTGGTTGTACAACCTCGTCGCGCGCTCGCAGATGGCGCAGTCGTTCCGGAGCTTGCGGCTGATCCGGCAGGGCGTGGATCTCACCGTCTTCTCCCCCGGCGATCGCGTGGCGGCGCGCGCGCGGCTGGGCCTGCCGACGGACCTCAACCAGCCGGTCGTTCTGTTGCTTGCCGACTCACTGCGTGACGGCAGCTGGAAGGGCGGCGCCTGGGTGCGCGAGGCGCTGGACCGGTTCGTGACCAAGGCGCAGGGCCGCCGCGCGGACCTGCTGGCGGTGGGAGGCACCGAGGGGATGAACTGGACGTCGTCGCTGCCGGTCTGTTTTGTGGGCGCCGTGCACGATGACGCCACGATGGCGGCGTGCTACCGCGCGGCCGACGTGTTCGTGCATCCCTCGCGCTTTGAGAATTATCCCAACGCGATCATGGAATCGATCGCGTGCGGTACGCCGGTGGTGGCCACCGCCGTCGGGGGCGTCCCCGAGCAGGTGCGCCCGATCGACAGCCCCGCGGGGCACCAACCCACGGGCGCATTGGTGCCGAGCTTCGATGCCGACGGATTGGCCAGCGCGATGGAACGGCTGCTGACGCTCGACATGGCCGCGCGCGCACGCATGCGGGCCGCCGCGCGCGAGGATGCGCAGCTGCGGTTCGATACGCGCGACATGGTGCGCACGTACCTCGCGTGGTACAGCCAGCTGTCGACGCCGCAGGCCCAGGAGAGCGCATGAGCACGAGTGCCGAGCGCGGCCGTCGTCGCACGCTGGTGGCGGCGCTGCTCCTGCTCGCCTGGGGCGGCGGACTCGCGCTGCTGGTGCGGCGCGAGTTCTTCCAGGGCAGCGCCGCGCGCCTGACGGAGGCGGCGCTGCGCCTGAGCCCCGGTGCGGCGTACTACATGGTGGAGCAGCACGGACAGCGGATTGGGTTTGCCTCGACGACGATCGACACGCTATCGCAGGGCATCGAAGTCACCGATTACTTCGTCGCGGACCTGCCGCTGGCCGGCCAGCTGCACCGGGCGTCGGCGCGATCGGTGGTGGTGCTGTCGCGCGCGCTCGCCCTGCGCACCTTTGACGTGCAGGCCGACGCCGCGGGGGCGCCGATGCGCGTGACGGGGCGCACCGAGGGCGACAGCGCGGTGGTCTACGTCATGGACGTACCCGGCCAGCCCGCGGACACGCAGCGTGTGGCCGTGCGCGGGCCGGTGCTCGTGCCGACCTTGGCGCCGCTGGCGGTCGCGCTGGGGGAGACACCAAGACTCCACAAGACGTATCGCCTTCCGACGTTCGATCCGCAGCAGATGCAGTCTCGCGAGCTGGCCCTGACGGTGCGTGCGGAGAGCGTGTTCGTGGTGGACGACTCGGCGCGCTTCGACGTCGTGGCGCGCCGGTGGACGAGCGCGCGCACCGACACGGTGCGCGCGTGGCACGTGGTGAGCGAGGCCGGCACTGGTTTTGACGGCTGGGTGGACGTGCAGGGGCGCGTGGTGCTGGCCCGGCAAGCGGCGGGCATCACGCTGCGCCGCATGGCCTACGAACTCGCCTTCGAGAACTGGCGGATTGCCCGCGATGCCGCAACGGTGGCTGGCCGCGATGCGGCCCGGGACATTTTGGAAAGCACGGCAATTTCCGCGGGCGTCTCGCTTGGCGCGGCCACGCTCCCGCGGTTCCGCGTGCGGCTCCGCGTGCGGCTCACGGGCGTGTCGCTGGCGGGATTCGATCTCGACGGGGGGCGGCAGTCGCTGGTTGGCGACACCTTGCTCGTCGAGCGGCGGCCCGCGCCGTCCACGACGTTCTCGCTCACGCAGCGCGCGCCGGAGTTTCTGGCGCGCTTCCGCGCCGAGCTGGCCGCGGAGCCCTTGCTGCAGAGCACCGACATTGGCGTCGTGCAGCAGGCGATTGCCATCGCGGGCCTCGAGCGCGATGCGCGCCGCGTGGCGGAAGCGCTCAACCGTTGGGTGCACGACTCCCTGAAGAAGGAAGTGACCTTCAGTGTGCCCAACGCGCTGCAGGTGCTGCGCACGCGGCGCGGCGACTGCAATGAACACACGCAGCTGTATGTGGCGCTGGCCCGCGCGGTCGGCATTCCGGCGCGCATCACCACCGGACTCGCCTACGTGCGCGGCAAATTCTACTACCATGCCTGGCCCGAGGTCTGGCTGGGCGAGTGGGTGCCCGTCGATCCGACCTTCGGTCAATTCCCGGCGGACGCCGCGCACCTGCGGTTCGTCATCGGTGGACTTGACCGACAGACGGAGCTGCTGCGACTGATCGGGAACCTGCGAATACAGACGCTGGACGGTAGACGGTAGTGGGGTGATGGACAGCGCCACGCCCGCCCCGTCATCGTCAGCCATCGATCGATCATCTGCCATCTGCCATCTCCTGTCTACCGTCCACCGCCACCTCCTTCATGATCCGCCTCACCGGCCTCACCAAGCACTACGGCTCGTTTGTCGCCGTCGACGGACTCGACCTGCACGTCCCGCAGGGCGAGCTCTTCGGCTTTCTCGGCCCCAACGGCGCCGGCAAGACGACAACGCTGCGCATGATCGCCGGCATCCTGAAGCCGACGGCGGGGCGCGTGGAGATCGGCGGCATCGACCTCGCCACCGACCCCATCGCGGCGAAGGCGAAGCTCGGGTTCATTCCCGATCGTCCGTTCATTTATGAGAAGCTCACCGGCGGCGAGTTTCTGCGCTTCGTCGCCGGGCTGTACGACCAGCACGGCGCGGCGGTGGAACACCGCGCCCGCGAACTGCTGGCGCTGTTCGATCTCGAGGAATGGCGCGACGAGCTGGTGGAGAGCTACAGCCACGGCATGCGGCAGAAGCTGATCATCGCCAGCGCATTCGTGCATCGCCCCGAGGTGATCGTCGTGGACGAGCCGCATGTGGGGCTCGACCCCAAGGCCATCAGGATTCTGCGCGACCTGTTTCGCGAGTACGCCGCGCGCGGCCACACCATCATGATGAGCACGCACACGCTGGCGACGGCGGAGTCGCTGTGCGACCGCATCGGCATCATTGTGAATGGCCGGATGCACGCGCTCGGCACCATGGAGGAGCTGCGCACCTCGGCGACGTACGGCGGCAGCGGGCTCGAAGAGATTTTCCTGCGACTCACGGGCGAGAACGCGGCGCGGAATCTCATGGATGTGCTCGATGCGTAGCATCGAGAGAGCAGACGGCAGGTGCCGGAGGGCAGGCGGCGCACCGCCCACGGTGACCGCGCGATGACCAACTACCCCGCCCACGACCCGAACGCGCCGCGTGCGACGGACGCGCCGGTGGCCAGCCCGGATGCGCCGCTGCTGTGGATCCTGATGCCCAAGGTGCTCACGGCGCGCGCCCGCGCGCTCGCCGGGGAGCGTGGGCGCGGCGCGCGCTTTTCGGTGCTGGCGGTGGTCGGACTGCTGTTCTGGGGCATCATCTTCGGACTGCTCTACAAGTTGCTCAGCTATTTCAAGGGCGTGCCCGAGATCGGCGAACTGCTGGCCGGCAAGCTGCTGGGGCTGATGCTCGTGAGCTTCTTCTCGCTGCTCCTGCTCTCCAACGTCATCACGGCGCTGTCGTCGTTCTTCCTCGCCAAGGACCTCGACCTGCTGGTGTCCGCACCGGTGGACTGGCTGCGCGTGTACGCGGCCAAGCTGACCGAGACGACCATCTTCTCCAGCTGGATGGTGGTCCTGATGGCGATCCCGATGTTTACCGCGTACGGCATCGTGTACGGCGGCGGCTGGGGATTCGGCCCGTTCGTCGCGTTGGTGCTCGTGCCGTTCCTCGTGATCCCGTCGGTGCTGGGGAGCGCAACAACACTGCTGCTGGTGAACATCTTCCCGGCGCGCCGCACGCGCGACATCCTCAGCGTCATCGCGGTGCTCACGGCGGGCGGCATCATCCTGCTGTTCCGGCTGGTGCGCCCCGAGAAGCTGGCGCGCCCCGAGGGGTTCCGGTCGCTCGTCGACTTCATCGCCGTGCTGCGCGGCCCGACGTCACCGCTGCTCCCGAGCGAGTGGGTCCAGAAGGCGGTGATGGGGTTTCTGGGACACACCACGGACGTGCTCGCCCTGTACATGCTGTGGACCACCGCGGCGGCGTTCGTGGTTCTCGGCGCCCTGCTGCACCGGTCGCTCTACGCCGCCGGATTCAGCAAGGCGCAGGAGAGCGCCGAACGCTGGGCGCACGCCGGCCTGCTGCACCGGCTCGGCATGCGCCTGCTCGCCCCGGTGGGCACGCTGAAGCGCGAGCTGGTGATGAAGGAGCTGCGCCTGTTCTTCCGCGACACCACGCAGTGGAGTCAGCTGATCCTGCTCGCCGTGCTTGTCATCGTGTACGTCTTCAACATCAAGTACCTGCCGCTCAAGGGCGAGGGCATCACGTTCTTCCTCGTGAACGTGGTGCCGTTTCTCAACCTCGTCCTGGCGGGCTTCGTGCTGGCATCGATCGCTGCGCGCTTCATCTTTCCGGCCGTGTCGCTCGAGGGACGCACGCTCTGGCTGCTGCGGTCGAGCCCGCTGGCGATGCGCGACCTGCTGTGGGCCAAGTTCTGGGTGGGCACGCTGCCGCTGCTCACTCTCGCACTCGGCATCGTGGGCATCACCGACTACCTGCTGCAGGTGTCGGCGTTCATGTTTCTGGTGTCGGTCTTCACCATCACCTTCATGACGTTTGCCATCGCGGGACTGGCCATCGGGTTCGGCACGATGTTTCCGCAGTTCGAAACGGAGAACGCGGCGCAGATTCCGACGTCGTTCGGCGGGCTGCTGTTCATGATGGCGTCGGTGTGCGTGATCGGCGGCACCATCATCCTCGAGGCCCGCCCGGTGTATGGCTACCTCGCGGCGCGCGCCTTCCACCAGGAGTCGCACCCCCTGGAAATGGTCCTCGGGTTCGGAGCGGCGATGCTGCTGTGCGTGGCGTCGACGGTGGTTCCCATCAGCATGGCGCTGCGGCGCCTCGAAGACACGGAGCACGGATGATCAGCCATCCCACGGAGCGCGACATCGCGGCCATTGCCGCGCTCAACAACCTGTTCGTCCCCGAAGGCAAGACGCTGCACCGCACCAAGCAGTTCGTCGAGGAGCACCTGGCGGATTATCGCGTGATTCGCGGCGAGACCGGACGCATCGTGGCCTGCGTCGCACTCGACGAGTATTCGCCGTCGCTCACCGAGCTGGTGGGCCTCGCCGTGCATCCCTCGGCGCGGGGGCGCGGCTATGGCGTGATGCTCATCGAGGACATCGCGGACCTCGCGCGCCGGCGCGGCTACGACGAGATCTTCGCCACGTCGTACTCCGGCGCCATCTTCGAGGCGTGCGGGTTCATCAAGGAGAAGCTGGACGAGTTCCCGGAAAAAGTGCTGCGCTACACGCGCATCGACCGCACCGAAGTGGAGATGTCGGAGAAGCACTGCTTTTCGCGGATGCTGCGCGCCGTCCATCCGACGGCGGGCTGAACGCCTTGCTGGGCGGCGCGGCGCCTCAGCGGCGCGGCGCCTCAGCGGCGCGGCGGCCGCAGCAGCGGCCACAGCACGTACGCCACGGCCAGCGCACCAAGCGCAATGCCGACGAGCAGCGACGCGTTCATGCGCCCTCCTCGGCAGCCCCGGTCGCGTCAGGCGCGGGCGCATCGTCCGGCGAGTGCGCGGCGCCCACGCGGGTGAAGGCCGAGACGAAGGCCGCGAGCACCGCGACAATGCCGGCAATCCAGATCCACGTCACGGCCGGCACAAACTGCACCGTGAGCACGGCATCGGCAGTGCCCGATTGGCGGACGTCGACGCGCAGGTCCTGCGCGAGCCCGGCGGCAATGCCCGAGACGAGCATCTGGTCCGATGGCTCCTGGGAGTCGCCCAGATAGATCGACCGAACCTCGGGCGTGACGAACGCGCGCCCTCGACCCTTCACGGCAGCCCGCACCGCGACGAGGTCGGCGATGACCGCCTCGCGGCCCACGCGCGACACGCCGTCGAGCGAGAGCGACCACGGGGTGCCGAAGCGGTCGCGCACGTCGGCACGCGCGCCCTCTCGCAGGGCGATGTCGCTGCTGCTCGCCAAGCCGGCGGCCACGAGGGCCGCCGACCCCACGAGCAGGGCTCCATGTGTGATGCGCGACGCCTGCGCGGCGAGCCCGCGCGCGGCGCGCGAGGCAGCCAACCCGGCGACGGACACCACGACGACGGCGGCGAGCGCGCCCCACGCCAGCGCCTGGCCCGCTGCCGATGCACCAAAGGCATGCACGCCATCCCAGCCACCCGCGCGCCGCATGGTGACGCCGACCAAGCCAAGCGTGAAGGCCACGAAGCCGGCAATCGCCGACGCATCGGCACGCCAGCGCCGTCCGCTCGCCAGCACGAGGAGCGACGCGCCTGCCCACGCCCACGCGGTGCCCGCCTGCACCGGCGCCCAGCGCCAGTCGCCCGCCCACGCGCCATCTCCGTAGCGGCGGCGCCAGTCGAGCAGCATGGCCGCACCCAGCAGGGCCCAGCAGGCCAGCGCCCAGCGGCGTGCAACGGTGCGCCACTCCGCCGTGCCGATGGCGCCCATCACCGTCAACACCGCTGGCACCGCGACGAGCGCCATGGCGATATACCCCACGGGCATCTGCACGAGCACGATGGGACGCATCCACTCCAGCGGCAGGATGCGGCCATCCTCGGGCGGGAACGGCAGTCGCATGAAGGGGCTGGTGTCGAGACACGCCAAGGCGATCACCGCGACGAGCAGCACCGCGAGCAGCGCGGCCGTCCATGCACGCAGTGCACTGGCACGCGGAAGCGAAGCCGGCGCGAGGGTGGCGCCGACCCCCAGCGCGAGCGCCCAGAGCAGCAGCGCGCCTGACGGCCCGGCCCAGAGGGCGCCGAGCCGATACGGCAGTGGCGTCATGTACGACGCCCAGCTTGCCACGTAGCGGTACGTCAGATCGCCGACGGCGAGCGCCCAGCCCAGTCCCACGGCGGAGAGCGCCGTGAACAGCGTGGCGGCATGCACGCCACGCGCGCCGCTCTGCGAGAGATCTGCGCGCGACGTGAACGCACCGGCCAGTCCAAGCGCGGCGCCCCACGCACCCAGCAGCAGGGCGAGCCAGAGCGACAACTCCCCGAGGAGAATCAGGTGGCGGGCCCCTTCATGGCGGCGCGGCGCACGCGCGCCATCAGCTGATCGAGCGTCAACTCGGCCGTCACGCGCGCCTCCGCCGACATCGTGGAGGAGGTACGGTCGAGGTCGCGCACCTGCTCGAGCATTTCGTCAACGAGCGCGCGCAGCACGAAATTGCTGCGGCGCTTCGTGAACGGCACAGCCTGCGGATCGGCGTCAGTCATGCAATGGGGTCGGAGTACGTCGAATCTGTCAGCGGAAGCGGAGAATTCCAACCTGCGGCGGTCATCGTGAGGCCTGCCGTGCGACAATTGTCGCCGCCACGCCACCCACGCCGTCTCACGCGAGGTCGCGCCAGCTCGCGTCGTGGCGCGCAGGATGGCGCCAGTCGTAGAGCTCCTTGCCCACCCCCACGGCGACAGTGACGAGCGATGCCCGCTCGACCGCCACCGTGTACCGCGCGCCGCGATGGAAGGCCGAGTACGCCGCACCCTGCACCAGGGCCGACGCCACGAAATGCAGCGCCTTGTCGCGCGCGAACCAGGCGTCGTGGCCGTGCTCCGGCGGGGCGCCGATGAAAAAGGAGAATGCGAGGAGCAGAGGCATATGGCTGTGAGCTGACGGCGTGCAGCGTGCGGCGTACAGCCCAAAGCTGCTGCAGGCTGTGCGCCATGCGCCATCATCCGGTGCATCGATAGGGCGGCCAGAGCACGCCGCGATCGGTGACGATGGCGCTCACCAGTTCCGCGGGCGTGACATCGAACGCCGGGTTGTGCACGGCCACATGCGGCGGCGCGAGCTGGCGATCGCCCAGCCGGCGCACCTCATCGGCGTCCCGATGCTCAATGGGAATCGCCGAACCGTCGGCCGTCGCGCAGTCGATGGTGGATGACGGCGCCGCGACGTAGAACGGCAGCCCGTGGTGCCGCGCTGCGACAGCCAGCGCGTAGGTCCCAATCTTGTTGGCGACATCGCCGTTGGCCGCAATGCGATCCGCGCCCACGATCACCAGATCTACGCGCCCCTCGCGCATCAGGGACGCCGCCATGCCGTCGGTGCACACCGTCACCGGAACGCCGGCGCGTTCCAATTCCCACGCGGTGATGCGGCTGCCCTGCAGCAGCGGGCGCGTCTCGCACGCGATGACATGCACCCGCCGACCGGCCGCCACGGCGGTGTAGACTGGCGCGAGCGCCGTGCCGATGCCGGCCGTGGCCAGCGCGCCGGCATTGCAGTGCGTGAGCACGCGCGCGCCGTCGGCGATCATCGCCGCCCCGTTCCGCCCGATGGCCGCACACATGGCCTCGTCCTCGACGCCAATGGCCTCGGCCTCGGTGGCAAGCGCGTCGAGAAGCAGCGCTCCGTCGGCCTGACCGTCGTCGACAATGCGCATCAGGCGGGCCATTGCCCACGACAGATTCACTGCGGTGGGACGCGACCGTGCAAGGCGCGCGATGCCGGCGACGATCGCCGCGCGCGCCGGCGCCGGGTCGTGCGCGAAGGCGGCCACGAGCCCCAGCGCCGCGGTCACGCCGATGGCAGGAGCGCCCCGCACCGCGAGCGTACGAATGGCATCGTCCACGTCGTCGAGCGTGCGCAGGTCGCGCTCGACCATGGCGCCGGGCAGGAGGCGCTGGTCGAGGATGCGGAGCGCGCGATGCGCGGCGTCCCAATGAAAGGCGCGGGCGACGTTGGAGGCGGGCACGGTGTGGGGAACGGGCACGGTGTGGGGCACGGGCACGGTGTGGGGCACGGGCACGGTGTGGGGAACAGGCCGGGCACCGTGTGGTGCTCGGGCACTGGCATGGTGGGGAGCACGGGACCTGGGAGAAAGATGACCGCTCGCCAGTTCGGGGCAAATTCGCCGTGGCCCAATCCGGACACCACCCGTGCACCGTGCCCCACCCCGTGCCCGTGCCTGTGCATGGGCCCGTTCCACTGGAACCAATACCGTCCGCCGCGCAGCACCCGTAACTTTCGAGCATCCTCCTGCGCCGCCCATCATGCCCTACGAATTCCTGAACGTCGACGTCAAGGACCGCATTGCGACGGTCACCATCACGCGCCCCGACAAGCTGAACGCGCTCAACGCGCGCATCTTCGAGGAACTTGACCAGGTCTTTACGGCATTCGCCACCGACCGCTCCATCGGCGCGGTGATCGTCACCGGCGCGGGGCGCGCCTTTGTCGCGGGTGCCGACATCGCCGAGATTGCGGCGCATGACGCGGCGGGCCTCGCGCGCCTGTCGGCCGCCGGTCAAGCGGTCTTCATGAAGATCGAGCGCCTGCCCAAGCCGGTGATTGCCGCGGTCAACGGCTTTGCGCTGGGCGGCGGCTGCGAACTCGCGCTTGCCTGCCACATCCGCGTTGCCTCGGAGCACGCCAAGTTTGGGCTCCCCGAAGTGAAGCTGGGGCTCATCCCCGGCTACGGCGGCACCCAGCGCCTGCCGCGGCTGATCGGCAAGGGACGCGCGCTGCAGATGATCCTGAGCGGCGAACAGGTGGACGCCGCCGAGGCGCACCGCATGGGCCTGGTCAACGTGCTCGCGACGGCGTCGACGCTGCACGACGTGGCGCTCTCCGTGGCCCTGCAGGTGGCGAAGAACGGGCCGCTGGCGATGGCGCGTGCCATCGAATCCGTGAATGACGGGTTCGACCGCCTCGCCGACGACGCGATGGCGGTGGAGGCACGGCTCTTCGGATCGCTCGGCGCCACCCGGGACATGGCGGAAGGGACGGCGGCGTTTCTTGCCAAACGTCCCGCGCAGTTCACGGGCGAATAGCGTGCACCCGCGCACCCGCGCCGAGGCGTTCACGGTGCGCGACTTCCGCAACCTCGAGCGCGTCGACGTGTCGCTGCCGGGCGAGGGCATCGCCATCGTGGGCGAAAACGGCCAGGGCAAGACGAGCTTTCTCGAGGCGCTCGCGTACGTGGAGCAGCTGCGCTCGGTGCGCGGGGCGCGCGACCGTGACCTTGTGCGCTTCGACGCGCCGGCCTTTCACGTGAGCGCCACGGTGCACGGCCCCGAGGGCACCGTGCAGTTGGGCGCCGGCGCCGATCGCGCGGGGCGCAAGAAGGTGACGCGCGATGGCGTGGAGATGCCGCGCATCACGGACGCGCTCGGGGCCCTGCCCTCGGTGCTGCTGGCCCCGCGCGACGTGACGCTCGTGAGCGACGGCCCCGCCGAGCGGCGGCGGTTCCTCGACATCACGCTGGCCCTCACTTCGCCGCGCTACCTGCGCGCGCTGCGGCACTACCGCGGCGCGCTCGAGCGGCGCAACGCCGCCCTGCGCGAGGCGCAACGCCAGCACCGCGCCCCGGCGGCGGCGGCCGTGTGGGAGCCCGCACTGGCCGAGCATGGTGCCGTGCTGGTGGACGAACGGCGCGCGTGGGTGCAGGAGCACGCGGCGGAGTTCACGCGCCTCACGCACGCCATTGGCGAGGCCGGGCGCGCCGCGATGGAATACGCCACGAGCCTCACGACGGACGGCGACAGCCAGGCGGCGCTGCGCGAGGCGCTGGAGCGTGGGCGGGACCATGACGTGCGGCGCGGCAGCACGCACGCGGGACCGCATCGCGACGACCTGGCGCTGACGCTCGACGGCCGCGACCTGCGCGTCGTGGGATCGGCGGGGCAGCAGCGCACCGGGGCCATCGCCCTGCGGCTGCTGGAAGCGGCCACGCTGCGCGCGCGCCGGAGCACGCTCCCCGTGCTGCTGCTCGACGATCCATTTGCCGAGCTCGACAACCGGCGGGCATCGCGCGTGCTCGACCTGCTGCTGGAGGCGGGCATTGGGCAGGTGGTGCTCTGCGTGCCGCGCCGCGAGGAGATTCCCGGCCGCTTCACCCGGCTCGCGCGCTATCGCATTGCCGGCGGCGTATTGTCGGAGGGGACATGAGGGAGCGGCGCCGCGGGCCGACCAAGGTCGCCGATGCGCTGGCCGACCTGCTCGCGGGAAGTGCGCTGGGAGCGCGCATCGCCCGTGCCGAGGTGCTGGAGCACTGGGCACGCGCGGTCGGGCCGCAAATTGCCGCTGTGACGCGCGCACGGGCCATCGCCGAGAACGGCACGATGACGGTGGGCGTGGCGACGAACGGCTGGATGCAGGAGCTCGCGATGATGGAGCGTGCGCTGCTCGCGAAAGTGAACAAGAGCGCCGGCAAGGAGGTTGTGCGCAAGATTCGCTGGGAACTGCTCCGCTAACACATTGCCTTTCAACGACTTGCACAACGGCGCTCCGGTTGCATTCCGGAGCGTTTTCAATTATAGTATTACGATTGTGGAGAACCGCCGGCATTCGGCGTTTCTTTGGAGCCCCCTACCTCCCCTTCTGCGCGCGCCATGGCCAAGACGAACGACGCAGCTGAGTCGCACTACGATGCATCTGGCATCCAGGTCCTCAAGGGCCTCGAAGCCGTCCGCAAGCGTCCCGGCATGTATATCGGATCCACGTCGTCCCGCGGGCTGCATCACCTCGTGTACGAGGTGGTGGACAACTCGATTGACGAAGCGCTGGCCGGGTACTGCGACACGGTCGATGTCACCGTGCACGCGGACAATTCCATCACGGTGCAGGACAACGGACGCGGCATCCCGGTGGACATGCACCCCACCGAGGGGCTGCCGGGGGTGGAACTGGCGCTCACGGTCCTGCACGCCGGCGGCAAGTTCGACAAGAACTCCTACAAGGTGTCGGGCGGCCTGCACGGCGTGGGCGTATCGGTGGTGAATGCGCTCTCCGAGTCGCTCAAGGTGTGGATCAAGCTCGACGGCAGGGAGCATTACATGGACTTCGCGCGTGGCGACACCACGACGAAGCTCAAGGTGCTCGGCAAGGTCGGCGCCAAGGAGAGCGGGACGAAGGTCTGGTTCAAGCCCGACCACGAGATCTTCACCGAATTGCACTACGACTACTCCATTCTGGCCTCGCGCCTGCGCGAGCTCTCGTTCCTGAACAAGGGCGTGAAGATCACGCTCAAGGACGAGCGCGCCGGCGAGGAAAAGGAAGAGACCTTCCACGCCAAGGGCGGGCTGCGCGAGTTTGTGCAGTTCCTCAACGCGAGCCGCAAGGTGCTGCACAACGAGATCCTGTATGCCGATGCGGAGCGCGACGGTATCGGGATCGAGATCGCCCTGCAGTACAATGACGGCTACAACGAGACGATGTTCTCGTTCGTCAACAACATCAATACGCACGAAGGCGGCACGCACCTTACCGGCTTCAAGTCGGCGCTGACGTCGGTGATCAACAAGCACCTCGACAAGTCGAGCGCGGCCAAGAAGGACAAGGACCTGCGGCTGAGCGGCGATGACGTGCGCGAAGGGATGACGGCGGTGCTGAGCGTCAAGGTCCAGGAGCCGCAGTTCGAGGGGCAGACCAAGACCAAGCTCGGCAACTCCGAGGTGGAGTCGGCCGTCAAGACGTTCGTCAACGAGTGGCTGGCCGAGTACCTCGAGGAGCACCCGCGCGTCGGCAACATTGTGATCGACAAGGCGCTCGCGGCGGCGCGGGCGCGCGAGGCGGCGCGCAAGGCGCGCGACCTGACGCGCAAGAAGTCGGCGCTCGACGTCGGCAACCTGCCGGGCAAGCTCGCCGACTGTTCGCTGAGCGACCCGGCCCTGTGCGAGCTCTACCTGGTGGAGGGCGACTCGGCCGGCGGCTCGGCCAAGCAGGGTCGCGACCGCATGTTCCAGGCCATCCTGCCGCTGCGCGGCAAGATCCTGAACGTGGAGCGGGCGCGCATCGACAAGATCCTGAGCAACGAGGAGATCCGCACGATCATCACGGCCATCGGGTCGGGGATCGGCGAGGAGGACTTCTCCATCGAGCAGGCGCGCTACCACAAGATCATCATCATGACGGACGCCGACGTGGACGGCGCGCACATCCGCACGCTGCTGCTGACGTTCTTCTTCCGCCAGATGCGGCAGCTCATCGAGAGCGGCTTCATCTACATTGCCCAGCCGCCGCTGTACCGGGTGGCCAAGGGGAAGGAAGAGTACTACGCGTTCGACGAGGCGCAGCGCGAGGAGATCGCCACCCGGCTGGGCGGCGGGGCTGAGGGCAAGGCCAACGTGAACATCCAGCGTTACAAGGGCCTGGGCGAGATGAATCCGGACCAGCTCTGGAAGACGACGATGGATCCGGCGACGCGCACCATCCTCAAGGTGAACGTCGAGGACGAGGGCGTGACGCACCAGTTGTTCGAGACGCTGATGGGCGACGAAGTGGAGCCGCGGCGTGCGTTCATCGAGGCGAATGCGAAATTCGTGTCGAACCTCGACATCTAGAGTGATGGGGGATTTGGACCCAGGATTTCGCCTGGGGATTTCGACTGGGGATTTCGACTGGGGATTTCGATCACGGATGGCGATTGACGATGGCCCCGGCGCCCGTGCGGCACCGGGGCCATTTCGCAGCGTGCCGGCGGCGCGGCGTGGACCGCTCGGTTGCGCGGCCGGGCACGATGCCTGCAACTTGCACGCGACGTGCCTCCCGTCCCTCTCGCAGGAGCAGCGCATGACCGACAGCGCACCCGACGCGCCGATGCTTCCCAAGGCAGACCTCGTCGAGGACTTCATCGACATCTTCCATGCGCCGCGTGCGGTGTTTGCCCGGCGCGCAAACTCGGGATTCTTCCTCGTCATGTGCATCGTGACGGTGCTCCTGGGGTGCCTCTTTCTGGCGAACCGCGGCACCATGGAGGGCGTCATCGACGCCGAGATTGCACGGGGGATGGCGGAGGCCGTGAAGAGCACCCCGGCGATGACGCAGGAACAGATCGACATGGGGAAGAAGTTCGCCGGCTATTCGGTCACGTTCGTGGCGTTCGTCGGCGTCCCGATCGCGATGCTGCTCACCGGGCTCGGCGCCTGGCTGACCGCCCGCGCGCTCGGGGCGACGTTGTCGTACACGGCGGCGACGATGATCGCGGCCTACTCGTACACGCCGCGGGTGCTCGAGGCGCTGGGTATTACCGCACAGGGCCTGCTGCTCGACACAAGCGGGCTGCGTGGCAGGTACCAGCTCTCGCTGGGCGTCGCGCGGTTCCTCGACCCCGAGATGTCACCCGGGCTGCTGGGCCTCGCGGGCAGACTCGACCTCTTCACGCTCTGGGTGACGGTGCTGCTCGCGATCGGCATCGCCGTGGTCGCCAAGCTGCCCAGGGACAAGGCGATCGCGGCGGGCGCCATCATGTGGCTCTTCGGCGCGCTGCCATCGCTCTTCACGCTGGCGAAGGCGACGATCAGCGGCTGAGGCCGGGTCGCCACGCGCACGTTCTTCAATAACCAGACACCCGCTGGAGTATGCCGTGACCCACAACCGTCGTGACTTCCTGAAGGCCTCGTCGGCGCTCGCCGGCTCGGCGGTGGCCGCCTCGCTCATCGCGCGGCCTGCGGAGGCGTCTGCGGTGGTCGCGCCCACACGGCGCGGCGCGGCCAGGCCGCGCATGACGCTACGGTTCCGCGCCTATACCATCCAGCTGCGGCACGTCTTCACCATCGCCACGTCGTCGCGCACCACGACACCGGTGGTGCTCACGGAAATCGCGTACGACGGCATCACGGGCTACGGGGAGGCGTCGATGCCGCCCTACCTCGGCGAATCGCACGAGTCGGCCACGGCATTCCTTGCGAAAGTCGACCTCTCGAAGTACGAGAATCCGTTCGAACTCGAGACGATCCTGCATGACATCGACGCGCTGGCGCCGGGAAATCCCGCGGCGAAGGCCTCGGTGGACATTGCGCTGCACGACCTGGTGGGGCGGCTGATGAAGCAGCCGTGGTACAACATCTGGGGATTTGACGCACGCAAGACGCCGTACACGTCGTTCACCATCGGCATCGACACGCAGGACGTGGTGCGCCAGAAGACCAAGGAGGCCGCAGCGTACAAGGTGCTCAAGGTCAAGCTGGGCCGCGACACCGACAAGATGATGGTCGAGACGATTCGTTCGGTGACCGACAAGCCGATCACCGCCGATGTCAATCAGGGCTGGAAGGACCGGGCCGCCGCGCTCGACATGATGCACTGGCTGCACGAGAAGGGCGTGGTCATGGTGGAGCAACCGCTACCCAAGGAGCAGGTGGACGACCTCGCATGGCTCACCGAGCGCAGTCCGGTGCCGGTGATCGGGGACGAAGGCGTGCAGCGGCTCGCCGACATTCCCAAGGCGAAGGGCGTCTACACCGGCATCAACATCAAGCTGATGAAGTGCACCGGCATGCGGGAAGCGCACAAGATGATCGTGCTCGCGCGGTCGCTCGACATGAAGGTGATGCTCGGGTGCATGACGGAGACGTCGTGCGGCATCTCGGCCGCGTCGCACCTGTCGCCGATGGTCGACTGGGCCGACCTCGACGGCGCGCTGCTGATCAACAACGACGTCTACGACGGCACGCAGGTGCTGGACGGCAAGGTGACGCTGCGCGACCGGCCGGGCATTGGAGTGCGCACGCTGAAGGCCTGAGTCGACCCGGCGGCAGCGGGGCGGGCGGCTGAGCGCCGCTCGCCCCGTTTGCTATGGCTGCACCGGGCGCGCCGCGCCGATGATGCGCCGCGCGCGCACGAGGCGGTTCAGCAGGCCCTCGTTGAAGTTCGGCGCCGCGGGATCGAAGCTGTCGATGCGCACGCCGGAGCCGCCGGGCGTGTGAATGATCTGCTTGTCCTGCAGGTAGATCCCCACATGCGTGATGCGCTCCGGGCGCTCGGCCGAGGCCTTGGTGCCGAAGAAGAGCAGGTCGCCCTTTGACAATTTCCGCATGTCGTCGCCGGTCGGCACGTCGACGCCCATGTCGGCCTGCTGGTTGGCGTCGCGCGCCAATTCCATGCCGTTGAGTCGGAAGACGGTCTTGGTAAAACCCGAGCAGTCCATGCCCTTGGGCGAGGTGCCGCCCCAGAGGTACGGCACGCCGATGAACCGCTGCGCCGTCTGCTCGACGGTCGCCGCCGTCAGCGTGCGCGTCGACTTCCACGTGGCGTAATCGGCCACGAGCCGGCGATCGATGAAGCCCTTGCGTCCGTCCGGCGTCTCGACCGCCCGCCACTTGCCCTGCACGGCGCCGGCCTTGAACAGCACCCCGGGCACGGCATCGCTGACCGGCAGCGACGTGGTGTCGGCCTTGGCGCGCACCACGCCGAAGTACGCAGTCATGATCACCCGCGGGCCGTGCTGCCAGGCATCGACTCCCGCCTGCCGGGTGAGGTGCATGGCCGCACCCTCGAGCCAGCCGAGGTACTGGTCGGGACATTGGATGAAGTACCAGTCACCCTGCTTCTTGAGCACCTTCACGACCATGCCCATCATCACCTGCGTGGCGAGTTCGGCGGAATGTGCGGGCGTGGAGCGCACATTGCCTACGCTCACCTTCACGATGCCGAACGGGGAATCGGCGAGCGCCGCGTCGGGGAGCACGCGCACGCTGTCAACGACCACACCGAGCGTTGCCGCGGCCAGGGTCGCGACAATGTCTCGCCGTGCCGCGTCGCGATCGACCTCTCCCTTCACGACGAGCTGCGCCCCCTGCCGTACGCAGGACACGTCGAACACCGCCACGCGACGATCTGGCGCGTACCGCGTGCGCAGCGGGGCCAGCGCCGCCTTGCAGGGATCGTCCTGCGCGTTTGCGGACGCGGGCGCGACGACCGGCAGGAGCACGGCGAGACCAAGCAGGACGAGGAGGTTCGGTCGGACGGTCATGGAAGCCTTGGGAGATGCCGGTGTGGGCGAACCCCGAAAATTGCCTCTCCGGATGCAGCGCCGCCAGTCGGCCGTTGCACGGCCGTGGCACGTCGCAACGCACGGTATACTTGAGGGTGTGGGGGTACGGGGCCGATGCACGCGGCAGGCGCGCGTCGAGGGATCGCTGCACGACACTTCATTCGTGAACGTCCGGTTCACGGGGCTCGGATACCATGGAACTTCTGCAACTGCTGCATGACCGCGGCGAATCGATTGTCGATGACGCATTCCGTGCCGTGGAACGCTCGCACCTGAAGAGCTACGAACAGACCGGAATGGAGCGCGCGCGGCAACGGCTGCGCGACCTCTTTGTGCTCACCGCCCGGGCCGTCGCCGACAAGCAGCTGGGACCGATCGTCGCGCACGCAGAGACCATCGCGGGTGAACGGTTTGCGTCCGGGTTTGACCTATGGGAGGTGCAGACGGCCTTCAACGTGCTCGAGGAAGCCATCTGGCTGCGGATCATCAAGGAGCTTTCGCCGGCACAGTACGCCGAAGCGCTCGGACTCGTCAGCACGGTGCTCGGCGCCGGCAAGGATGCGCTGGCGCGGGCGTATGTGTCGCTGGCCAGCAAGACCCGAGCGCCCGCGCTCGATCTGCACTCGCTGTTCAGCGGGGCCGTAGGGACATAGCGACCTGGCGCGCGCCAGGCGCACGCGCCGTGCGGGTCCGGCGACCCATCGCGATGCTGCCGATCACTTCTTCTTCGCCGGCCCGTGACCGCCATTCTGGTGCAGCACGAGGCCCGTCACCGCGCCCGTGCTGTCCTTGGTGAACGACACCTGCGCGTCGACGACCTTGAGAAAGAACTCGTCTTCCTTTTCGGCGAAGAGCGCAAAGCGCGGCTGGTCGGTGGCCTGGGCATAGAGCTGGGCGCCGTCGCGGGTGATGACGAGCGCAAACGCCGGCGTGAAATTGAACGTGCCGACGTAGCGTGCGAGCACGTCGGGCGACAGCGTGACTTCCTTGCGGACCTTCGGCAGCGGCGGCAGCGGCATGGTCGGGTCCAGCAGGTTGAATCCGATTTCGTCCACGCTGTTGGCGGTGTTGGCGAGCACCACCACGCCCTCGCCCGTGGCTTCGCTGTAGCCGGCAAACGTGCGATAGCCGCCCGTGCCGCCGTTGTGCCAGACGAGCGTCGTGCCTCCGGGCGTCTTCACGCGATGCCAGTTGAGTCCGATGGTCAGGCTCGGCGACCCAGCCGGACGCCGTTCGCTGTGCGTGGTGGCGAGCACCGCGCCGAGCGGCCGTGAGGTGGAATCGGCGTTGGCGCGGATGTACCTGAGCATGTCGCTGATGGTCGAACGCAGCGCGCCGGCACCAGCGAACGCCGGAAGATCCCAGTTCCTCACCACGGCGCCGTCGGGGCCGTGCCCGGGCGCGAGCCGCTTCTGCATGGACGCCGTGAGCGTGATGCGCGTGTCCTTCATGCCCAGCGGCTTCAGGACGCGCTCCGTGACGAGGGCCTCATAGCTCTTGCCGGCGCGCAACGCGAGCGCGTGGCCCAGCAGGCCGACGCCGAGGTTGGTGTACTCGTACTTCTCGCCCACGCCGCGCGGCAGTTGGTAGGTCTTGAGGAAGTCGTACATCTGCTGCGTCGTGTAGTCGGCGTACGGGTTGGCCGGGTCCTTGGGCGCAAAGTTGGACGGCATGCGCGGCAGGCCTGACGACTGCGTGGACAGGTCGAGCAGGGTGATTACCCTGCCATCCTTCGATGGCACCACCGTGCCCGCCGGCAGGAACTTCGACACGGGATCGTCCAGTGTCACCTCGCCCTTCGCGACCATGTCGGCGAGAATGGCGGCGGTGACTGTCTTGGTGAGCGAGCCGATTTCGAAGACCGTGCTGCCATCGAATGGCGTCACGCCCGCGCTGGGGCCGTACGCCACGGTGCGCTGCGCGCCGCCCTTGCCGACCACACCGACCGCGATGCCGGCGAAGCGCCCGGCGTCGACGCGGCCCTTGATGGTGGCGAAGATGGCGGAGTCGGACGGCGCCTGCGCGGCGAGGGGAGACGCGACGGCGAGGAGGATGCAGAGTGCGCTGAGACGTCGCATGGCGGGCAGATTGAGGACCTGGGCGCAGGATTGCGCACTGCTCTCACGATAACGGATGGCAATGGTCGATGGTCACGACCATCGCCAATCGCCATCCGCCATCGATGTCCGGAATCGCCGTCGTGAGTCCAGAGCCTGTATCCCTACAGCTCCTGTACTCCCTCCGCACTCACCCGATGCGACACGAGCTTGGCCGGCTCGAACGCCTCTTCGCCAATCACGATCGCCTCGGCAATGCAGGCCTTGCCGGCCTCGACGCCAGCGGCATCACGGGCGTAGATGGTCGCAATCGGCTGGCCGCGCGTGGCGTGCTGTCCAGGGCGGACGAGGATGCGAAAGCCCACCGATGGGTCCACGGCGTCTTCCATGGTGGTGCGCCCGCCGCCAAGCGCAATAATGCCACGCCCGATCACGCGCGGCGCCACCCGCTGCACGATGCCACTGCGCGTGGCGAACACCACCACCTGCTCACGGGCCTTGGGAAGCACCGCCTGCGGGTCGTCGACCACGCGCGGATCACCCCCCTGGGCGACGACGATCTCGCGGAACTTGGCCAGCGCCCGGCCGTCGGAGAGTGTCTCTTCGAGCGCGGCACGCGCGGCGCCACGGTCGGGGGCGACCTTGGCGAGGAGCAGCATCTCGGCGCCGAGCGCGAGCGTGACCTCGCGCGTGTCGGTGGGGCCGGCCCCGCGCAGGATGTCCAGGCTCTCCTCGATTTCCAGCGCATTGCCGCACGCCACGCCCAGCGGGTGCTCCATCGAAGTGAGCAGCGCGACCGTCGGACAGCCCTGCCGCTCGCCGATGGCAATCATCGTCCTGGCCAGCGTGAGCGCGCGGTCCATTTCGGGCATGAACGCCCCAGCGCCCGTCTTCACGTCGAGCACAAGGCCGTTGAGCCCTTCGGCCATCTTCTTGCTCATGATCGACGCCGCGATGAGCGGGATGGCTTCCACCGTCGCCGTGGCGTCGCGCAGTGCATAGAGCTTCTTGTCGGCCGGGGCGATTTCAGCGGTCTGGCCGATGAGGACGCAGCCGATGCGTTCCACTTGCGCCTTGGCCTCGGCGAGCGACAGCCGGGTGTTGAAGCCGGGAATGGCCTCCAGCTTGTCGAGCGTGCCGCCGGTGTGGCCGAGTCCGCGGCCGCTCATCATCGGCACCGCGACGCCGCAGGCGGCGATCATCGGGGCCAGCGGAATGGAGACCTTGTCGCCCACGCCGCCGGTGGAGTGCTTGTCGATGACAGGCCGCCCGAGTCCGGTAAAGTCGAGCCGGCCACCGCTGGTAAGCATGGCCTCCATGAGGGCGTAGCCTTCTTCGTCGTCGAGACCGCGGAAGAAGATGGCCATGAGCAGCGCGGCCACCTGATAATCGGGGTAGTGGCCGGCCGCGTAGTCGACGGCGAAGGTGCGCCATTCGGCGGGCGTGACCCGGCCGCCGTCGCGCTTGCGAGCAATGAGATCGATGAGATGCATTGACCGTGTGGTAACGCGCCCCGTACGTTCCCCGCACGGCCCCGACGAGGGGAACGGCGGACGTCCGTAGCCGCGAGAGTACAGGATGGCGATGGTCGCCACCCCTACGCACTACGATGCACCGCAGCAAAGCGTCACGAATCGCGCAGGCCGCCACAGCACGGAGGAAGATGTGACCACCCCCAGCGCCACGCCCGTCGACGCGGGCGAGGAAATTTCCAGGCTCCAGGCCCGCGTGCGCGAGCTGACGCGCGAAAAGGACCACCTGGTGGCGATCGTTGACATCTTGCAGGAGATCTCCAACTCCCTGCACTTCGTCGACATCCTGCAGGCGATCGCCGGCAAGCTGGGCCGCACCTTTGGACTCGACCGCTGCTCGATCTTCCTCGCCGGCGAGCGCGAGGGGGTGCGGCTGGTGGCGAGCTACGAGGACGCGTCGATCCGCAACCTGGTGGTCGACCTCGACCGCTATCCCGAGCTCAAGCGCGCCTTCGACAGCGGTGAGACGGTGTTCATTCCCGACGCCGCCACCGACCCGGCGTACCGCAACGTCCGGTCGGCACTCGAGGCCCGCAACGTGCGGTCGATCATCGTCGTGCCCATCCGGTGGCGCCAGGACGTGATCGGGGCAATTTTCCTGAGGACGGAACGCGAGGCGATGCCGTTCTCCGACGCCGACGTGCGGTTTACGCAGGTCGTCGCCGAACTCACCGCCAAGGCGCTCCGCAACGCGCACCGATTCGAGGCGCTGCTGCGGACGACGGAGAGCAAGCAGGCCGACTCGCGGCAGGCCGACCTCGAGCGCATTGCGCTGGTGGCGTTCCTGCGCCGCCTGCTCGACCGCTACGCGGGAACGCAGGACCACATGTGGGCCGAGACGCTGCTGCCAAAGGCGTCGGACGAGGAGCTGGAACGCCTCGTGGAAGTCGCACTCAACGTCGTGGCCGAAGAGGCCAAGGGCTGACCCCAAGGGAGAGGACCGCATCATGATCAGCACCAAGTTGACCGCAGGCGTGAACGCGCAGGTCGGGAACGAACTGGGCGCATCGCACCAGTACATCGCCATCGCGGTGTACTTCGAGCAGGAGGGGCTCCCCGCCCTCGGCCAGCACTTTCACAAGCAGGCGCTTGAGGAGCGCGATCACGCCATGCGCTTCGTCAAGCTGCTGCTCGACGCCGGCGCGGACGTGAAGATCCCCGCGATCGCCGCGCCGAAGTCCGGCTTCAAGAGTGCGGCCGACGCGGTGAAGCTGGCGCTGGAGTCGGAGATCCGTGTCACGGCGCAGATCAACGCCCTCATGGACCAGGCCATCGCCGACAAGGACCATGGCAACAAGAACGCGCTCGAGTGGTTCGTGAACGAGCAGCGCGAAGAGATGTCGTCCATGGACACGCTGCTGCGCATGGTGAAGCGTGCGGGCGAAAGCGGACTGTTCTTCGTGGAGAACTTCCTGCTGCAGGGCGGGCTGGCGGAGTCGCCGGCAGACAAGGAAGGCGGCGAGTAGCCCGGATGGCGTGTTGCGAACGACGGGCCTCGCGCGTGCGCGCGCGCGCACACGGGCGCGCGAGGCGCTTGTTGGCGGCGGACGCATGAGCGCCGACGCCGAACGCGCAGCGTGGCTGCGCGGGGCGCTCGATCGGGCGTCGCATGAGTACTATGTGCTCGATCGTCCCTCGCTGAGCGATGCCGAGTACGACCGCCTGTTCCGCGAGCTCCTGGCGCTGGAGCAGGCCCATCCCGCACTGCGCACCGCCGACTCGCCGACCCTGCGTATCGGCGCCGAGGTGGGGGCGACGCATCTCGCCAAGTACGCGCACCTCGTGCCGATGGGGTCGCTGAGCAATGCGTTCAGCGCCGAGGAGCTGGAGGACTGGGCCACGTCGGGACGCGACGTGGCGGGCGCGGACTTCGACCGGTCGGGCTTTTGCTGCGAACTGAAGATCGACGGCGCGTCGATGAGCCTCACGTACAAGGAGGGCGTGCTCATCACCGGCGCCACCCGAGGCAATGGCAGCGTGGGCGAGGACGTCACGGCCAACGTGCGCACCATCCGCGACATTCCGCTGCGGCTGGCCGGCACCGGATGGCCGGCGCTGATCGAGATCCGCGGCGAGGTCTACATGACGTTCGAGGGATTCGAGCGCATGAACACCGAGCGGGTGGCGGCCGGTGAGCCGGTCTTTGCCAATCCGCGCAACTCGGCGGCCGGTGCGCTGCGGCAGAAGGACCCCGCAGTGACGGCGTCGCGACCGCTCCGCTTTTTCGGCTATGCGTTCGCCGTGCCGGGCACCACCACGCTCCCTTTTTCCACGCAGTGGGAGCTGCTCGACACGCTGGCGAGTTGGGGCGTACCCGTGGCACCGCAGCGCCAGCACTGCACCGCACTGGCCGACGTGCACGCGTGGGCGCACGCGCTCGAGACAGTGCACCGCGCCACGCTGGCCTTCGCCATCGACGGCGGCGTGGTGAAGGTGAATGCCCTCGCCGCGCAGGCCGATCTCGGCTCCACGGCCGGCGGGCGCGAACCGCGCTGGGCCATTGCACGCAAGTTTGCACCCGACATCTCCGAGACGCGGCTGCTGGACATCGAAATCCAGGTGGGGCGCACCGGCGTGCTGACGCCGCGCGCGGTGCTCGAGCCGGTGGAGATCGGCGGTACGACCGTGACCTACGCGACGCTGCACAACTTCGACCAGATTGCGGAGAAGGACCTGCGCATCGGCGACGTCGTGCAGGTGAAGCGCGCCGGCGAGGTGATTCCGCAGGTGCTCGGGCCGGTGCCGGACAAGCGCGACTCGGCGCACCCGCCCGCGCCGTTCCGCGCGCCCACACACTGCCCCGAGTGCGGCACGGCGGTGACGCGCGGCGAGGGCGAGGTGGCTGTGCGCTGTCCCAACGACCGCTGTCCGGCGCGGCATCTCGAGGAACTCGTGCACTTCACGGCACGCACGGCGATGGACATTCGCGGCCTGTCGGAGCAGCGCGTGCGGCAGCTGCTCGAGGCGGGGCTGATTGGCGACCCCGCGACGCTCTACGATCTCACCGAGGGCGTGCTCGCCACGCTCCCGCGGCTGGGCGACAAGAGTGCCCAGCAGCTCATCGCGGCCATCGACGCGTCCAAGGCGCAGCCACTTTCGCGCCTGCTGTTCGGGCTGGGGATTCCCGACGTCGGCGAGGAGACAGCCAAGCTGCTCGCGCGCCGGTTCGGGACAATGGATGCGCTCAAGGACGCCACCGCCGAGGAGATCGAGGGAATCCACGGCATTGGCCCGTCGATCGTCGCATCAGTGACCGGCTGGTTCGCCGCGCCGGAAAACCGCGTCCTCGTGAAGACATTGGAGCGGCATGGCGTCAACACCACCGAGCCGCGGCGCGCGGAGGCCGAGGGTGCCCTGCTGGGCAAGAAGATCGTCATCACCGGGACCCTGCCGACGCTGGGGCGCACGGAAGCCAGGGAGTTGGTGGAAGGTTCCGGTGGCAAGGTGACCGACTCGGTCTCGAAGAACACGGACTTCGTGGTCGTCGGCGCCGATGCGGGAAGCAAGCTGGACAAGGCGCGCACCCTGGGCGTCGAGGTGATTGACGAGGCCGAGCTCTTGCGCCGCATTGGGCGCTGACCCCTTCTTTGACTGATATGGCCACCAACTACGCGCTTGCCTCGACGCCGCTCATCGCGCTACCTCGCCAGTCCCTGGCGGCGTTGCGAGCCGCGCTGATCCGCGACCTCGGCGCCGGCTATGCCACCTACCTGCAGGAAGCCGGCTATGCGGGTGGTGACGCCGTGTTCGGCTCGTTCCAGGAGTGGCTTGCCAGCCGCGGCATGCACACGGAGGGCGTGGGCTTCACGGAGTTCCAGGGGCTCGCTGCCGAGTTCTTCCGCGACACCGGCTGGGGCACGCTCGAGGTCGGCTCGCTGGACGACGTGGTGATCACACTCGACACCGCAGACTGGGCGGAGGCAGATCCCACACTGAACATCGGTTTTCCGGCCTGCTACTTCTCCATGGGCCTGCTCGCCGACTTCTTTGGCCGGCTGGCCGGGGAACCGTTGGCGTGCTACGAGGTGGAGTGCCGGTCGAACGGCGCCGCGCGCTGCCGGTTCCTGCTGGGGAGCGCCGAAGTGATCGGGCAGGTGTACCAACGGATGACGGAAGGGGTGGACTACCTGGCGGCGGTGAAGGAGTTGGCGTAGGGAGCGGGACGAGAGACGAAGGACGGAAGACGAGGGACCGTCTCCCGTCTCTTTCAGTACCCTCCCGGATCATCCAGATACACCGCCTCGTACTTCGGATTCGGCACCAGTTCGCCATTGAGCAGGATCTCGCGATCCCACGGCAGCACGATGGTGCTCTCGGTCGCGAGGGCGTAGAAGTCGGGCTCGTACGACCCGCAGCGGAAGCTGACCGCGGTGCGCACATCGGTCGCGCCGGCGTTGACGAGGGCGGCCTTGGCGAGGCGCATGGTTGCGCCGCTGTCGCAGGTCTCGTCGACGAGGAGCACGCGCTTGCCGCGCACCTGCCCTGGCGCGCCGCCAAGCACAGCGGGCGTCTCGCGCACGCGTGCTGCGCCGAACCGTCGGCTCACCATGATGGAGTGGAACTCGCAGTCGAGGATCGCGGCCACGACGCAGGCCGGCACGACACCGGCCGTTGCGACGCCGACCACCACTTCGGGGACGAAATCGCGGGCAACCTTGAGCGCCAGGGCGCGGGAGAGCTCCCCGAACAGCGGCCACTCGACATGCAGGACCCCCTTGGCGGGATCGACGGCGGTCTTGCGGGGTGACATGGCTTCTCCGGGAGGGTGGCCTGCAGAGGCGTCTGTCGAAGGTACGTGCGCCCCCATGCCGGGGGAAGCATGGTTGCTCGCCGCGAGGGACGCGCTGTAGGTTGTGGCGTTGGGCGCCTCCCGCGCGTCTATAGTTGGTTCCGCCAGCGAAGCCGATGGTGGCGGTCCGCCTGCCTCTCCCCGCGACCCCGCGCGCCTTATGTCCTTGTGGTCCCGCCTCTTCGGCGGCAAGCCAGTCATCGACTCCAGACCGCAGCGCCTTGATTATCTCAGCGAGGCGCTGCTGTTGGAACGTCAGGGCGACTACGACGCGGCCATCACGTCGTACCGCTTGGCGTTGCGTGACCATCCCGACGACATGCGCGTGCTGCAGAACATGGCCATCGCGTACTCGCGGACGGGGCGGCTGGAGGAGGCAATCAGGTCGTACCGTCGGGCGCTGGAGATCGACCCGTCGCTCTCGGGCGCGCACTACGGCCTCGCGTTCCTGCTGATCAAGCGCGGCGATGTGGCGGCCGCCGAAAAGCACCTCAATGCCTTCCTGGCACAGCCGCCGGCCGGCGCCGAGTCGGAACGCTGGGTGCGGCATGCGGAAGCGACCCTGGAATCACTGCGGAACCCGACCACCGGCGAGGCGCCGGCCGGTCCGAGCGAGGGCTAGGTGGGCAAGGTTCTCTCGATCGTCAGCCAGAAGGGCGGCGTCGGCAAGACGACGACAGCCGTGAACCTGGCGGCGGCCTTTGCGCGCCGCGGACTCAAGACGCTGCTCGTCGACGTCGATCCGCAGGGGTCGGTGCGCTACGGCGTCGGCCTGCGCCAGGGCGCCGACACGCGGGGCTTCGCCGACTACCTGCGCGGCTCGCGCACGCTGCGCGAGGTGATTCTCCCCACCGCGATTCCGTGGCTGCGCGTGATGCTGGTGGGCACGGTCAGCGAGGGGGCGGACCACAGCGACTACCAGGCGCGCGTCGCTGCCAGCGACCTGCTGCCGCGCATGCTGGCTGCGGCGCGCGAGCGCTGCGACGTGGTGGTGGTGGACACGCCCCCGGGACTCGGCCCCATCGCGCGCCGCGTGCTGGAGAGCACCGACCGCGTGCTGGTGCCGCTGCAGGCGGAGCCGCTCGCGCTGCAAACGACACCGCAGATCTTGCGCAGCATCCAGGATGTGGTGGCCACCAACCCCGCGCTCATCCTCGACGGCATCCTGCTCACGATGTACGAGGCGGGCAACCCCGCGTGCGAGCGCACGGTGAAGTACATCCGGGAACACCTGCCGGCCGCGATGGTATGCGATGTGGTGATTCCCAGGTCGTACGCCCTCGCTGAAGCATTTGCCGCCGGCCAGCCCGCGGTGGTGCGTGATGCCGCCGATCCGGCCAGCCAGGCGTATGTGAACCTCGCCACCCGCGTGGCTGAACGGCTCGCGGTGAGCACGGAATGAAACGGGCGCCGCGGTGGGTGGCGGCTGCGGTCATCGCCGCGGCCGCCGTGGGCGCGTGCACCGACGTGGGCACCGCGCCCGACGCCATCGTCGCGCTCGCATTCGACACGCTGCCGTACCCGTCGGTGGTTGCCGGTGACACCATGCGCGACTCGCTGGGGCGCGCTGCCCCGCTGCGCGCCATCGCCTACAACGCGAGCGGCGACATCATGGCCAACCCGTCGGTGCGCTACCTCGCGCTCGACACGGGCGTGGACATCGATGCCGGCGGGTACCTGGTGGCCACGACGCGCACGGGAGGCACGGTGCGCGTGGTCGCGGCAGCCAGTGCGCTGCAGTCGTTGGCGCGCACGGTGCTGGTGACGCACGCGCCGACCAGGCTCGCAGTGAGCGGAGCGGCGGCCGACACGCTGAAGTACGCGCTCCCCGACGCCGCCACCAACGTGAGCAAGACCATCGCCGTCAAGCTGACGCGCGACAGCGCGGGCACTCCGGTGGGCGTCCCGGGCTTTCTCGTGAGCTGGCTGGTGACGTTCCATGGCACCGCCATCGCCAGGAGCGACACGACGCTCGCCTCGCTCTGGGATGATGCGAGCAAGAAGGCCTCCGGGCTCGACACCACCAGTGCCGACGGCGGCGCGTCGCGCGTGCTGCGCATCCGGTCCAACGCGCTGCCGACGTCGGCGGACTCCTTTCTCGTGTACGCCACCGCCCGGTATCGCGGCGCGGTGGTGGCGGGGAGCCCCGTGAAGGTCGTAATTCACTTCCGACCGAAGACGGCGCGCTAGACCCGGCTCTGGCCGGAGGGCGCGCACGGACACCCGCCGAGTGGAGTACGCAATGATCGCACAGGGAGGCCCGCGCCCCGAGCCGGGCACGCTGACGCGCTTGTACTTCGACGCCATGGCCACGTACGACCGGCCCGACGCAATGAACTACCGGGTCGGGCCCGGCGCGTGGAATTCCATTTCGCATCGCGAGACGGAACGGCGCGTGCGGCACCTGTCCCTCGGGCTCACTGCGCTCGGGCTCCAGCCTGGCGACCGCGCCGCGATCATTTCGGAGAACCGCCCGGAGTGGGCGGTCGTCGACTGGGCCTGCCTCACGGCGCGCCTGGCCGACGTGCCCATCTACCCGTCGCTGCCGGCGGAGCAGGTGGTGCACCCGATCAATGATTCGGGGGCCGTGGTGGTGTTCGTGTCGGGCGACGTGCATGCGGCGAAGATCGCGGCCGTTCGTGCGCAGTGTCCCGCGCTGCGGCATGTCATCACCTTCACCAGCGCACTCGTGCCGGGCGCCGACCTCACGTACGCCGAGGTGGAGGCGCGCGGTGCGGCGGCCGACTCGCCCGAGCGCGCTGCGCAGTGGAAGGCCGACGCGCTGTCGGTGCAGCCTGACGACCTGGCGACGCTCATCTACACGTCGGGCACCACCGGACTTCCCAAGGGCGTGATGCTGTCGCACGACAACATCTATTCCAACGTGCAGGCGTCGATGCGGGTGCTCCCGCTCGACGTCGGCAAGGAGGTGGCACTGAGCTTCCTCCCGCTGTGCCACATCTTCGAGCGGATGGGCGACTACCTGTATTGGGCCATGGGCGCGGCCATCCACTACGTGGAACAGATCGAGCTCGTGCCGATCTGCCTGCAGGAGGCGCGCCCCACCTTTGCCATGTCGGTGCCGCGCATCTACGAAAAGATGTACGCCCGGGCGTTCGAGAACGCGCTCGTGAGCGGCGCGTTCAAGAAGCGCATCTTCTTCTGGGCCCGCGCGGTGGCCGACGTGTGGGCCGACAAGAAGCTCGCCGGCGAGGAGCCGGCGGGCCCGCTGGCGTGGCAATACGCGCTGGCGCAGAAGCTCGTGTTCAGCAAGATCAAGGAGCGGACGGGCGGACGGATCCGCTATTTCGTGTCGGGCGGCGCGCCGCTGTCACCGGAGATATGCAAGTTCTTCTACGCCGCCGGGCTGGTGATCCTCGAGGGCTACGGCCTCACCGAGACGTCGCCCGTGATCGGCGTGAACAGCCCGTCGGCCTATCGCATTGGCACCATCGGCCGCCCGATTGCCGGCGTGGAAGTGCAGATCGCCGCCGACGGCGAAGTGCTGACGCGCGGCCCAGGCGTGATGCAGGGCTACTGGAACCGTCCCGACGCAACGGCCGAGGTGATCGACGCCGAGCGGTGGTTCCACACCGGCGACATCGGCGTGCTCGAGGACGGCTTCTTGCGCATCACCGACCGCAAGAAGGACATCATCGTGACGGCGGGGGGCAAGAACATCGCACCGCAGCCCATCGAGAACGGCTTCAAGACCAACAAGTACGTGTCGCAGGCCGTGATGATCGGCGACAAGCGCAAGTTCCCCATCGTGCTGGTGGTGCCCGAGTTCGCCGCGCTCGAGCGGTGGGCGGCGCTGCACAACATCTTGTGGAGTGAGCGCGCGCAGCTGCTGCAGATGCCCACCATCCAGGCGAAGATGGAGAAGGAAATCGCCGAGGAGTGCGAGAAGCTGAAGCTCGCGGCCTTTGAGACGCCCAAGAAGGTGGCGCTGCTCGAGCACGACTTCACGGTGGATCGCGGCGAGATGACGCCGACGCTCAAGGTGAAGCGGCGCGTGATCGACAAGACGTACGCCGGGCTGATCGAGAAGTTGTACGCGGTATCTGGGGAGTAGGGATCTGGCATCAGATGGCAGATGGCAGATGGCAGACGGCAGACGGCAGATGGCAGATGGCAGATGGCAGACGGCAGATGGCAGATGGCAGATGGCAGACGGCAGATGGCAGATGTCTAGCGTTTTGCGCGGCCGAGTGTCACGACGTCGGCGGCCTTTTCTGCGACCCAATGGCGGTCGTCGCGGGCGAGTTCTGTGACGCCGACCGGCACGGCCGTCGCCACGGGTGCCACCAGGCGGCCGCGCGGCCGCAGCACCCGCACCGCATCGGCGGCGCGCACATCGCTGGCGAGGCCCAGTGCGAGGCCGTGCAGCGAGGCCCCGGCAAATGGCCAGCGGTCGGGTACGCCGCGCAGGGTGCCCTGCCCCGCGACCGAATCGACCGGCGGATCGGCGAGCAGCAGGTCGACGTCGAGCATGGCCTGCAGCGCGTGCGCGAGGCTCCCCCACGCGCCGTCCAGCAGGTAGAGACCACGTTCCTCGAGCCTGAGCAGCGCGGCGGCGCGCAACCCCTCGTCGTCGGTGATCGACATCGGCGCCGACTCGACCCGCGCGCCGAACCAGAGTTCGCCCGCGCGCAGCTCAAACTCGGCCTTGCACTCCGGGCAGCCGAGGGTGGCTTCCATCAGCGTGCGCTGTTCGGTGCGCGTGGCGGCCGCGACGAGCCACGTGTCGGCGTGGTCGCTGGGGCAGCGCAGGCGATCAATGAGGTCGACGCGCATGCGGCCGTTCAGGAGGGCGAGAGGCGCAGCTCGTGCACGGTCATGTGGGGCGGCTGGCTGACGGCGTAGAGCACCGCGCGCGCCACGTCGTCAGGGCGCAGCATGGCGTCGCGCCTGGCCAGCGTCTTGCCCAGCTCCGCCTCATGCGGCTGCCAGAGATCCGTGTCCACCGCGCCCGGCGCGATGAGCGTCGCACGCACGCCCGAGCCGCGCGCTTCGGCGTACAACACCTCGTGCAGCGCGCGCAGGCCGTATTTGGACGCGCTGTATGCGCCGTTGAGGGGCCAGATGTTGCGGTCGGCGACGGTGCCGATGGACACCACGTGGCCGCTGCCGCGTTCGCGCATGGCGGCGAGGAACGCGTGGAGCACGCGGAACGGCGCCGCGAGGTTGACCTCCAGCGTGGCGGCGAAGTCGTCGGGGTCTTGGTCGACGAGCTTGGCGCGCGGATATATGCCCGCGTTGTTGATGAGCATGTCGGGCGCGCCGCTGGCCCACGCCGTGACCTCGGCGGTCATGCGCGCGACGTCTGCCGACTTCGTGCAGTCGGCCGCGACCACCAGGTGGCCGTCGCCAAGGGCGGTGGCGAGGGCGCGCAGCGGTTCTTGGTGGCGCGCGACGAGCGCCAGGCGCGCGCCGGCGCCGGCGAGGGCGCGCGCCGTGGCCGCGCCGATGCCGCGTGATGCGCCGGTGATGAGCGCGGTGCGGCCCGCGAGGGGCGCCGCGCTCATCACCGCAGCGGGTGTGACGCGCCGTGCGCGAGGCGCAGGAACTCGTCGCGGGTCATTGGCTCGTCGCGGAACGAGCCGCGCAGCGCCGAGGTGATGGTCTTGGAGTTCTGCTTTTCAACGCCACGCATCATCATGCAGAGGTGATACGCCTCGATGACGACGCCCACGCCGCGCGGCTTGAGGACGTCCTCGATGGCCGTTGCAATCTGCTCGGTGAGGCGTTCCTGCACCTGGAGGCGGCGCGAGAAGACTTCGACGATGCGCGGCAGTTTGGAGAGCCCCACGATCTTGCCGTCGGGGATGTAGGCGATGTGTGCCTTGCCGAAGAACGGCAGCATGTGGTGTTCGCACATCGAGTACAGCTCGATGTCGCGCACCATGACCATCGACGCGTGCGCTTCGGCGAAGACTGCGTCGCCGACGACGTCGAGGACATCCATCTGGTAGCCGCGGGTGAGCCACGTGAGCGACTTGGCGACGCGGCCCGGAGTCTTGGCGAGGCCTTCGCGCGACGGTTCTTCGCCGAGCAGTTCGAGCTGGCGGCGGACCAGGTTCTCGAACTCCAGGTAGCGGTCGCCGCCGATGTCGGCGCCGTCGTCAAACGGATCGCCGGCGACGTCGAGGCGGGCCGTGCGCAGGGCGCGCGGGGTGATGGTGGGTCGGGGGGACCCGGACGCGTCAGCGCCCGTCGTATTCGACATGGTTGTTCTCGGTTTCCCAGAGCTTGAGGCGCGACAGCGTGCGCGGCCGGATGGCCGGCTCGAGGACGCGCCAGAACATCAGGATAATGTTCTCGGCTGTGGGGTTTGTTCCCGCCATCTCCGGAACGTCGAGGTTGAGATTGTGGTGGTCGACGTGGTCGAGGAGGGAGCGCTCGACGATCTGCTTCAGATGGGCAAGGTCGATGACGTAGCCCGAGACCGGGTCGGGCTCACCGGTGACGGAGACTTCGAGGGTGTAGTTGTGCCCGTGCCAGTTGGGCGAATTGCACTTGCCGAAGAGGCGCGCGTTCTCGTCGTCGCTGAGGGCCGGATTGTGGATCCGGTGGGCGGCGTTGAAGGTGAGGCGGCGGGTGACGGTGAGGAGGGGCATGGGGGGAAGATAATGCCAGCGGGCCCATTCGCAGGATCCGCGTCACGCCCTTTCTTGTTTGATGAACCGTTAACGGCCGTAGGGAGTTGGCCGCCGTTCGCCAACTCCCTCAGACACGTCTAGTCCAGTCGGCGTTCCACGGAACGCATACCCAACGCCAATCCAAGCTGAATAACCCTGTTGTCGCTCGCCTGTGCTTTGGCGTAATGATGGCCGAGCGGGGATCCAGCGTCTACTGCGATGACGCGGCTGCGAGGAAGGTACCGTCGCCTTGCTGCGTAATGGTGCCGTCACTGCAGGCCCGGAGCAGTGCATTTGCATCGGCCTTTCCTGCGGTCGTCGGTGCGGTCGCTGTCGACGACGTTCCAAAGACATTTGACTTCTGGTCGACTCGCCCAGCGGTCGCACGGATCGAACGCCCGTTGCCTCCCGGGGCATCGAAGATCGAGACGGTCAATTGATCGTGAAATTGGCTTCCGGTGAGAATCATCGTGCCCAAGCCAGAGGTCTGCTTGGTGCCTGTGATGAACCCCGCGTCCTTGTTTGTGTTTGACACCGTGTAGCCCAATTCGTTGACCTTGCGCAGCGCACAAGAATACGTATCCCCAGCCAGCCTCGGCGTAAGGGAAACGAATGAGACGGGACCAGTGGCACACCCGGTGGCAATGACTGCTACCAAGGCGGCACGCCATGCGCGAAGAAACGACATATCAGATGTTCCTTGGTTGAAGGCCTATTTCATTGAGGGAATTGCAGCTGCGCGGTTTCGCACGCTCCTTGGTGAAACAGCAATGCACGATGAGTGACGTGCTGCGCGTGTTGTCCGAGACTCAGCGTATCGTAATTGCTCTGGTCTCCGTTACTCAGAATCTGAACGTGCCGGTAATCCCTAGTGCGCCGACGCCCGCTCCAGCTTCGACCCCGATTGCGAACGCATCAGTAAGCGCGTATCGCACGCCGGCCTGCGCTTGCCAGTAGGTCCCGCTGTTCGCACTCCCGCTCGCGCTCACTCCTCCCGCTTTCAGGCTGACACTGATGCTCTGGTAGCCAAGGCCGAGGCC
The DNA here is from genome assembly GCA_025361705.1 of Gemmatimonas sp. Classification (GTDB taxonomy): domain Bacteria; phylum Gemmatimonadota; class Gemmatimonadetes; order Gemmatimonadales; family Gemmatimonadaceae; genus PNKL01. Next base: position 103,037 of record JANYJW010000025.1, read on the forward strand.
TACGAATGGATCAAGGCGGGCATTCGCGACAGCGAAGTGGTAGTTCCCCATGATGCCAAAGGGCGTGACCGTCGTCGTCGCCTTGTACGAGTTGTCGAAGCCCGTCTCATCGTATGAGAAGTGGTCGACATTCAGAGCGATGCCCCAGTGTCCGTCGGCCACTGAGAGAGCGCGCTCCACGGAAACGCCGAATGCCATCGCATTGCCGTCAACGCCGGCGACTGTCACACGCGGCGACACATACGTGCTGCCCGTGGCGAAGAAGCCACTCGCTGCCGGAGCTGGAACTGGCAGTGGTCGCGACAGCACTCCACTGCGCGCGCCCTCGGCCTGCTGTGAGATGCTGGGTGAACTGTTGTTCTGCGCCTTCAGAGGCACTACCACGAGCACCGCCGGAAGCAGCACGAGCAGCCGTGACACACGCATTTGTGGGATCCTGTGTTCGGGTGATGCCCCTTGCTTGCCGGTGCGTTGACTTCGGCATACCTTCGCGGCTGCCAGGCACACGATGGTCGCCACACACCGGCAAGCAACGGCCGGGGCGTTGGTTCGTTGTCCCGTCATACTGACCAACCGGCGTCCATGCACCGTCCATCGCCCGCTGCAGGCACCACCGCCGTCCCGATGGACGGCGAACTGACGCTCCGACTCCTCGGTGAGCCGGCGCTCGAGCGCATCGCCGACGACGGCGCGCGGCAGCGCGTGCTCGGACTCGGTAAGCCGCTCGCGCTGCTGGCGTACCTGGCCGTGGTCCCCCAGCACGAAGCCAGCCGCGAGTTCCTCGCCGACCTGCTCTGGGGCGATGACTCGGTCAGCGACCCGCTGCACAGCCTGCGCAACGCTATCCTCCTCATCGCCAAGCAGGTGGACGCCACCCTGCTCGACGCGACCACCACGCGCTGCCGACTGGCGCGCATTCTTCCGACGGACATCACGGGCCTCACCCAAGCGCTGGGCAACCACGACCTGGAGCGCGCCATGGCGCTCTATACGGGCGAGTTCCTGCCGAACTTCGCGGCGCCGGGATGCCGCGAGTTCGAGCATTGGTGCGAGAGCATTCGCCTGCGGGTCCGCACCGACGTGGTCAACGCGGCCGACGTGCTCGTGCGTCAGCTGCTCGACGGCGGCCGGCCGCGTGACGCGGAACACCACGCGCGCCGCATGATCGAGATCGACCCGCACAACCAGCGCGGCCGCCGCATCCTGCTCGAAGCGCTGCTTGCCGGTGGCGACCGGATGGCTGCCATCACCGAAGCCGCGCTCACAGAACAGTGGCTCGAGGCCGAGTCGATCGAGCCGGACTCCGCGACGACTGCGTTGATGCAGCAGGCGCGCCGCACCCGACCTTCTCTCAGGACGACAGGCGAACATCAGGCGGTTGCGACGACGCAGGCCCTCGACGCAAGCAGCGACCTGATTGGCCGAGCTGCGGAGTTCGCCGCGATCATGAAGGCCTGGGAGGCGGCGCGCGCCGGCACGACCAGTCTGGTCTCCGTCGTCGCAGGCGCCGGACTCGGCAAGACCCGCCTGCTCTCCGACATCGACAACCGTTTGCGTGCACAGCGCGCGCAAGTGGTGTCGGTGCGCGCACTCGCCGACGAACGTGAGGTGCCGTTTTCACTCGTCGCCGCGCTGGCCGGCGAACTCGCGCGGCTCCCCGGTGCCGCCGGCGTGTCGCCTGCGACGGGCGGCATTCTCGTGGGCCTGGATGCGTCCCTCGCCTCGGTCTTTCACGCGCCGGCGGACTTTGCGGGTACGGACCAGGTGCTCCGTCGCGCGCGCGCCCTGCACGACCTGCTGGGCTGCGTGGCCGAAGAACGACCAGTCGTCCTGCTCCTCGATGACCTGCACTGGGGCGACGATGCGTCCCTTGCCGTCATTCCGGCGATGCTGGCCCGGCTCGCGAACAGTCGAGTGCTGGCCGTTATCGCGACGCGTCCCGGACGGGGCACGGTGCTCACGAGCGACCGGACCGTGCAGTTGTCACTCGCGCCGCTTTCCATGGAACAGATCGGACAGCTGATTGCCAGCATCCGCCCGCTGCCGTCACTCGCCTGGACAGGCGCCCTCGTGCTCGGCGTCTTCGCGGCGTCGCACGGGGTCCCGGTGTTCGCGCTGCTCGCACTCCGCGATGCAACGGAGCGCGAGCTCGTGCGCATTGGCGAGGGCGCGTGGGAGTGCGACACGCCCGAAGCGCTTGGCGCGGCGCTGCAGGACGGCACGACGCTGCCGATCGCAATTCGAGACTTGCCGCCACCGTCAACCCGCGTCCTGCTCGAACTTGCCGTCGCGGGCCGCGGCGTCCCGATGCGGCTGTTGACGGATGCGCGCGCGATGGACGCGGCGGACGCGCTGACTGACGCGTTGATCCTGCTGGAACGGCGCGCACTGATCCAGCGCGCGGGGGACTCCGTGTCTCTAACGCATGATGTGGTGGCGGAATCTGCGCTGGCCCGCGCCTCCCTGGACGATCGCCGCGACGCCACGCGCCTCATGGCGCTCGCGATGCTGGGCTGTGAGGACGCGCGCTGGCACGAGCGCGGGCTGCGCCTGTTGGCAACCATCGCGACGGCAGATGAGCTGACCCCGCACGTCGCGGCATTGCTGCAGGCCACTCCAGTGGTTCCTGGCGTCGGCGTTGCGCGCGCCATGCAGGCGCTGCTGGGCGACTCTGCCGACCAGCGGCGCCTGGCGCGCGAGCTGACGCATCGCATGCCGCTGCGCCTGCGCCTCCGGCCTTTCGCGCGGCATTTCGCAGCCGGGGGCCTTGCCGCGATCCTGCTCGTGGCCGCCTCGGCGTGGACGTCGCTGCAAGCGCGCGTGCCGATTGACGCCACCCTCGTCGGGCTCGACCTGAATGGTGAACGCGTCACTGATGTCATCGCCGCGCCACTCACGGCGTCAGGATGGGATGCGTCGACCGCGATCGATGCGCGGCACGACAGGTCGGCCACCCCCATCCGCTCGATGCGCGGCGGGTTCTCATCGACACGCCAGTTCCTGCGCACCGGGGAGATTCTCTTCGAGCGCGCCTTCGACGACTCAGGCGGCAGCGACATCGAGGTGATGGATGCGAACGGGCGCATCACACGGCTCACATGGTCACCCGGCGACGATGTTCCCGAGACCTGGTCGCCCGATGGCCGCTTCATCCTATTTGCATCATCACGTTGGAGCCCGCGCCGCCACCACCATCTGGGAATCCTCGACAGGCGCACTGGCGCCACCCGACAGCTCGTCAAGTCAGACGGACGGGACGCGGGCGGCATCTGGAGCCCGGATGGCTCACGCATTGCATTCACACGCAGCTTTCTCGACGATCGACCCACTCTGATGTGTGTGGTGGGCATCAACGGCGCCGGCGAACGATGCACACGCGCGGCCGGGCAGCTGCTCGGCTGGCGCACACCAGAAGAGATTGTCACGTCCTACAGCACCGTCCTGCTGGCCATACAACCCGACTCGGCGTGGATCATCGACACCGTGTCCACCAGGGCATTTAACCCGAGCATCTCCGCGAACGGCCGCTGGCTGTCGTGGTGGAGCGGCTTCGCGGCTTCCGGGACCGTGTATGTCGCACCATCCAATGACGCTTCGCAGGCGCGTCGTGTGCGCTGGCCAGGCACGGACTCAA
>JANYJW010000061.1 GCA_025361705.1 Gemmatimonas sp.
GTCGCCGACGGTGTACAGCGTGAGTGCGCCCGTCGTGAACTCAATGGCGCGATTGCCGTGCGCCAGCGGGGGCGTGTCGCCCTCGAGCCAGTCGGGCGCAGCATCGGCAAGCACACGCGCCGTGCCGGCCAGCACGTTTTCCGCGCCGAGGAATTCCGCGATGTACGGCGACGCCGGGCGCCGAAAGACGTCTTCGGGCGTGCCCGACTGCAGCGCGCGTCCGCTGTCGAGGAGCACGGCGACGTCACCCAGCAATCCCGCTTCGGTGAAGTCGTGCGTCACCTGCAGCGTGGTGAGTCCCCACTCGCGGTGGAGCGCACGCACCTCACGACGCACGATGGTGCGGCGGCGCGGGTCAAGCGAACTGAACGGCTCGTCCAGCAGCAGCACCGCCGGGCGCCGGGCGAAGGCGCGCGCGAGCGCCACCAGCTGCCGCTCACCACCCGAGAGGGCGCGCACCGGACGCCCGATGAGCGCGTCCGCACCAAACCGGCGTGCCACCTGCTCGGCCACCTCGGCGGACGCCGCCCCATAGGCAATGTTGGCCGCCACGCTCAGGTGCGGAAAGAGGAACGCGTGCTGGTACACCAACCCCACACTGCGCGCCTCGGGTGGCAGCGAGGTGGCATCGCGGCCGTGCAGCCAGAGTGCGCCGGACGTGGCGGGGATGACACCGGCGATTGTCTCGAGCAGCGTGGTCTTGCCAGATCCCGCAGGACCTATGACAACGCCATAGCTGCCGGTGGGCACGCGAAACGACACGTCGTCCAGCCGAAAGCTCCCGTGGCACGCGGACAGGGCACGGCAGTCGATCACGAGCCAGCCCCGTCGTCGGCGCCACGCAGCGTGCGCAGCGCGGTGAGCGGTATGAGCGCCAGCACGGCCAGCACGGCAGCGACCGGCAATGCCTCGTTCAGCCCGAAACTGGTGAAACGGTCGTAGCTGAGCACGCTCGCCACTTTGGGATTGTACGTCAGCACCACAATGGCGCCGAACTCGCTCACTGCGCGCGCCCACATTACCACCGCCGACGCCACCAGCCCGCGCCGCGACAGCGGCAGCGTGATGCGCAGGAAGGCGCGCAGGGGCGGGTCGCCCAGCGTGCGCGCCACAGCCTCGAAGCGCGGGTCGACGCGCGCAAACGCCTCGCGCGCCCCGCTGATGAACAGCGGGGCGGCCACGAACAGCATGGCGGCAATGATGCCCAGCGGCGTGCCCACCACACGCAACCCTGCGGTCAGCAACGCGCCACCCACCGCCGATTCACGCCCGAGGAGAAGCAGCAGGGCGATGCCGGCCACCGGATGTGGAATGAGCAACGGCAGGTCGAGCACGGCCGACAGCACGGCGCGACCGCGGAACGACCGGCGCGCCAGCAGCCAGGCGAGCGGCGTTCCACCGACGACGCCAATCAGCGTGGCGGCCGTGGCCGTGAGCGCCGTGAGCGCCATCGACTGACGCAGTTCGCTGTCGGTGACGAGGCGGCGCGCACCTTCCATGCCACCGGCGCCGATGAGCTTGCCGATGGGCACGGCGAGAAAGAGAAGCAGCAGCGAGCTCGCCAGCGCCGCGAGCACCGCCACAATGCGCAGCGAACCTCGCCCCGCAAGCGGCACGGCGGCGGGCACGACCGGCGACGTCACGGCGCCACGCCGGAGGGAGCGCCGGAGCCCACGACGCTCGGAGCGTCCAGCGCCTCAAGTCCCTGCGCGCGCAATATGCGCCGGCCGTCAGCCGAGAGCAGAAACCGTACAAACTGCTCGCCAAGCATGCGGTGCGACGCCGCAATGGGCACCGACAATGCGTACACGATGGGACGTCCGCTGAAGGTCAGTGAGTCGGCGCCCTTGCCGCGCACGCGCACGCTGGCGGCGGCGTAGAGCGCCGAATCGGCGGGCGAGGACAGGTCGACGGCCTCGGGCAGTTGCACGAACCTCAGCCCGAGGTTGTGCGCCATCGACTCGTACGACCAGATGTAGTCATACTCTCCGGCCTGCAGCAGGCCAATGAGGTCAGCTTCCTTGGCGCGCACGTTGCGCTCAGGCATCGCCCGGAGCAGCTGCGCCGCCAACCCCGGCTGGCCGTAGAACCGCTCGGCAAGCTGCAGCACCAGCAAGGTGCGATAGCCGTTGGGATCGAGCTGCGGGTCGCTGCGCCCGGTCTCAACCCCATCGCGGACGAGCACCTGCCACCAATTGGCCGTCGTGATTTCCGCAGCGTGCCGTGAACGCGGCGTGTACGCCAGCACCATGCGGTTGCGCGCAAAGCGCACGTACCACGAGGTGTGCGCCGGCATCAGCAACTGCGGAAAGATGTCCTCGTCGGCAAGCGCAATGATGTCGGGGACCTTGCCCAACTCGGTGAGCTTGCGCGCCGACTCCAGGGAGCCCGCGCTCTCCTGCAGCACCTGCACACCCTCCCGCGCGGCAAACGAATCGAGCGCCGCCCGCAGGGGACGCGCCAGCGATCCCGCGTTGAAGGCCACCAGCACCTTGGGCGCGCCCGCTTGCCCCCCCTGGGAGCCGCAGGCGGCAGCAAGCATCGCCAGCACGAGAATCCGCAGACGCGTCATATGCGTAGTGTCACCCAATTGACGGGCTCGCTCAAGGTTTGACGCTTTCTTTCCCCGCGCCTCACCGCGCCCTGTCCCCGCAACAGCGGGCTGGGCGCGTATATTCGTCACGACTCCAACTCCCCTACCCATGGCAGATCTCGCCCTCGAAATCCGGGGCATCACCAAGCGGTTCGCTGAGCACGTGGCGGTGCGAGACCTGTCGCTCGCCGTGCCCAAAGGCGCCGTCTACGGCCTGCTCGGCCCCAATGGCGCCGGCAAGACGACGACCATTCGCATGATCCTCAACGTGATCGCCCCGGATTCGGGGTCCATCACCCTCCTCGGCCAGCCCAACACGGCGCCCGGCCTGCTCGACCGCCTCGGCTACCTCCCCGAGGAACGCGGCCTCTACAAGAAGATGCAGGTGCGCCGCCTGCTCCGGTTCCTCGCCGAACTCAAGGGCGTGAACGCCAAGACGGCCGACGCCCGCATCGACCATTGGCTGGAGCGCCTCTCGCTGCGCACCGCCGAGAAGGACTGGGGCAACGCCAAGGTCGACGAGCTCTCCCGTGGCATGCAGCAGAAGGTGCAGTTCATTGGCACGCTGCTGCACGACCCCGACCTCGTCATCCTTGACGAGCCGTTCAGCGGGCTTGACCCCATCAACGCGCAGGCGCTCAAGGACACCGTCGTCGAACTCAAGCACAGCGGCAAGACGGTGGTCTTCTCCACGCACCTGATGGACAACGCCGAGCGACTCTGCGACTCGGTGTGCATCATCGCGCGCGGCGAGAAGGTCCTCGATGGCACGGTGATCGGCGTCAAGTCGGAACACAACAAGCGGAACATCGCGCTCGCGCTGGCCGGCGATCCGTCACCCGGCGTCTCGGCCGTGCTCACCGACCGCTCGCTGGTGTCGCGCATGGATGACAACAACCGCTTCTTCGAACTCGAGATGGCCACTGGGGGCGACCCGCAGCTGCTGCTGCAGCGCCTCGTGGGCGCCGGCGCCGCCGTGCAGCGCTTCGAACTGATTCAGCCGTCCCTGCACCAGATCTTCCTCGATAAGGTCGGGGCGGCGGGCGTCGAGGAGGGAATGTCCGGTCATGGCTAAGCTCTGGACGGTCATCAAGCGCGAGTTCCTCGAACGCGTGCGCACCAGGTGGTTCCTCATTGTCACCGTGTTCGGCCCGGTCTTCTTCGGCGTCATCATGGTGCTCCCGGCCTACCTCTCGGTGCGCGGCATGAAGGACGTGCGCGTGGCCGACATCCGCATCATCGACGCCACGGGCACGGGGCTGGGCGACCGGGTGGCCACGCGCCTCAACGGCGGCCCGATGGGTGACGCCGCGGCCACGCAGGTGGTGGTCGTCGCGCCCACCGACGTGGCGGCCGCCGAATCGCTGGCGACCAAGGACGTGATGGCCAAGACGCGACGCGGCTATCTGGTGCTCGACTCGCTCACCATCTCCGCGCAGAAAGCCACGTATGCGGGACGTAACGCGTCGTCGCTCAACGAGGTCCAGATCATCGAGTCGGCGCTGCGCTCGGCCATCCTCGGCCAGCGGCTCGAAAAGGAAGGTCTCGATCCCAAGCGGGTGGAGGCGCTCACGCGCGTGAAGGTCGACATGTCAGCGGAGCGCATCACCGACAAGGGACGCGGGGGCTCGGGCATCGGGAGCGCCATCTTCGGCTTCATGATCGCCTTCCTGCTGTATATGATGATTGTGCTCTACGGCCAGAACATCCTGCGCGGCGTCCTCGAGGAGAAGACGACGCGCGTGGCCGAGGTCATCGTGTCTTCGGTGTCCACCGACGTGCTGCTCGCCGGCAAGGTGATTGGCGTCGGGGCGGTGGGGCTGCTGCAGCAGGCGGTGTGGCTGGCCAGTGCGGCCGGGCTCTACCAGTTCCGCGCCAAGATCTTCGTGGCACTCGGCATGCCGGCCATGCCGGCCATCCCGCTGCCCCAGGTGCCACCGATGCTGATCGTGGCGCTCGTGCTCTTCTTCATCCTGGGCTATGCGCTGTACGCGGCGCTCTTCGCGGCGGTCGGGGCGATGGTCTCGAGCCAGGAGGACGCCAATCAGGCGGCCCAGCCGGTGGTGATGCTGCTCGTCTTCAGCATCATCTTTGCCCAGCCGGTGATGCTGAACCCGACCAGCCGCCTGGCGGAGATCGTCAGCTGGATCCCGTTCTCCGCGCCGGTCATCATGCCCATGCGGATGAGCGCCATCCAGATTCCGTGGTACGAACTCGTCGGCTCGCTTTCCGGCGTCGCGGTGACAGCCGCCATTTGCGTGTGGCTGTCAGCGCGCATCTACCGTGTGGGCCTGCTGATGTACGGCAAGCGGCCAAACATGAGAGAGCTGGCGAGGTGGATCAGGCAGTCGTAGACAAACAGCAGCTGTGCGCTCTACGCTGTGCGCTCTACGCTGTACGCCATACGCCGTACGCTGCCCCCGGGCCTCGTACGGCGTATGGCGTATGGCCTGCAGTCCACGGCTGCATTTTCAGTCACCGCCCTCGCGTCATCTCAATGAGCTCTTCCATGTGCCCCAGGTAGCGCTCCAACGCACGCTTGCCGGCCGCCGTCAGGCGGTACTCGCTTTTGGGCACTCTGCCGTCGTAGCCCTTCTGGCAGAGCACGTAGCCGCCTTCCTCGAGCTTGCGCGCGTGCACGCTGAGGTTGCCGTCGGTGAGCGCGAGCAGGTCGCGCAGCTCGGTGAACGTCAAGCGATCGTTCACGGCGAGTGCGCTGATGATCCCCAGGCGCACGCGATCGTGAATGAGCTTGTCGAGCGCCGACGGCACCGGTTCGCCGCCCAGCACCGGCACGAGCGCCGCCTTGGCAGGCGTTGCCTTGCGGTCGCTGCGCCGCGCGGCGGCAGACGAGGTCTTAGCCACCGTGGTACCTCGCAATGAAGAGGCCGAAGATCAGGTGAAACGCGCCGAAACCGGCGCCCAGCATCCACGCGTGCGCCCATGCGGGCACGAAGAGCGTGACCGCGCCGAGGACAATGAGGGCCGTGCCGAGCACGGGCACGGTGCGCACAGAGAAGGCGCCGCCCGACACCACGGCGGCGCCGTAGCAGACCAGCCACATCCCCGGCAGCAGTTGCCACGCACCAGCCACGACGAGCGCTGCCGTGAGCACCGCACCCGCCGCGAGCGCCGGCGCAAAGGCCAGCGCGAAGGTGCGGCCAGGGCCCGCGTGCAGCGATTGTCCCGAGCGCCGCGCCTTGCGCGCCACGAAGACCAGCGAGAGCGAGAGCGCTGTGGCCGCCGCCGCCAGCCAGAGCGCGAGCCACGCCGCGCGCGTCACCGCGAACGGCGTGAGGAGCGCTGCCGCGGTGCCAATGAGCCCCGCGCCAATCATCCCTGCCCCCGACACCGCGGTGAAGCGTCCCGCACGCACCATCGTGTCGCGAATGAACGCGAGCTGGTCGGCGGCGTGATCTGCCAGCGCGGCGGGAGGGCGGGCATCAGGGCGCGTCATGAGTACTTTGAAACATAAAGACCGTGACGCAAAGCGACAGAGTGGCAGGCAAACAAGAAGGACCGGCTCCCGGAAGCCGGTCCTCTTGCACGTGGGCGGCAGGCGCCGCGCGCGATTCGCAATGCATGGATCACATTGGTAACGCAAAAGCTATAATGAACCAGTCAACTCGCGCCAGAGTATTCGCGAAGTTTCTTCATGACGCCGCGCCGGCCGCGCAATGCCGGTCGAACGCGTTCACGAGATCCTGCGCAACCTCCGGCGCCGGCCGTCCCTCGATCTGGTGGCGTTCGATCATCGTCACCAGACGTCCGTCCTTGAGCAGTGCGATGGACGGCGACGACGGCGGATAGCCGGTGAAGAACGCGCGCGCCGCCTTGGTCGCCTCGATGTCCTGGCCGGCGAACACGGTGTAGCAATGCTCCGGCGTGACCGTGTGCTGCAGCGCCGACGCCACCGCCGGCCGCGCATTCCGCGCCGAGCAGCCGCAGACGGAGTTCACGATCACCAGCGTGGTGCCCGTGGCATTGCCCAATGCTTCGGCCACTTCGGCCGCCGTGCGCAGTTCCTGCACGCCCAGGCTGGTCAGCTCCGCGCGCATCGGCGCGAGCATGGGTTCGGGATAGTTCATGGTGCACACATCCAGGTTGGGGGGACGTACTCCTGCCGGTGCAGCACGGACACCCTGCCCAGGGGCCGCGCACGCCTGTGCCACTCCTTCAACTACGATGATACCCACGGTGTTCCATCGGCGCTCGCCTAGCGGGCAAGCGTCAGGATGGCCGCCTGCGGCACCACAAGAAAACGCTCACCCTCGAACGTGGTCTCCACCGCCGCCTTGCGAAAGAACAACGCGTAGTCGCCCACCCGCGCCTGCATCGGCACGTGCTTGGTGGAGCCGCCCGACGTGATGCGCCACGGCTCGTCGAGATGGTCCTCCACCGCCGGGAGCGCCTGCCCGGGACCCGTCGCCACGATCGTGCCACCCTGCACTTGCTGCCCCTCGACGGCCGTCGCCGGAAGATAGAGACCGACCTTCGTGCGCTCCTCTCCATCCTCCATGCGAATGAGCACGCGGTCGCCGACGACAATCAGTTCCTTCTTCATGACCTCACCTCACCAGCCAGAGCTTCGTCTGCGGCCCGCGCACCCAGCGCGGCGTGCCGTCGGTGCCAATGGTCATGTCTTCCTCAAGCGCCATGCGCACGGGCTGTCCCTTCCACTCGGGCACGGGGGTCGTGGCCTGCAGTTCAATGGAATACCACATGTTGGCGATGACCAGCGCGTCGCCGCGGCCAGGCACGCCGTCCTGATAGTCCCACAACCCGATCAGCGGCCCCGCCCCGTGCCCATGCATCCCGATCGCATGCGAGTAGATGGTGCCGTCGATGCCAGCCGCTTTCATTTGCGCCCGTGCGGCGGCGAGGATGGCATTGCCGCTGCGCCCGGGCCGGATTTCGCGCATCACGATTTCCTGCAGTGCGTTCCCGTTGGCGAGCGCCTTCCGCAACCCCGCCGGCGCGTCCGTCTCGCCCACCTTGAGCACGTACGCCATGTGCTGCGTGTCGGAGTTGAGCCGCAGCGCCGTGATGCCGACGTCGCAGTGCAGCACATCGCCGCGCTGGATGACGGCGTCCTCGCCCAGCTCCTCCGCACCGGCCCGCTGCACCTCGATGCTCGGCTGGAACCATGTGCCCAGACCAAGGTCGTTCACGCGCTGGCGCCACCACCACACCAGGTCGCTCGCCTTGGTCTTGCCGGGCACAATCACCTTGCCCGAGTACATCTCGCCCACCAGTTCCCACACCAGCTGCTGCAACTGCCCGTAGAACGCCTCCTCGTCGGCCACGCGCGACGCGATGAACTGCAGCGGCAGTTCCTCGGCGGGCTTGAGGCGCGCCACCCAGCGGTCGCCAAGCGCGTCGGTCATGCCCAGATACTCGCCGTGCGTGAGGCCGTCGGTGAAGGCAAAGGTGCGCGAATAGTCGATGCCGATGACGCGCGGGTTCCGCTCGTCCACCACCTGACGCAACACCTTCCATTGCTGGTCGCCCCACAGCTCCGCCTGCCGGCCGCCGACTGCAGCCTCAACGGGCGTCGTCGCGCGCCGCGCCTCGAAGACGCCGCCCTGAGACGACCCGCCAAGGGCAATGCGTTCGATGCACGAGCCATCGCCCGGATCGGTGCGGCCGCTCGTCGAGCACCTGTCGAACAACACGTAGATGGTGCGGCGCCGCGCGGCAAACGTGGTGGGCGACACGAGCGACGAAAAGACCGGGTCTTCGGCGTACTCGCGCATCGGCACAATCCACATGTCGATGCCATGGGCGCGCATCAGCGCAGGGAGCACGGTCTTCATGCGCGTCTCGAGCCAGCGCTGCTGACGGTCGGCCTGTTCGCGGAGCGTGCCGAACGGTCGCGGCCGGTCGGCGAGGCGCGCGGCCGGGCGCTGGGCGGCAAGCGGCAGCGCGGCAAGCATCACGGCGGCGGCGAGCGAACCACGCAGGGTACGTGTCATGGGGTCCTGCCGGTGAAATGGATTCAGGCCGCCGGCGGCGCCGGCGGTTCGTCGACGGCGCGGTGGGCTTCGGACACCCGCTGCGCCGTGGACGTGCGGTTCTCGCGCGACACCAGAATGCGGCGCACGATCGTCACCACCACGGCCAGCAGCACCGTGAACGGGACGATGAGCAGCACTCGCCAGGCCAGCACCTGCGCCGCACCCGGCAGCCAGTCGCTGAGCTCGGCCACTCCGCTGCCGATCTTCTCCAGGCCCACGGCCGTGAGCGCCAACGACATCATGATCTCGGTGCCCGACTCGAGTGCGGCAAAGAGCGGCGCGCGCCACCACCAGTGGCGCACCGTGAAATTGGCCAGGTGCGCCGTGAGCATCACGAGCAGCAGCACCGCGCCCAGCACAAACGTGGAGCCCACCCAGAGCCCGCTCTCCGGCGAGCCGTGCGAGAGCACGTACGCGCGGTAGAGCCGGAGCACGACGCCGGTAACCAGCGCCATTTCAGGCAGCGAGTTGGACAACCGCCGGATGGCCGTCGGATCCTCGACGACTTCCCAGGCAATGGTCCGGCGGGGAAAGAGATCAGCCACGAGGGAAAGGTACGGCGGGCGACTTGGCGGCGAAACTGCAAGGGAAGCTGTGGGCTGTACGTTGTACGCCGTCAGCCCTCAGCGTATGGCGTATCGCGTACAGCGCACGGCGGTCAGTGCAACTGACCAGCGAGCCAAGCCAGACTCTCCGTCACGTGAGTGCGCCAGTACACCCAGTCATGCACGCCGGCGTACTCGTTGTACGTCAGCGCTACGCCGCGCGCGGCCAACGCGTCGCGGAACGCACGGTTGCCGGCCAGGAACGGGTCGCCGGTGCCGCAGTCGGCCTTCATGGCGGGAAGCTCGGCGCCGCGCGCTCGTGCCCGATCGAGCAGTTGCACCGGATCGCGCGAGCGCCACGCAGCCGCGTCACGGCCGAACACCGCCCGCATGCTCGCCCCCACGCCGCCGTCGCGCACGCGACGCCAGAGGGAATCGGCGGTGCCCGCCGGACGGTCGACAATGCCATCAGGCGCCCATTCGAGCGGCCACACCACGCCCGAATGCGAGGCGGCAGCGGCAAAGAGCTGCGGAAATTGCAGCGAGAGCATCATGGCGGCGTAACCGCCCATGCTCAGCCCGGCGATGCCGCGATGCGCACGATCGGCGCGCGTGCGAAACGCGCCGTCGACAAAGCGAATGAGATCGTACGCGATGTAGTCGTCATAGTGCGGCCACGGCACGCAGAACGTGCCCGGATCGCCGGCATACGACGGCAGCGTGCGCAGGCAGGCGGAGACGTCAGGCAGCGCATTGGACGTCATCCACCAGGAGTCGTCGCCGTCCGGCATCACGACAATCATCTCGCGGCCGCCGGCGGCGACCAGCGAGTCCATGGCCGCATCGATGTGGCCGGCCTTCACCCAGTTGGTCTCGTTGCCGCTGAGGCCGTGCAGGTAGTACGCTACCGGGTAGCGCGCCGAGGAGCGGTCGTACGATGGTGGCAGGTAGACCACCACATGCTTGTAGGTCCCCAGCGCATACGACCAGAGGGAGTCGGTGACGACGCGCCCTGTCGCAACGCCCTGCGCACAAGCGGCGACCGGCCCGAGGGAGCCCAGCAGCACCGCGCATGCGATCCCTGCGAGGCGGCGCCTGACACCGCCCACGACACCGCGCGGCCTCCCAATGCTCACTTCGCCGCCGCGATGCACTCGATCTCGACCTTGGCGTTGAGCGCCAGGCCGTTGGCGCCGAGCGCCGAGCGTGCCGGATAATTGGGCGCCGTGAAGTAGGTGCGGTAGACCGCGTTCATCGCATCCCACTCCTTCATGTCGGCCATGAAGACGGTGCACTTCACCACGCGTTCCATCGACGACCCCACCGCCGCCAGCGTCTGCTTGATGTTCTCGAGCGTCTGCTTGGCCTCGGCGGCGATGCCGCCGCTCACCACTGCGCCGCTCGCCGTCGCGTCGGTGCCAATCTGCCCGGCGAGGTAGATCAGGTTGCCCACCCGCACGGCGGGCGAGAACGGCCGCGTGGGCGCGCCAAACGGGTGCAGGAACTCGGGGTCAACAGCTGGCGCGGGTGCCGTTCTGACCGGGGCACGCTGGCAGGCGCTCGCGCCGAGGGCGGCAGCGGCGAGCAGGCAGGCGAACTGACGCTTCACACGGACCTCGTGGATAAAGAAGCTGTGGGCTGTAGGCCGTACACCGTCCGCCGTCTACCGAATCACATGCCCAATCCGCCCCCACCGAATATCCGTCAGCGGCGACAGCGCGCGGTCCGACTCGATCTGCGGCACGTACGTGTAGTACACGAACAGCGGGCGCCCGCGTACGTTGGCCCGGGGAACAAAGCCCCAATACCGCGAGTCCTTGGAGTTGTAGCGGTTGTCGCCCATCATGAAGTAGTGCCCGGCGGGCACTACCAACGGCCCCCAGCGGTCGTGCGTCGGCTGGGCCGGCGCCGGTCCGAAGCGCGAGGTTGCGAGCTCCACCTTCTTTTGCCAGTCGTAGAGCGGGCTGACCTCGTCGGGATCCCCCTTGGGGTTCAGTTCGGCGCCGTAGCCCTGCCGCTGCTGGATGCCGTTGATGTGCACCAGGCCGTCGCGCATGTAGATGGTGTCGCCCGGCATCCCCACGAGCCGCTTGACCAACGTCGGCGTGGGATCGTCGCCGCGCTCGGCCTCGTCGGCCTGGTAGGGGGACACGAACACCACCACGTCGCCCCGCTTGGGATCGGCGTAGCCCGGCAGGTTGATCGAGCTGAACGGCAGGTGCGGGCCGTAGACCAGCTTGTTGACGAACAGCCAGTCGCCGATGAGCAGCGTCGGAATCATGGAGCCCGACGGAATGCGGTACGCTTCAATGAAGAAGGCGCGGATGAACAGGAAGATCGCGAGCGTGCCGGCGATCGACTTGAAGTTCTCCCAGGCGCGGCGGGCGAACGGGGTGCGGGTGCCACCGCGGGCGGCGGCTACGGCGCTCTTGGGCTTGTCGGCGTTCTTCTTGGCCACGGGTCTGACGAGGGAGGGAATGCGGGTCGCGTCCCTAGGAATCTGGGCGGGACGAGGGCGGCTTCAAGGGGTGATGCTCCGGGAACGCCCCGGGACGATGCACCGAGGGGGCGCGCCCGCGAACGGGTGCGCCCCCTCGGTCACGGCCTCACGGCCGTCCAGCGAGACTACTTGACCAGGTTCTTGCTGGCGAACTTCGTGAGGTCGAACATCGAAGCCTGCGCCTTGCCGCCGAACAGCTTCTTCATCTTGTCGTCGGCGTTGATCATGCGCTTGTTCTTCTTGTCCTGCAGGCCGTTCTTCTTGATGTACACCCAGAGCTTCTTGGTGAGCTCGGTGCGCGGCAGCGGGGCGGCGCCGACAATCGCGGCGAGCGTCTCGTTCGGCGTCACGGGCTTCATGAACGCCGCATTCGGCTTGCGAGCGGTCTTCTTCTTGGCGGGCTTCTTCGCGACCTTCTTCGCGACCTTCTTCGCCGGCTTCTTCGCAGCCTTCTTCTTCGCAGCCATTCGATTATCTCCTGGAAAGGATGTTCGCGGTCGGCGCTCTCCCGGTAGAACACGCGCCCCGACGGTTCGAAAGTAAATTGTTTCCCTCTGAGCGCAATAGCATTTCCCTCTGAAAATCACCGAAATTTCCTGAGGCCCCCGGCCGCCCCCAGAGGGAAGACCGCCGCCAGGCCGGTGGGCAACGCACATTCCCGGGGAAGATCCGGCCTGCGGCGAGACGATTGTCAGAGGGAAAACGCGTCCTAGGGCGCGCCCGCCCCAGTCCACGCGCGCAGCAGCAGCATCATTCGCAGATCGGCGGAATCTGCCCCGGGGTCATCCTCCTCGGGCTCGCCATAGTCGTGCGGCGTCTCGAGAATGCAGGGCACTGCGGCCGCGCGCGGGTCCGCCAGCAGCCACTGAAACGGTTCGGCACCGATGGTCCCTTCGCCCAGCAGGGCGTGGCGATCCTTGTTGGATCCGAACGGATGCTGGCTGTCATTGAGGTGGAAAAACGCCGGCGGCTCACCGATCACCTGCTCAAACCGGTCGAGCACCGCGCGCAACGACGCCGCACTCGAGGCAATGTCATGCCCGGCGGCAAACAGGTGGCAGGTGTCGAGGCCGTACCCGGTGCGATGACGCAGTGCCGCCGGCACCTGCGCGAGCATCAGCGCAATTTCCTCGGGCGTGCGCCCCATGGTCTTCCCCGCCCCGGCGGTGTTCTCCACCAGGACCCGCGACGTGCCATTCACCGCTTCCACGGCGGCGCGAATGGTCTCGCCCACCCGGATGGCCGCCTGCTCGGGATCGCCCGTCACCGCCGACCCGGGGTGGAAGCAGCAGCCCAGCGCGCCGATGGCCTGCGTGCGTTCGAGTTCCTTCGTCAGCCCGGCGCGTGCCCGCGTTGCCTTTTCTTCCTCGGGCGACGCCGTGTTCAGCACGAACGCCGCGTGCACCATCACGTCGCCGGGGGCGATGCCCCCCTCGGCGAGGGCGGCGTGAAACCGCGCCACCTTGTCGGCCTTTATCCCCGCCTTGTCACCGTAGTACGTGGGCGGTGCGGTGAAGACCTGCAGCGTGGTCATGCCTGCCGAGGCCGCGCGCCGCGCCGCCATGGTGATGCCGCCCGCGTCGCTCGGGTGCGACCCGAGTCGACGCCTCATCTCCCCTTGCCCGTACCCGAACCACCGCCCGCGCCGAGGCCGCCCGCGCCGCCGCCCGTCGGTCCGCCGTCGCCGCGCAGGTCAATCATCCGCTGCTCGCCGAGATACTCCACCGACATGGCGCTGCGCTCGCGCTCGATCTTGCGCAACCGCTTCACCACGTCGGCAATGCGGCGCGCCTGCTCCTCGATGACCGCGATCGACTCCCTGACCTCGTCCTCCGTCAGCACGCCGCTCTGGATGAGCGAAGCGTTGGTGAGGAGCGCAGCCAGCGGGTTGTTGATCTCGTGCTGGATGGTGAGCGTCGTCTCGCCGATGCCCGCGAGGTAGCGCGCCCGACGCAGCTCCTCTTCGGCCGTCTTCCGCGCCCGCGACACCTCAATGCGGCGCTCGGCGATGCGCAGGCGCGCCTGCATGTTGTCGGGCGTCACCGGCTTGGAGAGGTAGTCGTCGGCGCCGGCGTCGAGCACCGTCGTCAGGTCGTCGGCGCCGTCACGGGCTGTGACCACCAGCACAAAGGTCGTGTCGCCGTCCGGGTGCGCGCGGATGCGCCGGCACACTTCGAGCCCGTCGAGCCCCGGCATCTGCCAGTCCAGGATCACAAGCGGCGGCGTCTCGGCCTGGAAGGTCGCCCACGCCTCAATACCGTCGGCCGCCACGATGGGTTCGTGGCCGCACGCACGCAGCACCTCTTCATGCAGCAGACGCATGAAAGCGTCGTCATCAGCCAGAAGAACGCGCACAGACTCGCATCGTCAAAGGTCTCAGAAATGTGTACGGGTGGCCCGCGAGCCGCGAGGGGGGCGGCTGCCTGCGGCTGCCTGCGGCTGCCTGCCGACGGCCCGATGCAGGACGCACGGCCACCGGGCGGTTATCTTCAATAGGGTGGCTCCCATTCTTATCCAACTGTTCGAGGCCGCATCATGCATATTCCCGCCGCTCCCGTGAACGGGACCCGTCGCGTTCCTCCCCCCGTCAACGAACCGGTCAAGTCATACGCTCCGGGTTCGCCCGAAAAGGTCGAGCTCAAGCGACGCCTGGCCGCGATGTCACAGGAATGCCCCGAGATTCCCGCCGTCATCGGCGGCAAGGAAGTGCGCACCGGCAACCTGGTGGACGTGCGGTCGCCGCACGACCACCAGCACGTGATTGCCCGCTTCCACCGCGCCCGCCCCGAAGACGTGGTAACGGCCATCACCGCCGCCGCCGAGGCGCAGAAGGAGTGGAGTTCGTGGCGCTGGGAAGACCGCGCCGCCGTGATGCTGCGCGCCGCCGAGCTGCTGGCCACGACGTGGCGCTCGACGCTCAACGCCGCCACCATGCTGGGCCAGTCGAAGACCGTGTACCAGTCGGAGATCGACGCCGCCTGCGAAATGACGGACTTCTTCCGGTACAACGTGCACTTCGCGCAGGAGCTCTACTCCGAGCAGCCGGTATCAGCGCCGGGCATGTGGAACCAGACCGACTATCGCCACCTCGAAGGGTTCGTCTACGCGGTGACGCCGTTCAACTTCACGGCCATCGGTGGCAACCTCTCGTCGGCGCCTGCGCTCATGGGCAACGTCGTGCTGTGGAAGCCGGCATCCACCTCGATGCTCTCGTCGTGGTACATGTACCAGCTGATGGTCGAGGCCGGCCTGCCGCCGGGCGTCATCAACTTCGTGCCGGGCGAGGCGTCGGCCGTGTCGGGCGTGGCGCTGTCGCACCCCGACCTCGCCGGCGTGCACTTCACCGGCTCCACGGGCGTCTTCAATTCGATGTGGGAGACGATCGGCAAGAACATGAACCGCTACCGCTCGTACCCGCGCATCGTGGGCGAGACGGGCGGCAAGGACTTCATCGTGGCGCACCCGAGCGCCGATGCCAAGGCGGTGGCGGTGGCCATCGTGCGCGGCGGCTTCGAGTACCAGGGGCAGAAGTGCTCGGCCGCCAGCCGCGCCTACATTCCCAAGTCGCTCTGGAAGGACGTGCGGCAGTACTGCCTGGAGATGATCGCCGAGATCAAGATGGGCGACCCCGCGGACTTCAGGAACTTCATGGGCGCCGTGATCGACAAGAAGGCGTTCACGAGCATCAGCGAGTATCTGGCCGACGCCAACAAGAACGCCAAGGTCGTGGCCGGCGGAAAGGCGCACGGCGAGAAAGGCTGGTTCATCGAGCCCACGCTGGTGCAGACGGACGACCCGTCGTATCGCCTGCTCTGCGAGGAGATCTTTGGCCCGGTGGTCACGGTGTACGTCTATGACGACGCCACGTGGGCCGAGACGCTCGAGATCGTCGACCGCACGTCGCCGTACGCGTTGACCGGTGCCGTCTTCGCGCGCGAACGGCGCGCGGTGCTCGAGGCGCACACGGCGTTGCGCAACGCGGCCGGCAACTTCTACGTGAACGACAAGCCGACCGGCGCCACCGTCGGACAGCAGCCGTTTGGCGGCGCGCGTGGCAGTGGCACCAACGACAAGGCCGGCTCCAAGATGAACCTCATGCGCTGGGTCAGCGCGCGCACCATCAAGGAAACGTTCGTGCCGCCCACCGACTACAAATACCCGTTCATGGGCGAGGAGTAACCCGCGGTGTCTACCGTGCGCTTCATCACGACCGACGTCTTCACGAGCGTCCGGTTCGGCGGCAACCAGCTGGCCGTCATTCCCGACGCCCGCGCGATCGCCGAGGACCAGCTCCTCCCCATTGCGCGCGAGTTCAACTACTCCGAGACGACGTTCGTGTATCCCCCCGAGCAGCCCGGGCACACGCGGCGCGTGCGCATCTTCACGCCGGGGGGCGAGGTACCGTTTGCCGGACATCCCACGGTCGGCACGGCGGTGGTGCTGGCCGCCACGGGAGAGATTCCTGCGGGTTCCGGCGACACGCACATCGTCTTCGAGGAGAACGTCGGCCCCGTGCCGGTGGTGATTCGCGGCGTGCATGCGGGCGGCGGATGGGCGCAGTTGTCGGCGGCGAAGATGCCCGAAATCGGCCCGCCGGTGCCGTCGCGCAGCATGCTCGCCAAGATGCTCGGGCTGGCCACCGACGACGTGAGTTCCACGTCCGAACGGCCGCAGGCCGTCTCGTGCGGGCTGCCCTTTCTCATCGTGCCGCTCACGAGCGTGGGCGCCGTCTCGCGGGCGCGCGTGCACGTGGAGCGTTGGGAAGAGACGCTGGCCAACGCGTGGGCCCCCATGATCTGGGTGTACGCCGCTGATGCAGAGGGCGGTGACCGCCATTATCGCGCCCGGATGTTCGCGCCGGGCATCAGCGTACCCGAGGATCCGGCCACTGGATCAGCCGGTGCGGCTTTTGCAGGCTATCTCGCCGCACGATCGCGTGTGCGCGGTGGCTCGCTGGCGTGGACCGTGGATCAAGGCATCGAGATGAACCGGCCCAGCCGCCTCGAACTCGAGGCCGACAAGGCGGACGGCGAAATCACCGCCATTCGCGTGGGCGGCTCGGCGGTGCTCGTGTCCGAGGGGACGATGTCGATCTGAGTGCGGCGCGGGCGACGCCTTTGCCAGCCCAGAGGCTTCGTCAGCCCAGCCGTTCGATCTCGCGCGTGGTCCGCTTGGCCGGGTCGAAGGCGCGCATGCCCGTCTTCCATAACACCGCCTGGTCGCGCCCGTTGTGCTTGGCCACATACAGCGCCTCGTCCGAGCGGGCCGTCAGCGTGCGCACGACCTCGTCCGTCACAGCCTCCTCGGAGGCCAGGCCGATGCTGATCGTGATCGACATCCGTCCGCGCAGGCTGCTGAACGCGCGGGTGCGAAATGCCTCGAGGATGCGGTCGGCCAGGCGCACGGCACCCGCCTCGTCGGTCTCGGGTGCGAGTATGCTGAACTCCTCGCCGCCGATGCGCGCCACCACGTCGCCCGCGCGTGCCGTCTCGCGAAGCACCGCACCAATTTCGCGAATGGCCTCGTCGCCGGTGAGGTGCCCGAACTCGTCGTTGATGTTCTTGAAATGGTCCACGTCGAGCGCCAGCATCGACACGTGCCACTTGGCGCGAATGCCGCGCGACACTTCGCGCGCCGCCATCTGGTCGAACCCGCGGCGGTTGAAGCAGCCGCTCAGCGGATCGGTGAGGATGATGAACTCCAGATGCCCACGGAGCTTGTTGTACGCGCGGCCGATTTCGGTGATGTGGTCGGGAAACCGGTCGCGCGTGTCGTCATAGGGCTGGTCAAAATCTCCCTCACGCGCGCGGTCGAATAGCCGCGTGAGGCGCCGCATCCGATTGCCCTGATGCCCCAGGATCCCGGCGTAGGCCAGCGTGCCGGCGCTGAAGACGCCAAAGGTGTACAGCTGCTCGATGGGCAGGCTCAGGAAGCCGGCACGGCTCGCCAGCACCACAATGGTGCCGTAGCACGCGCCGACGACGCCGAGCTGAAACAGCGTCGTCCGCCAGCCGAAGTAGAGCTGCGTGATCTGGACGAAGAACATCGACATGATCAGCATGCGGTCGAACTGCCGGGGGGGCGTCATGAAGAGCGCCCCCACGTAGAGCGCCACCACATCGGTCACCAGCACCAGCCAGACGAACTCGCTGGACGCTACGTGGGTGGCGCGCAGATGCCACCGCACGGCGAAAACCAGCAGCATGTACAGCGCGGTGGTGGCGGTAAACGCGACCGCCGCAACGTCCGGTCCCAGCTGGGGCGCCAGCAAGGACTGCGACGAGACCAGCCCCAAGAGGCGCAACAGCAGCCCGACCGCGAGAATGGCCACTGCAATGCCCAGCCGGTACCCGCTCTGCCAGAGCAGGACCTCGGCGCGCGAGGCGTCGTCGCCTGCTGCGAAAGTGTGATTCGTCACGGGTTCGGTGAATGGGCGGCGTCTGGCTACATCATTTGACGCCAAACCCCGCCTGTGCGCAACCCTCTGGCGCGTCGTACGCTAGAATCGCGCCTCGACGCTCAGGTCGATGCGCGTGGCCTTTTGCGGAAACAGCCCGCGCGCCACGTCAAGTCGGACCATGCCATCGAGCACCGATGCGCCCACGCCCACGCCGCTCATCGGGCGCCCCGGCGTCGCGAAGTGCTGCCGGTCGCCGGCCCAACCGACATCGGCAAAGACCACCGGCTTCACGGCTCCACCCGACAGGGCCAGCTCGCCACGCCCCATCCAGAACGCGGTGCCGCTCATCGTGCCCGGTTTGATGCCCCGCACCGTCTCGAGCCCTCCCAGCTGGAACGCGCGCTGCGCCGGCGCGGTGCCCGCGATGCCGCCCGTCGAGCCCGTGACGGCAAATTCCCAGCCGAACGGCAGACCGTGCGACACCGTCACGTCCAGGAGTCCGCGCCCGTAATCGAAGTCGCCGCCTGCGCCCTCGACCCGCACATCGGTGCTCACCCGCAGGCGGCGTGGATCAAGCCCCCAGCTGTGCCGCATCCGCACGGCGCCGCCCGCCTCGAACGCCTTGTCCGCGGTAATGTTGGGCTGCACCCGATCATCCTGCGCCCCGCGGAACAGCGTGAAGCGCGTCTTCATGGGCGCGTTCCACTGCTGCTCGGCAAAGAGCCGCCACTCCGTGCCGCCGAACCGCGGCGTCGTTCCCGTGAGCTCGCCGCCCCACGCACGGTAGTAGAAGCCCTCATCGCCGGCATAGAGCAGCGACGCCAGCCCCGCGCCAAAAGAGAGTGGCGACCCGAAGTCGCTCGCCACGGCCAGGCGTCGGAAGAGCGTGCCGCGCACGGTGGAGCGTCCGTTGCTGCGCTCCAGCGACAGGTCGCCATTGAGCTGGCGATCAGCCCACGACCCGCGGGCGCCCGCCATCACCGCATATCCACGCCCCAGCGTCACCGACGACTGCACCCCGGTGCTGGCCCCCTCCACGCGATTGTAGCGGGTGAGCGCCAGCCCCCACGTGGTTACCGGCTTCTGCGGCATCCACGCGGCCTGCAGGTCGAAATTCAGCGTCTTCTTGAGTTCCTCGATGTCGTTGGTACCAAACACCGATTCGCCCGGCTCCATCAGCGACCCCACGAACTCGGTGGACGCGGCCAACTTGGTGCTGTCGCACGGCATCTGCACGGCCATGGTGAGCGTGCCGTTGTACCGCGTCTGCATGCGCGTGTAGCTGGGGCCGGCGGCGCACTCCTGGTCGCGCACGGCCTTGGCAGCCACTTCGCGCTGCTTGCGAAAGGCATGCAACAGCGAGTCGCGCGTGACGGAATCGACGCCCGCTTTGCGCAGTGAATCGCGCACCGAGCCGTACCGCACGGCCGCACGCGGGAACTTGGGCAGTGAATCGAGCCCGTTGACCGATGCATAGCGGAACTTCTGCTCCACCTGCACGGGCACGCGCATCATGCTCACCTGCGCGGCGGCCTCGAGCACCTGCAGCTTGGGCATCCAGAAGCGCCCCTCATACAGCCCGTACTCGATGCTGATGGCGTCCACGGTCACCTTCAGCGGGCTGATCATCGGCTTCACCCAGAAGGGCACGTCCTTCATGTCTTTCCTGGCCTCGTCCATCGCCCAGACGTCGAGCGGAACGCTCAGGCGATACACCGCACGCACAAGGTGCGCCGATGACTGGTCGAACCAGAACGACCCGACCGCCAGGTTCCACTTGGGAGCGCGCGCCTCAACGCGGATCTCGCGCAGCGTGATGCGCCGCTGATCGGGCAGGGTCATGATCACCGAATCGCCCGTCGCATACGTGTAATACGCCTCGGAACCCTCGGCGATGGGATGCACCAGCTCGCGTTCGTTCACTTCGGTCTGCGCCAGGCCGCTGCCGATCCACAGGTCTTCGCGCCCTGGGTAGTACGGGATGGGCGGATCGTTGGCCATGTCGATGTTCTCGTGCCCCTCGTCCCCCTTGGCCGCAGGCATCGCCGTGCGCGAACCCTGCACGTCCACCCACGCGCCGCGCCCCCGGTGCCAGCGCACGTGGCTCACGTCCTCGTGGCGCATGATCACGCGCTCGCGCCCAAAGGCGCGCAGGCCCATGCCCACCGAAAAGCGCTGATACGTGCGGGCGTCGTAGCTGATGAGCAGCGAATCTTGCGTGAGGCGCGCCTGGCGCGCGCGCAGTAGCAGGTTGCGCGCGGTCGTGTCGCGAAACGCCGTGCGACGCATGTCGTCGGTGACGGCAATGCGCTTGGGCGCGGGGCGGTCTTCGTCGTCGGGGCCGCCGCCAACCTGGATGCCAAAACTCACTTCACCCTTGCGCGCCTTCGTCGTGTCGCGTGCGATGGCCGCCTTCACGCTGTCGGTCACGGCACGCCGCACCTCCGCCTTGACCTGTACCTGCAGGAACGAGGCGGCAACGACGAATGGCACAAGAGGCAGCAGCATGCGAAGGCTCCGGGGGTGGCCGGCGAAAGAGGTCCCCCTCTGGTACGCACACCGCGAGCGGGCGGTTTCGGCGACCGCCCGGTCCGGAATGCCCTGCCGACGTCTACCCTACCGTTCCTGACCCTGCGGTTGCCGCTTGGGCTGGCGCCGCAGCGCCCGCTCATTGGCCACCGAATCGCGCCGGGCGCGGTTGCGCGATGCCGTGGCATGCGCACGGCTTCGTCGGTTGGCCGCCCAGTCGCGGTCCGACGCCGATGCGTCCTGCATGAGCATGAGGCCGAGCAATGCGGGCGCCAGCAGGGGGAACACGCCACCGGGAAAGCGCGGCGCCTGCGTGAGATCGCCCCCCATCTGCCGGATGACCTCCGGGAACCGCCGTTGCACCCAGACCGTGAGGATGATGATCGCCACGCCAATCAGCGCGAGGATCAGCGGGAACGCCGTCGTCACCTTGAAGACGTCGAACGCGAGCCAGCCGAGAGAGCCAAAGACGCCGAAGAGCCCAACCCCGAGCAGCACCTTGCGACGCAGGACGAACGACGCCGTGATCATCAGCAGCGACACCGGGGCGAGCACCCACCGGAGTGACGTCTCGAACTGGAACAGCATCAGGCAACCGAACCACGCCGCCAGCGCCACCGATATCCACAACCAGAAGCCGTAGTCCTCGACGCGCCGGCGGCGGTCGATGGCGTACGCCACGGCGGCCAGCACGCTGGCGATGATCACCCACCGCCATCCTGTCGTCGCCCCGTCCGAAAACTGCGCCGGCGGCGCCCACTCGCGCAGCAGCCGCTCGGGCAGCGTCACGCAGACGACGGCGATCGGGATCATGAACGGGGAGAACGCCATCTGGCGCATGGCGAGCAGCGCTGCCGCCACCACAGCGAGTTCGATGGCCATCGGTTGCCCCTGACAGACGGCGAACGGATGCTCCGTCAGGCCGCACACCAAGTCGAGTTGCGGCGTCCACAGCCCGGTCCACCGGAGCAACGCCCACATGGCAAGCGGTGCCATGCCCACCGCCAGCAGTGTGGCCACGCCGCGCGCGATAACGAACCCCTCGCGCTTCATCGCCCACGCCACGAGCAGGAAGATGCTGGCATAGGCCGCCGAGAGCCCGAAGACTCCGGCGTCACCAAGCACCTTCCAGCGATCCACCATGAACCACCCAAAGGCGAACAGCACCACGATCGAACCAATCAGGTAGGCAATGGTGATGCCATTGACCTCGCGCGGAGCCTCGCCCGATGGGCGGCCCGACGTCGGCGCGGCGCCGCCCAATGCCGCCAGCGCGGCACGCTGATCGGCTGAAATGATGTTGCGCGCAACGCCAAGGTCCAGCAGCTCGTGTGTGTTCATCGTCGCTTGGGAGAGAAGACGGCGAAACCCGCGACATCGTGCAAAAAGTGAGATGGCCGTGTACCGATGTAAAGCACGTCGGTGCGGGACGCCTGGGCCGCAACCTGTCGCACGCTGCGGTACGCTGTCAGTTTTCCCTCATGGACCTCTCGCCCGATGAATACGCCCGCCACGCGCACCGGCTCTCCGACTGGATTGCCACCTACCTGCGCGACGTCGACCAGTACGACGTCCTGCCAAGCGTGAAGCCCGGCGCCATTCGCGCCCAACTCCCAAAGTCGCCACCGGCCGCCGCCGAGTCGCTCGACGACATCCTCGCCGACCTCGACCGCGTCATCCTCCCCGGCGCCACGCACTGGAATCACCCGGGCTTCCTGGCCTACTTCGCCAACACGGCGTCGGTGCCGGGCATCCTCGGCGAGATGGTCACCGCCGCGCTGAACCTCAACGCCATGCTCTGGCGCACGTCGCCCGTGGCCACCGAACTCGAGCAGGTGACCACCGACTGGCTGCGCCAGCTCTTCGGAATGGGCGACGGCTGGTTCGGGATGATCACCGACACGGCGTCCATTTCCACCATGTATGCGCTTGCCGCGGCCCGCGAACGCGACCCCGCACTCGGCATTCGCCAGCGCGGCATGGCGGGGCGCGGCGACCTGCCCCGCTTGCGCATCTACTGCAGCGAGCACGCGCATTCGTCAGTCGACAAGGCGGCGATGACGCTCGGGCTGGGTCTCGAGAACGTGGTGCACGTGGCGAGCGACGGCGACTTCCGCCTGAACCCCGACATGCTGGCCCGTGCCATCCAGGCCGATCGCGCGTTGGGATATCGACCAATGGCCGTGGTCGCCACGGCCGGCACGACGAGCATGACGAGTGTCGATCCCATCAATGACATCGCCACCATCTGCCAGCGCGAGAGTCTCTGGCTGCACGTCGACGGCGCCTACGGCGGCTCGGCGATGGCCGTGCCCGAGATGCGCGCGCTCTTCGCGGGACTCGACCGCGCCGACTCGCTGGTGGTGAATCCGCACAAGTGGCTCTTTACGCCCATGGACTGCTCGGTGCTGTTCACGCGACAGCCCAAGGTGCTGCGCCGCGCCTTCTCGCTGGTGCCGGAGTACCTGGTTACCCCCGAGGGCGACGACGCACTCAACTATATGGATTACGGCCTGCAACTCGGCCGTCGCTTTCGCGCGCTCAAGCTCTGGATGGTCATCCGCGCCTTCGGCGCCGACGGCATCGCCGAACGCATTCGCCATCATTGCGCGCTGGCACGCACGTTCGCCGACTGGGTGCGCGCCGCTGGCAACGGCTGGTCCGTCGCCGCGCCGGTGCCGTTCTCCACGGTCTGCTTCCGCCACGTCCCCGAAGGCGAGACCGACGAAGCCGAGATCGCCAGCCACAACGCGGCCATCATGGCGCGCGTGAACGCGAGCGGCGACGTCTTCATCTCACACACCAAGCTCGGCGACCAGTACGTGCTGCGCGTGGCGATCGGAAATCTGCGGACGACAGCGCAGACGCTGGAGCGGGCATGGACGCTGTTACGAGCGGCAGCAAGTTAATGCTGCTCCAGCAGTCGTGCGCTGCACAATCCTAGATCTTCTTTCGCATAGACTCCGGCACCATGTATTCATCCGTCGGCGGTCGCTTCGGGATGTCGAACATACCCACCACCTTCCGCCGCACATCGTCCAGGATCTCGTACATCGTCGGAATCACGAGCAGCGTCAGGAACGTCGAGGTAATGACGCCGCCAATGATCGCGCGGCCCAGGGGTGAGCGGAAGTCGGCCCCTTCGCCGCGGCCGAGTGCCACCGGAATCATGCCGGCAATGAGCGCCAGCGTCGTCATCATGATCGGGCGCAACCGCACGCGCCCCGCCTCGATGATCGCCGCGCGGCGGTCCATCCCCTGTTCCTGTCCCCACTTGGCGAAATCGATGAGCAGAATGGCGTTCTTCGCCACAATGCCCATCAGCAGGATCACGCCAATCATCGACATGATGTTCAGCGTGTCGCCCGTGATCAGCAGCGCCAGCACCACGCCGATGAGCGACAGCGGCAGCGACATCAGGATGGCGATCGGTTCGAGGAACGACCCGAACTGCATCACGAGAATCAGGTACATCAGCATCACCGCGAGCCCCAGCGCGGCAAGCACCCGGCCAAAGACCTCCTGTTGGTCCTTCACTTCGCCGCCTGTGGAAAAGCGCACGCCCGGCGGCGGCACGTAGCCCGCCAGCGCCTTGGTGATGCCGTTGTTCACCTCGCCCAGGCTGAGGCCCTGCGCATTGCCTTGCACCACGACGACGTTGTCACGGTTCAGGTGACTGATGATCGCCGGCCCGACGCCCTGCCGAACGGTCGCAATCTGTCCCAGCGGCATCGTCACGGACCGCGCCTGATCGCCCACCGACAGCGGCAGTTGCTCGATGTCGGCCGCGCGACGTCGCGACTCGGCGGACAGTCGCAGCCGTACCTTGCGATTCTCGCCTGACGGGTCCACCCAGTCGCCTGCGTCGATGCCGGCAAAGGCGGGGCGCATCGATTGTGCCACCTGCCCCACGGTGATGCCCAGCGACCCGGCGAGCCCGCGGTTCAGCACCACCTCAAGCTCCGGCTTCTGTCCCTTGGTGCTCAGGTCCACATCCACCGCACCGGGGACGGTCTTCACGATCTTCATCACCGAATCGGCCACCGTCGCCAGCACCTTGGCGTCGTTGCCGCGGATTTCCAGTTGCAGCTGTTTGCGCCCGCCGCCCATGGACGACGTGGACAGCGACACCTGCGCCCCGCCGATGCTCTTGACCTCGCGCCGCAGCATCTCGCCAAACTGCTCCTGCGTAATGCGGCGCGTCGCCTTGGGCGTCATGCGCACGTACACCTGTCCCTTGTCCGACGCGCCCATGGCCGAGCTCGCGTCCATCGTCGCGGCGCCGCCGCCGACGGTCGCAAAGGTGTAGCGCACCAGGTCCGTGTGGCTGCGCGCCAGCCGCGCCGTCTCCTCGGTCTTCATCTTGGTGTACTCGAGATTCGACCCCGGCGGCGTCTGCA
>JANYJW010000028.1 GCA_025361705.1 Gemmatimonas sp.
GGGATCGTGCGGGCGCTGCAGGGGATCATGGTGACGACCTAAGCGGCGCAACACGGATGGCGTCGCGCGCACGGCCCACTGCTGCCGCGGGCCGTGCGTGGTGGGCAGTACGCCAGTCGCCAGCCGCGCTACCGCTCCGGCAGCCCCTTCAGGAACTCCGCGAGGTACCCGCCCCACACCGCCGGCACCGAGTGCGTGCCGTGGCCGCGCGTCTGCGGCGTGATGGGCAGCAGGATGAACCGGCCCTTCGCGACCTGGGGCATGAGCCGCTCCATCACGCCGAGTTCCGGCGGATTCACCAGGTCGTCGGCAGAGTTGATGGCCAGCACCGGCGTGGTGACCTGCGTGAGGTGCGACGACGGGTCATAGTCGCGGGACGCGTCGAACTGATACAGCATGTCGTTGGCGTCCGTCACGCGAACGCGCGCGGCGAGGTACGCCGTGATCGCCGAATCGGCCGCCTCGCGCGTGGGTGCCTGCCGATGCTGCACCAGCGGCGCGCTGGTCATCATGAACAGCAACTGCGACGCGTACGCCACGCCCTTGGGCTGCTCGGTGTAGTCACCACCCTTGTAGCCCGGATCGGCGCGGAGGTCGTCCATGATCATCTTGCGCATCATCCGGTTGCGCCCGACAATCGGCGCCGGCGCGCAGGCCAGCGGTACGAGGCCGTCGACGAACGCCGGGTAGGTGTAGCCCCACACCCACGCGTGCATGCACCCCATCGACGTGCCCATGATCAGCCGCAGGTGGCTCACGCCCAGCCCCTTGGTGAGCAGCAGCTGCTGCGCACGCACCATGTCGTCGTACGTGTATCTGGGGAACTTCGCGTGCAGGCCGTCGCTCGGCTTGCTCGACCCGCCGTGCCCGATGCCGTCGGGGAGGACCACGTAGTAGCGCGTGGTGTCCAGCAGCTTGCCCGGGCCAAAGAGCTCGCCGGCATAGGTGGCCGACAGGAAGGCGCGCCCCGTGCCACCGGTGCCGTGCAGGATCATGACCGCGTTGCGCACGACGCCGCGTGCGTCGGCCTGCGGCGTGCCCAGCGTGGTGTAGTGCAGGCGCAACTCGGGCAGCACCTCACCCGAGGCAAACGTGAAGTCGCGCGCGACGAAGTCGCCCTGCGTGCCCTGCGCACGGGCACGGGCACTGACGGCAATCAGCGAGAGCGCGAGGAAGAGGCGGGCAGCGGTCATTCGGCAGCTCCAAGTCAGGGCGCGAGCAGGCGCTCAACGAACGCCCCCATGCCGTGAAAGAGGTCCACGTGATCGGGGGCGGTGTTGCCGGCGAAGCCCAGCACCTCCAACCGTCCCTTGGTGGCGCGACTCAGCAATTGCGTCCCCAGCGGTCCCCACTCGAGCACGGGGACGCGCTTTAGCGCGAGTGTGCCCAGCAGCCAGTCGGTGCACTCGGTGGTGCTGGCGAACGTCCCGGGAAATATCTCGGTGTGCGTGATCACAAAGCGCTTCTGCCCGTCGGCCGCCAGCTTCGCAAAGGCGGCAAACGGCGCCAGGCCGGCCGTGTCGAGCACGCCGCCATCGGCGAGCGGCTTGCGGTCGGGTTCGTAGCTCGTGTGGATCCCGTCCAGCAGGAGCACTCCGTCCACCAGCGGCAGGTTGTCGGGGCGGCGCACGATCTCGCGGATGGCACCGTACCCGGCGCTCCACCCGCTCAGGTAGACGGCGCTCACGCGCGGCGCGCCCGTCACCTGCGCAATGCGCGCCTTGAGCGTGTCGAGCAGGCGCGCGTACAGCTGCGAGTCCCCCGCAAAGGGCCGCGCGTAGATGCCCGAGCCGCTGCCGAGGAAGACGGCGGCCACCATCAGCGGGCGCGTCATCGTGGCGACCGCACGCTGCGGTACCCAGGTGGCGCCCATGAAATGGATGAGCAGCGGCGCCTCGGCGGTGTTGATGACGCGCTGCGGAATGAAGATGTCGATGGCCTTGGGCAGCACGCCCTCGACCACGAGATGCACGCCGTTGTCGCTCCGGCCCCGCTGGTCGAGGCGTTCGTGCCGCCGCGTCAGCTCCTGCATGGGTGACGGATTTTGCGGCAGCATCGCGGGAGCGGGCGACGCGGCCTGTGCTACCGGCGCGGGCGCAGCCGGCGGCGCGGGCACGGAGGCGGGCACCGCGGCCAGCGCCGGGCCGCGGACGGCCGGCGGCTGGCACGCAGCCGCGGCGAGGGCGAGGGCGAGGGCCACAATAGTAGCATTATGCGACTTAATCATCATCTCCCTCCGTCAACGCCCGCGGATAGACCTTCACGCGCTCGAACCGCCGCAATTGCACTTCGCCCGCCGGAGCGCCGCGCACCTTGCGCACGTCGGCCGCCCAGCAGACGTGCACTTCGACCTTGCCGCGCGCCGCGCGCGCCTTGCTGTAGTACGCAGCAAACTCGGCAGCGCGTTCAACGACCGGCGTGGGGATCTCGGTGAGCTTGTCGGGGTTGCACACCACCACGTGGCTGCCGGGGACGGACGCCACGTGCAGCCAGAGATCGTGCGGCTTGGCCACCTTGAGCGTAAGGTAGTCGTTGTCCGTGGCCGCCTTGCCCACGAGGACCTCAAAGCCCTCAATCTCCACGGTGCGGTACCTGCGTCCCTTGCTCGGCATGCCTCAAGGCTAGCGCCCAACGCCCGGCGGCGGGAGCGCGCACCGCTCCCTTCCCGTCGACGGTCGGACTAACTTCAGGCAGACCCCGGCCCCCACGGCCCTCGTTTGGCCCCCGACCGCCCCCGATCCATGGCTTCTTCTCCCAAGACGGACCGCCGCGCGGCCCACGGGCTGACGCGCGAGCAGCTGCTCGCGGCGTACCGCGTGATGTTCCTGTCGCGCCGCCTCGACGACAAGGAGATCCAGCTCAAGCGCCAGAACAAGATCTTCTTCCAGATCTCGGGCGCCGGCCACGAAGCGGTGCTGACCGCCGCGGGCCTCGCGTTCAAGCCGGGCTACGACTGGTTCTACGGGTACTACCGCGACCGCGCGCTCTGCCTGTCGCTGGGAATGACGGCGGCCGAGATGCTGTACAGCGCCGTGGGCGCCGCGGCCGATCCCAACTCGGGCGGCCGCCAGATGCCGTCTCACTGGGGGCACAAGGACCTCAACATCGTCTCGACGTCGTCGCCGACGGGCACGCAATTCCTGCAGGGCGTTGGCGCCGCCGAGGCGTCGATGCGTGCCGGGCTGCTCGGCATCACCGATGGATTCGCCGGCGACGAGGTGGTCTTTGTCTCAACAGGCGATGGCACGACGTCGCAGGGCGAGTTCTGGGAATCGCTGAACACGGCGTGCAATCTCAAGCTCCCCGTGGTGTACGTCGTGGAGGACAACGGCTACGCCATCTCGGTGCCGGTGGAAGTGAACACGGCGGGCGGCTCGATTTCGAAGCTCGTGGCGTCGTTTCCCGGCCTGTTCATCCAGGAAGTGGACGGCTGCGACTTCGTGGCCTCGCTCGACGTGATGCGGAAGGCCGTGGATTTTGCGCGGGCTCGCAAGGGACCGGCGCTGGTGCATGCGCATGTCATCCGCCCGTATTCGCACTCGTTGTCGGACGACGAGGTGGTGTACAAGCCGGCGCCGGAGCGCGAGGCCGAGGCGGCGCGCGACCCGCTGACGACCTTCCCCCGGTGGCTCGTGACGCAGGGGCACGCGACCGAGGCCGACATCACCGCCGTGCAGGCGTCGGTGGACGCCGAGGTGCTGGCGGCGACGGACGACGCGCTGACACAGGCGCAGCCGGCGCCGGAGACGGCGATGTGGGCGCTTTTTTCGCCCGACGTCGACCCGACCAGCGCCGCCTTCGACACGGAAAATGCGCCGCAGTTCACCGGCGAGCCGACAACGATGGTGGACCTCATCAACAGCGCCATGCGCGACGAGATGCGCCGCAACCCGCGCATTGTCGCCTTTGGCGAGGATGTGGCAGATGTGTCGCGCGACCAGTATCTGGGCAAGGTGAAGGGCAAGGGCGGCGTCTTCAAGGCGACGCACGGTCTGCAGGCCGAGTTCGGCAGCGCGCGCGTGTTCAACTCGCCGCTCGCCGAGGCCAACATCATCGGCCGGGCCATTGGCCTGGCGCATCGCGGCTTCAAGCCCGTGGTCGAAATCCAGTTCTTCGACTACATCTGGACCGCGTTCATGCAGCTGCGCGACGAGCTGGCGACCATGCGCTGGCGGTCGAGCAACGCGTTCAGCGCGCCCGTGGTGGTGCGCACCACCTACGGCGGCTACATCCGCGGCGGCATCTACCACTCGCAGACCGGCGCGTCGCTCTTTACGCATTGCCCTGGCCTGCGCGTCGTCTGCCCGAGCAATGCCATTGACGCCAACGGGCTGCTGCGCACGGCCATCCGGTGCGACGATCCGGTGATCTTTCTCGAGCACAAGCACCTGTACCGCCAGACGTACAACAAGGGGAAGAATCCCGGCCCTGACTTCATGATTCCCTTCGGCAAGGCGCGCGTGGTGCGCGAGGGCACCGACGTGACGGTGGTGACGTACGGTGCCACGGTGCAGCGTGCGCTCGCCGCGGCCAACCAGACGGCGGACGCCGGCGGGCCCAGCGTGGAAGTGATCGATCTCCGCACGCTGTCGCCGTGGGACCAGGAAACGGTGTACGCCTCGGCGCGCAAGACCGGACGCGTGATCGTGGCGTACGAGGATTCGCTGTCGTGGGGCTACGGCGCCGAGATTGCCGCGCGGGTGGCGGACGAGTGTTTTGCGTGGCTCGACGCACCGGTGCGCCGCGTGGCGTCCCTCGACACGTGGGTGGGGTACGCGCCGCAGCTGGAAGACGCGACGTTGCCGCAGGCGGCGACGTTTCTGGCGGCATTTGAGGAGATTGTGCGGTACTAGGGAGACGGAGGACGAAGGACGAGAGAGAGGGCCGGCGGAACATTCTGCCGGCCCTTCGGCGTTGGTTGCAGCAGGTATCTCTCGACTCCCGTCCCCCGCCTCTCGTCTCCATGCTGACCACCCTCGCCCTCATCGCCACCCTCGCCTCCGATAGCGCGCGGTTTCCCGTCGTCACGTCGGAGAACCTCGAGGGCCGCACGCTCACGCTCCCCACCGACTTTGCGGGCGAACGCAACGTGGTGTTCGTGGCGTTCCTGCAGAAGCAGCAGAAGGATGTCGATACGTGGGTGCCGTTCGTGAAGCCCCTGCTCGCCCGCACGCCGGGGACGGACTACTACGAAATCCCCACCATCAAGCGGATGATCGCCCCCATGCGGTGGATGATCAATCGCGGCATGAGAGGGGGCATCGATGACGGCGCGGCGCGCGAACGCACCATCACGCTCTACATCGACAAGGAACCGTTCAAGCGCGCGCTTGCAATTACCGACGAGCAGACCATCCACGTGCTCGTGGTGGATCGCGCCGGTCGCGTGTGGTGGCGTGCGACCGGCGCGTTCAGCGCGGAGAAGGGGGCGGCGCTGGAGGCGGCGCTGACGCGCCGGGACGCTGCGGGCGCGTACTGACGAAGATGACGCCGCGCCCATGGTCGATGCCCCACCGCGACGTGGCTTCGAGTCCATTGAAGTGCTGGATGTACTGGATGCCCTGACTCGGGATGTTCTGCAGGGTCTCGACCGCCCCGAAGTGCACCCCGTCGACATACACCTGCACCTCGGTCGGGTAGCGGAAGCTCTCGGCTCCGCGCGTGCTGAGCCACGTGGCCCGCAACCCCTTCACCGCGTCATAGGCGTTGGCGAACCGCAGTTCCTGGATCTGCTCGCGTGTGATCATCGCGAGGTCTGTCTTGGCGCTCGTGGCACCGCTGGCGCCCGTGGCGGCCGACGGGCCGGCGGCACAGCCCACCGTGCAGGCCAAGGTCAGTACCACGACGGCGAACGGCAGTGCGGAACGGCGCATGCTCCACCTCGACAGGACAGCAGGAAACGGCGCGCTACTTCGACTCCAGCGCCTCGTACACCACCTTTCCATTCACGATCGTCCGCACGACCTTCGCATGGCGGATGGTCTCCGGCGCAATGCGTGTGAGGTCGCGGTCGATCATCGTGAGATCGGCGAGCATCCCCTTCCGGATCACGCCGCGCGTGCCCTCGGCGAATCCGGCAAACGCGCCGCCCGTAGTATAGGCGCGCAGCGCATCCTCCACCGTGATCTTCTGTTCGGGCACCCAGCCGCCGGGGTGCTTCTCGTCGAGCGTGCGGCGCGTCACGGCCGCGTAGATGCCCATGAGCGGCGTCGGCGGCGCCACAAACCAGTCGCTGCCAAACGCCAGCGTCGCCTTGGTGTCGCGCAGCGACTTGAACGCGTAGGTGCCCTTGGCGCGCTCGGGGCCAATCACCTTGTCCACCCAGCGGCCGTCGTCGATGGCATGGTACGGCTGCATCGACGCAATCACCCCCAGCGCGCCGAAGCGCGCCAGGTCGGCCGGCGCAATGTGCTGCGCGTGCTCGATGCGGAAGCGCCGGTCGCGCGGGCCGTTTTCGCGGGCCACACGCTCGAAGATGTCGAGCTGCGTGCGGATGGCCCGGTCGCCGATGGCGTGCACCAGCACCTGCAGGCCCGCCTTGTCGGCGGCCGACGTCCACTGGTACAGATCGGCCTCGGTGTTCACCATCAGCCCGCGGTCGGCGGGCGCGTCGGTGAACGGTTCGAGCATCGCCGCCGTGTGCGACCCGATGGACCCGTCGACGAACCCCTTGAGCCCGCCGATGCGCACCCAGTCGTCGCCATGGCCGCGCGCCTTGACGGTGTCGGCCAGCCGCTGCCAGCTCGCCAGCGGCACCACGGCGTAGATGCGCGTGGTCAGCGTGCCAGCCGTGTGCGCGCGCTCGAACGCGGCGAGTTCACCCCACGTCCCCATGTTGTGCACTGCCGTCACGCCCTGCTCGTTGACGTGCTGCATGGCGGCACGCAGCGCGCCGTCGGTGCGCTCGGCGCTCCACGGCGGCACGACGCGGTCGACGACGCCCATGGCGTTGTCCTTGAAGATCCCCGTTGGCTCGCCCGAGGCGTCGCGCACGATGGTGCCACCATCCACGTCTTTCACGGCGCGCGTCACGCCGGCCGCCGCAAGCGCCGCCGAGTTGGCGAGGCTCATGTGGCCGTCGAGACGGTTGATCCAGACGGGATTGCGCGCCGTCACGGAGTCGATCCACTGCCGCGTGGGCAGTGCGCCGCCCCAGTTCTCGTGGTCCCAGTCGCCGTTCAGGATCCACGCGCCGGCGGGCAGAGTGCTGGCATACGCGGCGATGCGCCGGATGAAATCGGCCTTGGTCGTGGCGTCGCGCAGTTTCACCGACTGCAGCGCGAAGCCGCCATCGGTGAAATGCACGTGGGCATCGGTGAACCCCGGAACGACCATCGCCCCGTGGGCGTCGATGACGCGCGTGCCGGCGCCGGCGAGTTTCCGAACCTCGGCGCTCGAGCCCACTGCGGCAATGTGCGCCCCATCCACGGCAACGGCGTCGGCCCACGGCCGGCGCGCATCACCCGTCCACACCCGCGCATTGACGATGGCAAGGCTGATCACGGCAGTCTGGGCAAGCGGATGCATGGGCGCCTCGGCACGAGGGGAATGCGGCCGAACGGCCGCCCGTCACCGGCGGTGCGTCAGCGCCGCTCGATGGCGTCGCGCACGTCGAGCAAGATCTCGAAGTACAGCTGTTCGCGGCGGTACGAGAAGTCGAGCGCCTTCATCTGCGACTCGTCCTCCGTCGCCTTGGCGCGCTCGAAGGCCTCGCGGTACATGTCGTCGAGGTTCGCGAGGATGCGTTCACGGGAACGGGACATGCGCTTGTTCTCCAGGGCCGCGGGCGTCAGCCGCGGCGGATCGGTGGACACGACGGAAGCCGCCGGCGGGCCTCCCTCGAGGAGGAACCGGCGGGCGGCGCCCAATAGCTGGCTGCGTGCGTTGAAAGAATCGGCCATGGCTCTCGTGCATTATCGCACGGCAGCGCAGCCGTGGGAATGGGGGCCGCCTGGCGGCCACCCGGAGGCCGCTACGCCGGCTTGGTGTCGAGGGCCGCCCGCACGCAGACGGCGAGCTCCGAGGCGGTGAACGGCTTGGGCAGCACCACGATACCCGCGCGCATGGCGCCCTGCGCCAGCAACGCCTCGGAATGCCCGGACATGAAGATGACCCGGAGGTGCGGCCAGGGGGCGTGCAGCCGCTCCGCCAGCTCGATCCCGCCGCATTTCGGCATCCGCACGTCGGTGACCACAAGGGCAAAGTTCCCATGCGCGGCGTGGAGGATGCCCATCGCCTCCTCGCCATCGCCGGCCGTCGTGACCACGTAGCCGAGCGCCCGCAGGGTGCGCTCGGCGACCTCGCGCACGGCGCGCTCGTCCTCCACCAGCAACAGGCGTTCGGTGCCACGCGGCATGAGGGCCGGCACGGCGGCCGCGACGTGCATCACGTCGCCGGCGGTGCGCGGGAAATACACCCGGAACGTCGACCCTTCCCCCACCTGCGACTGCACCAGGATGTGGCCGCCGTTCTGCGTCACGATGCCGAACGCCGTGGCCAGTCCGAGCCCGGTG
Source organism: Gemmatimonas sp. (assembly GCA_025361705.1). GTDB lineage: Bacteria > Gemmatimonadota > Gemmatimonadetes > Gemmatimonadales > Gemmatimonadaceae > PNKL01. The sequence goes on from JANYJW010000028.1 coordinate 8,514, forward strand.
CCTTTTCCTGGTTCCTTGGTGGTGAAGAACGGCTCGAAGAGGTGCCCCTGCACGTCCGGCGGCATGCCGGTGCCCGTGTCGATGACCTCGAGCACCACATACTCCCCGGGCGCGAAGCCCGGGTGTGCCTCGACGAAGGACGCGTCGACGACCGCCGCCTGCGTGCGCAAGGTCAGCTGACCGCCGGCCGGCATCGCGTCCCGCGCATTGAGCGCGAGGTTCATGATGACCTGCTCCACCTGGCTCGGGTCGGCCTGCACCGCCCACTCCCCTTCGAGTGCCTCGATGGTGAACGCGATGTTCTCCGACAGGAGCCGGCGCACGAGCGTCTCGGCGTTGGCGGCAAGGTCACCCAGCCGCAGCAGCCGCGGTTGCACCACCTGCTTGCGCGCGAAGGCCAGCAGCTGCCGGGTGAGGTTGGCCGCGCGCATCGAGACGGCGCGCACCTCGGCGAGGTCGCTGCGAAGGTGCTCCGGCACGTCGGGCTCGGACAGCGCGAGCTCGGTATGTCCGAGAATGGCGGTGAGCAAGTTGTTGAGGTCGTGCGCCACGCCACCGGCCAGTCGCCCCACGCTCTCGAGCTTCTGCGTGTGCAGCAACTGGTGCTCCATGCGTTCGCGAGCGGCGAGCGACTCCGTGCGCTCATCCACCAGGCGTTGCAGGAACGCCGAGTGGGCGCGCAGCCGCCCCACGCGCCAGCGGTAGGCGATGGTCCCGGTGGCCAGGCCGGCCAGCGTCAGCACCACCCAGAACCCGACATAGCCCGTGAGCGGCGGCGTGGAGACGATGGTGATCGTTGCCGGCGATTCCTCGGGCACACCGTCGGCGCTCTGGGCGCGCACGGTGAACGTAAAGGTGCCGCGCCGCAGGTTGTCGTAGGTCACACTGCGCTCAAGCGGGTCGGCGAGCGTGCGCCACTCGGTATCCACCCCGGCCAGCTTGAACCACATGCGCACGCGGGACGGCGCGCCGAGCATCGGCGTGGTGAACTCGATGCGCGCCCTCCGGGTGCCACGCGGCAGCCGCACCACGCTCGCCGGCGCCAGCGCGACGCCATCGGCAATCACGCGCTCGATGAAGACCTGCGGGACGACGGCGTCCAGCTTCACACGCGCCGGATCGAGGACCACGAGCCCGGCCGATGATGGCAGCCAGAGGCGTCCGTCGGGAGCGCGTGCCCCCGACGCGCTGCCTCCCTTGCCAAAATCATGGCTGCGCAGTCCGTCGTCCTTGGTGAAGAGGCGCGTGGGCACATGGGCCGGGTTCTTTCGGAGCCAGGACAAGAGGTCGGCCTTGAGAACGCGCTCCAGGCCCATGCTCGACGTCAGCTAGAGCGCACCGCGCCCATCGTCGATGATTGCCTCCACCTGCCCAAGCACGCCCGTCCACCGCTGGGGGAAGAAGAAGAGCGAGTCGCCGCGCAGCAGCGACAAGCCGCGCACGAAGTCCGCCATCCAGATGCCGGCCGTATCTGGGTAGATGTCCATCGGCTGCTGCAGCGTGTCACCCTGCGCCGAGACGAAGAGGCGCAGGGAATCGCCCTCGATGTACGCCAGGCGCCCACCGGCCTGCCAGATGCGTCCGCCGTGGTCCTGCTTCACCTGATAGCTGCGACCGAACGGCACGCCCGCACCCATGCGCACCGGCGTCACCCGTTTCGACGTGCCGGCGAGGAGCAGCGAGTCGGTGCCGACGTAGAACCGGCCGGTCGCGTCTTCGTAGATCGACCGCACGCCGGTGGGTTCGAATCCCATGGCCCGCGTCACATCGACGAACTGGTCGCCAACGAGCCGTGCGATGCCGCGCCGCGTACCGACCCACAGGGTGCCGTCGCGGCTCCGATAGCTCGTGAGCACGGCGTCCGACGGGAGCCCATCCGCCGTGGAGTAGATGCGGGTCGCGCCGTGAGGCCCAATGCGCACCACGCCGTCGCCTCCGGTGCCCGCCCACATCGTGCCGTCCGCGTCGGCACGCACTGACCAGAGGATGGATGTGCTCCAGAACTCGGTGGACTGCCAGTTCTCGAGCCTCGGCGCTCGCAGGCGCGTCAGGCCGCCTGCGGAACTCGCCCACACGCTGCCCTCACGGTCCACGAAGACGTCCGAGACGTTGTTGTCGGCCAGGCCTTCGCTGGTGCCGAACGTTGCGAACTTGCCATCGCGCCGCAGGCGCGCGATGCCACCGCCCATCGTGCCCACCCAGATGGCGCCATCGGCCTGCTGGGCAATGCTCATGATGAAGCGCGACCGCAAGCCGTCCCTGGTGCCGTACACGTGCGTCACGCCGTACTCCCCGTGCGCATCGCGCGTGAGGTGGAGCAGGCCTTCGCTGGTGGCGACCCACATGCTGCCGTCATTGGCACGCAGGATCCGCAGGATGCGTGCGTACCCAAGGATGGGCACGCGAAACGCCTCGATACGGCCATCCACAAGTCGCAGCAGCCCGTAATCCGTTCCGATCCAGAGATTGCCCTCGACATCGGCGCTCAGCGCCGTGACGTTGCACCGCGCACACCCGGGCACCGTTTCGAAGCGCTCGCCGATGCGGCGCGCCACCCCGGCCTTGGTGCCAACCCAAATCGTCCGACGCCCGTCCTCGAACACGGCCCCGACATCGTCATCCGGGAGCCCCGCCGCGCGGCCGAAGGCGCGAAAGGCGCCGTTGCGCCGCACGATGACCCCGGCGTGCATGCTGGCCATCCAGACGGCACCGTCGCTCGCCACGATCATGTCGTTGAGGTACATGTCCGGCAGGCTGTCCGGAAATGCGTTGACGGCGTACGAGGCGTGCACGGAGAACCGGGCACCATCGAACACGCCGAGGCCGCCATCGGTGGCGAGCAGGAGGTAGCCATCCCGCCCCTGCGAGAGCCGACGCACCGCGTTGCCCGGAAGGCCGCGGTTCCACGTCTCGTGCACCACCTGATCGGCCACGGAAGCCGTCGGCGCGCGCTGACCGGCAGCGCCATGCGACACGGCCGCCAGGACTCAGGCAACGGCCGTCACGCGCAACGCGCGGCGGCCGGCGCGTGCGCCGGTTCGACGGAGAATCATCTTGGGAGTGTCGGTCGCGACCCGGCAGAATTGCATCGGTCCGCCAGCCTGTGCCTAGCGCTCAGTGCGCTGCGCCATCAGGCGCGCCACGGCAGCGTCTTCCTCGACGAAGGGCAGGAGGGCAGCCACGACACCCTGCTCGCTCTCCCCTTCGACCGCCATCAGCGGTGGCGGACTGCGATGGATATCGACGCTCCGCGGACCCGAGTTGCGCCGGTCCACCTCGATGACCGCGCGCACGGGCGTGCCATCCGCCGGCGTGAGCCGACGGATGCGTACCACAGACCCTTCTGGCAACACCCGTTCGTAGAGAACCTCGGTCACGACCCCACCCTCTTCAGGTTGGCGTGCCTATATCTGCCGCCGCCCGCCGTCGGCCGCAAGGCGGTTTCGTGCGCGTGTTTCGTGCGCGCGGCTACTCGGGCACCTTGTTGTCGCCCGGGGGCGCAACATAACGGAGGGCCTCCACGGGGTGTCCCTGCTGCAGGTGCTCTCCCACAATGCGCCCGGCGTCCGCAGGACGTACGCCGCCGTACCACACGTCGTCGGGGTAGACGACCACCATCGGGCCGTGGCCGCACTGCCCCAGGCAGCCCGCATGGTTGACGCGCACCCGGTCTTTGAGGCCGGCCTCTACCACCGCCGTGCGCAGTGCCGAAAAGACGTCCTTGGAGTCCTGCGTGGGGCAGGTCTTGCCCGAGGTGCACACGAAAACGTGCCGCTGATATTGTCCCATCACCGCAAACTAGCGGAAGACGCGTCGCCCACGCGAGTTGGTGCGCGGACCACGACGCCGCACTACTTTCGGCTCATGCCGACGCCCCAGGACTTCTTCGACATCGACATCCGCGTGGGAACCGTACTCAGCGCCGAGCCCTTCGCCCGCGCCCTGAAGCCGTCACTGAGGCTCGAAATCGACTTCGGTCCGGAGCTGGGCATCAAGCGCTCAAGTGCGCAGCTCACCGTGCACTACACCCCCGAGGCGCTCGTCGGTCGCCAGGTGGTGGCCGTCACCAACATCGGCACGCGCAACATCGCCGGATTCACCAGCGAGGTGCTGGTGCTGGGCGCAATGCCCGGCCCGACCGAGGTCGTGCTGCTGGGGGTTGGGCATGCCGTGGCCAATGGGGTGCGGATCGGGTGAGCGACGAGAGTCGGAAGACGAGGGGCGAAGGACAGACAGTGGCCGGACCGCCAGTAGACGCTGGCGCGGATACCCCTGAGATTATCCTGTCATCCGTACGAACCATCTCCGGCCTCCCGTCCTCCGTCCCTCGTCTCGCATGCCCCCCATCCGCCCCGACAACCTCGTCCAGATCCACTGGGCCGGCGCCCACCGCTTCGACGCCGGCCGGCCGGGTGGCCCGCAGATCCGCATCGACGCCTCGGCGGAAACGGGTCCCGGTCCGGTGGACGCCCTCCTCATCGGCCTTGGCTGCTGCACCGGGGTGGACGTGGTGGACATCCTCGCCAAGCGCCGCACGCCGGTGGAATCGCTCGGCATCGAGGTGCAGGCGGAGCGGCGCGCGCAGGTGCCTCGCCGGGTGGAGAAGGCGCACCTCGTCTATCGCATCGACGGGGCGGGCATCGAGCGCGAGCACGCCGAGCGCGCGGTGGACCTTGCGGTCAGCAAGTATTGCAGCGTGCGTGACTCGCTCGATCCCGCCACGCCCATCACCTGGTCGGTGGTCCTGAACGGGCATTGAAGCAAGCGCGCCTCCCGTCCCGTAGAAAGATCCGAGTCCGCAGGCATCGCACCTACATCCTTTCCTCATCGCACGGAGTCGCCGGAATGCGTGTCACTCTCAGGCTGGTCCTTGGCGTGCTGGCCATGCTGCCGCTCGCCCACCAGGCAGGGGCGCAGGTGTGGCTCAATGCCGACACCACCAAGCGGATCAACCAGTCCAACTTCCGCGCACTCGAGGACTGGCCGGCCGCCTCCGACACGCGCCGCGCCTCGGGCGCGCCGGGGTCGAAGTACTGGCAGCAGCAGGTGGACTACGTCATCAAGGTGGCGCTCGACACGACGACGCACCGGCTGAGCGGCAGCGAGGTGGTGACCTACCACAACAACTCGCCGGACAAGCTGGCGTACCTCTGGTTCCAGCTCGACCAGAACATCGAGAAGAGCGACTCGCGCGCCAAGGCGATGTCGGGCGCCATGCCCAAGGGGCTCGACCCACGCTTCCGCCGCTACCTGATGAGCGACTTCGAAGGCGGGTACACACTGTCGCGCGTGCAGCTGGTCGACGCGCAGGGCAAGAAGAAGGATGCGCACTACACGCTCAACGGCACCGAATTGCGCGTCGATCTCGAGACGCCGCTCGGCACGGGTCAGCGGGTCAACGTGGCCATCGACTGGTCGCACGAGGTGCCCGAGGGCGGGCGCAACGGCCGCGGCCAGAAGGAAAAGCTGAAGGACGGATGGGAATACGAAAACGCCCAGTGGTTCCCGCGCGCCGCCGTCTATGACGACGTCAACGGCTGGCAGACCAACCAGTTCCTGGGCATGGGCGAGTTCTACCTGGAGTTCGGCAACTACGACGTCAGCATCACCGTGCCGCACGACCACATCGTGCGCGCCACCGGCGTCCTGCAGAATCAGGCCGACGTGCTCACCGCCGAGCAGCGCGCACGCCTGCAGAAGGCCTTCGTCGCCGACACGCCCGTGTACATCATCCGGCCCGAGGAGATTGCGACCAAGGCGGCGCGTCCCGCCGGCACCGCCAGCCTCACGTGGCACTTCACCGCGCAAAACGTGCGCGACTTCTCGTGGGCCTCGTCACGCGGCTTCGCGTGGGACGCCATGGGCTTCCGCTACCAGAAGGGCGGCCGGCTCATCGAGCTGCACTCGGTCTATCCGCGCGAGGCCATGCCGCTCTGGAACAAGATCAGCACCAAGGCCATTGCGCAGACGATGGTCACGTACGGCCGCATGGCGTTCGAGTATCCGTACCCGCAGGCCTCCAACGTGCACGGGACCGTGGGCGGCATGGAGTACCCCATGATCGCCTTCTGCGGCGCGCGTCCCAAGCCGGACGGCACGTATGACAAATCGCTCGAGTATTCGCTGGCCTCGGTGACCATTCACGAGGTCGGCCACAACTGGTTCCCGATGATCGTCGCGTCCGACGAGCGCATGTGGACGTGGATGGACGAGGGGCTCAACTCGTTCCTCGAGCACTACGGGTCCATCGACTTCGACAAGGAATGGCCCAAGGGACGGCTGCCGGGGTCGGCAAAGAACATTGCGAACTTCATGCGCACCAACAACGCGGTGCCCATCATGACGCATTCGGACCTCAACCTGCGTGGCACGTTCGGGCCCAACGGCTACACCAAGCCGGCGAGCGGCCTCGTCATCCTCCGCGAGCGCGTGGCGGGCCCCGAGGCCTTCGACCAGGCGTTCCGCGGCTACAGCCAGCGCTGGATGTTCAAGCACCCGATGCCCGCCGATTTCTTCCGCTCCATGGAAGACGGGCTCGGCGAGCAACTCAACTGGTTCTGGCGCGGCTGGTTCTACACGGCGTACGCCAACGACCAGGCCGTGACGTCGGTGGAACGGCAGAACGCCAAGGATGTGGTCGGCGACGATGCGAAGGGCACCGGCTACTACCGCATTGCCGTCGAGCAGAAGGGCGGCATCGTGATGCCGGTGGAGATGGACATCACCTTCACCGACGGCACCACGCAGCGCGTGAAGCTCCCGGCCGACATCTGGCGCGCCAACGAAAAGCTCTTCACGTACGGCCTGTTCACGAGCAAGGAGATTGCCCAGGTGGTGCTCGATCCCGACGACGCGTTCGCCGACATCAACCGGTCGAACAACACCTGGAAGAAGCCGGCGGCAGCGCCGCTGCCGTAGCGCCCGCTCCCGCGGCGACGCGCCGATGTGAACGGGGCTCTTCTCGTGATGAGAAGAGCCCCGTTCACATCGCGCCCCTCCGGCTCAGCGCCGCAATTCGCGGATGGCGTGCTGCAACTCAGGCACAATCAGCCGCGTCATCGCCAGCTCCACCGCGGCGCGCGAGCCGGGCATCACGGCCACGAACTTGCCGCAGGCCGCGCCGGCCAGTGCGCGGCTGAGCATCGCCGCGGCCCCGATCTGCTCCTGGAAGCTCAGCATGCGAAACAGCTCACCGAAGCCCGGCAGTTCACGCGCCAGCAGGGGACGCACGACGTCGATGGTGCGATCGCGCGCGCCAAGCCCGGTGCCGCCGGTGCATAGCACGACGTCCACATCGTCGCGCGCCAGCGCATCTTCGACCGCCTCGCGCAGCGGCGCGTCGTCGTTGGCGAGCAGCTGCCGCGACACCACGGCGTGCCCCGCATCGACGAGCAAGCGCTCGATGAGCGCCCCCGATTCATCGGTGGCCACGGTGCGCGAATCGCTCACCGTCAGCACCACGCACCGCGCGCCATCGCGCTGCGCCGCCTCCGCGCGATGCGCCGCCGTGCTGGGCGATCCACCGTGATCGACGCTCACGATCTGCCTCCCATTTCAGTACAGCCGTTCCACATCCGCCAGTTCTCCCCGCAACTTCACGAAGCTCTCGTAACGCGCCGCCGAAATCGCGCCGCTCGCCACGCCGCCCTGCACGGCGCATCCCGGCTCGGACAGATGTCGGCAGTCCTGAAACCGGCAGTGCCCGAGCGCCGTGCGGAACTCGGGGAAGCACTGGTCGAGTTCGGTCGACGCGAGTCCCCACATGCCGACCTCGCGGAGTCCCGGCGTGTCCACCACGTAGCCACCACCGGGCAGCGGCACCAGCACCGCACCCACGGTCGTGTGGCGTCCCTTGTTCACCGACTCCGATATCTCACCCACTCGCAGGTTGAGCCCGGGATAGAGTGCGTTGATCAGTGACGACTTGCCCACTCCGCTCGGCCCGGTCAGCGCCGAAATGCGGTTGACGAGCACCGCGCGCAGGTCGTCGAGTCCCACCTGCAGCGTGACACTCGTGCGGTGCACCGGATAGCCGGCGCGTTCGTAGTCCGTGGCCAGCGCGTCCACGCCCGACACGCCCTCGACGAGGTCCACCTTGTTCAGCACCAGGCGCGCGGCCAGACTGTTGCCCTCGGCGATCACGAGAAAGCGGTCGATCATGCGCACGTGCGGCTCGGGCTTGGCGGCCGAGAAGACGACAATCACCTGATCGACGTTGGCCACCACAATGCGCTCGCCGCGCCCGCCGCCCGGGGCGCGCCGCGCAAGCCGCGTGCGGCGCGGATGAATGCGCACAATGCTCCACGCACCGCCGCGCACGTCCTCGCCAATGTCCACCTCGTCGCCAACAACGAGTTTCTCGAACTTCGACTCCTGTTTGAGCCTGCCGCGCAACGAGGCGTCACGTTCACTGCCATCCGCCGAGCGCACGCGCCAGACGCCGCCCGTGCCGCCGAGCACGACCCCCGGCAGGGAGACACCCGGAACCACCGGTTCCTGTCCGCTCACGCCGTGCCCTCATCGCGCATCACGTCAAACCAGCGCCGGCCACTGGCGCCGTCGCGCGCCGCCACGAGCGCGTCGAGCAGACGCTGGCATTCGGTGAGCGGCAGGGCGCCGGCCTGGGCCGCCGCATCGTCTGCGTGCGGGCCAAACGTGAGGAACTCCGTCTCGAGGTGCCCGGCGATGCCCTGCTCGCCCATGCGGCGCCACTGCAGGAATACCAGGTACGCACCGCACGGGCGTGCCGCGTCGCCCGTGTCGTCCGTCATCACCTCCAGCGAGTACGACAGGCCGTCGCGTCCCTCGAGCGCGGCCGCGCGACCATGCACCGCGGCGTACCCGCCCACGGTGGTTTCGTCGCCGCGCGCATGGTCCGGGGGGAGGAACCGGGCGTGGCTCACCGGGACTTGAGCATCTCGCGCAGCACGTTGCCCGTGATGAACCAGAGGTTGGCCGGACGCTCCGCCATGCGGCGCATCAGGTACGGATACCACTGTGTGCCGTAGGGCACGTAGATGCGCATCCGCCAGCCGTCGCGCACGATCTGCTCCTGCAGGTCGCGCCGCACGCCGTAGAGCATCTGGTACTCGAACCGGTCGGCGCCGAACCCATTGGCCTTGGCCCACGCCGATATCTCGGCGATGATGGCCGGGTCATGCGTGGCGAGGCCCGGATACTTGCCATGGGCGATGAGCGACTTGGCGCATTCCACAAAGGTGCGGTCGACATCGCGCTTGTCTGGAAACGCCACGGCGGCCGGCTCGAGATACGCACCCTTGCACAGGCGCACGCGGCACTGCTTCTCGTTGGCCCACGCCGCGTCCTGCGGCGTGCGGCGCATCATGCTCTGCAGCACGATGCCGACGTTCTCGGGGTAATCGGGGAACAGCCGCTGCGCAAAGAAGTCGAGCGTGCGCTGCGTGTAGTCGCTCCCTTCCATGTCGAGCCGCACAAAGGTGCCGTACTGCTTCGCCCGCTCGAGGATGCTGCGCGTGATCTCCTCGCACACCCCGTCCGCGATGTCCTGCCCCAGTGCGGTGAGCTTCACCGAGACGTTGGCGTCAAGTTTGCGCGCGGCGATTTCATCGAGCAGGCGCAGGTACTTCCGCCCGGTCTCGCGCGCCTCGGCCTCGTTGGTGACGCTTTCGCCCAGCTGGTCGAGCGAGGCGGTGACGCCCTGCGCATTGAGCGCGGCCACGGCGGCACATGCCGTCTCGATGGATTCACCGGCCACGAAACGCGCGGCGAACTTCTTGGCAAACCCGTTGTTCTTGACAAAGCGGAAGATCGATTTCTGGCGCGAAAGCCAGATGAGTCCGGAACGGAGCATGCGGGCGGTTTATGGAAGCAGGCGAGCCGGCACGGCCGGCGCCCTTGTGAGTCTGCAGACCGGCGCGGCGCCGTTGGCGGCGGGCCGGGCGAGTGCGGCATCGTAGAGGTTCCAGGTCCCCAGTCCATCATCGCTGGTCGGATCGAGCAACAGCTGCGCCAGCACGCCAAGCGGCTGGCGCGCACTGACAATCAGCGTGCCCGCCGGCAGTTCGGCGGTAGACGCCGTCCACCGCCCCTCGAAGCGCGTCTCGCGGTGCCCCTGGAAGGCCCGCGCAGACGTCACCACCGAATCGGCGGCAAAACACTCCACGCCGGCCATCGTCGCCGGCGCACTCGTGCGCTGCACGCGCACGCCATGCAGGCGCAGCATCGCGCCCACGGTATCGGCCGCGGCGGGCGTCACCACCCAGCCCCACGGCATCGGCGCCGTCCGCGTCGCGTCAAAGCGGTCGCGCACCGGCATCCTGGTCGTGATGAACTTTCCGCTGCGCCTGTAGCCGCGGCGCACCCCTGGCTCCGTGGGAGGCGCGTCGGACTTCTCGATGGGCTCCTCGATGATGTCCTGCATCGAGGGCGTCCTGGTCAACTCAGCGCGCATCGGCACGTCGGCCACCGTGCCGGCAGCGAGCGCCGCGTCGGAGCCGTGCGTGAGCGCCAGCACCGCCCGCGACTTCTCGGCCGTGAGCGACAGCAGTTCGGTGACGAACGCGTACGTGGAGGCAATGCGCCGCTCGAACGGGTCGTGCGAGTACGCCTCGCTGAGGATCGAAAGTCGGCCGCGCAAGGCGTAGTAGTTGGTGCCGTAACGCGCCCGATGATCGTACGTCGACCACGCCTTGGCTTCGCCGGGGGCGGCGGGTCCTTCGTCGCCGGTAAAGTTGCCGTAGTCGAAGATCTCGTAGTGGTGCCGCGTGCGTACGCGCCTGCGCAGCACCGGCAGCATCGAGTCGCGCACGAACGCGCCGCCAAACGTGCCGCCGCGAATGCCGGCGGCCGGGTGCAGCGATGGCGAATACGTGAGCGCGTAGCCGTGGTAGCTGCCGTCGGTCGTGTGCAGGTCCACAAAGACATCGGGATCCCACGCGTTGAACATCGCCAGCGATGCGCGCGTCTCAGGCGCCTCGGCCTTCACGTAGTCGCGGTTGAGATCGAGCAGCATCCCGTTGGGACGCTGCCCCACCAGCTCGGGGCCGTTCTGCGCGCCGCGCTGCTGCGCCGTCGGCTTGAACACCTCGTTGCCGTCGGCGTTGTAGATGGGCACCGCAATGAGCACGATCGAATCGAGCACGTTCTTCTTCGTGGAGAAGACGAGGTCACGCAGCAGTGCCTGCAGCGCCTCCTTGCCCTCCACTTCGCCGGCGTGGATGTTGCCCTGCACGTACACGATGGGACGCCCCAGCCGCTTCGCCTCGGCAGCGGAGTGCACCAGCGGCCGAGAGGCGATGACAAACGGGATGTCGCGCCCCTGCGATGTCTTGCCGATGCTGCCGACGACAATCGGCGCGCCCCTGGCCTGCAGCGAGTCGATGAACGCGACGACGTCGGTGTAGGTGGAGGTTTCGGTGTATTTCGACCGCTCCGCGCGCGTGGCTTGTGATGGCAGACGGCAGATGGCAGATGGCAGGAGAACGGCCAGCAGGGCCAGTCGCGACAGCAACACGGGACTCTTTATCACGCGCACACCGTGCGCCATCTGCCATCTGCCATCTGGCATCGCGTCATACCGGCTTCCCCGTCTGTGGATAGAATGTCGCGCCCGTCGTGGCCATGTCCCGCAACAGCGCCGCCGGTTCGTACCGCCCCGGGAAGCGCGCGTCGAGTGCTTCGAGGCGCCGCACCAGTTCCGCCGCGCCGATGGTGTCGACCACGCGCAGCGGTCCGCCGCGGAACGGCGGGAAGCCGATGCCGAACACCGCGCCGATGTCGCCGTCGCGTGGCGCGCGCAGGATCCCCTCTTCCACACAACGCACCGCCTCGTTCACCATCAGCAGCGACAGCCGCTCCTGGATCTCGGCCGCGCTCACGTCCACGCGCGCCGATCCCGTGGGCGTCGACGCATACACCGACTCGTCCACGCCACCCTTCTTGCCCGTGTCGTCATAGAGGTAGAACCCCTTCTTCCCTTTCCGCCCCAGACGTCCCTCCGACAGCACCGTGCTGAGCGTCGCCGACGGCGAGAGCCGACGCCCGAACGCCGCCGCCATCGTCGCGCCGCTCTTGCCGGCCACGTCGAGCCCCACTTCGTCGAGCAGGGTCACCGGGCCCACGGGAAAGCCGTAGTCGAGCATCGCCGTGTCGATCGCGTCGATGCGCGCTCCCTCGTCGAGCAACGTGCCCGCCTCGTTGAGGTACGGCACGAGGATGCGGTTGACGTAGAAGCCCGGCGCGTCGTTCACGACGATGACCGTCTTGCCGAGCTTCCGGCCGAATGCCACGGCCGTCGCGATCACGTCGGGCGCCGTCCGTGGCGTCACGATGACCTCGAGCAGCGGCATCTTGTGCACGGGCGAGAAGAAATGCAGCCCGATCACGCGCGACGCATCGCGCGACGCCTCGGCCACGCGGTGAATCGGGATCGTGCTGGTGTTCGTCGCAACGATCGCGCCCGGCGGCAGCACCGCCTCGACGTCGCGCAGCACCGCGTGCTTGACGGTAAGGTCCTCGAACACCGCTTCAATTAGTAGCGGAACGTTACTAAATCCGGTATAGTCCACCGTGCCGCTCACCAGCGACAACTGGTCGGCATACTGCTGTCGCGTGACCTGCTTCTTGGTCAGCCGGTCCTTGAGCACGTCGCGCACCGCGCCCATGCCCTTGGCCACTTGCGCGTGCGTGGTGTCCTTGAAGCGCACCGAGATGCCCTGCGTCGCGCTCACCGCCGCGATGCCGGCTCCCATGAAGCCCGTGCCGAGCACGCCGATCTTGCCGATCGTCGCCGGCGAGGCCGGCGCCACTGCGCCACTCACGCCCGTGTCCTTCTTCAGCGACGTCGTGGCGTAGAACAGGAAGATCAACTGCTTGCTGACCGCGGTGAACGCCATCTCGCCGAACAGCCGCGCTTCGGTGGCAAAGCCCTCGGCCGCCGTGCCGTGGTAGCCTGCAGCCACCGCATCGAGCGCGGCCAGCAGCGCCGGGTAATGGCCGCGCGATTTCTTCATCGTCATCTCGCGCGCCTTCCGGAACACCACGGAACGCCCCACCGGATTGTTCTCGAGCAGCCCAGCCTTCCGGTCGCGCTTGCGCGCGATCGTGCCGGCGCCAAGCTCCCGGGCGCGCTGGATGGCGGTCTCGCGCAGGATGTTGGGGTGTACCATCTCGTCCACCAGCCCCGACTGCAGCGCCTTCTTGGCGCGCACGTTCTTGCCGGTGAGAATCATGTCGAGCGCCACCTGCAGCCCCACCGTGCGCGGCAGTCGCTGCGTGCCGCCCGCACCGGGAATCAGGCCCAGCTGCACCTCGGGCAGCGCCAGCACCGTCTTGGGCGAATCGCCCGCAATACGGTACGCGCACGCCAGCGACGCCTCGAGACCCCCGCCCAGGCACGCGCCGTTGATGGCCGCCACCCACGGCACGCGCCCCTGTTCCAGTCGGCGCATCAACGCGTGCCCGTCCCCGCTCGCCCGCGCCGCATCAGCCGCCGACGTGAACGCGAGAAACTGGTCGATGTCGGCGCCGGCCACGAACGTGTCGGGCTTGCCGCTGATGAGCACCGCGCCCGTCACCGACGCGTCGCGCTCGAGCTGGTCGAAGACCGCCACGAAGTCGGCGATCACCGCCGGCGAAAACTTGTTCACGGGCTCGCCCGGCAGGTCGAACGTGACGACCGCCACGCCGCCGTCGATTGCCACAGAGAGTGCGCGCATGGTCTCACTCACGTTCGATCACCATGCTGAACCCCATGCCGCCCGCCGCGCAGACCGTCATCAGGCCAAACTGTCCGCCACGCCGCGCCAGCTCGTGCGCCAGCGTCGTCGTGATGCGCGCGCCCGTCGCGCCAAAGGGATGGCCAATGGCAATCGACCCGCCCATCACGTTCAGCTTGGCCCGGTCCACCGTGCCCAGCGGCGCCGACACTCCGGCGCGCGCTGCCCACTGCTTGGACTCGAACCCGCGCAGGTTGCTCAGCACCTGCGCCGCAAACGCCTCATGCATCTCGACGAGGTCCATGTCCTGCAACGTGAGCCCGGCGCGCCGCAGCGCCATGGGCGCGGCCAGCACCGGCGCCTGCAGCAGCTGCTCGCCCGGATCGAGCGCGGCATAGGCGTACGACTTGATGTACGCCAGCGGCGCATAGCCGAGCGCCTTGGCGCGTTCCTCGCTCATCAGCAGCACCGCGCCGCCGCCATCGGTGAGCGGCGACGCGTTGCCCGCCGTCACCGTGCCATAGCGCTTGTCGAACACGGGGCGCAACGCCGCCATCTGCTCGAGCGACGTATCGGCCCGAATGCCGTTGTCCTCGAGCATCACCTGCTCGTAGCGCGGCGGCACGTAGACGGGCGCCATCTCCGCCGTGAGCCGCCCGTCGCGCGTGCCCGCCGCCGCATTCAAGTGCGACGCCAACGCCAGCGCGTCCTGCTCGGCGCGTGTCACGCCGTTGATCTTGGCCATCTTCTCGCCCGACTGCCCCATCGACTCGCCCGTCGTCGGCTCGGCGATGGCCGGCGTGATGGGGATGAAATCCTTGGGGCGAATCTTCGACAGCGCCTGCAGGCGCCCACCGAGCGTCTTGGCCTTGCTCGCCGCCACCAGCGCGTCGCTGAAGCCGCGCGAGTGCAGGATGGGCACGTTGCTCAGCGACTCGGCACCGCCGGCAATCGCCACATGGGCGTGGCCGAGGGCAATCTGGTCGGCCGCGTCGGTGATCGCCTGGTTGGCCGACGCGCACGCGCGACTCACGCTGTACGCCTGCACCGACTTGGGCAGCACCGGCAGCAGCGCCACTTCGCGGGCGATGTTCGGGGCGAGAACCGACGGAATGACCGTGCCGAACACGAGCAGGTCCACGCTCGCCGGGTCGAGGCTTGTCCGCTGGATGAGCTCACCGACCGCGATCTTGCCGAGGTCGATGGCGCTGAGTGACCTGAGTGTCGTGCCGGCACGCGCGAACGGGGTGCGGACTCCCTCGATGATCGCGACGCGGCGGCCGTTTCCGAAGCTGGCCATAGACCGTGGAAGTTAGGCACCGCACCCTCGCGCGGCTATTGCACGTACGCCTGTCGGCGCGCTCCTGTCGGCCGGCTCGTCCACGCGGTAGACTCGGAATCAGCCTCCAGTCCCATGACCCCCACTCCCGCCCTCACGCGCACCGCGCAGATTGCCCGCCTCGGCCAGCGGCGGTTCGACGTGCTCGTCATTGGCGGAGGCATTACCGGGGCCGGCATCGCCCGGGACGCCGCACGGCGCGGCCTCGACGTGGCGCTGGTGGAGCGCGACGACTTTGCCAGCGGCACGTCCAGCCGCTCGTCACGACTCGTGCACGGCGGCGTGCGCTACCTCGAGCATGGGCACCTGCGCCTCGTCTTTGAATCGTGCCACGAACGGCGCGTCCTCCTGCGCCTCGCGCCGCATCTGGTGCGCCCGCTCCAGTTCACCTGGCCCGTGTACGAGGGGGCGCGCATCCCGCGCTGGAAGCTGCGCGCTGGATTGGCCCTCTACGACCTCCTCGCGCTCTTCCGCAACGTCGCGCGGCACCACGGGCTCAGCGCCGACGAAATCGCAAACACCGAGCCAAGGCTCGCGCGCACGGCGCTGCTGGGCGGCGCGGCGTACTTCGACGCCGCCACCGACGACACACGACTCACCCTCGCCACGCTCCTCGACGCCACCGTGTCGGGTGCGACAGTGCTCAATCACGCGGACGTCACGGGCCTTCGGCTCGCTAGTGAGCGCGTGCGCGGCGCCACGGTCACCGACCGGCTGGGGGGTCGCACCCTCGACGTCAGCGCGTCGTGCGTGGTAAACGCCACCGGCCCGTGGACCGACGGCGTGTGCCACATGGAAGACGAGGGCGCGCCCACCGCCGTGCTCGGCAGCAAGGGCGTGCACATTGCCGTGCCCGCATCGCGTGTCGGCAATCGCGGCGCCGTCACCCTGCTCGCCGGCGACGGGCGCGTGATGTTCGTGCTCCCGGCCGGCCCCTGCACCATCATCGGCACCACCGAGACCGAGACCACCGAAACGCCCGACCAGGTGCGCGCCACGCGCGCCGACGTCGCGTACCTGCTCGCCTCGGCCAATCGCGCTTTTCCCGCAGCCGCGCTCACGCCGGATGACGTGGTGGCGGCCTGGGCCGGCATCCGGCCGCTCGCGGCCAAGGCGCATTCGGGCGACGCCAACTCCGCGTCACGCGAGCACCTCATCGCGTCAGGCCCGCGCGGCGTGATCACCGTCACGGGCGGCAAGCTCACCACCTACCGCGTGGTGGCCCGCGACGTGGTCGACGTGGTCTTTCGCACGCTCGGTCGACGCGCGGTGCGCGACCGCTCCGACGCGCTCCCGCTGGCGGGGGGCGACGTGCGCGATCTTCCGGCCGAGCTCGCCGCGGCGTGCGCGGCGACTGGCGCCGAAGACGTCGCCGGCTGGATGGTGCAGGCGTACGGCGGCGCCTGGCATCAGGTGTGGGCGCGCGTGCGCGACGACGACGCGCTCGGCGCGCGCCTCGTGAAGGGGCTGCCGTACATCGCGGCCGAGGTGCTGCACGCGGTGGAAGCCGAGATGGCGTGCACCATTGCCGATGTGCTCGTGCGACGCCTGCATCTCGCCTTCGAGACGCGCGACCATGGCGCGTCGGTGGCATCGCGTGTGGCCGAGCTGATGGCGCCCGCGCTGGGCTGGACCGACCGCGGCGTGGAGCAGGCGCTCACGGAGTACGCGTCGGACGTGCAGCGGCTGTTCGCCATCGATCCGTGAGTGGCGCACCCGTGACGCGGCTGGTCGTCGGCGCGGTGGCGCTGACGGTGGCGCTGACGGTGGCGCTCTCGCCGGTGGCGCGGGCGGGGGCGCAGGATTCGGCGCGCGTCGCCGTGCCTTCGGTGTCCGACCTGCCATTGAAGGAGGTGCGCTCGACCGGCACGGGTGATGTCTTTGCCATCTTCCTCACCGGAGACGGCGGCTGGACCTCCCTCGAACGCGGCGTCGTGGCGCCACTCATCGCGGCGGACGTGCCCGTGGTCGGCTTCTCGCAACTGCGGTATCTGCTGCGCAAGCGAACGCCCGACCGCGTGGCCGCCGACCTCGGGCGCATCATCGCCGCGTATCGCGCCAAGTGGCATCGCCGTGCCGTCGTGGTCATCGGCTACTCGCGCGGCGCCGGCATCGTGCCCTTTGCCGTGCATCGCCTGCCGGCGACGCAGCGTGCGGCGGTCACGGCGGTGGTGCTCATTGGCGCCGAGCACACCGCCGGGTTTCACCTCGGACTGCGCGACCTGATCTTCAGCGGGCCATTTCGCGATGAGCTGCCCGTGATGCCCGAACTGCGCCAACTGGGGGCCACGACGCTCGTCTGCTTCTATGGCGACCGCGAAGCCGATACGCTCTGCCCCGAACTGGACGCACCGGCCATCATGGTCAAGATGCCGGGCGGGCATCACTTCAGCGGTCGATACGGCGAGATCGGGACGCGGATCGTGGACGCGCTGGCGGCAGCGGGCAAGCCGTAGTCACGCGCGCCGCACACCGGCGGCGCCACCCGCGCGCCCAGTGCTTACGTGTCGTGAATGGTGCTCAGCTCCACGATCTTCATCTTGCGCGTGCGCGCCGGGAGCTTGAGCAGCACCAGGTCGCCCACTTTCCCGCCCAGCAGCGAGCGGCCGATGGGCGACATCATGGTCACGTGCCCCTCGTCAAATTCATCGGAATCGCCGAACACCAGGTGGTAGGTCTCGGCCACCTTGGTATCCTGGCAGACCACCACCACGCGCGAACCCAGGCCCACCCGGTCGGTCGGGATCTGGCTTTCGTCGATGGACGACAGCTTGGAGAGGCGCGACGTGAGCTGGCCCAGGCGCGCCTGCACAAACTGCTGGCGCTCGAGCGCGGCCTTGTACTCGCTGTTTTCGCGCAGGTCGCCCATTTCCACCGCGCGGCGGATTTCCGCCGGCAGTATCACGTTGAGTTCGTGGCGGAGTTTTTCGGCTTCGCCGCCGAGCTTCAGTTTCAGGGCTTCGATCATTGGGGGCCGCTCCCTCGGAAAGACAAAATGCCAGCGCCCGGCCGTGTGGGGCCGGGCGCTCGGCGCGTGCGCGTTAGCTGTTCCAAGAAGAGTAGGCGTTCCCGGCTCCCGAATCAATGCGGCGGGCCTGCTAGATTGGGCGCATGCTCACCGTCCACTCCCATGGCGACGTGTCCGAACTGCGCTTCAGCACGTGGCGCAGCCGGTCCGTGGGCTTTGGCGTGAGCGCATTCGTGGTGCGCGGGGTGTTGGTGGACACTGGCTTTCCGGACTGTGCCGGTGACCTTGCCAGGTACCTCCGGGCGTCACGTCCAGCGGGCTGCATTGTGACGCACTTTCACGAAGACCACGCCGGCGGTGTTGGCGCGGTGGTGCGCGCCGGTGTCCCGGTGTGGATGGATGCGCGCACCGCCCAGCGGGTGTGCGCGCCGGCGCCGGTGGGACCCTACCGGCGGTACACGTGGGGCTCGCCGGGGCCGGTTGGCGCCGTGGAGCCGTTCGCTCCGCCGCCGGCGCTGTCGTGCATTGCGACGCCCGGTCACGCGGACGACCATCACGTCGTGTGGGATGGAGCGACGGGCACGGTCGTTGGCGGCGACCTGTTCATCGGCATTAAGGTGCGGGGCGCGCACCGCAACGAACGGCCGCGCGCGCTGGTGCGGTCGCTGCGGCAGTGCATTGCGTTGGCTCCCGTCCGACTGTTCGACGCGCACCGGGGTATCGTCGACGCGCCCATACCGCTGCTCGTCGCCAAGGTCGAGTGGATGGAGCGCACGCTCGACGCCATCGACGCACGCATTAAGCGTGGCGACGATGATGTGACGATCGCCCGGGCCATCCTCGGTAACGACTGGGTCACCCGCGTCTTCACGGCGGGGGACTATTCGACGGAGAGCTTTGTGGCGGCGGTGCGATCGGAACCGTAGGCCTGCGGGTGCTTGCGGCGGCGCGCCGATATGCGACATTCCGGAGCCATTTTTTTCTCGGAGCGGCACCTTGAAGAAGGTTTCCCTGCTTGCCGCTGTCGCGGGCCTGTCGCTGTCCGTCATGGGCAGTGCGCCGCCACGGCGCACGCACACGATGATCGATGACGCGGCCATCGTGACGCGCTTCGAGGACCTGGTCAGTGCCGATCTCGACTGTGCGCAACTGGCCGTCGAGCGCGGCCACGGCAAGGACGTGCGCGACTTCGCCGGCGTCCTCGTGCGTGAGCACGGCATGGCGCGCCAACTGGTGCGCGACCTCGCCTCGCAGCTGCATATCACGCTGAAGCCGTCGTCCGACAGCCCGCGCCGCGTGGCGCACGAGCAGGTCGTGAAGGCGCTCCGTGACCGGCAGGACGCCGCGTTCGACATTCTCTTCGTGCGCCACGAAGTCGAATACCACAAGGAGATCGCGGACGTCATCACCAAGGAGTGGATGCCGGCGGCCAAGAACGAGGACCTCAGCGCCCTGCTGTCACAGGTCGGTCCGGCGTTCGAGGCACACGGCCAGATGGCGGCCGCCATCTGGCAGCGGCTGGCGCCGCCGCGCTAGCACCGCCGCGTCAGCGCCGCCGGTCTACCGGTTCGCCTTGTCGAACTCGGCCTGCAGCCTGGCCATGAGCACAGCGCGCTTGTCGTACAGCCGCTTGAGTGTGCGCGGCGTCCGCTTGGCCAGCGCGTAACTCGTGATCAGCGGCAGCGCGACGGTCGAGTCGAGGTAGCAGACCACCGCGTCGGGCAGACGATCGGGGTCGATCTTCCCCCAGCTCACCGCTTCGGCGGGCGTCGCGCCGCTCAGGCCGCCCGTGTCGGGCCGTGCGTCGGTGACCTGCAGAAAGTAGTCGTGCCCCTTTTCGTCGATCCCCAGCACTTCCTGGATCTGCGGCTCCGTCTGCAGCGCGAAATTCTTGGGGCTGCCGCCGCCCATGATGAGGATGGCACTGCGGCCGCCCGACCGCTTGGCGTGCAGCACGATGGCCGCCGTCTCGTTGACGTCGCGGCTGGGGTCGATGATGCACTGGTACCCCTCGAGTTGCAGCGCCGCCACGTTCATGCCGATGGAGCTGTCCCCCGGCGAGCTGGTGTACACCGGCACGCCGCAGGTGTACGCCGCACTTAGTAGCGATTTGTTACCAATTCCCAGTGCCCGCTCCCGCGCCGCGATGTACTTGCCGCACAGCCAGTGGAACTCGGCACTCGACATCACCCGCTGGAACTCGGGCAACCGCAGCACCTGCCGGAAGAAGGCATCCGTGCTCAGCAGGACGTCGTAATCGAAGAAGATGTCGTAGATGCGCACCACGCCCTGCTCGCGCAGCACGAGGTCGCTCGCCGTCGGCGAGCCGCGGTGCATGGCCAGCCCCAGCCCGAAGTGCGCGTCATGGTACAGGTTGGCGCCCGTGCTGATGATCCAGTCCACGAACCCGGCCTCGATGAGCGGAATCAGCGCGCTCATCCCCAGCCCCGCCGGCGTCAGCGCACCGGTGAGCGTGAGCCCCACCGTCACGTCCTTCTGCAGCATCTTCTCGGCGTACAACTGGCACGCCTCGCGCAGCCGCCCGCTGTTGTACGCCTGGAACGTTCCCTCGATGAGCTGCACCACGGTCTCGGTGCCATCGATGCGCCGCGGATCGATGCGCGCGCCACGCAACAACGGGTTCCGAGCCCGTGTCGCTGCCTTGGGCTTGGCGCCAGCGGCCTCGCGCCGCTCCGCGGCCTTCTTCTGCTTCGATTTGTCGCCCGCTGCCTTCGACGAGCCCCCATGCCGGGTCGTCGTGACGCTCTTGCGTTCCCGCTCTTTCATTGCCTGCTCACTGGTCGAAGTTCACCCGACCGGCTGACGGTCTCGGCCAGCCGGGTCGCTTCCACTTCCCGTTGTGCCACCTGCGCCTTCCATGCCGCGCGCACCGCACTCGCGGCATCGTCCGTCTGGGCCGCCCACGCGGCTGTAATCGCTTCCGCCGCTTCGCGCGGATCGTCCGTGACGACCAGCAGGTCGAGGTCCCCGGGCGAGATCTTCTTTTCGCCCAGCACGCGGGACTGCATCCAGCGCACCAGCCCCGCCCAGTAGTGGGTGCCGAACAGCACCACCGGGAACTGGGAGATCTTGCCCGTCTGGATGAGCGTCACCGCCTCAAAGAGCTCGTCGAGCGTCCCGAAGCCGCCGGGAAAGATAACAAACCCGACGCTGTACTTGATGAACATCGTCTTGCGGACGAAGAAGTACCGGAAGTCCACCTGCGTGTCGACATACGGGTTGGCGCCCTGCTCAAACGGCAGCTCGATGTTGCATCCCACCGAGTGGCCGCCGCCCTCCTGCGCCCCCTTGTTGGCTGCTTCCATGATCCCCGGCCCGGCGCCGGTGATGATCGAGAACCCCTGCTGCGCCAGCAGCGTGGCGGTCTCCACCGCCGCCAGATACTGGGGATCGTCGGGCGCCGTGCGGGCCGAGCCGAAGAAGGTCACGCCTTTCTCGACCTTGGCCAGCTTGTCGAAGCCCTCGATGAACTCACCCATGATGCGCATGACGCGCCACGTGTCGGTGCGCGTGAAGTCATCGTGATGCTTGGGCGCGAAGCCCAGCAGCTTGGCGTCTTCGGTCAGCGTCGGCGTGGCGTCGCGAATGGAGTCGTCGATGTGGCGTGCGGTGGCAGCATGGACGATCGGCGCCCCGGGCGGCATCCGGCCGGCCGCGAGATGCCCCATGTGAAAACGCTCGCGCGTGCCGGCCAGCGACGCGTGCTCAGCCGTGCGGCGCAGAAGCGGATCGACCTTCTTGGAGCGCGCGCTGCGCCTCGACTTCTTCGTCGGCGTCGACACCGGCTTGGTCGATGGCGTGGTCGCCGGCTTCTTGGCCGGCGTCTTGGCCGGCGTCTTGGCGGGCGTCTTGGCGGGCGTCTTGGCAGGCTTCTTGGCAGGCTTCTTCGTAGGTTTCGGCATGGTCGTCGTCGGCCGGGACTTCTGCGCCATCGTGCGCGCCGCGGACGTTGCAGTTTACTTTCTGCCGTGACCTACCGCGACCCGTCCCCGTGAGCGTCGTCGTCCTCGTCGCCGACGGGGCCCGCCCCGATGCCCTGCGCAATGCCCTCGATGCGGGCGCCTTGCCGGCCCTCGCCCGACTGCGCGCCGAAGGGGGATTGCACACCGTCACGTCGGTCTTTCCGTCGGTCACGGGCCCCGCCTATGCCCCGTTCCTGATGGGGCTCTTTCCGGGCAGCGCGGGGCTTCCCGGCATCCGCTGGTGGGACCGGGCGCGTATCGCCACCCGCTGGCCGGACTACGCCCGCAGCTACGTGGGCGCCGAGGCGCGGCACGCCGACCGCGACCTCACCTCGGCGCACCGCACGCTCTTTGAGTTGGCCCCGTCATCGCTTGGCGCACTCACGCCCATTGGCCGCGGGCTCGCGCCGGCGCAGCGCATCGGGTACGGGGCGGCGTTTGGACTGCGCGCGGCGTGGACGCACTTTCGCGGTGACGTGCGCGGCTGGCTCATGATCGACCGTGCCGTGGGCGAGGAAGTGGCGCATCGCATCCGCCGCGATCGCCCGGCGTTCGCTTTCTGCGCCCACCCGGGCATCGACAAGACGTCGCACGCCGTGGGCCATACGCACGCCGCCGTGCGCGATGCCATGCGCATTGTCGACGACACGGCCGCGCGTATCCGCGCCGACGCTGAGCGCGACGGCCGCTGGCGCGACCTGCACCTGTGGGTCGTGAGCGACCACGGGCATTCGCCCGTCGCCCACCACGAAGACCTCGCGGGCCTGCTTGCCTCGTGGGACCTCGGTGTGCTCGCGCATCCGTGGATCTTTGGCCGCGGACGCGACTGCGCGGTGATGGTGAGCGGCAACGCGATGAGCCACGTGTATCTCGAGCTGCACCGCACGACACGGCCGTGGTGGCCGGCGCTGGCCGCGCGCTGGGACGCAGTGGCTGAGCGATTGCTGGCGCGCGATTCGGTGGATCTCCTTGCATTGCCGCATGCCCCCGACGCCTGCGAGGTGCGTGCACGAGACGCCCGGGGACGGGCCATGGTACACCGCGCTGGCAACCACTTTACCTACGAGCCGCTCGACGGCGGCGATCCGCTGGGGCTTGGCGGCCGCGTGGACGCCCACTCA
The DNA here is from genome assembly GCA_025361705.1 of Gemmatimonas sp. GTDB lineage: Bacteria > Gemmatimonadota > Gemmatimonadetes > Gemmatimonadales > Gemmatimonadaceae > PNKL01. The sequence goes on from JANYJW010000028.1 coordinate 31,622, forward strand.
CTCGATGCTGCGCATGACGCGTGTGCGGGCTCCGACTATCCCGACGCGCTGGTGCAGCTGATGCAGCTCGCCGCGTCATCGCGCGCAGGCGAGATGCTGCTCTCGGCCACGCGCGGATGGGATTTTCGCGCCAGGTGCGAGCCCATTCCACACGTCTCGTCGCACGGGGCGCTGCACCGCGAGCATATGGAGGTGCCGCTGCTGCTCAACCGGCCCGCCGGCCGCGTGCCGCGCCGCACCACCGATGTGATGCCGAGTGCTCTCGCGGCGCTCGGTCTGCCAATACCCGATGGACTGGACGGCGTGTCGTTCCTGTAGTCCGCCATCTGCCATCTGCCATCCGCCATCCGCCATCCGCCATCCGCCATCTGCCATCCCTACTGCATCCCCACCTCCAGCAGCTCATGCAAATGCCGCGCGATCGCCGCCTGGCGAGTGCGCATCCGGGCGAGCCGCCGCCGGTGCAGATGGCGCACCGTGAATCGCCGCACCGCCAACCAGCCGAGCCGTCGGCGTTCGGAGACCAGCGCGGCGGCGATGCCGGCCGAGGGGAGAAGCAGCACGGTGACGAACCCAATCTTCCAACCGCCGAGCCACGCCGCGAGGGCGCTGAGCATCAGCGTCCACACGGTGCCGAGCAGCCCCATGCCGAGCACCTGGTATGTGGTTTCCGAATCGGGGCCGTCGCTGTTGTGTGCGCCAGCCCATCGTGCGCCAAGGATGGGCGGCCAGTAGACGAGCAGGGCGACGGTGGCCAGCGGCACGGCAAGCAGAAGCGGCAGTCGCATGATCATCCAGCGCAGCGCCGCGGTCCAGCGCACGTCTTCCTTGAGCGCCTGCGGCGAGAGCCCCATTTGACGCAGCATGCGCGCGTGGGCGCGCAGTTCGCGGGCCGTTGCCTGCCACTCCGCGTCTCCGCGCAGGCGAAAGCGCTGCAGCACGGACGCGGTGAGCGCGAGCCGCGAGACCGTCGCCTCGGAGTCGCGCGCCGATCCGTGCTCGGCCGCCCAGATCTGCTCGGCGATGTGCACGAGCGCGGCATCTTCGCCAACGTCGAGGTTGAGGGTGACGCGCCGCATCGCTTCGTCGATGCGCTTGGTGAGTTCGCGCACCGCGTACTTTTCGTCGCTGCGCGCGGCGAGGTCGCTCCAGTCGAACGCATCGCCCACGACGACGCGTGCCTCGCTGCGCAGGCTGTTGCGGTCGCGGAAGACAAGCCCTACGGGGATGATCGGAAAGGAGCCGCCAATGCGCTTTGCCGCGCCGAGCGCAATGCGCGCCGCGCCCGTCTTGATGGGCGAGAGTCGTGGGCCCGAGTGACTGGTCCCTTCGGGGAACATGCCGACGGCGGCGCCCTGGGCGAGCGCCTGGTGCACTTCGACGAAGATGTCGCGGTTCTGCCCCACGAGCCTGGGGTCGTCCTGGATGCGGTAGACCGGCAGGGAGCCCACCGCGCGCACCAGCCAGCCGATGTACGGGTGGGTGAGCAGCGGCGCCTTGGCGAGGTACTGCACTTCGCGCTGGGCGGCCACGGTAACGAAGGCCGGGTCGAGCAGTCCGTTGTTGTGGTTGGCCACCAGCATCACCGGCCCCTCGGCGGGCACGCGCGCACCGCCTACCGTGAACCGGTAGTAGGCGCGCGTGGCGACGCGCGAGATGAAGGGCATCAAACCCGGGACGGACATTGGCGCTGGGCGAGTGATGGCAGGTGACAGACTTCAGATGGCAGATGCGGACTGTGGACGATAGGGGGCGCCGGCGGGGGGAGGAAGGCCCCGGGCGCGATGCCTCCTTGGCACCTGCCATCCGGTGTCAGCCACCTACCATCTCCCAGCGGCCCACCCCACCTTTCCTCCCATGTCCTGGCTCCACCTGATCATCGCCCTCAAGCTCCGCGCGCTGGCCAACCCGGCCGTTGCGGCGGATCTGTTGCGCGTCTGGTGGCGATATCGGCGGCGGCGGTGGTGGGCGCAGGCGCCGTTTGTTCCGTGGCCAGATCGCACGTACCTGCGCTGGCGGTTGTACACCGCATACGGGAGCGAAGACATCGTGCCACCGGCCGCCGACATCCTGCGCTACGCGCGGTGGACGCGACGCCATCCGTGAGCGTGCGGGCGCCGCAGGGTCTTGAGCACCGCCTCAAGACCGAGGCCCTGGCGGCGGGGTTCGACCTTGCGGGTATCGCGTCGCTGGGCGCACCCGACACCGCACCGCAATTCAATGAATGGCTGCGACGCGGGTACCACGGCGAGATGGCGTATCTCGACACCGGCGCCGAGCTGCGGCGCGACACTCGGCGTCCGGTGGAGGGCATGGTGAGCGCGCTCGTGGTGGCGCTCAACTACGGGGGCACGCAGCCGGCGGGGCCCGTGGCGCGGTACGCACGCTTCACCGATTACCACCGGGTGATGTGGGATAGGCTGGACGCGCTGCTGGCGTGGGCGCAGGGCGAGGTCCGCGGAGTGAAGGGACGCACGTTTGTCGACAGCGGCCCCGTGCTCGAGCGCGACCTCGCCCGCCGCGCCGGGCTGGGCTGGTTCGGCAAGAACACGCTGCTCATCAATCCGCGGCTCGGGTCGTTCTTCTTCCTCGGTGCGCTCTTTCTTGATGTGGCGCTTGAGGCGGACGATCCGTTCACCACGGATCATTGCGGCACCTGCACGCGCTGCCTGGACGCGTGCCCCACGCAGGCGTTTGTGGCGCCCCGCGTGCTCGACGCGCGCCGGTGCATTTCGTACCTGACCATCGAGCTCAAGGGCGCCCATTCACCGGAGCAGTCGGCGATGGTGGGGGACCACCTGTTCGGGTGCGATGTGTGTCAGGAGGTGTGCCCGTACAACCGTAAGTTCTCCGCCGAAGCGTCCGAGACCGCTTTTGCTCCCCTGGACCGCCTGGCCACCCCCGACGCACGCGCACTGGCCCGCGCGTTCCTGGCCACGTCCCCAGGAGAGTTTGCCGAGGAGCTCAAGCCCACGCCCCTGTCGCGCGCCAAGCTGGTCGGCTTGAAGCGCAATGCCGCCTCGGTGCTGGCCAACGTGGGCACCATCGAGGACGTGCCCGCCCTGGTGGCCGCCCTGGCTGTAGAGTCGGACCCGACGGTTTTGGAAGCACTTCGCGCCGCGTTGGCTGCCTGCGGCGGCTGACGCTGCCCGATGTCGAAGGGAAGCGGAGCGATCGGGGCCGTTCGAAGCGTCACAAGCGCTGTCTTCACGTTCGCGCGCCGCTTGCCGGGCACCGGCGCCACCTGTATCAGAACGTCGAGCACCCAATAATCGAGCAGCGTCTTGCGCTCCAAATCGGTGATCTTCGTCCACGCCGCAG
>JANYJW010000055.1 GCA_025361705.1 Gemmatimonas sp.
TCGTTCTTTCCGTCCAAGAACCTGGGCGGCTACGGCGACGGCGGCATGGTGGTGACGCAGGACGAGGGGCTGTACAACGAGCTCAAGCGCCTGCGCATGCACGGCAGCACCTCGACGTACATCCACGAGATCGTGGGCTACAACTCGCGGCTCGACGCGCTGCAGGCCGCTGCGCTGCTGGCCAAGCTGCCGCACCTTGCCGCGTGGAGCGCCAAGCGCCGCGCGAACGCGGCGTTCTACAATCAGGCCTTCGCCGACCTCGCCGACGTCACCACGCCGTACACCGAGCCGGCCAGCGAGTCGATCTTCAACCAGTACACGCTGCGCGTGCAGCGCCGCGACGAACTCAAGGCGCACCTGGCGTCGAAGGGCGTCGGACATTCCGTGTACTACCCGCTCTGCCTGCACCTCCAGCCGTGCTTTGCGTACCTCGGCTACACGGCCGGCCGGTGCCCCGAGGCGGAGAAGGCCTCGGCGGAAGTGATTTCGCTGCCCATCTATCCCGAGCTCACCCAGGGCCAGCTCGACGAAGTCGTGACGGCCGTGCGCGGATTCTTTGGCAAGTAACCGGGGTCATCGATGACGAGCATTCGCGACCGCCTGCAGCAGCGCATCGACTCCCGCGAGGCGGTCTGCGCCGTGGTGGGGCTGGGCTACGTTGGGCTTCCGCTGGTGATGGAGCTGTGCGAGGCCGGGTTCCACGTGATCGGCTACGACGTGCAGCAGCGCGTGGCCGACTTGCTGATGCGCGGGGAGTCGCACATTCAGGACGTGCCGGCCGCGCAGGTGGCGCAACATGTGAAGAGCGGACTGTTCACGGCCACCACTGACGAAGCGCGGCTGGCCGAGGCCGACACGGTGTCCATCGCCGTGCCGACGCCGCTGGCCAAGACCCGCGATCCGGACATGACGTACGTGATCTCGGCGTCGGATGCGGTGGCACGCCATGCGCACCCGGGAATGCTCGTCGTGCTCGAGAGCACCACGTACCCGGGGACGACGCGCGACCTCATGATGCCGCGCCTCGAAGCGCGCGGGCTCACCATCGGCGAGGATGCCTTTCTCGCGTTCTCTCCCGAGCGCGTGGATCCGGGCAACCCGGTGTGGAACACGCGGAACACGCCCAAGGTGGTGGGCGGCATCACGGCCGCGTGCACCGCCATGGCGTCGCGCCTCTATGCGTCGTGCATCGACCGCACGGTGCCGGTGTCGTCGCCCGAAGCCGCCGAGCTGGTGAAGCTGCTCGAGAACACGTTCCGGTCGGTGAACATCGGCCTCGTCAACGAGATGGCGATCGTCTGCGACCGGCTGGGCGTGGACGTGTGGGAGGTCATTGAGGCCGCGGCCACCAAGCCGTTCGGTTTCATGAAGTTCACGCCGGGGCCTGGCATTGGCGGCCACTGCATTCCGCTCGACCCGCACTACCTCGCGTGGAAGATGCGGACGCTCAACTACAAGACGCGCTTCATCGACCTGGCGAGCGAGATCAACAGCGCCATGCCGGCGTACGTGGTGGAAAAGGTGGCGCGCGCCCTCAACGACGTGAAGAAGTCTGTGAACGGTTCGCGCGCGCTGGTGCTCGGCGTCGCCTACAAGAACGACATCGACGACATGCGCGAGAGCCCCGCGCTGGACGTCATCCGGCTGCTTGAGGCGCAGGGCGCGCACGTGGAGTACCACGACCCGCACGTGCCGCGCTTCCGCGAGGACGGGCACGAGGTGGTGGGTGTGCCGCTCACCGACGAGGTGCTGGTGGCCGCCGACGTGGTGGTGATCGTCACCAACCACACGGCGGTGGATTACCAGCGCGTCGTCAACCTCGCCTCGCTCGTCGTCGACACGCGACACGCCACCGCACACGTCGCGCACGGCAAGGCGCGCGTCGTCTCGCTCACGCCCGACGCGCCGAAGAAGCCGGCCACCGTCTGATCCCCCGTCTTTCGACCTCCGTCTCTCGTCTCTCATGAACATCACGGTTGTAGGATCCGGATATGTCGGCCTCGTCGCCGGCGCCTGCTTCGCCGAGACCGGCAGCAACGTCACGTGCGCCGACATCGACCAGGGCAAGATCGACGGCCTCAAGCGGAACGTGTTGCCCATCTTCGAGCCGGGGCTTGATACGCTGGTCGAGCGCAACCAGGCCGGCGGGCGCCTGCACTTCACCACCGACATCGCCGCGTCGGTGGCCTCGGCGGACGTCGTCTTCATCGCCGTCGGCACGCCGCCCGATGAGGACGGTTCGGCCGACCTCAAGCACGTGCTCGCCGTGGCCGACACCATCGGCCGGCATATGGCGCGCGAGACCGTGGTCGTGACCAAGTCCACCGTGCCCGTGGGGACGGCTGACAAGGTGCGCAACGCCGTGGCCGCGAATGCCAAGTTCCCGTTCCACGTCTGCTCCAACCCCGAGTTCCTGAAGGAAGGCGCCGCCATCGACGACTTCCTCAAGCCGGACCGCGTGGTGCTTGGCGTCGACAGCGACTTCGCGCGTTCGGTGATGGCCGAGCTCTACGCGCCGTTCGTGCGCACGGGCAAGCCGATCATCTTCATGGACATCCCGTCGGCCGAGATGACCAAGTACGCCGCCAACTCGATGCTGGCGACGCGCATCTCGTTCATGAACGAGATTGCCGCGCTCTGCGAAAAGGTCGGCGCCAACGTCGACCTCGTGCGCAAGGGCATCGGCAGCGACAGCCGCATCGGGCCGGCCTTCCTGTTCCCCGGCCCCGGCTACGGCGGCTCGTGCTTCCCCAAGGACGTGCAGGCGCTGCTGCGCACCGCGCACGGCGTCAACGCCACGCTCTCGGTGCTCGAGGCGGTGGAGGAAGCCAACGCGCGGCAGAAGTCGGTGGTGGGCGCCAAGCTCGCCGCGGCCCTCGGCTCGCTGCAGGGCAAGCGCATTGCCGTGTGGGGGCTCGCGTTCAAGGCCAATACCGACGACATGCGCGAGTCGCCGGCGCTGGTGCTCATTGACCAGGTGCTGCAGGGCGGCGGTACGGTCTGCGCGCACGATCCGGCGGCGATGCACGAGGCCAGGCGCCGGCTCGGCGACACCATCGCGTACGCCGACAACGGCTATGACGCCCTCGCCGGCGCCGACGCGCTGGTGGTCGTCACCGACTGGAACGAGTACCGCTTTCCCGACTTCGCGCGCATCAAGGGCGCGCTCAAGGCGCCGGTGATCATCGACGGCCGCAACCTCTATGATCCGGCGAAGATGGCCAAGTTCGGCTTCACGTACCGGTCGATTGGACGGGAGCAGGCATGAGGGTTCTCATCACCGGCGCGGCCGGCTTTCTCGCGTCGCACCTCAGCGATCGCTTCCTGCGCGACGGGCACGAGGTGGTGGGGCTCGACAACTTCATCACCGGGCACCCCGACAACATCGCACACCTCATGGGGAACGAGCGCTTTTCGTTCCTCCGGCACAATATCTCCGAGTACACATACGTCGCCGGCCCACTGGACGGCGTGCTGCACTTTGCGTCGCCGGCCAGCCCCATCGACTACCTCGAGCTGCCCATCCAGACGCTCAAGGTGGGGTCGCTCGGCACGCACAACGCGCTGGGCATCGCCAAGGCCAAGAGCGCGCGCTTCTTTCTCGCCTCCACGAGCGAAGTGTACGGCGATCCGCTGGTGCACCCGCAGGTGGAGTCGTACTGGGGCAACGTGAACCCCATTGGCCCGCGCGGCGTCTACGACGAGGCCAAGCGCTTCGCCGAGGCCATCACCATGGCCTACCATCGCACGCACGGCGTCGACACGCGCATCGTCCGCATCTTCAACACCTACGGGCCGCGCATGCGCCCGCGCGACGGGCGCGTGGTCAGCAACTTCATCGTGCAGGCGCTCAACGGCGAGCCCATCACCATCTACGGCGACGGGTCGCAGACACGCTCGTTCTGCTATGTGTCAGACGAGGTGGAAGGGCTGTATCAATTGTTCATGAAGGGTGACGCCAACCCGTGCAACATCGGCAACCCGGTGGAGTACACGGTGAAGCAGCTCGCCGAGATCGTCGTCGCCCTCACGGGCTCCAAGGCGCCGATCGTGCACGAGCCGCTGCCCGAGGACGATCCCAAGGTGCGCAAGCCCGACATCACCCGTGCCCGCGCGATGCTGGGCTGGGAGCCACAGGTGGACGTCCGCACGGGCGTGCAACACACCATCGACTATTTCCGTACGCTTGTGGGGTCGCCGCGCATGGCCCCGCGCGGCCGCTGACCGCCGTGAATCGACTCGCCCCCGACCGGGTACCATACCGCGTGAATTCCCGCCTCCGCCTCTCCGTCGTCCTGCTCACCGTCCTCGCGGCGTGCGCGCCGGCGTTCAATCCCCGCAAGTTCGACTCGAACGACAAGCTGTATCAGGCGTCGCTCGAGCGGATGAAGAAGAAGAAGTGGGACGATGCAGTCACCGGCTTCGAAAAGCTGACCCTCGACCTCCCGAGTCGCGACACCCTGCTGCCGCTGGCGCACTGGCATCTGGCGCAGGCGCACACCAAGCGCCTCGAGCATCTGCTGGCAGCGCAGGAGTTCAGCAAGCTGGCCGAGAATTTTGCCGACGACACGCTGGCCGCTTCCGCCCTGTATGAGTCGGGGCGCAGCTACTCGCGTCTCTGGCGGCGGCCGGCGCTCGACCCGCAATACGGGCAGCTCGCGCAGGTGCAATATCGGCTGATGACCACGCTGTACCCCGATTCGCCCCGGCGGAAGGAGGCCGAGGCGGAGCTCAAGCGTCTCGACGAATGGTTCGCGACCAAGGACTTCGAAACGGGGGACGCGTATTTCCGTCGCAAGGCCTACGACTCGGCGATCATCTATTTCCGCGACGTGGTCAAGAACTTCCCCAATACCGACCGCGCCCGGCAGGCGATGATCCGGATGGTGATGGCGTACCGGTCGCCGCAGATGAACTACCGCGAGGATGCCAAGGAAGTCTGCGCTTCGCTGCACGCGCTCTACCCTGGGGACGCGGGCGTCACGCAGGCGTGCCTGGGCATGGAGCCCAAGCCTCCGACGGCGGCACCTGTTGCACCGGCGGCGCCGGCCAAGCCGGCACCATAGGCGGTGCGGCTCGGCATTTTTGGCGGGACCTTTGATCCGCCGCATCTGGGGCATCTTCTTGCCGCCGGGGACGCCGCCGTGGCGATGGGGCTCGACCAGGTGGTCTGGGTGCCGGCTGCTCAGCAGCCGCTGAAGATGGGGGAGTCGTGCACCAGCGCCGAGCAGCGGCTGGCCATGACGCGCTTGGCGGTGCAGGGTGATAGCCGGTTTGCCGTGGATGCGCAGGAAGTGGAGCGCGGCGGGTTATCTTTCATGGTTGATTCGCTCCGCGTGTTCAGGGAGCGGCATCCGGATGCGGCACTGTTCCTGCTCCTTGGAATGGATGCGGCGGCGTTACTGCCGAAGTGGCGGGAACCCGAGGCGATCCGGGCGCTGGCGGACATCGTGGTGCTCACGCGGGGTGGGGAGGGCGACGCGCTCCCTGCCGGCGTGACGGCGCTTGCGACGCGGCGCGTGGACATCTCGGCAACCGAGATCCGCGCGCGGGTGCGTTCGGGGCGTTCCATCCGGGGATTCGTGCCAGACGTCGTCGCGGACTACATCGCGGCGTCCGGCCTGTACCGATAGAGGGGATTGCATGTTCAACAAGCTGCTGGGCGCCGTCTTCGGCACCCGCCATGACCGGGAACTGAAGCGCATCAAGCCGATCCTCGCGGAAATCGAGGAGCACGGCGGGCGCATCGCGTCCCTGTCGGACGACGACCTGCGCGCGCAGACGGGGAAGTTCCGCGGCATCATCACGGAACGCTCGCAGGACCTGGCGGCGCGCATCGCCGAGCTCAAGGAGCGCAAGCGCACGGCGACCGATGCCGCGGAGCGCGAGGCGATCGACAATCAGCTGGGCGGCGCGGACGGCCGGGGCGGACTGGAGGCGGACTACCGCACGGTGATCGCCGACACGCTCGACGAGATCCTGCCCGAGGCGTTTGCGACGGTGCGCGAGGCCGCCAAGCGGCTGCTGGGCACCACGGTGATGGTGACCGGCCGCCCGATGGACTGGAACATGGTGCACTACGAAGTGCAGCTGGTGGGCGGCATTCAGCTGCATCTTGGCAAGATTGCGGAAATGGCCACGGGCGAGGGCAAGACGCTCGTCGCGACGTTGCCGCTCTACCTGAACGCGCTGCCCGGCCGCGGTGCGCATCTGGTGACGGTGAACTCGTATCTCGCCCGCCGCGACTCGCAGTGGATGGGGCACCTGTTCAGTTACCTCGGGCTGAACGTCGCCGTGCTCGACGACACCGAGCCCGGTTCGCCGGAGCGGCAGGCGGCATACCACGCCGACATCACGTACGGCACCAACAACGAGTTCGGCTTCGACTACCTGCGTGACAACATGGTGGTTGCCACCGACCAGCGTGTGCAGCGCCCGCACGTGTACGCGATTGTCGACGAAGTCGACTCGGTGCTCGTCGACGAGGCGCGCACGCCGCTCATCATCTCGGGCCCGGTGGGGAACGAGAGCGACGGACAGTACGCCGAGTACAACTCGGCGGTGGTGCGCCTGGTGCGCCGGCAGACGGAGCTGGCGAACGACCTCGTGGCGCGTGGCGACAAGGCGATGGAGGCGGGCGACCTGACGGGCGCCGGGCTTGCGTACTACAAGGCGCAGCTGGGCAACCCCAAGAACAAGCGCCTGCAGAAGGCGCTCAACGAGCAGGGCGTCAAGACGCTGGTGCAGCGGCAGGAGCTCGACGTCATTGCCGATCGCAAGGTGCCTCCCGCCAAGCAGCAGTTCCGCGACCTCGAGGAGGACCTGCTCTTCGTGCTCGACGAACGCGGCCATACGGTGCACCTCACCGACCGCGGCGTCGACTTCCTGAGCCCGTCCGATCACGACCAGTTCGTGCTGCCCGACATCTCCACCGAAGTGCACCGCATCGAGCGCGACCCCGACATGACGGCGGCCGAGAAGCTCGAAGCGCGCCGCGTGATCGAGGGCGAGTACGCGATCAAGAGCGAGAAGCTGAACATCATCCATCAGCTGCTGCGCGCGCACTCGTTGTACGAGAAGGACGTGAACTACGTCGTGGTGGACGGCCAGGTGCTCATCGTGGACGAGTTTACCGGGCGCACGATGCACGGGCGCCGCTGGAGCGAGGGGTTGCACCAGGCGGTGGAGGCCAAGGAAGCCGTGCAGGTGAAGGGTGAGACGCAGACGCTCGCCACGATCACCATCCAGAACTACTTCCGCATGTACGAGAAGCTGGCGGGCATGACGGGCACCGCCGAGACCGAGGAGACGGAGTTCTTCCAGATCTACGGGCTCGAGGTCGCGGTCATTCCCACCAACCGGCCGATCATCCGTGATGACCGGCATGACCTCGTCTTCAAGACGCGGCGCGAAAAGTACAACGCAATCGTCGAGGAGGCGCAGCGCCTGTTCGGGCTCGGTTTCCCGGTGCTCGTCGGCACGACGTCGGTGGAAGCGTCGGAGACCCTGTCTCGGCTCTTCACGCGCGCCGGACTCAAGCAGCAGGTGCTGAACGCCAAGTACCACCAGCGCGAGGCCGAGATCATCGCGATGGCCGGTCAGTACGCGGGCGTGACCATTGCGACGAACATGGCCGGGCGCGGCACCGACATCAAGCTGGGCGAGGGCGTGCTGCCGTCCAAGCCGTCGCGGATCAAGGATCCCGATGGCAAGGAAATCGACGTGATGGAATGCGGCGGCCTGCACATCATCGGGTCGGAGCGGCACGAGTCGCGGCGCATTGATCGCCAGCTGCGCGGCCGCGCCGGACGCCAGGGTGACCCGGGCGCGTCGCAGTTCTTCCTGTCGCTCGAAGACGACCTGATGCGCCTGTTCGGGTCGGACCGCATTGCGCGGCTGATGGACCGGTTGGGCGCGCAGGAGGGCGAGATGCTCACGCACCCGCTCATCACGCGCAGCATCGAGCAGGCCCAGAAGCGCGTCGAGCTGCAGAACTTCCAGAGTCGCAAGCGCCTGCTCGACTACGACGACGTGATGAACCAGCAGCGCGAGGTGATCTACAACCTGCGTGCATTTGCGCTCGAGGGCGGCGAGGAACTGAAGGGCGAAGCGATCAAGATGGTGGAGACGGCCGTGGGCCGTCGCATCGAGACGATGCTGAGCACCTACGACAGCTCACTCGACTGGGACCTGGACCTGATGCGCCAGGACCTGTTGATGCATTACCTGCTCACGGTGCCGTGCTTCGAGGCCGACGGCACGCGCCCGCAGACGGTGGACGACGCCAAGTTGCAGGGCGGTGTGGCCGGCAACACGGCGTTCCACGCCAAGCTCGAGCAGCTTGCCGACCACAGCGCGCAGGTGCTGGCGCTGGTGATGCTCAACGTGCTGGACGAGAAGTGGAAGGACCACCTCTACGACCTCGACCAGCTGCGCAACTCGATCGGCTATCGCGCGTGGGGGCAGAAGGACCCGCTGCTCGAGTACAAGCAGGAGGCCTACACGATGTTCGTCGATCTCATGACGGACATCCAGCACACCTTCACGGAGCGGTTCCTGCGCGTGCAGCTCGTCTACGAGCAGCCGGCGCCGGTGGCGCCGCCGGAGACGAAGCGCCGCTACAACGCGCTGGGCGTCGCCGAGGACGTGCCGGAGGACGAGGTGCTCGACATCGGGCCCGCCGAGCCGCCGTCGGATGGCGAGGCGGTCAAGGCCGATCCGCTGATCGTGGGGGCTGGCCGTGCGCGCTCGCTCACCGGGGGGGTGGCCGGGACCCCGATTGGCGGCGGCGGAGTGCAGGACTGGTCGACGGTCGGGCGCAACGATGCCTGCCCGTGCGGATCGGGGAAGAAGTTCAAGAAGTGCCATGGGGCGGCGTTGTAGCGTTGGGTGGTTTTGGGCGGAACGTGATGGCAGGTGACCGATGGCAGTGGGCCAGCCGAGGTGTTGCTGATCCAGCTATTGCGCGAAACGCCCGACGGCCCGACACTACTTGGCAGAGGCAGGTTAAACCCATCTTCTGATGGAGTGTGGGCCATGCGGATGATCAGAACCGCTGTGCTCGTTGCCGTCTGCGCCGCCAGTGCGGCCGCGCAGGGTGTCATGTCGCTCGATGCCACGCTGCGCCGCGGCGTCGGCGAACCGTCCTTCTGGGTCAGCCAGGCGGCGTACGTGGCCGTTTTCGAGGTGATTCCCGGACAGGGCGTGCAGCAGCTCTATCCGCGGTCGTCGTACCAGTCAGCCCGCATGACTGAGCCCGGCGAGTACCTCCTGTCGCGCCCCTTCGCTTCGCAGGGCCTGCGGGGATGGTCGCGCTCGATGCCGTATGCCCGGCCGGTGTACCTTCTGAACAGCGCGGGGCGTGTGGCGTCGTACTACTACACGACCGGATGGACCGGCCCGATGGACCTCAGCCCGATGCGCACGCTGCTGCTCGTGGCATCCCGCGCGCCGTTGCGGCGCGTGGCGTCGCCCGAGGCGTCCGAGCATTGGCTGCAGCAGGCATTCGGTTTCCGCGCGATTGCCAACACGGTGTTCACGCCGGAGAACATGCTGACGGAGATCGTCGACGCCGTTCTGCCGCTGGGCATGCAGGCCGATGATGTCGTGGTCGATGTGCTCGAAGTCGATGAGTCGCTGAACGGCATGAGTCGCTGGGCCGGACAGTCCATCAGCTTTGCCTGCCCGGGCGGCTCGGTGTCCATGCAGGCGTCGTTCTTCTTCGATACCGGCACGTATTTCTGTCCGCCCTTTCAGGCTGGAACGCTCGCGTCAAATGAGCCTGTGACGCCGGCGACCCCCGGGACGCCCCCGACCGTCGTGCCGGGCGCACCCGGCCTGCCGTTCGTCCCTGGGGACCCCGAGGAGTACAAGGTGCCTGGACGCTTTCGCCGGCCGACTGCCGACGCGGGCAGTGGCAGCAGCCGCAGCGGGTACATCGAGACTGCGCTGCCGCGGTCGACCATCACCATCGGGACCACGCCCGTGCCGGATGCGGGCGCGCGCGGCGGCGTGAACCCGACGACGGGCGCTTGGGTGCCGCCGACGCCCGGTGTGACGCCGAGCGATTTCGGGTACGGCGCCGGGCGCTTCACGCCGGATGGCGGCTCGTCGCGGGCGAGTGGCTCGTCCGGGTCCGGCGCGTCGACGTCGAGCGGCAATGTGAGTGCTGGCTCGTCCGCACCGGCCAGTGCGTCACCGGCGTCTGCGCCGGCGTCTGCGCCGGCGTCGGCGCCGGCCCCGGCCCCGGCAGCGGCATCGTCGTCGAGCGCCATCGAGCGGCGCGCCCCGAAGCCGGTCCCCGATCCGTAGCTCAGCACGGTCGCACGGCGGCTCGGTGCGCAATTCGGCGCGCCGAGCCGTTGTTTTTTGATGACGGTCGTGCGCGGACTTCGTGGTAAGGTCTGGCCATGACCGCCATGCCGATCGCCCCGACGGGGCTCACGCTCACCGCGCCACAGGGGCTCTCGCCGATTGCCCCGCAGGGGCTCTCGCCCATCGACCGGCCGCGCGAGCGGATGCGCGCACTGGGCGCGCGCTCGCTGTCAGCGCCAGAACTGCTCGCCCTCGTGATCGGACCTGGAACGCGGGGGCATCCGGCGTTGCAACTCGCACACGACGTGCTCACCTGGACGGGCGGGTCTCTGCGACGGCTCGGCGACCGACCGCTTGCGGCGCTTGGCGCAGTGCCGGGGCTCGGCCCCGCGCGCGCCGTGGCGATCCACGCTGCGCTGGAACTCGGCCGCCGGCTCGCTGGCGAGACACCTGGCGAAGCGCTCCCCCTGCGAGCGCCACGCGATGTGTGGCGCGCCTTTGCCCCGCACCTCGAGGACCTGCCGGTCGAGGAGTTCCACGTGGCGATCCTCGACGCGCAGCACCGGCTGGAGCGCGACGTGCTCATCACGCGCGGCATCCTGAACTCGTCGCTGGTGCACCCGCGCGAGGTCTTTCGCGAGGCGATCGCCGAACGCGCGGCGGCCATCATCCTGGTGCACAACCATCCAAGCGGCGACCCGACGCCATCTCCCGATGATCGGGCGGTCACCGAGCAGCTCATCGCGGCCGGCCGTCTGCTCGATATCCCGGTGCACGATCACATCATCGTGGGGCGGGGGCGGTATCTGTCGTTTGCGGAGGCGGGGATGCTGTGAGTGCGAAGGCGTTGCGCGATTGACGGGGGACTGACGCGCGCGTGCAGGCTATCGGAAATGCAGATTCACGTGGCCGCAATGCTGGCGGGTGCTCGCGCGGAGCCCGCATTGTGCCGCACATTGTCGGGCGTGCCGAACCTCCTACCTTCGTGAGCGCCGCCCGGATACCGCACGGCGGGGGCCCATCAGCCGACGCCAGCGGGCGCGTCACGCTGCACGTCCTCGGTCGACTTGAGCTGCTGGCGGCGGATGGCTCGCCGCTGCTGGGCCCCGGCAAGCCGCTGGCGCTGCTCGCCTTTCTTCGCTCGCAATCGATGCGCACGGCGTCCCGCGCGCACCTCGTCGACCTGCTCTGGTCTGACCTCGAACCCGATCGGGCGCGGGCGAATCTGCGCCAGGCGCTGCTGGTGCTGCGACGCGTCCTGCCCGCGGATTCGCTGGTGTCTGACGGCGACCTCATTGTGCTGGCCGGGGCGCTCGAGTGCGACCGGGATGCGTTCGTCCTGGCGGTGGACCGGGGCGACCTGATGGCTGCGGTGGGCCACTATCGCGGCGACTTCATTTCCGACGTGGCCGTGCCGGGCGGGGCGGAGTTCGAGCTCTGGTGCGACATCGAGCGCCGGCATCTCGGCGCGCTCTTTGCCCGTGTGCTTGAATCGCTGGCGCGTGTCGACCTGCGGGACGGTCGCGCGGCGGATGCCGTGCGCCACGCCCGGCGGCTGCGGGACCTCGATCCCTCGCACGAGCGCTCGTGGCGCCTGCTCATCGAGGCGACCATCGCCGCGGACGGCCTTGCGTCTGCGCGACTGGAATCCGACCGGCTGGCGGAGCTGCTGCGCGGGGAGCATCGGACCGCCGAGCCGGCCACGGCGCAGTTGTTCAGCAGGGTGCGGGAGGTGGCGCGCCCGTCCGCAGGGGTGCCCGGCACCGTGGCCACACCGGAGTTCGTCGGGCGCGAGACGCAGTTGGCGCGCGTCCTCGGCGCGTGGGGAGGTGCACGCACCGGGCACCTGCGTCACGTGCACGTGGAGGCGCTGGCGGGCACGGGGAAAACGCGCCTGCTCGACGAAGCGTGCGCCCGCGTGCTGGCAACTGGCGGGTGCGTGGTCCACTGCGGGGCGCGACGCGGGGAACGCGAAGTGCCCTTTGCGCTCGCCGCGTCGCTCGTGACGGCGCTCGCGCGCCTGCCCGGCAGCATTGCGGTGGCTCCGTCGTCGATGGCGGCGCTGGTGGCGCTGGCGCCGGACGTCTCGTCGGTGTTCGACGTCGCGGCTGACGTCAGTGCGGGTGACGAGGCCATGCGGCGCCGGATCGTCGCCCTCGCGGACCTGCTCGGGGCGGTGGCCCACGAGACCTCCATCGCGCTCGCCGTGGACGACACGCACTGGGCCGATCTATCGTCGCTGCACCTGTTGGTGCTGGCCATCGGCCGGCTGCCCGCCACAACGCGCCTCCTGTGTGTCACCGCCGGACGCGAGGCCCTGCCCGGCGATGCGCGTGTCGAACGGATCAGCCTGCCGCCACTCACGGTCGCGCACGTGGACGCGATGCTGCAGTCGCTTGGCGGCGCTGGCGAAGCGGCGTGGTGGGGACTTTTCATCGCGGCGCTGCGCGATGCCGCCGCCGGCGTGCCCTTTCACGTGCTGCAACTGCTGCACGCCGCCGTGGAGAAGCACCTCCTCACCATCGTCGAGGACAGCTGGGTGGCGGCCAACGTGCCGGCATTGCTGGCATCGCTGGACGCAGGCGAGGCAGCCCGCCTGCGCATCGCGCAGCTGTCGGTGGGCGCGCGTGCGGTGCTGCGGGTGCTGAGCTTGGGCTCGACCCCCGATGCCGAGTGCATCGCGCGCGCCGTGTCCACGACGGAGGCGGCCGCGGACGCGGACCTGTCGATGCTCGAGGTGCGCGGCTTCGCGCGTCGCTTGGCGGGCGGCTGGGCGACAGCGCACGATGAAATCAGCGACCTCGTGCTCGCGCAGAGTGACGTGGCTTCGCTGCAGGCCGCGCGCCGCGGCCTGGCAATGGGGCTCGCCCGGCAGCCCGTGGTGACGGTGGCGGAGATGCGGTTCATCATTGCCCTGCTGATGCAGGCAGGGGCGGATGCCGAGGTGCTGGGTGTCGTGCGGCACTGGGTGCACGACGGCGGCTGTCCGGGCACAGGCGTGCTGGCCACGGATATCCTGCCTGTCGGACTACCCGCGGATCGTGTGGCACCCCTGCGCCGCGGCGTGCAACGGGTGCTGCCGCGCGCGAGAAGTTCGCGGCGCTGGCCCGCGTTTGTCGCGGTACTGCTCGCGGCCATCGTCAGCGGCCTCTGGTGGGTGACGCGGCCGGTGGCGCTCGTGGTTGTGCAGTCGCCGGTCCTTGCCGTATTCACCACGGTGCCCGATCGGCCAGCCATCATCGGCATCGTGGACCGCCTTGGGCGTCGACTGGCCACCGACGGAATTGTGGTGACGGTACGCGGCACGCCGAGCCGACCGGCGGCCGGTCGGGTGACCGACACGACGGCCAACGGGGAGGCCGTCTTTGACTCGCTCAGCGTCGGGGGCCTCAATCCCCCGTACGAATTGACCTTTATGGCGCCAGGACTGCAGCCCGTGATCGCGAAAGAGCCGCGCGACCTGAAGGCGCGACTCACCATCCAGTCCGGGACGATCAACGGGAAGATCCTGCATGGCGTCCTGCCGAGCATTGCGGTGCGCGCCGGCGGGCGCATCGACGGAGATGTCATCTTCACCTATGAGAGTTCGGCCATGGCGGCCACGATTTTCCTTGGCGGCATCGCCACGTGGGTCCGGCGCGAGGTGGATACCGTGTCCATCCGAAGCCTGATCACGCCGCTGGCCAGCGGGCGGGCGCAGGCCCACATCGCGCGCGTCGCCCCTGAGGTGCCGGGTCGGTACTTCCTCGTGTGGGCGATGGGCGCTGAGCCGCGTGCGGCGTACCTGTTCTCGAGTTCCAACTGGACCTGCGGCGCACCCATCTGGCATGATGGCGACGACCTGCAAGACCTCCCGCCGGATGAGCTGGCGCAGGCGGCCATTGCCGGCACCCGGTACGGCAGCCTGATCAGGTGCTTTCGCGACCAGGTGCCCAGCAAGCCGTGGAAAGCGCAGGGGGTCATCGGCATCGCCGCCGTGGAAGTGGTGGTCGAGCCGTTGCGCTGACCGCCCGCCGCCGCGCCATCCCCTTGACACCAAGTGCCGCCGTGTCAGCTTGAAGGAAGAGACGTCAGCAACGGGGCCCCCGCCGCAGCCGCGGTGGGCCCCGTTGCCTGTCTTGCGCACCGCCATCGCCCATCGCCATCCGACATCGCGATCTCCGATCGCCATCAGAGTCCATGTCCTCAATCGTCCGTTGATTACCCCCGTCCTCACCGAGATCATCCCCCGCTGGGAGCTCAGCGCCGACGCCCATCCGGAGCGCCTCGACGCGGAGTTGCTCGTGCGCGCGTACCGGTACAGCGAGAAGGCGCACGCGGGGCAGACGCGGCGCAACGGCGACCCGTACGTCACGCATTGCGTGGAGGTGGCCAAGATCCTCGCCGAGCTGCAGCTCGACACGGTGACGGTGGCGAGCGCGCTGGTGCACGACGTCATCGAGGACACGGACATCACGCGCGAGGACGTGGAGCGCGAGTTCGGGCGTGAAGTGGCGCAGATCGTCGACGGCGTCACCAAGATCGGCCACCTCCCGACGGGATCGCGTGAAGAGCGCCAGGTCGAGAACTACCGCAAGCTCCTGCTGTCGATCGCCAAGGACGCGCGCGTCATCCTCATCAAGCTCGCCGACCGCCTGCACAACATGCGGACACTCGAGCACATGCCCGAGGACAAGCGCCGCCGCATCGCGCTCGAGACGCGCGATCTCTATGCCCCGTTGGCGCACCGCTTTGGCCTGGCGGCGATGAAGGCGGAACTCGAGGACCTTGCGTTCCGCTACCTCGAGCCCGAGGAGTACCGCACCCTGGCGCGGCTCGTGCAGCAGAAGCGCGCCGATCGCGAGGCGCTCATCCACGAGATGGTCGCGCCGTTGATGACGCGTCTCAAGGACGCGGGCGTCGCCGTGCACGAGGTGAGCGGACGTCCCAAGCATCTCTGGTCGATCCACAAGAAGATGGTGAAGGGCGACAAGTCGTACGACGACGTCTACGACCTCTACGCCATCCGCGTCCTCGTCGAGAGTGTCCCGGAGTGCTACCACGCACTCGGCGTCATCCACGGGGCGTGGTCGCCGCTGCAGGAGCGCATCAAGGACTACATCGCCCAGCCGAAGTCCAACGGCTACCAGTCGCTGCACACGACGGTCTTCGGCCCCACGGGCACGCTCTTCGAGATCCAGATCCGCACGATGGAGATGCACCGCACGGCCGACTACGGCATCGCGGCGCACTGGCGCTACAAGGAAGGCGACAAGCAGCGCGGCGACGAGCTCGACCGTGCGCTGCACTGGTTCCGTCAGGTGCTCGAATTGCAGCTCGACGCCGAGACGCCCGACCAGTTCCTCGAGTTCCTGAAGCTCGACCTGTATCAGGACGAGATCTTCGTCTTCACGCCGAAGGGCGACGTCATCCAGCTGCCGAAGGGCGCGACGCCCATCGACTTCGCCTTCGCGGTGCACTCGGAGCTCGGCCTGCATGTCCAGGGCGCCAAGGTGAACGGCCGCATCGTCCCGCTCTCGCGCGAGCTGCGCAACTCGGAGACGGTGGAGATTGCGCGCTCGGCCACGGCGCGGCCGAGTCGCGACTGGCTGTCGCACGTGCGCACGGGCCGCGCGCGGCACCGCATCCGGCAGTGGCTGCGCGTGGAGGAGCACAAGGCATCGCGGCAGATCGGCCGCGAGATCCTCGACCGGGAACTGCGCCGCCGCAAGCTGGCCAAGCTCACCGACGACGACCTGGAAAAGGCGGCGACGGTGCTCAAGCTCGCCGACGCCGAGCACGTGCTGGCGTCCATCGCGCAGGGGGACATCAACATCACGCAGCTGCTCAAGGCGCTCTTTCCCGACACGGACGAGACCACCGAGCCGCACCAGCTGAAGGCGAGCCCGCTCGAACGGCTGCTCGACCGGATGAAGCGGTCCGACACGTCCAAGGGCATTCGCGTGCAGGGCGCCGACGGCCTGATGGTGCGCTACGCGCAGTGCTGCCAGCCGGTGCCGGGCGACAAGGTCGTGGGCTACGTGACGCGCGGGCGCGGCGTGAGCATCCATCGCGGCGACTGCCCCAACCTGCTCTTCCTCGTGCACGAACCGGAGCGCCGCCTCGAGATTGACTGGAAGGAGAGCGAGGGCGAGCGGTTCATCATCCGCCTGCACATCGAGGCGAATGATCGTCGCGGGCTCTACGCCGATCTCGCCGCCGCCGTGAGCGGCACGGGGACGGACATCAAGACGCTCGAACTGAAGTCGATCGATGGCCGGGTGAATGGCGCCGCGCTGGTCGAGGTCGAAAACCTCGCGCACCTCGACAAGATCATTCGCGCGGCGCGGCGGGTGAAGGGAGTCACCGAGGTGTCCCGGCGGGAGCGACTGACGGCGGACGGTTGATCGGTGACCTGGACTCCGGATTCCGAATCCGGATTGCGATGTGCGATGCCGATTTGCGATAGTTCAGCGTGCAAAGACGCGCGCAGCGGCCCGTGCCCGCGCTGTCGCGGTTGATCGCACATCGCATTTCTGGATCGTGGTCATGGATCGCCATCCGGATTCCCGGTCCTCAATCGCCCCCCAATCGCCCCCAAGCGTCCCCATGCTCCTCGCCCTCCATAACCTCACCCGCTGGCTCGTCCTCCTGCTTGCCCTCGTCGCGCTCGTCCGCGCGCTCAAGGGGATCAACGGCGCCGCCGTGTACGCCACGGGCGCCAAGCGCGCGCTCTCGCTCTTCACGATGTCGCTGCACGGGCAGCTTCTCCTCGGCATCGTGCTCTACGGCGTCAGTCCACTCACCCGCGGCGCCATGGGTGACATGGCGGCGGCGATGCGCGATCCGGGGGTGCGCTACTTTGTCGTCGAGCACCCGACCCTTATGCTGCTGGGCGTCATCGTCGCCACGGTGACGGGAGTCCTTGCGCGCCGTGGCCCCGACGAAGCCGTGCGCCACAGGCGCGCTGCGATCGGCATTGCGCTCGCGCTCGGGTTGATCCTCGCCGGCGTGCCGTGGCAGCGGCCCATGGTGCCGGGGTTCTGAGACGGCGGTACACCAGAGAACAACAGCGTACGACAGAGGGGCGCCGCGACATCCGCGGC
>JANYJW010000063.1 GCA_025361705.1 Gemmatimonas sp.
GGCCGGCCGTGACCGCGGCCTGGTAGCCGAAGTCGCGCGCCAGCGACACCACCCGCACCCGCGGATCGGCGGCGTGGGCGGCGTGCAGCCGCGCCAAGGTCTGGTCGGTGCTGCCGTTGTTGACGAAGACGACTTCCCAGCCGCTCAGTCCAGGCAGCGCGTCAAGCACCGCGCGAAGCCGCCCGAGAAAGACCGGCACGTTCTGCTCCTCATTGTGCACCGGAACGGTGACCGAGAGCCGAAGGAGTTCGTGCGATGTACTCGTCAAGATGCATCCTAACGGCAGGAGAAAGACCGACGCACAACCCGAAACGTGGCGCGCCGCGCCCGCCCCGCGCAACTGCCCCGCGGGCCTGCGGTTCGGTGCGGGTGGCAAAGCGCCCAGCGACCGGATAACATCCCGCATCCTCGCCTCCCCGTTCGGAAGGGAAATGCTCTTCAACAGCCTGCGTTTCCTCTACGCGTTCCTTCCGATCACGTACTTCGTCTTCTGGGCGCTGCCCACGAAGCGCGGGCGCCACATCTGGCTGACGGTCACCGGCTACGCGTTCTACGCCGCGTGGAACTGGAAGTTCTGCTTCCTGATGGCCTTCTCCACGTTCGTCAGCTATCAGTGCGGCCGCGCGCTGAAGCAGACCGACAACGCGCGGCGCCGGACGCTGTATGTCGCGGGTGCCATCACCGTGGACCTGCTGCTCCTCGGCTTCTTCAAGTACTTCAACTTCGCCGCCACGTCGCTGACCGCGGTCGCACACTGGGCGGGGGTCCTGTGGCACGCGCCGACGCTGGATGTCGTGCTGCCCATCGGCATTTCGTTCTACACGTTTCACACCATCTCGTACGTGGTGGACTGCTACCGGCGGGACGTCGAGCCGACGACGGATGTCTGGGAATACTCCTGCTACGTGTCGCTCTTCTCGCAGCTGGTCGCCGGTCCGATCGTCCGGTTTCGCCAGATCGAAAGTGACCTTCAGCACATCGACCGGATCAATCGCCGGGAGCAGCTCGAGCGCGGATGGTCGTTCTTCGTCATCGGCATGTGCCAGAAAGTCCTGCTGGCGGACAACATTGATCGGATCATCGATCCGGCCCTCCTGTCATACGGCGCGCTGTCGACCGTCGGCGCCTGGCTCTGCATGCTGGGCTACACGTACCAGCTGTATTTCGATTTTGCCGGCTACAGCAACATGGCGATCGGCCTCGGGCAGATGTTTGGCCTCCGCATTCCGCAGAACTTCAACTCGCCATACAAGGCCGTCAGCATCGCCGACTTCTGGCAGCGGTGGCACATCTCGCTCTCGTCGTGCCTCAGGGACTACGTGTACATCCCGTTCGGTGGCAACCGGGGAACCCGGCTGTTCACGACGCGCAACCTGATGCTCACCATGCTCATCGGCGGGCTGTGGCACGGTGCCAACTGGACGTTCGTGGTCTGGGGCGCCTACCACGGCGTCCTGCTGACCGTGCATCGCTTCTACGGGACGGCGTGGGATCGCCTGCCGGCCGCGTGGCGGCGGCTCGGGACTTTCCTGCTGGTGGTTGTCGGATGGGTCTTCTTCCGTTCCGCCGACCTGACGATGGCGGGTCACCTGCTGGCGACAATGACAGGATTCCATGCCGGCGCAACGCCCGAGCGAATGTCGGCGCTCCTGTTGCTGGTCGGTCTCGCCGCCATCGTCGCGCACGTCGGGTCCAATACGTTCGAAATCCGGCACGAGTGGCGCAAGCCGGCGGTTGTCGGGTGGGCCGTCCTCTGGATCGTGGCGCTGAGCGAAATCGCCACGGGGACGCCGTCTCCGTTCCTCTACTTTCAGTTCTGAGGAGCCACGGTGACGATGCCCGCGCGTTGGTCTCGGTTGGGCCTTGCCCTGCCAGTCGTGCTGCTCCTCTTTGCGGCCACCGATGTCGCGTTGCGGCTGATCCCGGCGCGCGTCTTCGCCTTCCGGACGTGGGAAATCGCCACGCAACATCCGGCACCCGGCGCACCGTTTCAGGCCAACGGGCATTTCGCGACGCCGCGGGCGCACGGCGACCTGTCGAACCAACTCGGACTCGTAGGAGCGCGATCGGTGGCGGACCTGGCACGGACCGAGGCGCTCACCTCCGACCAGTTCGGATTCCGGAACCTGCCTGCGCTCACGGCACTCGGACCCATCACCATCGTTGCCATCGGGTCGTCGTTCACGGTCGGCGCGAGCGTCGGCGACCACGAGACGTTTCCGGCGCAGCTCGCGACGCTCACGCGGCGCAGCGTGTACAACGCGGGCGGCATCGGGCCGACGGCGGCGCTCGTCGACTCCGTGGTCCGCCGCAATCGGATGGCCGGCGGCACCGTGGTGTATGAAGTGTACGAGTCCATCAACCCACCGACGCGCGCCGAGTTCAATCAACCGGTGCCCTGCAGTCAGGCGACGGCACGTCGTGCCCGCGCGCTCTGCCTGGCGAGCCAGCGTCTCAGGCAGCTCTGGCGTTTCTCTCCGTTGAGCGCGCTGTTGCTGCGCGTCGGGTACACGGTGCGACCCTTGGCCCGACGCTACACGCTTCCGGGTGGTATCACCACGGTCCTGCGTCCTGACATGCTCGTCACCGCCGCCACGCCGCCATCGACGAGACCAGCGGTGACGAACCTGCTAGCCATCGCCGAGGACCTGCGTGCACGTCAGCTCCGGCTCATCGTCGTGCTGGTGCCGGCCAAGGAGACGGTCTACGGCCCGCTGCTCACACCACCGTCGATGCCGGCCGCTGAGGCGGACGACTACCTGACGCGGCTCGAACGCGACTTGCGCGCCGCCGGCCTCGAAGTCGTGAACACAACGTCGGTGCTTCGCGCCGGTGCCGCGGCGCCCGGGCGCACGGCGCCTGTGTACATCGCCGATGACTCCCATTGGTCGGCCTGCGGCATCGCCCTGGCGGCGCGAGAGGTCGCGGCGGCCGTGCTTGGCGATGCGGACTCCAGCAAAGGTCCTGCGCCATCCGTGTGCACGAATCCTGGCGGTGCTACCGCCGCAACCACGCCACCGAGCGCGCCACACCCTCGGTGAGCGAGATCGCCGGTCGCCAATACGGTGCAAGGCGAGTGCTTGGACCAACAATGGAGACAGGTTCGCCGGGCGCTGGCGGTTCGTCGCCGAACTGCAGGCGCTCGGCGGAACCCGTTGCATCGGCAATGAGGCGGGCGAACGCGCCGAGGGGAGTTCCGCACCCCGAGGAGATGTTCAGCGCACCGTTGATCGGTGCGTCAAGCAGCGCGACGAACGCGGCGGCGACGTCGTCCACATACAGCCAGTCGCGCACCAGTGTGGGCTGGCGGCAGACGGCCGATTCGCCGCGCAGCAGCGGCATCGCAAGGGATGGCACGAATCGCCCGTCGGGTTCGCCCGGGCCGTAGAGAAAGAAGACGCGTCCCCAGGCGTGCGAGCATGCGCTGCGCGCGGCCAGATCACCAAGGGCCGCGCGCAGCGCGTCCTTTGCCTGTCCGTATGGCGTTGACGGTCGCGGGGCATCGCCTTCGCTGCATGTGCCAACGGACCAGTCGTACTCCGCGCAGCTCCCCGCACCGACGATACGCGCCCCGCCGCCGGCCGCGAACCGTTCACAGAGTGCGAGGCTGCCCTCCATCCATCGCTGGTTGTCCGCTGACGTCCAGTAGACGCCCGGATCTGTGATCCACGCGAGATGCAGGAGATGCGTCGGCCGGTGCTGGTCGATCACCGGCGCAATGCTTGCTGGATCGAGTACGTCGCCGATCGCCCACGTAATGCCGGCGCGTGCGCCCCCCGCGCGGGTCGCGCGCGAAAGCGCGATCACCTCGTCGCCGCGGGCCGCGAGCTGCCGCAGCACGTGCCGTCCGATGAACCCGGTCGCCCCCGTGACCAGGACCCGCATCAGCGGCGGTAGTCGGGCCAGGCGGCGTCGCGTGGCCCGATGACGTGGCACACCATGGGCCAGCTGATGCCGAACGCCGGGTCGTCCCAGCGCACCCCGCGGTCGCGGTCCGGGCGATGCTCCTGCGACAGGAGGTAATGGACCTCCGTGTCATCGTCGAGCGTCTGGAATCCGTGCGCGCAGCCGGGTGGGACAAAGAGCTGGCGTCGGTTGGCCGCACTCAGTTCGACCGACACCCACTGACCGCATGTCGGCGAGTCGCGTCGCAGGTCGATCACGACGTCGAAGACCCGGCCGGCCGTGCAGCGCACGAGCTTCGCTTCGCCGTCCGGTGCGTCCTGATAGTGCATGCCGCGAACGGTGCCGACATGGGCGTTCCACGAAATGCCCGTCTGCCGCACGTCGAGCGCGAGGCCAAGCGCCGACATCTCGCTCACGCTGAAGGCCCGGGCGAAGAAGCCGCGCGCGTCACCGGTCGGCGTGAGGTCGAGAACCGTCACGCCCGGAATCTTCGTCGGCGTCGCAATCACGCCGGTCTCACGCCGCCAGTCTCACACAAGGCGAAGCTCCGGGATGGGTACGATGAACTGGCCGCCGCGCCGGCGATATTCGGCCTGCTGGGCCAGGATCTCCTCGGCAAAATTCCACGTCAACAGCAAGACGTAGTCCGGCTGGCGGGCCAGCAGGTCCGCCGGCGAGACGATGGGAAGGTGCGTGCCCGGTGTGAGCTTTCCCTGCTTGACGTCGCTTCGATCGGCGACGAAATCGAGCATCGCCGCACCGATGCCGAACGCGTTGAGCAGCGAGGCGCCCTTGGCCGACGCCCCGTATGCGGCAATCGACGCGCCGCCGGCCTTCAGACGGCGGAGGAGCGCCACCAAATCCCCCTGCAACTGGCTGACGGCCTCGGCGAATCGCGCATAGTAGTCGAATCGGTCGAGCCCGGCTGCGTGCTCGTCGTCGAGCAGCGCGCGCACGGCCGGGCGCGTCCCGCGGGCCGCACCGGCGTGCGCGAGCATCACGCGCAGGGACCCTCCGTGAATCGGCATCCGCTCCACGTCGTGCAGCACCAACCCGTGCTGTGCGAACACCGTGCGCAGCGCCGTGAGCGAGAAATAGCAGAGGTGCTCATGATACACCGTGTCGAACTCGCGGCCATCGATCATGTCGCGGACGTATGGCACCTCGATGACGACCAGTCCCTCGGGGGCCACCAGCAGTGCGATGCCCTCAATAAAGCCGTGCAGGTCGGCAACGTGCGCGAGCACGTTGTGCGCGTGCAGGACATCGGCGCGCAATCCCTCGGCCACCATGGCGCGCGCGACCGCGGCGTCGAAGAACGCGCAGCGTGTCGGCACGCCCCGTTGCCGGGCGACGGCGGCGACGTTGGCCGCCGGATCGACGCCGAGCACCGGGACGCTGAGCGCCTGATAGTGCTGCAGCAGGTAGCCGTCGTTGCTCGCCAGCTCGACGACGAGGCTGCCGGGTCCCAGCGCTTCACGGTCCACGACGTGCCCGGCGAGCACGCGGGCGTGCTCGACCATCGTGCTGGCGTATGAGGAGAAGTACGGATAGTCGGCAAAGAGATCAGCCGGCGGCACGGTGGCGTCGATCTGCACCAGCGTGCAGTCGGCACAGAACACGACACGCAGGGGATGGCGCGGCTCGGCCGCGGCCTCGGCGAGCGATCGGAGCAGCCGATTGGCGAGCGGCATCAGGCCCAGATCAAGCACCGTTCGCATCGTCGTGCCACCGCAGCCGCGGCAGTGAAATGCATCCGGTGCGCCCATCAGTGCGCCCGAGGCATCGGCCTCGTCCATCAGACGGGTACCCCGACGGCGAACACCTCGGTGCCAATGAAGCTCAGGTTCAGCCGGTACGCCCAGTCGGCGAGCCGCATGATGGTCCGCTTGCGACGATCATAGCCGCCCAGGCCCACCTTCTCGACCGCGTCCTGCGGCAGCGCGCGCAGCAGCTGCCGGTAGAACAGCGAGTGCACCGGCCAGCCACAGGTGAAGGACCGCGTCACGCGAAATCCCGTCCGCTCCATCTTCTGCACCAGGTCGCGCCGCGTGTAGTGCCGGTAGTGGCCGTTGCGGCGGCCCCGGTCGTCCAGCTGACCCCCGGGCACGCTGACGATGAGCGTTCCCATGCACATCGAGCGCATGCGTTCGAGCGCCACGATGTCGTCCGAGAGATGTTCCAGCACCTGCACCGAGAGCAGCACGTCGTACGCGATGCCGGCGACGTCGTCCTTCAGCAGGTCGAGGCTGAAGAGGTCGGCGCCGGGCAGCAGCTCGCGGCACGACTGCAGCGCGGTGGCGCTGAACTCGCATCCGCCCAGGCGGGCCGCGGGGTACCTGGCGGCAATCATGCTGAGCAGCGTGCCCTCGCCGCACCCGACGTCCAGCACGGAGCCGAAGGACAGGGCGCGCAACTCCTTCATCACCATCCGGCGCAGGTATCGCGGGGCCGGCGCGTAGCGCTGCATGTCCCGCCATGCCAGCCAGATGTCGTCGTAGAACGCCTGCTCGTCGGTGCCCGGCATGCGGCGGCTAGCGCCGCAGCCCGCGCAGCTGCAGCTCGAAGTCGAGCGAGTTCGTGGCGAGGATCACGGCGACGTCAAACGCCACGCGTCCCGCGATGACAAGGTCGGCGAGGTGCTGGTCAAACGTCTGCGTGCCGAACTGCGCGCGTCCATCGGCGAGCACGCCCCGCAGTTCATGCAGGCGGCCGGGGTCGCTGAGCACGTCGCGCACGCCGGGGTTCATCAGCAGCATCTCGGCCGCGAGCACGCGCCCGTTGCCGTCGGCGCGCGGCAGGAGCCGCTGGGCCACCACGGTGCGCAGCGTCTCGGCGAGGTGCAGGCGCACCTGATCCTGCGCATCGGCCGGGAAGTTGCTCAGCAACGACTTGATGGCGGCGGTGACGTCTCCCGCTTGCGTCTTGGCGATGACCAGCCGTCCCTGTTCGACCGCGCGGAACGCCATCTCGATCATCTCGGGGCCGGCGACCTCGCCGACGACCACCACATCGGCGTCCTGGTCGAGCGCCGCGCGCATGCCGGCGTGATAGGAATCGGTGTCGATCCCCACTTCGCGCTGCGTCACCGAGCACTTCTGGCTCTTGTGCAGGAACTCGATCGAGTGCTCCACCGACACGATGTGGCGTCGCGACGGCGCGTTGACGTTCAGGTGATTGACGAGGGCGGCCATCGTGCTGGTGCGGCCCGACCCGGGGACGCCGCTCACGAGCACGAGGCCGAACTCGCTGAGTACCGTGCGGCCGAGCGAGGCCGGCAGGCCGAGCGACTCGAACGTCGGGAGGACGTCGGGGATGACGCGCATCACCACCATGTAGCTCGAACGCTGCTTCAGGATGCTGATGCGGAAGCGTGCGACGCCCGGGGCGCTCCACGGGCCGGTGTAGTCATGCACTTCGTCGAGCGTCGGCGCATTGGGCGCCGTCGCCAGCATGTGCATGGCGAGTTCCCGTGTGTCGAGCGCGCCGAGGACCGGCGTGTCGAGCGGGACCAGCTGGCCGTGAATGCGGGCATACACCACGTCGCCCGCGCGGATGTGCACATCGCTGGCGCCGCGCTGGATGGCTTCCGTGAGGAACTGCCGCAGGCGCTCCACCTGTGCCGCGCTGCCCCCGGGCCGGAACCGGCGCTCGTCTCCCGGGGCAGGCGTTTCTTCAGGTTTTACGTTGGCGGGCAAGGTCACAAAAGAGGTCCTGGCAATGTGGGGCTGCGACGGCGGTTGGCAGGCAACTCAGCGAGCAACACAAGAGGACGACTGGCCAGTTCCCAAAGCCACGTTCCGATGTGCGGTCGAGTCTACTCACCAACTGTCGCGAAACTGTATACTGGACGAAAGATAGTCAATACCGTAACTTCCTGTCAAGCGATCCGACCGCAAGCCCTGGCCGACGGCCGGTTGCCGGTGCCGGTTGCCGGCAATGTGCCTGGTGGGTCGCGCCTTATGGCGTTCCGACCGGAAACTATAATAGTAGCAGCTCACCTGGACCTCCCAGCGCTCGTCGCCGCCTCGCGCGGCACATCCCCGTTCACATCGCGCGACACGACATGACGCCCATGCAAGCCCACCTGACCCGACTGGAGCTGCGCCATCGTGCGCTTGATCTCCAGCGCCGCCGCTTCTGGCGAGAGGTCAGCTTTGGCGCCATCATCGTCGCGGCGGACGTGCTCACCATGGCGGCGGTCTTCACGCTGTTTGCCATGTTGCCTTTCGCGCGCGCGCAGTTCCTGCTGGGCGAGAATGGGATGTCGTTCCTCACAGGCCTCATCCCGCTGTCGCCGCTGGCGATGACGCGCCGCCTTACCTCGCTGGTGTTCTGCCTCGTGGCCACGCGTTGCTACAGCTACACCGAGCGACAGGCATTGCCGTGGCGGATTTTCATCGCGCTCTTGCTGGGCCTGGCATTGCCGCGATGGGCGGAAGTCTGGGGCCCTGGCGTCCTCGGGCGATGGGTGGCCGTGGGCCTCGTGCTGGCCACCGTGTGGCTGGCGCTCTCGGTGCAGCGGCGAGGCCTCACGCGGGCGCTCAGTCCTATCGACCCGCGGCGTCTTGATGCGGCGCGCACCTTGGTGGTCGGCCCGGCCGCTGAAGTCGAGCGGCTGCGCCGCGACCGCTCCGAGGGGAGCGAGAGCCGCGTGATGCCCGCCACCTATGAGTTGGTGCTGCACTGGGGCGAGCCGGGCAGCGAGGGCATGCCGCAGCTCTACGACCGCATCGCGGAGTCGAACGCCGACGCGCTGGTGTTGGTGGGTGCGATTTCCGACGTGGCGCTGCAGAGCGTCATGATTGCCGCCTCGAGTGCGGGTGCCCGCGTCTACGCCACGCGCCGTGAGGCATTCCGCAAGCTCGACGAGCCATCGTTCGTGTTGCGGCGCGCCGAGCCGCTGATGCTGCTCTCGCGTCCCGCGCTCGTTGGCTCGCAGCTCGTCGTCAAGCGCGTGATTGACCTCTCGGGCGCGACCGTGGGACTGGTGGTGCTGTCGCCGCTGCTCGCGCTGGCGAGCCTGCTGGTCAAGATCACGTCGCCAGGGCCGGTGCTCTTCCGGCAGGTGCGCGTGGGGTTGGGCGGCGATCCCTTTGTCTGCCTGAAGTTCCGGACCATGGTGGCCGACGCGGAGCTCCGGCAGGCCGAGGTGGCCGGCGAGAACATCCACGCTGGCAATCAGCGTATCTTCAAGTTGCCCAACGATCCTCGGCTGACCCCGGTGGGGAAGTTCCTGCGTCGATCGAGCATGGACGAATTGCCCCAGCTCTGGAACGTGTTGCGTGGCGAGATGTCGCTGGTGGGACCGCGCCCGGCGCTGCCGTCGGAAGTGCTGCGCTACGAACCGCACCACTTCGTGCGGTTCGAGGTGCTTCCCGGCATCACCGGGCCGTGGCAGGTGGGTGGACGCAACGCCATCCGGGACTTCGAGGAGGTGGTGCGCCTCGAGTCGGACTATGTGCGCGGGTGGACGCTGTGGCGCGACATGATCATCCTGCTGCGCACGATCCCGGCGGTGATTTCCATGAAAGGTGCGTTCTAGTGTCGTGACGACCCATCGTTACGAATCGTTTTGTCTCGGATACCCGTTTCTCATCCCGCACTCCCGACAACCGTGCGTTTTCCCTTGAATCAACTTGCGTGCCGCGCCCTTCCGGCGGCGATTCTGCTGCTCGCGGCGTGTGCGCCTGCCGTGACGATTTCGCTTGCCCCGCTCCCGGACCGGCCCTGGACGGTGCTCCCGGGTGACGAGGTGCGGGTGCGCGTGTATCGCGAGCCCGAACTCAGCGGGCAGTGGGTGGTGAACCTGCGGGGTGAGATTCTCGCGCCAGGGCTCGGGCGTCTCCTGGTCGCCGGGCTCAACGCGGATTCGCTCACCGGGCTCATTTCCAGCCGCTATTCCACGCGCATCGTCGATGCGGTGGTCGATGTGGGCATCGTGCGGAGCTTGCCCGTGCTTGGCGACGTCGCGTCCCCGGGGGTCTATCAGGCGGAACCCGCGATGACGCTCCAGCAGGTCGTCGCGAAGGCAGGGGGCATGCGCGTGCGCAGTCTCCGCACGCCCGTTGCCCTCCTGCAGAAGGGGCGCGACGGCACGCGGTATTCCCTGGCGCTCGACCAGCGGCTCGACCGCGTGCCCCTGGACGACGGCGATGCGATCGTCGTCTACGACCCAGGCGTCCTCGAGCGGTGGAATACGGCCCTCGACTACATCTACAGGGTTGGCATGGTGCTCACTATCGTATCGTCGGTCCTTGTCCTCACGAGGAAATAGCGTGTCCGCGGAACAGCTTCCCGTCCTGATGGAGTCTGCCGACGCCAACACGGAAATCGATCTCCGACGTGCGTGGCAGACGGTCGCGCGCAGCGCGTGGATCATCGTCATCTGCGTGGGCTTGGCGACCGCCGCGGCGATGCTGGCCGTGCGCCGCATCGATCCCGTGTACTCGGCGTCGGCGACGGTGCGTATCGAGGAAAAGTCGTCGGCCAATCCGTACGCGATGTTCAACTCCGATTACGCCAGCGTGCTGGCGACGGCGACGCAGATCCTGACGAGCCGTCAGTTGGCGTACGATGTGGTCGACTCGTTGGGCATGCGCCTGAGTCTCTACCAGCCCGTGCGCCGGCAGAAGAGCGAGGTGGTGCGCACGGCGCACGTGAGTGCCGATGCGCCGTCGCAGGCCTACCGGCTCGACCGCACGACGCGCGGGATGCGCGAAGTGCGGCTGTTGCCGAGCGAAAAGGTGCTCGGGACGTTTCCCGACTCGGAGCCCATCCCGATCGAGGGGGGGTGGATTCAGCTGGCCGGGGCCGCCACACGCTACGACCGGCTCGTCTTCACGGTCTTTCCGCGCAACGACGTGGCGTCGGCGCTGCGCGATGCCATCCGCGTGGCGCAGGCGGGACGCGACGCGAACGTGCTGCGCATTTCGTATACCGGCAAGGATCCGGTGGAGTCCATGCAGGTGCCCAACGTGCTGGCGCGTGCGTACGTCAAGCGGCGCATCGATCTCGCGGCCAGCGGCGCGCGGTCGACGGTGTCGTACCTGCAGCGGCAGATGGCGGTGATCGGCGAGCAGCTGAACGACCAGGAGACGCAGATCCGCGACTACCTGCTGGCGCGCGGCGTGTCGAGCATCGACGGCAAGATCCAGGACCTGGTGTCGGAGCTGAACCTGCTGCGCGGCAACATGACGACGATCACGCTGGAGCGTGACGCAATCGCCCGCGCCATTGTGCCGTTGCGGGAGCAGGGCGCGGACGGGGCCGACGAGTTCCTTCGCCGCGCCATGGCGACGCCGGAGTTCCTGGGGTTGGCCTCGCAGGAAATCAGTGCATTGCAGACCCTGCGCACCGAGCGCGAGGCGCTGTTGCAGCGTCGCACCGAAGGCGATCCTGACGTCAAGGCGCTGAACGTGCGCATGGACGGGGTGAAGGAGCGCATCCAGGACCGCGCCGCGGCCTTCCTGAGCCAGCGCAATTCGCTGGTGGACGATCGGCAGCGGCGCGTCGACTCGCTGCAGCATGAGCTGGCGCGCATGCCGGAGCAGGCGATGGGTTTCCAGCGGCTCGAGCGCGACCGGCTGGTGCTGCAGGAGACGATGCGCATGGTGCAGGGGCGCCTGAAGGAGGCCGAAATCACGGCCTCGGTGCCTGACTCGTCGGCGTCGATGCTGGACGACGCGGTCTCGGCCGACATGCAGGCCAACTCGTCGCAGACGCTGATCTTCGCGGTGGCCGTCTTCTCGGGGCTGCTCGTCGGCGTTGGCGTGGCGTTCCTGCGCGACTGGCTCGACACGACCATTCACGACGAAGCCGACCTGCGCGCCATCGTGGGCGTGCCGGTGGTGGGCATCATTCCCAACCTGCAGCAGCAGGCGCGGTCGGGGGCGTATCGATTGCCGCCGGCCCCGGATGCGGCGGCGGGCAAGTCGAAGGATCGTGCCGCGGCGAGCGGAAGCTCGGCGCCAGGTTCGGCGCGCGAGTATCACACGCCGGCCGCCGAGGCGTACCGCGCGTTGCGCACCAACCTCAACTACCTCACGCCGCCGCGGGCGCCACGCGTCATCGTGGTGACGAGCGCGCTGCCGGGCGACGGCAAGACGACGACGGTCGTCAATCTCGCGATTACGCTGGCGCAGCAGGGCCAACGCGTGATCCTGATTGACGCCGAGACGCGGCGCGGCACGGTGCACGAGGCGTTTGGCATTCCGCCGTCCCCGGGCTTCTTTGACCTCATGTACGGGCAGGCGTCGCCGGGCGAGTGCATCCGGCGCGTCTCGATGGAGACGGGCGGGTCGGTGGACGTGCTGCCGCTCGGCAGCTCGCCCAGCGTGAATCCCGCCGACCTCCTGGTGGCGACGCGTCTGCAGCCGCTGTTTGACCGGTTGCGGCAGCAGTACGACTATGTGCTGCTCGACACACCGCCGCTCAACCTGTTTACCGATGCGGCGCTGATCGCCTCCAACGCGGACGCGCTGCTGCTCGTGGCGCGCTCCGACAAGACCGACCGCGATGAGCTGAAGTTCGCGGTGGCGCAGCTGCGCAACGTCCAGGTGGTGCTGGCGGGCGCCGTGCTGAACGACGTCGAGTTGCGGCGCGGGTCGCGGTATCGGCAGGGCTACGGCTACTATTACGAATACGGACGATGACCCGGACGGGATGCGCGCATGGCCATACAATCTGACGGCGACCACAAGCAGTCGGAGCTCGTTCCCGACATCTTCGATACCGGGACCGAGCGGTTGCCGTCGTCGGGGCAGTTCAGCGCGGCGATGATCTCGGGCGTGCTGCTCGCGGCCGTCGAGGCGCTGGTGGCGCCCGTCATTCTGGCGAGCACGCTGGTGGTGTCGGTGCTCACGTGGTGGATTCTCGACGCTCCGTGGGCCGGGCGCCGTCGCCGATCGTCGCGCAGCGCGCGCAAGTGGTACTTGCCGCAGCCACGCGTGGTGTACCTGAGCACGCTGATGATGGTGGGGATGTGGCTGACGACGATGTTCATCTTTCGGGCGAGCGATCCGCGGCTGAGCCCCGGATTCACGTCGACCCTGCCGAACATGATGATGGGCATCGATGTGGGTGTCCTGGCGAAGATCAACGGCATGCAGGGGCCCGTCGATACCGGCCCTGAGCCGACGAAAGTGATGGACAGCGGTGTTGCGCCGTTTTCGCTCTTTGCGCACGGCACCGCGTCGACCATTGCGGTGGCGCTGCTGACCTATGCGTTCCAGTCGGTGCGCCGGCGCGTCAAGCGCGCCCGGCGGACGCGTGACCTCGGCGACCATCGATCACGGCAATCGGGTGCGTCGCCCTAGCGACGCCGAGGCCGCGCCGTGACCACGTCCGCCCGTCCGATGGTGGCATTGCCGCACAGTCGCGGCAGCCGCACCGCGTCGGCGTCGACGGTCACGCTGATCATCTTTGCGCTCGTGACCTTGGGCGGCCTCGCGGGCGGCGGGGGCGGCTTGTTTCCGGTGGCATACGTCGCGACGGCCGGCGTGGCGGCGCTCGTGGCGTACTATCGCAACCCGACGCGCTATGTGTCGTTCGTCTTTGCCATGTGGTTCTTCACGCCCTGGGTGCGCCGGGTGGTCGACCTCCATCACGGGTTCAAGCCGGCGAACATCATCCTCGTGGCACCGACCCTCGCCACCCTGGTCGCGGTGCTCACGCTGTTCTACCGCGCGCGCGAGCTGCGCGGCGCGATGCTATATCCGTTCACGTTCACGATTGCGGGTGTGGCCTACGGCTACTTCATCGGCGTCCTGAAGGTCGGCACCTTTCCAGCGACCTACGCCCTGCTCACCTGGCTGGGGCCGATTGCCTTCTCGATGCACCTCATCCTGAACTGGCGGCAGTTTCCGGCGCTGCGCGACGCGTTCCTGAGCTTCCTGCAGTGGGCGCTGCCGATCATCGCCGCCTACGGCATCTATCAGGTGGTGTCGCTGCCGGCGTGGGACCGCTATTGGATGGAAGCGGCCGAGGTGTACTCGATCGGCATTCCGGTCCCCTTCGGCTTTCGCGCGTTTGGCACGATGAACAGTCCGGGGCCCTACGCGGTGGCGCTGGTGGTCAGCATGCTGTTTCTGCTGGGCACGACGCGCCGCGGCATGCTGCTGGGGCTGGCGCTGGGGCTGGTGGCGGTCCTCCTGACGCGTACGCGCTCGGCATGGGTGGCCCTGTTCATCGGCGTCCTCGTGGTGCAGTTCATGGGGCCCGTGCGCCGCATGGCGCGCAACTGGGCCTTCCTGCTGTTCATGGTGGTGCTGGCGGTCCCGGTCCTCTCGCTCGACGTCTTTCGGGACTCGATCTTCAGCCGGTTGGCATCATTTGCATCGCTCGACGAGGACAGTTCGGTGAAGCAGCGCATGTTGCTCTCGAATCTGGCGACGCAGGCCATCGGTGCGCGGGCCGAAGGCGAGGGGCTCGGGGCGACGGGCGGCGGCACCAAGCTGGGATCGGTCACGGGGCGGCAGGCGTCGATCGACAACGGATTCCTGGAGATCTTCTACGTGCTCGGCTGGCCGGGCGGCTCGCTGCTCGTGCTCGGTCTGATCGGGCAGATGCTGACGCTGGCACGCTTCCGGGACGCACGAGAGGACGCCTTTGCGAACTCGGCGCGCGCTTCCGTGTGGGCGCTGCTCAGCGTGCTGCTCATCGGCGACATTTTCAGCGGCGCGGTGGGCGCGATGTTCTGGGGCGCCTACGGCTTTGCCTGCTGTGCCCACGCGTACAACTACGCCATGGGCAAGGGACTGCGCTCCCGCCAGATGGCGCGCGAATTCGTCGTGCGCCCGCCGGCGCACGTTCCGGGATAGCGCATGCGCCCGGTGGTGGCGCGCCTCACGCGTCGGGTGCGGCGCCGGTCGTTGCGCGGCATCGTGCTGTGTTACCATCGCGTGGCCGGACCGCGCGCCGATCCCGCTGGGCTCGACGTGCTGCCGTCGCAGTTCGACGCGCATCTCGCGCTGCTCGGCGCGCAGGCGCAGCCGATGGCCTTGGGCGCATTTGAGCGCGCGCGCCGCACGGGCGCGCTGCCGGAGCGCGCGGTGGCGGTGACCTTTGACGACGGCTACGCCGACAACCTGCATGCGGCGCTGCCCCTGCTTGCGGCGCGCAGCGTCCCGGCGACGGTCTTCGTGACGACCTGCGGCGTTGGGGCCGAGGGCGAGTTCTGGTGGGACGCGCTGGAGCGCGGCTGCAGCGTGCCGCACCCACTGCCGGCGCGGCTCAGCCTGGCGCCGCCCGGGCACGTGTTTACCTGGACGCTCGATGCCCGCGCGCAGGCGGGGGACGTGGCCGACGCGCTCGATGCGCGCCGCCCGCTCTATGATGCACTGAAGACGTGGCTGCGAGCGCTGCCCGCCGCGGCCCTGCGCGAAGCGGTGGCGCAATGGCAGGCGTGGAGCGGGACGGCCGCCGCCGCGCGCGACGGGCACCGCACCCTGCGCGTGGACGAGTTGCAGACACTGGCTCGCTCGCCGCTGATCGAGATCGGGAGCCACTCCGTGACGCACCCGCTGCTCGGCCTGCTCGACGCGGACGCGCAGCGTGACGAGTGCATGGGCAGTCGCGCGGCGCTGTCGCACTGGCTGGGGCGCGCGCCGGCGCTGTTTGCCTATCCCTTCGGCGAGGGCGCGGCGGTGACGCGCGACGCCGAGGCCGCGGTGCGCGCGGCGGGATACGACGCGGCATTCACCGCCGATGCGCAGGCGGCGTGGCGCGGCAATCGTGCGACGGCGGTGCCGCGCATCGCGATGCAGGCGTGGGACGGTGCGGAGTTTGGCCGCCGCCTCCCCCTGTGGTTCGATGAGTAGCCGATGACACGCGGACTCTTGCCGGACCCGCGCGCCGCAGCGCGCGACATTGCCAGAAACGTCGCAGCCTACGATCGCGTGGCCTCCACCTACGACGGGGATCATCAGGAGATCTTCAACCCGGTGGAACAGGAGCGGCTGGCGCGCGCCGTGCGCGAGGTGCTTGCTGCCGTGCGTGGGGCCGATGGCGTTGCCGTGCGTGTGCTCGATGTCGGCGCCGGTACGGGCAACCTGACAGCGCATTTTCTCGCGGCGGGCGCCACGGTGGTGTCTGCCGATGTCTCCCCGGGGTGTCTGCAGCTCGTCCGTGAGCGCTTTGGCGACACGGGGCGGCATGGGGTGCAGCTGCTCGACGGCCGCTCGCTGCGTGCGCTCGCCGATGCGAGCTTCGATGTGGCGGCGTGCTACTCGGTGCTGCACCACGTGCCAGACTATCTGGCGTTGGTGGCGGAGATGGCACGCGTGGTGCGTCCCGGCGGGCTTGTCTACCTCGATCACGAGCGACACGATGCCTCGTGGGAGGATCCGGCGCGCGAGGCGTTCATGGGCGAAGCGTGGGTCTTCCCGCCCAGGCGGTGGACGCGATTCATCACGCCGCGCAACTACTGGAACCGGATCGCACCGCTGCTGCAGTGGCAGCGCTGGTTCAACGCGCGGTGGATGCCCGAGGGCGACCTCCACATCTGGCCCGAGGACCACATCGAGTGGGACCGCGTGGCCGCGCGCCTGCGGGAACACGGCGTGGCACAGGAGATCGTGCACGACTACCTGCTGTTCGATGCGCACTTCGATCGGGCGGTGTGGGAGCGGTGGAAGGATCGCCTCACAGACTACCGCATGTGGGTGGGGCGCAAACGATGAGCGGCGGCCCCGGTGGTGTGCGAATCGCCGTGCCGTGCACGGGACTTGGCCGAGTGCGCCGCGGCTTCGAGGCCTTCACGCGCGAGGTGGCCTCGGCGCTGCACGACGCGCCCGACATGACGCTGCGCGTCTTTGGCGGTGGCGGCGCACTGCAGCCTGGCGAGCAGGCGGTGTGGAACCTGCCGCGCGACTCGGCCGCGGCGCGCGTGGTGTCCGCCCTCATGCGGCGCGGCCCGTACTTCGTGGAACAGGCGACGTTCTTCGCCGGCTTCGTGCCGCACCTGCACGCCTGGCGTCCGCACCTCGTGTACTTCGCCGACGTGAACTTCGGCAATGCGCTCTGGCACTGGCGCCGTCTCACGGGGCAGCGGTTCCAGTTGCTGTATTACAACGGCGGACCCACCACCAAGCCCTTCACGCGCTGCGACTGGGTGCAGCAGGTGACGCCGGTGCACTTCGCCTCGGCCGTGGCACGCGGGGAATCGCCGCAGCGCATGCTGATGTTGCCGCACGGGTTGTCACTTGGCGCGGGGCCTGCCGTGCGCGCGGCAACGCGCGCGGCGGCGACGCGGCGCGCATGGGCCGTGCCCGATGGGCGCGCGGTGCTGCTGTCGGTTGGCATGCTCGGCGTTGAACGCAAGCGGATGGATGCGCTGGTGGATGCCGTGGCGTCGATGGGCCATGATCGGCCGTACCTGGTGATGCTTGGACAGGAGACGCCCGAGACGCCCGCCTTGCGGGAGCGGGCTCGCGCGCACCTGGGCGCCGGCGTGTGGATGGGGACGTGGCCGCGCGAGCGCATGGCGGAGGCGTACGAAGCGGCCGACGCGTTTGCCCTGCTGTCGCTCGACGAGGGGTTCGGCCTGGCCTACGTCGAAGCGCTCGCGGCCGGTCTGCCGTGCGTGGCGCACGACGCGGCGAACACCCGCTACGTGCTTGGCTCGCACGCGTACCTCGGCGATACGACGGTGCCCGCGGCCACCGCCGCGTTGATTCGCCGTGCGCTCGGCGAGGCCACCACCGACGAGGACCGCCGCGCGCGCCATCAGTGGGTGCGCGGACAGTTCGGCTGGGACGCGCTCGCGCCGCGCTATGCGGCGATGATGCGCGCGTGTTCCGCTGGCGTCCGGCCGGCGTGGAGCGACGCGTGACGGCGCCCGTCTGGTCGGTGGTGATCCCCACGCGCGACCGCCGGCAGGCACTCGCAGAGTGCCTGCGGCGTCTGGCCGCAGGCGCGCAGTCGCTGGATGCGGTGCAGTACGAAGTGATCGTCAGCGACGACGGCGACTTTGACGCGACGGACGCATGGCTGCGCGCCGAGGCGCCGTGGGCGCGTCATGTCCGCGGCTCCGGCCGTGGCCCGGCGGCCAATCGCAATGCCGGCGTGCGCGCGGCGCGCGGCACGTGGATTGTCTTTGCGGACGATGACGTTTTGCCATCGGCGGGATGGCTAGCCGCCTATGCCGTGGCCGCCGCGACCGACGCGCCGGTGCTCGAGGGACGCACCACCTGCGTGGCGGGCCTGCGGTCGCCACGCGACCATGCGCCGGAGAACAATGCCGGTGGCGCACTATGGTCGTGCAACTTCGCCATCCGGCGCAGCGTGTTTGAGCAGGTGGGCGGGTTCGACGAAGGCTTTGTCTTTCCGCATATGGAAGACGCGGACCTGCGCGAACGCCTGCGTGCGGCGCATCAGGCTATCGCGTGGGTGAGCGACGCCATCGTGGACCATCCCCCGCGCCGCCAGCCGCCGGGGGCGCGCCTCGGGGCGTATCGGCAAGCGGAAGTGCGCTTTCTGTACAAGCACGGCGCGCCGCGTCCCGTGCGTCGCGCGCTGATGCGCAACTTCGTGCTCGGCCGGTTGGTGAACATCCGCGCCCGTCCCAAGGGTCTCGATTCGCTGCTTGCGCTGGCGGCGTTGGCCGCCGAGTGCTGGCATGTGGCACGGCACATCGACGCGTGGGAGCGCGCGGCGGCGCGCGAGTTTCCAGCGGCGGGCGGCCAGTGACGCCGCGCCTCAGCGTGCTGGTGCCGAGCTTTCGGCGCCCTGATGCACTGCGGCGCTGCCTGGCGGCGCTTGCGGTGCAGACGCGCGTTCCCGACGAGGTGGTGGTGGGCGTGCGGCGCGACGACGACGCGACCGTCGCCGTGGTTGCTGCCGCGCGGGCGGGCGGGTTGCCGGTGCGTGCCGCCACCACCGACGCGCCGGGAGTGGTGGCCGCCATGCAGGCCGCGCTCAACGCGGCGACGGGTGATGTCATTGCCCTCACCGACGATGATGCGCGGCCACGTGCGGGCTGGACGGCGGGACTGCTGGCCTGTCTCGACACAGCGCCCGATGTCGCCGGGGCAGGCGGCCGTGACTGGCAGCCGTTCGAGCGCGGCGATGCCCACCGCGTCGGCGTCGTGCAGTGGTTCGGCCGCCTCATCGGCAGCCACCATCTGGGTGCCGGTGCTGCGCGCGACGTCGATGTCCTCAAGGGCGTGAGCTGCGCGTATCGCGCGCCGCTCCTGCGCGCCGTTGGCTTTGACGCGCGATTGCACGGCACGGGAGCGCAGTTGCACTGGGAGCTTGGCGTGTGCCTGCCGTTGCGGCGTGCAGGATGGCGGCTGGTGTACGATCCGGCGATCGCCGTCGACCATGACGTGGCGCCGCGCCACGATGCCGACCTGCTCCACCGCGGCGTCTTTGCCGAGGCGCCGCTCGTTGACGCGGTGCACAACGAGACCATCGCGCTACTCGAATGGCGAGGGGGTGTGGCCCGCGCCGTGTTTGTCGCGTGGGCATTACTCGTGGGCACCGGGGAGTCGCCCGGCGTGGCGCAGTGCGTGCGGCGCCTGCTGCAGGGCGACGCGCTGGCGATCCGCCGGTGGCGGGCAACACTGGCTGGCCGCTTGGCGGGCCTGGCGACCGTGCGCCGGACGCGGCGTACGCTGGCGATCCCGACGCCGGGCGCTCGATGACCGCCGCGCATTCCGCTCGATGCGACCGCGGCGCAACTTCCCGGTGCCCATGAGCTTCTCCCTCGCCTTCATCGCCCACGAAGTGCACCGGCACGGTGGCCAGGAACGCGCGGCCGCCGAGATCCTGGCGCGCGTCGCGCGGCGCGTGCCGGTGACGGTGATCGCCGCGCGCTGCGAGCTGGCCGACGCGCCCGTGCAGTGGATGCGTGTGGCGCGTCCGGTTCGCCCGCTCGTGCTGGGGTCATGGCTCTTTGCGCGCGCGGCGCGGACGGCGGAGCGCCGCGCCGGCCGTACGCTCACCAATTGCATTGGCGCTTCGGCCTTCGACGCCGACGTCATCACGGCGCAGTACTGCCACGCCGCGTTCACCGCGCGCTTTGGCGGGCTGCGCGGCGGCACCTCGGCGCGGCGTGCGTGGCAGCGCGTGGCCCAGCAGGTCTTCGTGGCGCAGGAACGCCGCGCGTACGGCGCGCGCCGATTGCGGCGCGTCATTGCCGTGTCGCGCGGCACGGCGCAGGAACTCCAGGAGTTCTACGGCGTGCCCGCGCAGCGCATTGCGGTGGTGCCAAACGGCGTCGATCACGCCGTCTTTCGCCCGGCGACCGACGCCACCGCGCGGCAGGCGCTCCGCACGCAGCTTGGTCTGCCCGCTGGCGCATTTGTCGTGCTCTTTTGCGGCGGCGACTGGGAGCGCAAGGGACTGCGCGATGCCATCGATGCCGTCGCGGGACTGTCCGACACGCTGCTTTGCGTGGTGGGACGCGGCGACGAACGGGGCATGCGCGAGCACGCGGCGGTGCGCGGCGCCGCAGCGCAGGTGCGTTTTGTCGGCAAGACGACCACGCCGGAGCAGTGGTACGCCGCGGCCGACGTGCTGGTGCATCCATCGCGCTACGAGGCGTTTT
Source organism: Gemmatimonas sp. (assembly GCA_025361705.1). Taxonomy (GTDB): domain Bacteria; phylum Gemmatimonadota; class Gemmatimonadetes; order Gemmatimonadales; family Gemmatimonadaceae; genus PNKL01. The sequence continues at coordinate 20,456 of JANYJW010000063.1, forward strand.
CGCTGGTCACGCTCGAGGCGGCGGCGTCGGGGCTGCCGATCATCGCGCACGCCATCAACGGCACCGAAGAACTCGTCGAGTCCGGCGTGCATGGTGTGCTGACGGCGTTCGGTGGCGAGGCGTTGCGCGTGCCGCTCATCACCTTGCGCGACGATGCCGCCCAACGCACCGCGATGGCGACGGCCGCACTTGAACGCTCGCGACGCTACGCCTGGGATCGCGTGGCCGGGGAGTACTTCGACGTGCTCGCGGAGGCTGCGCAATGATCGCGCGGCGACGCTGACCGATGTGCGCCATTTGCGGGATCGTGCGGCCGGGAGCCGGCGGTGAGCGCGAGCGCGTGGAACGCGCGAATGCATGCATGGTGCACCGCGGCCCCGACGATGGCGGCACGTGGCAGGGCGACGGCGCCTGTCTTGGCGCACGGCGCCTTGCGATCATCGACCGCTCGCCGGCGGGCCACCAGCCCATGGCAAGCGATGATGGACGCACGGTCATCGTCTTCAACGGCGAGATCTACAACTTCGCACGGTTGCGCGCCGAGCTCGCACCGACCTGCCGCTTCGTCGGCCGCTCCGACACCGAAGTGCTGCTGCATGCGGTGCGCACCTGGGGCTTCGACGAGACCGTACGACGCGCGCACGGGCAGTTTGCGCTGGCGGTGTGGGACGCTGACCGGCGCGTGCTGCACGCGGCGCGTGACCGCGCGGGCAAGAAGCCGTTCTTCTACGCGCACCAGACCGGGTCCCTGGTCTTTGCGTCGACGCTCAATGCGCTGCTCGAACTCCTGCCGCAGCGCCCCGCCGTCGATCCGCGCGCCATCGATGCGTTTCTGACGTATCAGGCCGTGCCCTCGCCGATGTCGGTCTGGCAGGGCGTGCAGGCGCTGCCGCCCGCGCATCGGCTGACGTTCGACGCCAACACGGGCCAGTGTCGCCTGGATCGGTACTGGGATGTGTCGTACGCGTCCACGGTGTCGATGGACGAAGGCGAGGTGCTCGGTGAGGTGGAGCGCATTGCGCGTCGCGCGGTGCGCGATCGCCTCGTGGCGGACCGTACGGTGGGCGTCTTCCTGTCGGGCGGCGTCGATTCCTCGCTGATCACCGCGCTCGCAGCGCAGGAAACCGGCACGCCGGTGCAGGCGGTCGCCGTTGGCTTTGACGACCCGGAGTTCGACGAGCGCCCGTTTGCGCGGCGTGTGGCGCAGCACCTCGGCGTCACGCTGCACGAACGGCTCCTTCGTCCTGATGTCGTCAACGCGCTGCCCGGCATCGTGTGGCACTACGGCCAGCCGCTGGCCGACGTCTCCATCGTGCCCAGTGACGACCTCGCGCGCATGTCCCGCGACATCATGGTGGTGGCGCTCAACGGCGACGGCGGCGACGAGCTGTTCGGCGGGTACACGCGGCCGATGGTGGCCCGCGCGGCCGGGCCGTACCGGCGCTTGCTCCCCGCGTCGCTGCGGCGCCTGGCGGACGACGCACTGCGCTCGCGCACCACGGGACCGCTCAAGCGCGCCATGCTGCTGGCGCGGGCCGGGCGTGCCTCGGCCAGCGACAGCTTCACGTACGACCGCGGCTTTCGTGATGTGCGCACCGACGCGTATGAGCCCGCTTTCCTCGCGACGCTCGGCGCGTTCGACGCCGACGCGATGTACCGCGACGTCTGGGCGCGCGCCGATGGCGTGGATGATGTCGACCGTGCGTTGTACGGCGACTTCAGCACGTACTTCCCCGACCAGCTGCTTGCCAAGGCCGACGTCGCATCGATGGCGCATTCGCTCGAGGCGCGCTCGCCGCTGCTCGACACCGAGATGATCGAATTTGCGGCGACCATTCCCACGTCCCTGCGCCTGCGCGGATGGGAGACCAAGCACCTGCTCAAGCGCCTCGCGTCGCGGTTCGTCCCGCGTGATGTGCTGTACCGTCGCAAGCGGGGCTTCGTGATGCCCGCCTCGCGCTGGCTGCGCGGGGCGATGGCCCCGTACCTGCGGGCCGCGCTCGACAGTGCGTCGTTTCACGACCGCGGGTGGGTGCGACCCGCCTTCACGCGGCGACTGCTTGACGAACACCAGCGGGGCGCGCGCGACTGGGGCGACCAGCTCTTTACCATGCTGGTGCTCGAACTCTGGGCGCGCCTCGCCCTGGACCACACCCTGCAGCGCACCGATTCGCTGGACGCGTTGCGGCAGGGCGGCGACGCGCGCGGCGTGCCCCCCGCCCGCTGGGCGCCGTTGCGCACCGTGCAGGTAGGCATGGAGTGGTTCGGCGAACGACCAGGCGGGCTGAACCGCGTGTTCCATGAACTCGTGCGGGCGCTGCCGACGGTCGGCGTCGAGGTGCGAGGTCTCGTGGCGGGCACCGGCGCCGTGCTGGCGGACTCGGCCGGCCGCGTCGTCGGCGTTGCCCCGTACACCGCCTCGCTGCCGCAGCGCCTGCTGCGATTCCGCGCCGAGGCGTCGATGCTCCTGCGCGATGATCCGGACGCCATCGTCGTGGCGCACTTTGCTCTCTACGCGGCGCCGCTGCTTGGCCTCTTGCGCGACAGCCGCCGCCGATTCGTCGTGCACTTCCACGGCCCCTGGGCGCAGGAAACCGTCGCTGAACACGTGCGGGGGCTCGTCACACGCGCCAAGGTTGACGTGGAGCGTGCCGTCTATCGGCGCGCCGATGCCTGCATCGTGCTCTCCGGTGCTTTCGGGCACGTGCTGCACGACTCGTTCGGGGTGCCGTGGGAGAAGATCCACGTCATTCCCGGTGGCGTCGACTGCGCGCGATTCGCCGTGGCCGCATCGCGGGCAGAATGCCGGACGCGCCTGGGCTGGCCGGCCGATCGCCGCATCGTGCTTGCCGTGCGACGCCTCACGCATCGCATGGGCCTGAGTCAACTGGTCGCTGCCGTCGCGTCGCTGCGCGCACGCGTCCCGGATGTGCTGGTGCTCATCGCCGGCACGGGTCCGCTCGACGCGGAATTGCGCACGCAGATTACGCGTGCCGGCCTCGGCGACTGGTGCCGGCTCGTGGGATTCGTCCCCGAGGATGACCTGCCGTGCGCCTACCGTGCCGCCGAGTTGAGCATTGTGCCGTCGGTGGCGCTCGAGGGCTACGGCCTCACCGTCCCCGAGTCGCTGGCGGCGGGTACGCCCGCGCTGGTGACGCCGGTGGGCGGCCTCCCCGAGACCGTCGAGGGTCTCGGCCCCGGACTCGTCTTCGCCGACGCGTCGGCCGACGCCATCGCCCAGGGGCTGGGCGACGCGCTTACCGGCACCGTCGCGATGCCGAGCGCCGAAGCATGCCGGGAATATGCGCGGCGGCGCAACGACTGGGCGGTGGTCGTCGAACAGGTGCGGCGCGTCTACGACGGCGTGCGGCAGCCATGACGGCGCACGTGGCGCGCGTACTTGCACTCGACCATACGGGCGTGCTCGGCGGCGCCGAGTTGTCGATGCTCGACGTGACCGCCGGCCTCGGCGGCGATGTCACCGTGCGCCTGTTTGCCGACGGTCCGTTTCGAGAGGCGCTCCAGCGCCGCGGCGTCGATGTGCAGGTGCTGCCGATGGGAGCGCTGGGCGGCGTGCGTAAGGGAAGTCTTGTGCCGTCGCCGCGCGCGCTGCTCGCGGCGTGGCGACTTGCGGGCGACGTGGCGCGCGAGGCGCGCACGGCGCGCACCGTGCGCGTGCTGTACGCCAACTCCGAGAAGGCGTTTGTCGTGGCGGCACTCGCCGCCGGTCGATGCGGCCTGCCCGCCGTCTGGCATCTGCGCGATCTCCTGGGACCGCCGCACTTCAGCCGACTCAACACGCGCGGCGTGGTGACGCTCGCCAATTGGCGCGCGACGCGCGTCATCGCCAACTCGCAGGCGACCGCCGACGCGTTCGTGGCGTCCGGCGGCGCGCGCGACGTGGTGCGCGTGGTGCACAATGGCATCGACACAGCGCCGTATGACGCGGTGACGGATGCGTCGGCGCACGCCCTGCGTGAATGCGTTTCGCCCGGAGCGGCGCACGTGATGGCGGTCTTTGGCCGCCTGCACGCCTGGAAGGGGCAGCACGTGGCCATCAATGCGCTGGCGCAGCTGCCGGGCGATTGCCACCTGTGGATCGTGGGCGCTCCGCTCTTCGGGGAAGACGACTTTGCGGCCGGCCTGCGCGCGCAGGTCGAGCGCCTAGGCCTCGCGTCGCGCGTGCACTTCCTCGGCTTTCGCAACGACGTCGCCGCGCTCATGCGCGCCGCCGACGTGGTGGTGCACGCGTCCACACTGCCCGAGCCGTTCGGGCGCGTGCTCGTTGAAGGCATGCTCGCCCGGCGTCCGGTCATAGCCACGGCGGCCGGTGGAGTGCGCGAGATCCTCACCGACGGATCGACCGGCGTGCTGGTGCCGCCGGGCGATGCCGCAGCGCTCGCGCGGGCCGTGAGCGCGCTGCGCGCCGACCCCCCGCGCGCCGCGGCCATCGCGCAGGCGGGAGCGGACCACGCACGCCGCGCGTTCGGCGTGGCGGCCATGGTGCGCGGGGTGCGCGCGGTGCTCGACGAGGTGGCCGGCTGATGCGCGTCGCCATCGTGCACGACTATCTCAACCAGATGGGCGGCGCCGAGCGCGTGGTGGAGAGCTTCCATCGCATCTGGCCCGAGGCGCCCATTTTCACCACTATCGCCGACCGCGCGGCGATGCCTGCCGCACTGCGCGACGCCGACCTCCGCGTGTCGTGGATGCAGCGGCTCCCCGCGTGGCAGCGCCATTTTCGCGCCTACCTCCCGTTCTATCCGCTGGCCATTGAGACCATGGACCTGCGCGGCTTCGACGTGATCGTCAGCAGCAGCAGCGCCTGGGCCAAGGCGGCACGCCCGCCAGCGGGCGCGGTACACGTCTGCTACTGCCATACGCCCATGCGATGGGTGTGGGACTATGACCGGTACGTGGAGCGCGAGGGCTTTGGCGCGCTCACGCGGCTCGCCCTGCCGCCGCTGATCAGTGCGTTGCGCGCGTGGGATGTACGCACCGCGCAGCGCCCCACGCACCTCGTGGTCAACTCGCGCGTCGTGCAAGAGCGCGTGCAGCGCTGCTGGGGGCGATCGAGCGAGGTGCTGCATCCCCCCGTCGACATCGGGCGATTTGCGGTCGGCAGCGGCGCGGGGCACGGGTATCTCGTCGTGTCGCGGCTGGGGCACTACAAGCGCATTGACCTCGCCGTCGCTGCATTCACCGCGCTCGGCCTGCCGCTCGAGGTCATCGGCGACGGGCCTGCGCGCGCCGCGCTCGAGGCGATGGCCGGGCCCACGGTGCGTTTCCGCGGGCGTGTGGACGATGCCGGCGTGGCGCAGGCCCTGCGTGACTGTCGCGGACTCGTCTTTCCTGGCGAGGAGGACTTCGGCATCACACCGCTCGAGGCCAATGCAAGCGGACGCCCGGTCATTGCGTATGGCGCGGGCGGTGCGCTGGAGACGGTGCGCGACGGCATCACGGGCGTGCTCTTTGCCGAGCAGACGGCCGGGGCGCTGGCGCTCGCCGTGCAACGCGCCCAGTCGATGGCCTGGGACACGGCCGTCATTCGCCGGCACGCCGAGGGGTTCTCGAGCGATGGGTTCGAGGCGCGCTTCCGCGCCATCGTCGCTCGCGAGGTGTCCCGATGAACGTCCCGCGTGTGCTGCTGGTCATGCCGCTCGGCGAGCAACTCGGCGGCGGCGAGATGATGTTCCGTCAGTTGCTGCAGCACGGCCGCGATGGCCGCGTCGAGTGGATCGTCGTCTTCACCCGCGACGGGCCCATGGTGCAGGAAGCCCGCGCACTCGGCATCGAGACGCACCTCATTCCCGCCGGACGCCTGCGGCAGCTCGGCCGCCGGTGGGTGGTCATTCGCGCCATCGCGCGGCTGGCGCGTGATCGGCAGGTGTCGATGATCTTCGGCTGGATGGTTGCATCGCAGACGATGGCCGGTCCCGCTGCGATGCTCGCCGGCGTGCCGTGTGCATGGTATCAGGTGGGACTGCCCGCGCCCGACTGGATGGATCGTCTGGCAACGCTGCTGCCCGCGCGCGGCATCCTGGTGCTGTCGCGCGACTGCGCCGCCGCACAGGCGCGCCTCTGGCCGTATCGTCCGCAGCGCCTCGTCTACCCCGGCGCGTCACTCGAACGCTTCGATGCCGCGCGCACCGAACCGGCAGCCGCAGCCCGTGCCGCACTCGGGCTTCCCGCGGACGGGCCGCTGATTGGCATCGTCGGCCGCCTGCAGCACTGGAAAGGGATGCACGTGCTCATCGATGCGCTGCCCGCCGTGCGTGCGCGCCATCCGGGTGCCCGCGTCGTGATTGTCGGTGGAGCGCATGAACCGGAACCCGAGTATCCGGACACGCTTCGCGCGCAGGTGCAGCGGCTGGGTCTTGACGATGCGGTCACCTTTGCCGGATTCCAGGCGGAGGTGCCGCGCTGGATGCAGGCGATGGACATCATCGTCCATGCGTCTGATCGCGAGCCGTTCGGCATTGTCGTCATCGAGGCGATGGCGCTCGGCAAGCCGGTGGTGGCGGGAGCGGCCGGCGGTCCGGCCGAAGTCATCACGCCAGGCGTCGATGGGTTGCTGGCACCGTTCGGCGATGCCTCGGTGCTGACGGAGCAGCTGCTGCGCTATCTCGACGACCCGTCGCTCGCGGCGCGCTGTGCCGACGGTGCCGCGGCGCGGGCGCGCGACTTCTCAGCGCGCCGCTACGCGCAGTCGTTCATCGACGCGGTGCTCGGGCTGCTGAACCGTTAGCGCGTCAGCGCCAGGCGACGCCCACGGTGAGTCGAAGCCATGTGCCGTCAGGCCCGAGGTCGGGGCCGCCAACGACCTTGGCGCCGTTCATCTTCCAGGCCGCGCGGTTGGGCGCAATCTTCTTGCCGAGGCGCGCGCCGAATGTCAGCCCCATGGGATCGCCCACCGACCGGAGCACCAGCCAGTCGACGCCGACGGCAGGCTCGAAGAGCAGGTAGGTGGCGTCCAGCTTGGATGAGTTGTTCGGGTGCAGCGCAATCTCGGTGAAGCTCGGATCGCCCGTGCCCGATGGCTTGCCGCCGCCGTTGCGATCAGAGAGCGTGACCGTCATTCTGCCGGCGCCGGCCCCGAGCATAGGATAGACGTTGAGGTGGCGGCCCGCCCACATGGCGTATCCCACCTGCGTCAGGAAGAACTCGCTGCGCAACGCGGAGGTTCGGCCGTTTACCGGGCTGCCTTCCTCGCCGAAGTCGGTCCAGGCGGCCTCGCCACCGAGCACCATCCGTCCCCATCGGCCGCGGATTCCACCCCCGTAGGAGATGGCATCGTTGGATACCGCGTAGTACTTGGCCGTGTCGAGTTGCTGGTTGAGGTCGCGCGTGCTCGCGATGCTGCCGCCGGTTGCAATGAACACCGAGACATACGGGAACGCTCCGCCAGCTCCCACGCCCTCGCCGCGCGCCCCCTGGGCGGCAACCGGTGCTGCGGAAAGCGCTAGCATGGCGAGCGCGGCGGCGCGCAGGGCGATGCGGGACAGTCGGGTCGGCATTCTGATGAGCTCCGGCGAGGACACCCGCGGTTCGCGGGGCGCCATTAAGCTAGCGTCCCGTCGCGTGGCGCGCCGCCCCGCGGGTGCGCGTGCGCTGCGGATTGCGCTACACGTGGACGCCGTTGTCTGATGTCGAGTCCCGTGCGTCCTCAAGTACTGCACGAGCTGACTGGCATTCCGGCGGTGGAGCCGTGTGCCTGCAGCACCTGGTGCAAAATTCTGCACGATGGCATTATATGTCGCGATACAACACTGATACTGTTTTGATGATGGCTTGATATGAAACTTGCTCGCTGGCATTGCCGTATCCTTGCTACCCACCCATGATTTCCATCATACTAGAAAGCGCCTTGTTCGCTGCCCTCGTGGCCGCGGTCGGCGCTCTTTTTATAGCCACCATCGCCCACTACACGCCCCTCGGCGTGCGGTGGCGCCAGGTGCGCAACCGCCGGCTGCTCGAGCGCGAGGCGGCGCGCCACTGTCCGCAGCATGGACCGCAACGCGAAGCAGATCTCGTGCGGCTGCCCGACGGACAGACGCTGTGCCCCACCTGCTATCAGGAGATCCTCGATGGAAAGCTCGATTAGGTCGCGATTCGACGAGTTCACGCCAAATGCCGGGGCGCGACGTCTGGCGATGATCGTGGGTGCGCTGATCGTCGCGCTCGTCCTCGCGCCGACGATGTTCACCTATATCAGCCCCGGGCACATCGGCATCGTGATTCACCGCGCCGGCGGCGGCGTGGACATGGTGCCGCTCGGCCCCGGCCTGCACATCCGCAACCCGCTGTTCACGGCAATCGAAGAGTACCCGACCTTCATGCAGACGCTGGTGCTCACGCGCGCCAGCACCGAGGGCTCGACGAACAACGACGAGATCAACGTCAACTCCAAGGAAGGACAGCCGCTCTCGCTGGACGTTTCGATGTCGTTCGAGCTCGAGCCGCGCAAGGTGCCGGCGCTCTACCAGACGTTCCGGACCGACATTTCCATCATCCAGCACACGTACGTCAAGCAGGCCATTCGCCAGGCGCTGCAGGAGATCGCGGGCGAAGAGGCCATCGCCGACGTCATGGGACCCAAGAAGGCCGAGGCGACGGGCCGGGTGCAGAAGTTGCTCGAGCAGCGGCTGTCGCCGTACGGGCTGATTGTGCGCCAGTTCACCATCAACGAACTGCGCGCGCCGAGCACGGTGATCGACGCCATCAACACCAAGAACGTGATGCAGCAGCAGGCGCTGACGTCGCAGAACGAGCTGCAGAAGAACACGTTCCAAGCGCAGGGGGACTCGATCAAGGCAGCGGGGCAGGCCAAGGCCATCATGGCGCTCGCCAACGCGCAGGCCGAGGCGAACCGCAAGCTGGCGGCGAGCATCTCGCCGACGCTGGTTCAGTACGAGATCGCCAAGAAGTGGGATGGCAAGCTGCCGACGGTCACTGGTGGGGCGGTGCCAATGCTGCAACTGCCCAAGAACTAGGATCTGGAATCCGGATTGCGATTGACGACATCGAGTCCGGATGGCGACTGGCGATGGAGGCGGATGCAACGCGCATCCGCCTCCATCGCGTCGCGCCAGTGGTGCGTTGTGCACCGCGAGGCAACATTGTAGGTGACGCGCGGCGACGTGCGGCGCCCCTTTCCCTGACTGGCAGGCCATGACGCATCCCATTGCTGCGACGGAGCCCCTGCGCGGCCGCACCGTGCTCGTCACGGGCGGCGCCGGCTTTGTGGGATCGGCCGTCGCCCGGCGTTTCGCGGCGCGCGACGTAGGTGCGCACGTGGTGGTGCTCGACAACCTGCGCCGCCGCGGCAGCGAGCTGAACGTGCCGCTCCTGACGGCGGCCGGCGTGGAGTTCGTGCACGGCGACGTGCGCAGCCCCGACGACCTGTCGCTCGGCGGTCGTGCGATCGACCTGATCGTCGAGTGTGCCGCCGAGCCGTCGGTGCTGGCGGGGTACGGCGGCGGGTCGCGGTACGTTGTCGATGCCAACCTGGGCGGACTGGTGAACTGCCTCGAACTGGCGCGGGAGCGCCGTGCACGCATCGTCTTTCTCTCGACGAGCCGCGTGTACCCAGTGCAGCGCGTCAACGCGCTATCAGTGCGCGAGACGGCCACGCGCTACGTGCTCGACGAACAGCCGGGTGTGCCGGGCGCCTCATCCGCCGGCATCGCCGAGGACTTTCCACTCGGCGGCGTGCGCACGCTCTACGGCGCGACCAAACTGGCGGGCGAGTTGCTGCTGGCGGAGTACGCCGCGTTCGGCGTGGAATACGTGATCAACCGGTTCGGCGTGATTGCCGGTCCGGGGCAGATGGGCAAGGTGGATCAGGGCGTCTTTGCGCTCTGGATGTCACGCTACGTCTTTGGCGGCGCACTGCGCTATCACGGATGGGGTGGGGAAGGCAAGCAGGTGCGCGACGTATTGCACATCGACGACGCGTGCGACCTGCTGCTCGCGCAACTCGGCGCCTGGTCGTCGGTGGCCGGGCGCACGTGGAACGCCGGGGGCGGGTTGGCCAACAGCCTGTCGCTGGCCGAGACGACGGCGTTGTGCGAAGAGATCACGGGGACGCGGGTGGCGATGTCGTCGGACCTTGCCACGCACCCGAGCGACGTTCGCGTCTTCCTGACGGACGCTCGGGCACTGTCGTCCGCGCTCGGCTGGCGGCCCGCGCGCTCGCCGCGTGTGGTGCTCGAGGATCTGCACCGCTGGATGACGGCGAACGCCGAGCAGCTCGCGCCGGTCTTCCGCGCGTGACCGAGCACGCCGGGGTCCCGCGCCCGCTGATGCTCACCGTGCTGATTCCCGCGCACAACGAGGGCGGGTCGATCGTGCCGACCGTGCGCGCCATCGAGGGGGTGCTGCAGGGCGCGCAGATTCCGCATGAGATTCTCGTGTCGCTCGACCACTGTACCGACGACACCGAGGCGATCATCACCGCACTGGCCGTGCAGGTGCCGAGCCTGCGCGGGTCGGTGAATCCCGGACCCGGCGGCTATGGCTTTGCGGTGCGGCACGGGCTCGACGTGTATGCGGGTGATGCCGTGGTGGTGGTGATGGCCGACGCGTCGGACGACCCGCGCGACATCGTCACGTACTATCGCAAGCTCGAGGAGGGCTTCGACTGCGCGTTCGGGTCGCGGTTTCTCGAGGGCGCGGCGGTGCGCAACTATCCGTGGAACAAGCTCGTGATGAACCGCATCGCCAACTGGGTGGTGCGCGTGCTGTTCGGCGAGAAGTACAACGACTTCACCAACGCATTCAAGGCATACCGCCGCGAGGTGATTGACGGCTGCCGTCCGCTGCTTGCGAACCACTTCAACCTCACCATCGAGCTGCCGCTCAAGGCCATCGTGCGCGGCTACTCGTGGGTCGTGGTGCCCACCAACTGGTACGGGCGCGAGGCGGGCGAGAGCAAGTTCCTCATCAAGGAGATGGGGAGCCGGTATGTGTACATCATCCTCTACGCACTGATCGAGAAGTACTTCTCGCGCGGCGACTACCGGCGGCTGGGCGCGTCCTGAACGGCGGCGCGCAGCGCGCCGCAGGGCCGTGGTGACGCGGGGGCCGTGAAGAGCACCAGGCGGCCCGAGAGCGCACAGGGCTGCCAGCCCGGCAACCAGAGCGTATCGGCGCCCGCGTGCGTCGCGTCGCGCAGCAGCGCCACGGTGGTGACGGCGCGCACCTGTTCCGCGCTGCGCACTGCCGGAAATCCAAACTCGCGGTGTACCGCGCGTCCAAAGTCACGCTCAACCAGCAGCAACTCGCGCGAGAGTCCAGCGCTCGGCGTGGCCGCCACGCGTGCAAGCAGTGAGTCGGGCAGGTCGATCCACGCGACGCCGGGCGAGTCGGGGATACTCGCCGCACCAGTGCCCGGCGCACCAGCGAGAAGCAGGCTCGCTCGGTAGGCGTCGTGGCGGAAGGGCGACACGGTGGGGATGCCCTGCGCGGCGAGTGCGCGCACGGTCCGCACCTCGCCGGCGAGAAAGACGGTCTCGTTGTGCGCGGCGGTGGCCGTGGACTGCGCCGAAAAGACGGCGGCGCGCGTGAGCAGCAGCACCGCCGCCCAGCGCAGCGCTGGCGGAAAGAGTTCCACCGCCAGCGCGCAGACCGTTGCGACCGCGAGCACGGCCGGCGCCGAGTAGCGCAGCACCAGCACCGGCTTGACGAGGAGCGTGACGAGGACCACCAGGACGGGCACGAAGGCCGTCGCCAGCAGGGCGAAGCCGGGCAGTCCAAGGGCAACGCGCGGCGCTTGGGGCAGGCGCACGGCGAGTGCCGGCACGCGGCGCGCGATGAGGAGGAGCGCGCCGGCCGTCATGAGCAGCAGCGCGGGGCGCCATCCCCAGGGGAAGCTCAGGAAGCTGCCGATGTCGCCGGCCGTTGCGGGCGACACCCAGCTGCGGCCATTTGTGGCGGCCAACTGGGCGCTCGCGAGTGGGAGGAGTGCGAGCAGCCCAACGCCTCCGGCGGCCAGCGGCGCGATGGTGCGCGTGGTGGCCGACCAGCTGTGGCGCCGAGCCAGGCGCGTGTACAGCACGGCTGCGGCACCGATAGCCACGAGCGAGAGAATGCCGAAGTAATGCGTGGTGCACAGCGCCACAGCGGCGGCGGCCGCCAGCCATGGCCGCGTGCGCGCGCGGTCGCGCAGCGCCTCGGCAGTGAGTGCGGTGGCGAGTATCCACAGCGCGTAGGGCCGCGCCTCAAATGCCTGCGCCAGGAAGAGCGGGTGGGCGGCGAGCGCCAGCACGCCGGCGAGTGCGGCGGCGAGCGACAGCGTGGTGCGCAGCGTCGCCGCGAGGAAGAGCACGGTGAGCGCGGCGGCAATGAGCGACGGCGCGCGCGTGGCGGCAGGCGTCGCCCCGCCCGCGATCAGGTCGGCGAGGCGCACCAGCGCGTAGTGCGGGGGCGGCTGGAAGTCGACGCCGCTGCGCATGGCGTGCACGATGCCGCGCGGCGCGTTGGCGACCAGTTGCGTCACGATCTCATCGAGCCAGAGCGGACGATGCAGCGATTGCAGCGCCCCGGTGACAAGGACGATGGCGGTGATCAGCGCGAGCGCCAACCCTGCGGCGAAGGCCGGTGCGCGCCACGTGCTGGCGTGTGCGGCGGGGGCGTCGACGGGGAGGTCTGCGGTGTTCATGGCGAGTGCGGCGGGCGCTGCGGTCTGCACATGGTGTCGAACATGCCATCTGGCGCGCGCGGCGGCGAGGTCCTCACGCAGGTGTCCTCACGCAGGTGCCCCACGCAGGTGCCCCACGGCACTGGCCTCGATTAGACTATACGGCCACCCTGTTTCGCCTGAGGTTGCCTCCCATGCCGGTTGTTCCGTTCACCGAGTTGCCCGCCGACGGTCGCGTCTGGTTGTTCGGCGCCGCCGCCGACATCGACGAAATCGACGAGCCGCGGGTGCTGGCGGCGGTGGACAGCTTCCTGCTGACGTGGCAGGCGCATGGCCAACCGCTCTGGTCGGCGCGCGATTGGCGAGGCGGGCGCTTTCTGGCGGTCGGCGTGGACACCTCGCGCGAGGGTGCCTCGGGGTGCTCCATCGACGGCTTGTTCCGCGCGCTGAAGGCGATTGAGTACGGCATCGGCACGACGATGCTCGACAACGCGCTGGTGTACTACCGCGACGAGGCAGACTTTGTGCATGCCATCTCGCGTGAGGACTTTGCCCTGCTGGGGCGCCGCGGCCATGTGGGGCCCGACACGCAGGTGATGGATCTGTCGATCACGGACGTCGGGACGTACCGGAATGCATTTGAGCGGCGCGCCAGAGATTCCTGGCACGCCGCCCTGTTGCCGTGATGCAGAACGCCGGCTAGGCGCGCACCCAGTCGGCCTGCCAGTCCTTGATGGCGGCCTTGACGGACTTTTCGTCCGTCAGTTCTCCCTTGACGATGCGGTCCACGAGACCGGGGAGCTCGGCGTCGCTGGCAAAGCGCAAGCCCACGCACTGGCGCACGGTGATCTTGGCGATGTCGGCGTGCCGCGCGGCCGGGAGCAGCTCGCGCAGCTTGAGACGCATCTCCAGGCGGATGAGGCGGTCCTGCACGGCGAGCGCCATGACGCGCGAGGCAAGGACGAGTCCGACGATGCACAGCGCAAAGGCCACCTGCCACCACGCATAGCGTCCACCCGTATTCCAGGCATGCCGTCCGGCCACGTAGACGTTGAAGAGCGCGATGGGGGTTACGAAGAAATGGTAGAGCGGGAACCAGCGCGTGTGGCTGGTGAAGCTCTGGGACTTGTCGGGCATGCGGGAACCTCGGAAGGTGGGGGACGTGCGCGGCGCGCGCCTTGGGCGCGCGCCCTAGGCGGGCGGCGGCAGTGCCGCGAGGATGCGCTTCAATTCGGCCAGCGGGTACGGCTTGGCGAGCACCTGTGCGGAGCATTCGTCCACAAATGCGCGCACATCATCGCTGTCGAGGTCGCCGCTCGAGAAGATCAGGCGCGGCACGATCCAGGGCATCGAGCTGTTGAGCTGCCGATACAGGTCCATTCCCGACCCGCCGCTCATGCGCAGATCGCACAACACGGCATGCACGGAGGTCGCCGCCGAGTGGAGTGTCTCGAGCAGTGCCAGTGCCGCGCGCCCGTTGCCGGCGACGTGCACCGTGGCGCCGGCACGGCGCAGGAAGGTGCTCATGAGCGAGAGCAACGCCGTGTCATCATCGATCACGATGATCACGCGGTCGGCGAGCGGCTTCGCAGCGCCGGGGTCGGTCGTGGGTTTCATAGAGGCACCCTAATGGTACTGCGCGCTCTGGCCCCCGGCAAACGCGCCGCGTACACTCCGGCATGCGTCGATTCCACGCGGTGACCGCCCGGTGAAGACGTTGCCGGCTGACGAGAGGATGGTCGCCCGCGCGCCCGACTGGACGCGCGCCGACGTCGTGGTGCTGGCCATTGTCACTGCGGTATCGGCCGCGCTCGTCTGGCCGGAGCTGTTTCGCGGGTGGTATCCGTGGGACGACGGCGCCATGGCGCAGGTGGCCGACCGCGTGCTGCACGGCCAGCTGCCGCACCGGGACTTCGACGAGCCATGGACCGGCGGATGGTCGTTTGTGCAGGCGGGCATCTTCCAGCTGTTCGGAACGTCCCTCCGGCTGCTGCGCCTGCCGATCTTCGTGGCATGGCTGGGGAGCCTCGCGTGCGGCTTCCGCCTGGCGCGACGGTTCGTCGCACCGCTGAGTGCAGGAGCGGCCACACTGGCGTGGGCGGTCTGGTCGCTCTACGCCTGGCACTACCCCCTGCTCAATTGGTACTTCGCGCCGCTCGCAATTGGCGCGGCATGGGGTGTCACGCGCTTTGTCGAGACGGGACGGCGGCGGTTCGTCGCGGTCGCCGGCGTGATGGTCGGCATTGCCATCGCGCAGAAGATCAGCGGGCTGTTTCTGCTTGCCGCACTGCTGCTGTGGTGCGCGGCGCACGTGGCACTGACGGCCCGGCGAGACGCCACCGTGCGAGGCGGCAACGGATACGCCGTGTTCGTGGCGTCCGCCGGCGGCCTGTTCGTACTCATCGTCGCACGCCTGGTGCTGGGCATGCCCCGCGAAGTACACGGATCGGTGGTCGGGCTGTTCGTCGTGCCCATCGCGGCGACGGTGGCGTGGATTGCGTGGCTTGCCTGGGATGCCAGGCTCCCCACGCTGGCTGGCGGGCGCGCGCTCACCGGCCTGCTTGTGCCGCTGGCGGCAGGGCTCGCGGTACCGCTCGTTCCGTTCGTGCTCGTCTTCGTCGCGCACGGCGCGATGCACGACCTCATCGTCGGCGTGTTCGTGCGCCCCATCGCGCGCCTGTCGCTCATCTGGACGGCGCCTCCGGGACGCGTGGCCTCGGCGGGCATGGTGCTCGCGCCGTTGGTGCTCGTGTGGGGCGTGCGGTACGCGGCGCCGGCGCGTCGCACGCGTGACGCAGTGCTGGCCGTCGCGCTCGGCGTGCTGGCGGGCGTGCTTGCGCACCGTGATGAATTCACGGCGACGTCCGCCGCGTTGATGGTGCGCGGCCTGCCGCTCGTGCTGCCGCTCGTGCCGCTGTGGAGCTTATGGCGCCGCGAGCGCAACGCCCGGCCGTACGACTCGCTGGTGGTGCTCCTGGTGGCGAGCGCCACCACCGCGCAACTGCTGCAGGTGCCGTGGGCGTCGTTGTCGTACGCCCTGTACGCGACGCCGATCGCCGTGCTCGCCCTGGTGGCGCTGCTCGCCGCGCGCAGCGAGACGTCAGCGCCCGCGGTGCTGCTCGTCGCCGCGTTCCTGGTGGTGGCCGGATATGGCCATCCCGCGACCTCGGCGCTCAAGGAAGAGCCGGCTGCGTGGACGCGGCTCGCTCTGCCGCGTGGCGGGCTGTGGGTGAGCGCGCAGGACAGCGTGATGTTCCACGATGCGGCGCAGCTGGTGGCGGCGCGCCCGGGACCCATCCACGTGGTCGGCGACGCCCCGGAGTACGCCTTCCTGTTCGATCGCGCCACGACGTCGCGCGTCATCTACGACGCGCTCGCCGACTCGGCGGCGCGCGACCCGCGCCTCGTGCTGCCGGCGCTCGAGCGCGCGGGTGTGGGTACCGTGTTGCTCCTGAACCAGTTTGGCTACAACGACTCGCTGACGGTGCGCCAGCAGCGTGCGCTGCGCGCCGCGTATCCCCTGTCGCGCGGACTCGGCCGAGTGGTGCCGGACGGCCGCGGCTTTCGCCGGTTCCTCGAGGTGCGCTGGCGCGCCGTCCCTTCGCCCTAGGCCGCTGGCCGGCCTTCGGTCGTCAGCGTGCGGCGCGCGCCACCACCAGCAGCGAGCTTCCGAACCACGGGGTGTGGCGGCCAAGCAGCGCCTGCTCGGCGCGGCAGATGCCGCGCAGCGTGGCGTTGATGGGCGCCGCCGGCACCCCTGGTGTGCGAGGCGCCGGGCGATGCACGCGCTCGATGGCGCGCACGGCCAGCTTCGCGAACGCCACCAGGACAAAGAAGTAGCGGGCGTGCATCACCTCGAATCCGTGCGCCCGCACCAGCGCCACGAGCTCGTCGCGACGGAACCGCGTCACATGCGCGTTGAGATCGTCGTGCGCAGTCCACAGCGCGCGAAATGCGGGCACGGTGGCGACGAACCATCCCCCAGGCGCCGTCAGGCGGCGCACGTGCGCAAGGAACGCGTCCGGATCGTCCAGGTGCTCCACCACGTCAAGGGCGAGCACGAGCCCGAACGGTGCCGGCGACTTGAACGAATCGTCAAGCGGCCCGGCGTGGATGCGCGCGCGCCACGGCCCATCGGGAGCCAGCGCGTCGTCGGCCGGCTCAATGCCCCAGGGATCGCCGAAGCGCTGCAGCACCGGGAAGAACAAGCCGTCGCCGCACCCGACATCGAGGATACGGCCGAACGGCCGGCCCGCGGCGAGGCGCTCGAGTTCGCGCGTGAGCAGCGCTTCGCGGGCGCGCCACCACCAGTGCCGCTCGTACAGCGCGCGATACGCGCCGAGGTACTGCGCGTCCATCAGCGCGCGCCGCGCCGGCCGCCGGCGCCCGTGACCGATTCGACGACATACACCGGGCGTCGCTTCACCTCGGCGTAGATGCGCCCCACATACTCGCCGATGATCCACAACGCGATGAGCAGGATGCCGGCGAGGAACGTGCCGGCCACGAAGAGCGCGGTGAAGCCCTGCGGCGACTGGCCGAGCACGACGCGGGCGTAGATGGCGTAGAGGCTGAACAGCAGCGCGCCGGAGAAGGCGATGAAGCCGATGGCCGCGCTGATGCGCAGCGGGACGACGGAAAAGGAGAACGCGCCGTCCATCGCGAGCTTGAGGAGCTTGGCGAGCGAGTACTTGGTTTCGCCCGCGGCGCGTGCGGCGCGCGGCACGTCGACCGTGGCTTGCCGAAAGCCGACCCACGCGCGCAGACCGCGCAGGTAGCGCTCGCGTTCGGGGAGTGCGGACATCGCGTCAACCACGCGCCGCGAGAGCAGCGCGAAGTCGCCGGCATCGACCCCGAGCGGCACGTCCGACATGCGGGCGATCAACCGGTAGGCCACATGATAGGCCGAACGCTTCCACGCCGATTCCTTGCGCTCGACGCGCCGGACGACGACCACGTCATAGCCTTCGTCGAGTCGCGCCAGCAGGTCGGGCAGGACTTCGGGCGTGTCCTGCAGGTCCGCGTCCATCGTGAGCACCGCGTCGCCGCTCACATGGTCGAGAGCGGCCGAGAGCGCGGCCTGATGTCCGAAGTTGCGCGAGAACTTGACGACGACGAAGCGCGGGTCGCGCGCTGCGGCCTCCTCGAGCATTGCCTGCGAGCGGTCCCGGCTGCCGTCGTTGACAAAGACGACCTCGTGTGGCCCGCCCGGTATGGCGTCCAACACCGCGGTCAGGCGCTGGAACAGCTCGGGAAGCACCGCTTCCTCGTTGAAGACGGGGATTGCAAGGCTGACGCGGCGCGCATTCATCTCGACCGTCCGATGCAATAGACCATCTGCCAGAGCGGGATGCCGGGGATCCCAAGCGGAAACTGCTCGAAGTGTTCAATGTGCATGGCGCGCTCGAAGAGCACGCGCCATTGGGCCACGGGGCGCGCGAAGCGCCCGCGATCAAGCCGCGCGAACAGCCGGGCGGCCGAGGCGTGTGACGGGAGGATCAGGTCGAGGATGTGGATGCTCCCGGTCGGCGCGAGAAAGCGCCCGAGGCGGCCGAGCAGGCCATTGACCGCGTCGTCGTCGAGGTGGTGCATGAGCGAGTTGAGGAGCACGCAGTCAAACTGCTCGGCGGGAAGCACCGCGGGATCGGTGACATCGCCCACGAGGAACCGCCCCTTGAAGCGCCGCTGCGCGCTGGCAATGTAGTCGGGGTTGATGTCGACGCCCGTGTACTGCGCTTCGCGAAAGTGCCACGCATTGGTGCCCGGTCCGCACCCGACGTCGAGCACGCGCGTGACAGCGCGCAAATCGAGGCGGCGCAGGCACGGGGCGAGTTTTCGTTCGTGAAACGGCGCCTGCAGCGTGCGATAGACGAGCGGGTGCTCGAAGGCGTGGTCGGCGAGGCGGCGAAGGGTCATGGGCGGATGCGGGGCGAGCGGACTCCGGCGTCGACACGCCGCAGCGGAGTCCATGCCTTTGAAGAGAGTCTAGGTGCGGGTTTCATCCAGAGCAAGGCGAGTGGCGCGTGTGGCGCGTGCATGCGCGGCGTGCCGGGGACGATCGACACGGCGCGGCGCTCCCCGCATGGCGCGATAGCCGCAGGAGGAGCGGGTGTGGTATCGTTGGGTGGTCAGGCACCGTTCACGCCCTGCGGCGGGCCGGTGCCCGCCTGTCCACCCCTCGACCGCGGCATGCGTACACTCCGGCACCTGCTGACCTCGTGGCTGCATCAACGCGTCGACGCGCTGATGCGGCGGAGCGTCGTCGCCTGGGTACAGCGACAGGAGCGTGTGCGGCTGATCCAGGTCGGGGCGAATGACGGCGTCATGGGCGATCCGGTCCATGAAATCGTCAAGCAGGAAAACGTAACGTCCTGCCTGGTGGAGCCGGCGCCACCGGTCTTCGCCCGCCTCGCCGAGACGTATCGGTCGTATGCCAATGTGACCTGCGTGCAGACGGCGATCGTGCCGGACGCCGGCGTGCACAGCGTCGAGTTCTACTCGTTCGCGCCAAGACCTGGTCTGCACTGGGACGACGTCTACTCGGCCTGGAGTTCCACGACACGCGAGCACCTCGAGAAGTTCCGCCCATTCGTGCCGGATTTCGACGCGTTGGTCACCAGTGCGCACGTGCCGGCGACCACGCTGACGGCGCTCTTTCGCGCCACGGGCTGGCCGACGGTCGACCTGCTGCAGGTGGACGTCGAAGGCCTGGACGTCGCGCTGGTGGGCAGCATTCCGTTTGACGACTGGGCGCCGCGCATCGTGCAGTTCGAGCACATCCACAGCGATCGGGCACCGCTCATGGCCTTGCTCGCGCGCGTGCGCGCCGCGGGCTACCGTACGTTCTCGCACGGCTTCGACACGCTCTGCGTCGGCGAAGCGGAGATGCCGGGCTTCCGGTGGCTGGCGTGGCTGCAGCGCGTCCGCCCGTCGTGGCTGTCGCCGCCCCGGTAGGCATGGCGCTACCAGTACGAGCCGCCCTCCTCCATCTCACGCCAACGAGGCGGCTTGTCCGACGGATCGGGATGCACCCACGCATCGTTGACGAGCTGCTGGAAGAACGGAATGTTGTCCCATCGTCTGCCGCGGATTCCAAACAGCATCTGCGTGGCGCCTCCCAGATGCACTGACTGTCGCCCCATGCGCTTGACGGCAGCGGCGAGCGGAAACCCATAGGCACCCGCCCCGATGATGGCCACGTCAAACGTCTGGCGGGCGATGGCGTCCGTCATCGCGTCGAGGGCGGCGAACCAGTCGGGAAACGGAGGCCGCGTGCCCCCGTGCGACATCACGGCCGCCAGCGTCTTCAGCTCGAACGGCGGCAAGACGTCGCGTCCAGGAAAGAGCTCCGTGCGCCGGGCATACTGCTGCCGGATGAGATCGGCCTGCGGGTGCACCACCAGCACGACGCGGTCGCGCAGGACGCGTGACCACGGTCGCTCGTGATAGTACGGCTCGAGGTCGGGCAGGGGAACACGCACCTTGGGCAGGCCGCGCGATGCGAGCAGGCGTTCGCCTGGCAGCCAGGAGCCGAGAACGTCGACGAGCGGCAGGTCGGCCAGCATGCGATCGACGAACTGCGCGATCAGCGCGGGCGTCGGCGGATAGAACCCGGGATGCAGTTCCATCTGGTCGAGAAACGCGGCATCCCACCACGGTGGCGGCGTGCGTCCGAGCGCGTACCGCAGGGCGTGCAGCCACTGCGGGCCGGGGGCGTCCATGGCGATCTGGCGCAGCATCGCCTCAAGCTCTCCCGCGCCGAGACGGGCGATCATCGAGGGCGCCGCGCCGCTCAATCGCTCGAAGATCAGGTCGCCCGCCGCTTGACCGGACGCCACAGGCCGCCACGCCGGCCCGATCCGGGGCGCCGGAGCGATGCGCTCTCGCAGGTCGTGCAGCCGACGCCAGATGCGCTGGGCCGGCGCCAGTATTTCAGGCACCCCCTGCACGCCGAGCCGCGTGTCAGGCACGCACGACGCTCCACGAATAGTCCTCGACGTACGTCATGTGCTCCGGACTCCAGTCGTAGTCTGGCCGCACCAATCCGTCCATCGTGACTTCAAAGGGGCAGACATTGCGCAGGAGGTCATACGTTTCGTGCGTCGCGCGGTTGTTGAGCCACACGGACATCGTGTACCGGCCCATCATCAGGCGAAGCTTCGGAATGTCGAATCGCACGACGAAGCGCCCCGTCGCGTTGCGAAATGCCGGGCCATCGCCGTAGATCCAGAAGTGGTTGATCGCCCGTTCCGACTCGTCGGTGATGTGCACCGAGAAGCAGAGTTGCGGCACCGGCTCGGGCACCTCGAGCTCGAACTCGATGCCGAACGGGTCGCCATTGCGCTGGATGCCTTCGCCGATGGATGCGTGCAGCCGCGCCGACCGCACGTGAATGCCCGTGCGGTCGGCGTGGGCCACGTACCCGTGCGGTGACTCGGCGCCCTCGGCCTGCAGCGCGCGGTAGAAGCCGAGGCCGTCGGTGGTGCTGCCGTCAAATGCCACGCGGCCGCGTTCGAGCACCAGGGTGCGGGTGGTCAGCGTGGAGATGGCGTGCAGCGAGTGGCTCACGAACAGGACGGTGCGGCCGGCTCCCGCCACCTCGCCCATCTTGCCAAGACACTTGCGCTGGAATTCGAGGTCGCCGACCGCGAGCACCTCGTCGATGACGAGAATCTCCGCGTCGAGATGCGCGGCAACGGCAAATGCGAGGCGCATGTACATGCCGCTGCTGTACCGCTTCACCGGCGTGTCGATGAATTGCTCGATGCCGGAGAATTCGACGATCTCGTCGAAGCGTCGCGCCACCTCGTGGCGACGCATCCCGAGAATGGCGCCGTTGAGGTAGACGTTTTCCCGCCCGGTGAGCTCGGGGTGGAAGCCGGTGCCGACCTCGATGAGCGAGCCCACGCGTCCATACAGTTCCGCCCATCCCGTGGTGGGCGTCGTGATGCGGCTCAGCAACTTGAGCAGCGTGCTCTTGCCGGCGCCGTTGCGCCCGATGATGCCCACGGCCTGGCCGCGCGGGATCTCGAACGACGCGTCACGCAGTGCCCAGAACAGCTCGCCGTCGCCCGGCCCGAACGGGTGGTGCATCGCGCGCACCAGCCGCTCGGCGAGCGTCGACGCGCGCGGGCCGCGCCCGATGCGATACGACTTGCCGAGCCCCTCGGCGCGGATGGCGGTGTGGCTGGCAGCGTCAGATCTCATCGGCAAAGCTCCGCTCGATGCCGCGGAAGACCGCGGCGCCGATGAGGACGAGCGCCGCGGCGACTCCTGCGCTGTACGCCAGCTGGCGCGCGGCGGGCGCTGGCGTGCCGAGCAGCGACCATCGCATCAGTTCGAGCGGCGCCGCGAGCGGGTTGGCGTAATACAGCGCCTGCCAGCGCTCCGGCACCGCCGATGCCGAGTAGGCCACCGGGCTCGCATACAGCGCCATCTGGATGGCCACCGGCAGCAGGTACTGCACGTCGCGGTAGCGCACGGCGAGCGCCGCCGCGGCAAAGCCCGCGCCCAGTGCGAGCGCGCCGAGCAGAAGCACGACGAGCGGCAGCACGGCAAGTCTGGCGTCGAATCCGCGGCCCTGCGCCAGCGCGATGACGACAAATGCGGCGAGTGTCACCAGCAGGTCCACCAGTGCCGCCGGGACGACGGCGAGCGGCAGAATGAGTCGCGGAAAGTAGACGCGTGTGACGAGTTGCGGGTTCTGGATGAGCGACGTGCTGGCCCGCGTGAGCACGTTGGAGAAGAAATTCCACCCCGTGAGCGCGGCGAGCGCGAAGAGCACGTACGGCTGGCCGTCGGTGGGAACGTGCGCGATGGACCCGAACACGAACGCGAAGATGCCGGCGGCGGCGAGCGGCTGCAGCACGACCCATGCGATGCCAAGAAATGTCTGGCGGTAGCGCAGGCGCAGATCGCGAGTGCCCAGCGCGCGAAAGAGGTCGCGGTAATTCCAGATCTCACGCAGCGTGCGGAACGGCGACGTGGCGCCCGCGCCGATGCGCACCACCTGGCGGTCGCTCACGCCGAACTCCGCACGGAGGTGACCGTGGCCACGCCCGCCGCGAGGGCGATGCCCTCGCGCTGCAACGCCGAGTAGACCCGCAGCAGTATCGCCTGGCGCGCGTCGAGGGCGATCAACCAGTCGGGGTTGGTCACGAAGAACGCCGTCTCGAACTCGTGGCCGGCAGGCGTGGTGCCGATGAGGTGCGAGCGCTGGAACGTGAGATAGGGCTGGTCGCCGATGGCTTGCTGGAAGAGATCAGGCACGCGCGACAGCGCCGCGGCGTCGGTGTTGAGTGCGACCGTCGTCTGCAGCACGTACCGTCGGCCCCCACGCCGCGCGAGATTGCGGATCTTGGTCTTCAGCAGGTCGGCGTTGGAGATGATCACCTCTTCGCCGTTCACGCTCCGGATGCGCGTCGTCTTGAGCCCCACCTTCTCCACCGTCCCCTCGTACTGGTCGACGACGATGTAGTCGCCGAGGACGAACGGCTTGTCGAGCACGATGGACAGCGCGGCGAACAGGTCACCGAGGATGTTCTGCACGGCGAGCGCGATGGCAATGCCGCCCACGCCGAGGCCGGTGATGAGCGTGGTGATGTTGACGCCGTAGTTCTGCAGGGCGAGCAGCACCAGCAGGCTCCACAGCACCAGCCGCACGCCGAACCCCAGCGCGGCCATCGTCGTGCGGTCGCTCTGCCGCGGGTTGTTGTGCGCCCACTGCTCCAGCCAGAAGGCGACGACGACGTTGGTCCACGCGAAGCCCTGCAGCACGAGCGCGAGGATCTTGATGATCCGCACGGCCTCGTCCGCCGGCGGCGGGAACGCGATGAACGCGTCGATGCCGACGAGCGCGACGAAGACGAACATCGACGTCTTGATGCCGCGCACCAACTCGATGGCGAAGTCGTCGGCGACCGTGTCGGTCAGCGCCGCCAGCGCGGCCAGGCGGCGCTCGGTGATGGAACGCAACACCCACAGCAGGGCAATGCCGGCGCCGGCCGCCGCGGCGGCCTGCAGCCACTGCTGCGGCGTGTTGCCGAGGAAGCTGCCGCTGGTCACAAGGTGGTCGACCGCGGCAGCGGCCTGCTGCGCGGCGTTCGGAACGCTTCCGGTGGCGGTGACGACGGTCTGCATCGGTGGGGAGAGGACGGCGAGAGCGAACAAACCACGCGGCGTGCGCGTTGGGCCGGGTGGGGGCAGGACGCTTGCCTGCGCCCGGTGCCTGAAGTTACGCTCCCGGCGCGGGGCCGTCATCCCGCCCGAGGGAACCTCCGCCGGCTCCAGCAGGTACGTCGGTAACTCCACCCGCCCCCCCATGCGAATTCGCCCCCCAGTTCCAGACGACCTCCGTTCGTCGGCAATCACTCCGGAGTCGCTGTATCTCACCCGTCGCGAGTGGCTGGCAGCTGCCGGTCTGACCGTGGGCGCCATTGCCGGTGCCGGGGCGCTGCTGCCATCGCAGGCCGATGCGCAGCAACCGCTGGGCAAGCCCTTCGGCCTGCAGCCCGATGACAAGGCGACCCCGTGGGCCGATGTCACCAGCTACAACAACTTCTACGAGTTCGGCACGGGCAAGGACGAACCGGCCGACATGGCCAAGGGCTTCAAGCCCCGGCCGTGGACCGTCGTCGTCGACGGCCTCGTCAAGAAGCCGGGGAGCTACGCCCTCGAGGACTTCATGAAGGCCGGC
Source organism: Gemmatimonas sp. (assembly GCA_025361705.1). Taxonomy (GTDB): domain Bacteria; phylum Gemmatimonadota; class Gemmatimonadetes; order Gemmatimonadales; family Gemmatimonadaceae; genus PNKL01. Next base: position 44,791 of record JANYJW010000063.1, read on the forward strand.
CGCGTGGAGGACCGCATCTACCGGCACCGCTGCGTCGAGGCCTGGTCGATGGTCATCCCGTGGCGCGGCATCATGCTGGGCGATGTGCTGAGGCGGGCCGATCCCGCGCCCGGCGCGAAGTACGTGGAGTTCACCACGCTGTACGATCCGGCGCGCATGCCCGGCCAGCGGTCGGCCGTGCTGCGCTGGCCGTACACGGAGGGACTGCGGCTCGATGAGGCCATGCACCCGCTGACCCTGCTCGCCACGGGCGTGTACGGGCGCGACCTGCCCAACCAGAATGGCGCCCCGCTACGCCTCGTGGTGCCGTGGAAATACGGCTTCAAGGGCATCAAGTCCATCGTCCGCATCCGGCTCACCGATCGCCAACCCGCGACGGCGTGGAATGTGTCGGCCCCCGACGAATACGGCTTCTTCTGCAACGTGAATCCCACGGTGGACCATCCGCGGTGGAGCCAGGCCAAGGAGCGCCGCATCGGCGAGTTCCTGCGCCGCCCGACGCTGATGTTCAACGGATATGCCGACGACGTGGCGTCGCTCTACGCCGGCATGGACCTGCGCCGGAACTACTGAGCATGGCGATGCGCGAGTGGGGGAGCGCCACGCGCGCGAGAACCAGCACGTGGACGCGCCCCCGATGGTGGTCGTGGGCGGTGTGGACGGCGATCCTCGTCCCCGGGTCAGTGGTGATCATCGGTTTGGTGTCCGACCTCCTGCTCGGCACCCGATGGCTCGGGTCGAACCCGGTGAAGGAAGGGGAGCTGGTCCTCGGCCAGCTTACCATCAAGTACCTGGTGGCCACCCTGGCGGTGACGCCGGTGCGGCGCATGCTTGGCTGGAACTGGGTGCAACGAGACCGCCGCACGTTTGGACTCGCGGCGTGCTTCTACGGGCTGGCGCACTTCCTCTGGTACGCCCTGCTCGACATCCAGCTCGACCTTGGCCAACTGGGCACGGACCTTACCAAGCGCACGTACATCGTGGTCGGCTTCCTCGGCCTCCTCGTCATGCTGCCGCTGGCGCTCACGTCCACGGTCGCCGCCATTGCTAAGATGAAGCAGCGCTGGGTGGCGCTGCACCGCTGGACTTACCTGGTGCCGGCGCTCGGTGTGACACACTGGTGGATGTCGGTGAAGGCCGACATCGGCGAGCCGGTCGTCTACACCTCCGTCTTTGCGACGCTCCTTGGCTGGCGCTGGTGGCATGCGCGGCGCGACACTTCAGGCCATGCCGCCACGCCGTTCACCCGCCCGCGCACACCGTAAGGGCGCACCACGCAAAGCGGCGCCGCGTGATGCCGCGCCGCGCGACGCGCTGATCGTCACCGCCCCCGGACTCGAGGCCTTGGCGCGGCGTGAGCTGGCGGCGCTGGGGATCGCCGTCACCGGCGAGGAACCCGGCGCGGTATCGGCGATGCTGACACCGCGCGACCTGATGCGGTGCAACCTTCACTTGCGCACGGCGAGCCGCGTCCTGGTGCGCCTGGCACAGTTCAAGGCGCTGAACTTCGCCGACGTGGAGAAGTTCGGCCGCCGCGTCGCGTGGGACACGATCGTGACGCCCGGGCGCCGAGTGCGCCTGCGCGTGACGTGCCGCAAGAGCCGGCTCTACCACTCGGGCGCGGTGGCCCAGCGCTTGATGGAGGCGCTCGAGCTGCGCGTGCCCGGCGTTCTGCCGGCCGGCGCGGTGGGCGACGACGACGATGAAGGCGGCGCCGAGCAGCTGTTTGTCGTGCGGCTCTTTCGCGATCAGTGCGTGATCAGCGCCGATGCGTCGGGCGAGTTGCTGCATCGCCGCGGCTACCGGAAGGCCACGGCCAAGGCGCCGCTGCGCGAGACACTCGCCGCGGCGATGCTGCTCGGAGCGGGCTGGGACGGCACCACGCCGCTCATCGATCCGATGTGCGGCGCCGGCACCATCGCCATTGAAGCGGCGATGCTCGCGCGACGCATGGCGCCGGGGCGTGCCCGCGCCTTCGCGTTCGAGCAGTGGCCGGGGCACGATGCCGCGTTGTGGCGCACCGTGTGCGCGGAGGCAACGTCGGCCGAGTTGCCGCGTGCCGGCGTCGCATTGCTCGTGAGCGACCGGGATGCCGGCGCGATCGAGGCCGCGCACGCCAACGCCGCGCGGGCTGGCGTCGCGGCCGATCTGGTGATCGTGCAGCAGTCGCTGAGTGCCGTCGTGCCGCCCGCCGTGCCCGGATTGGTGGTGGTGAACCCGCCGTACGGCGTCCGCGTTGGCGAGAAGGCGCCGCTGCGCAATCTCTTTGCCCAACTCGGGAACGTGCTACGCGCGAGTCCCGGGTGGCGCCTCGCGATGCTCAGCGCCGACCGCGACCTCGAACGCCAGGTGCGACTGCCGTTCGCCGACGCGTGGAAGTCGACCAACGGCGGCATACCCATTCGCCTCGTGACTGCGGAGGTCTTAGCCGATGGGCAGTGAGCACGGGGTCATTGTCAGCATCAATGCCTCGCCGGGCGGGGTGCCCAAGCGGCCGGTGCCGAGTGCGCGCGTCAGCGCGGCGGGCCTCGAAGGCGACGTCCAGCGCAACCTGAAGCATCACGGCGGTCCCGACCGCGCGCTCTGCCTCTACGCGATGGAGCGCATTGAGGCGCTGCAGCGCGAGGGACATCCCATCGCCCCGGGAACCACGGGTGAGAACCTCACCATTCGCGGGCTCGATTGGGATACGCTGGCCCCCGGCGCGGTACTCCGGATCGGCGGCGTGACGCTCGAAGTCACGGCGTACGCGGCGCCCTGCACATCCATCCGGCCGTCCTTTGCCGACCTCGATTCCAACCGGATCTCGCAGCAGAAGCATCCGGGGTGGAGTCGCCTCTATGCGCGGGTGGCGGGGGAGGGCGTCCTGCAGACAGGCGACGCCATCCTGCGACTTCCGTCAGGCGGTCCCTTTGGCGACTAGATTTCCCCTCCCATGAGCCTCCCCGTCTCCTCCGTCTTCAACGACGGCTACATCGCCGAACAGTTCGAGGCCTTCCGCCGCGATCCAAACTCGGTGGATGAGTCGTGGCGCCAGTTCTTCCGCTTGGCCGCGTCGCTCGGCGGCACGTCGCCGACGGCAGCGACCGCCGGTGACCAACAGGCGTTTGCCCACAAGGTGGCGGGGGTGGCCCGCTACACGGCCGCCATCCGCCGGTACGGTCATTTGGCGGTCCAGCTCGATCCGCTCGGCACCGCAGCGCCGGGTGCCATCGAACTGACGGTCGAGCACTACGGCATCACCGATGCCGACCTCGACCTCGTGAGCGGGGCGGCCATCGACTTTCCGCACCTCGCCACGGGTCGCGACGTCGCGGAACGGCTGAAGTACCGCTACATGCGCAACCTCGCCGTCGAGTTCGTGCACTGCGGTTCGGAGGAGGAGCGGCAGTGGTTCCGCGCCGTGTTCACGGCGGAGCAGCTCACGCGAGCGCTCACGGCCGACGAGAAGCGCGCCATCTTGCGCCGCCTGTCGCAGGTGGACGGTTTCGAGCGCTTCCTCGGCAAGACCTACGTCGGCTACAAGCGCTTCTCAATCGAGGGCACCGACGCGCTGGTGCCGATGCTCGACACCGCGCTCGACGAAGCCGCCGCCGCCGGGGTGCAGCATGTGGCTATCTCGATGGCGCATCGTGGGCGCCTCAGCGTGCTCACGCACATTTTGGGCAAGCCGTTCGAACAGGTCTTCGCCGAGTTCGAGGGGCGGCACGACCACCTGGCCGGCACGTCGACCGGCGACGTGAAGTACCACCTGGGATTCGACGGCACGCAGGTGACCGCGCACGGCACCGAGCTGGCCGTCTCGCTCGTGCCAAACCCGAGCCACCTCGAAGTCGTGAATCCCGTGTTGATGGGATTGGTGCGGGCCGAGCAGCGCGTTGCGGGGCAGCCGCTCGACCGCGACGAGCTTGCTGTGATCCCGGTCTGTATCCACGGCGATGCGGCGTTCCCGGGCGAGGGCATCGTGGCCGAGACGCTCAATCTGTCGCGCCTGCGCGGCTACTCGGTGGGCGGCACGCTGCACATCATCGTCAACAACCAGGTGGGCTTTACCACCGATCCCGTCGATTCGCGCTCGACCCGCTATGCGAGCGACTTGGCCAAGGGATTCGAGATTCCGGTGATCCACGTCAACGCCGATGACGCCGAGGCCTGCGTGGCCGCAATGCGTATTGGCGTGGCATACCGGCAGCAGTTCAAGCGCGACTTCCTCATCGACCTGGTGGGCTACCGCCGGCACGGCCACAACGAGGGCGACGAGCCCACGTACACACAGCCGTTGCTGTACGAGCGCATCAAGGCGCATCCGACGCCGCGGCAGGTGTGGGGCAGTCGGCTTGTCGCCGAGGGCTTGGTCACCGAAGCTGATGTCGACGCCGCCGAGCGCGCCGTGGTGGCCGAGCTGCAGGCGGTGCATGCGGGGATGCCGCGGGGCGATGCCGTGGTGCATGCGGTGCATTCCGCCGACGGCGACGGCGCGCCGGCAGTGCCGCCGATGGCCGATACGGCCGTGCGCGCCGACACCCTGATTGCCCTCAACGAGCAGTTGCTTCGCTATCCCGCCGACTTCACGCCGCACACCCGCCTGGCCAAGCAGCTCGAGCGCCGCCGCGATGCGCTGGGCGACGCGGGCGGCGTCGACTGGGGGCACGCCGAAGCGCTCGCCTTCGCGTCGCTCATCACCGAGGGGACATCGGTGCGCATGACCGGTCAGGACGCCGAGCGCGGCACGTTCTCGCATCGGCACGCGGCCCTGAGCGACATGAAGACGGGCGGCAAGTACGTGCCGCTGCAGCACCTGAGCGGCACGTCGGCGACGCTCGAGATCCACAACTCCGCGCTCAGCGAGATGGCGGTGATGGGCTTCGAGTACGGCTTCAGCGTGGCCGCGCCCGATACGCTCACGCTGTGGGAAGGGCAGTTCGGCGACTTCATCAACGTGGCGCAGGCGATGATCGACCAGTTCATCGTGGCCGACCGCGCCAAATGGGGCCAGGACAGCGGCCTCGTGCTGCTGCTGCCACACGGGCACGAAGGGCAGGGGCCCGAGCACTCGAGCGCGCGTCTCGAGCGGTTCCTTCAGTCGTGCGCCGAGAACAACATGACGGTCGCGTATCCGTCGTCGCCGGCGCAGTACTTCCATTTGCTGCGCTGGCAGGCGCGGCGGCAGCCGCGGCGCCCCATGGTGCTGATGCAGCCCAAGTCGCTGCTGCGCCTGCCGCAGGCGGCGTCGCACCTGCGCGATCTCACGGCCGGCACGTTCAAGCCGGTGATCGACGATCCGCGCGGCGCGGCCAAGCGCGACGACGTGCGGCGCCTGGTCTTCTGTTCGGGCAAGATCTACTACGACCTTGCGGCGCGCGATCCCGGGAACCACGTCGCCATCGTGCGCGTCGAGGCGCTGTACCCGTGGCCGCTCGACCTCGTGTCGCGCCTCGTCGACGAGTATCCGAACATCGACGAGGTGGCGTGGGTGCAGGAAGAGCCCCGCAACATGGGGGCGTGGATCCACGTCGCGCCGCGCCTGCGCGTGGCGGCGGGCAACGCGCTCGTCATTCGATACATCGGACGTCCCGACCGGGCCAGTCCGGCCGAGGGATATCCCAAGGCCCACGCCGACGAACAGCAGCGGATCGTGCACGATGCGCTCGAGGTGCCGCCGGCGCGCGGGGGTGCCGGCACGCGCCGGTCGGCCGCGCTCGCCCGATAGCTGGAATTCCCGGAGGAGATCGCATGATGTCGCGTCTGCCGCGCGCGCTGGTCGCGTGCGCTGTGCTGCTGGGGCTCGCTGGGCCGCGCTCCGCCCTTGGGCAAGAGCGCGGCGCCGCCGCGTTGGATCACCTGGTGAACGGCCTGCTCGTCACGCCCCGTGTGCTCGTGATTGCCGCGCACCCGGACGACGAGGATACGCAGCTCATCGCCTGGCTCAGCCGCGGACGCCACGTCGAGACCGCATATCTGTCGCTCACGCGCGGCGATGGCGGCCAGAACCTGATTGGCAACGAGCTGGGCGAGGCGCTGGGCGCCATCCGCACCGAAGAACTGCTGGCGGCGCGCCGCATCGATGGTGGCCACCAGTACTTCACGCGCGCCTACGACTTCGGTTTTTCCAAGACCGCAGAAGAGACGTTCAAGCACTGGGACCACGAAGAGGTGTTGCGCGACGTGGTGACGGTGGTGCGTGCGTTTCGGCCCACCGTGATCGTCGCGATCTTCTCGGGCACGCCATCTGACGGGCACGGGCACCATCAGGTGTCGGGCATCGTGGCGCGCGAGGCGTACGATGCGTCGGCCGACACCGTGCGATTTCCCGTGGCCCGGTTCGGCCCGGCATGGGAAGCGCAGAAGTTCTACCGCGGCGCGCGCTTCACGGGCGTGCAGGGCACCCTGTCGTTCAACGTGGGCGAGTTCAATTCGGTGACGGGGCGCAGCTATACCGAGATGGCGGGCGAAAGCCGCAGCCAGCATCGCTCGCAGGGTTTTGGCGTGCTGCAGCGCCGCGGCGTGGCGATGGACGCCGTCGCGCGGCAGGCCTCACGCGCCAATGAAGCCACGCCGCCGGCGAGCGAGCGCTCGCTGTTCGACGGCATCGACACCACCCTGACTCGCCTTGATGCGAGCCTGTCGCCCGAAGGGAGGCGGCAGATGCAGTTGGCGCGTGCACACGCCGACTCGGCGCGTGCGGTGCTCGATTTTGCACACCCGGGGCGCATGGTCGCGCATCTTGCGGCGGCGGCCTCGGCCCTCGCTGCCCTGCGCGACGAGACGCCATCGTGCACGCGCCGCGTCGGGGCGCGTGCGGCGCGCCCCGCACCGTGCACGCTCACGCAGCTCGACGCTGATGCTGCCGTGACCCAGATGCAGGAGCGCGCGGCCGACGCGCTGCTCATGGCTTCTGGCGTGGCCGTCGAGGCGACGGCCGAGCGGGAACTGCTCGCGTTCGGCGACTCCATGCCAGCCGCCATCACCGTCTACAACCGTGGCACCGTACCCGTGACGGTTCGGGCGGTGGTGCTCAATGGATATTCGGAACTCCTCAAGGTGCCGGTGGTAATTGCGCCCGACAGCGCGTGGTCCACGCGCCGCATGCTTGTCGGCATCGTCGACACGCGGCCGTGGTGGCTCGGTGGGCGGCAGGGCGACCTGTATGCCGACCGGCAATCCCCGGCCGACGGGTTGGGGCGCGTGTCGGCCGTCTCGACGGGCCTGACCCGCGGTGTGGCGCTGCGCGAAGACGTGCGCCGGGAGACGGAGGCGGGCGTCGAAGTGGAGATCTCCGGTGCCACCGTGGCGGCACCCCCCGCGCCGATCGTCTATCGCTTCGCCGACCCGGTGCAAGGTGAGCAGAACCGCCCGGTTGGCGGCGCGCCCGCCGTGTCGCTGTCCTTTGACCGCGGCCTCGAGTGGCTGCCGGCCGGCAGGCCCATGGACCGACTGCTGCGCCTTACCGTACAGTCGTACTCCACGGCCGCCCGCACCTACACCCTGCGCGTGCTCGCACCCAAGGGCGTCACCGTGGACTCGATGACGCGCATCGTGGCACTCGAGCCGCTCGAGACGCGCGAGGTGTTCGTGCGCCTGCGCGGCACCTTGGCGGAGGGACGCTACGAATTGGGCGTCATCGCCGAGGGGGAGATGGGCCGCTACGCCGAGGGCTTCCGCGCCATCGAGTACGCGCACATCCATCCCATTCGCCTGTACCGGTCATCGGGCGTCTGGCTGCAGGCGGTCAACGTGGTGGTACCGACGGGATTGCAGGTTGCGTACGTGCAGGGAGTCGGCGACCTCTCGGCGGCCGGCCTGCGCCAGCTTGGCATTCCGGTGACCGTGCTGACGCCGCAAGAGCTGCCGCTGGTCGACCTCACCCGCTTTACGACGGTCATCATTGGCCCGCGTGCCTATCAGGCCTCGCCCGAGCTGCGGGCGTACAACCGCCGGTTGCTTGAGTACGTCAAGGACGGCGGCACGATGCTGGTGCAGTACGGCCAGCAGGAAATGGCGCGCGCGGGGATGATGCCGTTCCCGGTGTCGTACGCCCGCACGGCGCAGCGTGTCACGCTGGAAGACGCACCCGTGACAGTGAAGGATCCCAAGTCGCGCCTGCTCACGTGGCCCAACGTGATCAACGCCGGCGATTGGTCCGACTGGGTGCAGGAGCGTTCGCTCTACATGCCGACAGTCATCGACCCGCAGTACGCGATGCCGCTCGAGATGCATGATCCAGGAGAGCCCGAGAACACGGGGGCCATCCTGATGACGCGCTACGGCGCGGGCACCTACGTGTACACCACGCTGGCGCTCTTCCGCCAGTTTCCGGCTGGCGTGCCGGGGAGCGCGCGGCTGTTCGTGAACTTGCTCTCGGCCGGGCGTCCGATGGGCGCCAAGGCGCCGCCGCGCGTGCAGCCATGAGCACGCCGTTCCGTCGGGTGCTCGTGCGCGTGCTCGCCGCAGAATTGCTGGCGTGGGCCGTGCTGTTCGCGCTCCAGTCCCGGTACGCGTGGTAGCCATGCACTGGATCAACTGGGTGATCGTCCTCGGCTATCTCACGTACATCTCGGTGGACGGCATCCGTCGCGCCAAGGGCACGACGAAGCTCGACGGCTACTTTCTCGGCAACCGCAGCTTGCCCTGGTGGGTGGTGGGCCTCTCGGTGATGGCCACGCAGCTGTCGGCCATCACGATGATTGGCACCACGGGGCAGGGCGCCAACGACGGCATGCGCTTCGTGCAGTTCTACTTCGGGTTGCCGGTGGCGCTGGTGATTCTCGGCGTGACGATCGTGCCGTTCCTGCACCGGGCCAAGGTGTACACGGCGTACGAGTTTCTCGAGAAGCGCTTCGATGCGCGCACGAGATCGCTCACCAGCCTGCTCTTCCTGCTCTCGCGCGGGTTGTCGTGCGGCACCATCATCGCCGCGCCGGCCGTCGTCTTTTCGTCCATCTTCGGTTGGCCGCTCGCCTATTCGGTGGCGCTCATCGGCGTGCCCACGGTGATCTACACGATGATCGGTGGGGTGCAGGCAGTGGCGTGGACCGATGTCAAGCAGATCGTGCTCGTGCTCACCGCCGTCACGGCGATGATCGTCGTGCTGCTCCTGCGCATTCCCGTGGGACCGGATGCCGCGTTGCGCATTGCCGGCGCAACGGGACGGCTGGACATCTTCGACTTCAGCTTCACGCTCACCAAGCAATACACGTTCTGGAGCGGAATCATCGGCGGCACGTTCCTGATGCTGTCGTATTTCGGCACGGACCAGAGCCAGGTGCAGCGCTACCTCACGGCGAAGACGGTCGACGAGGCGCGCAGCTCGCACCTGATCAGCGCCTACTGGAAGATCCCGCTGCAGGCGATGATCCTGCTGCTGGGCGTGCTGGTCTTCGTCTTCTACGTCTTCACGCCGCCGCCGCTGTACTACAACCCGGTGCAGGCCGAGCGCGTGCGCGCGGCCGACCCGGCCGCGTATGCCACGCTGTCGCAGCGCTACGATGCGGCGCTGACCGTGCGGGCGGAGGCGGCCCGGGCGCTCGCGCACGCCAGTGACCGCGCGGCCGAGGTGTCTCCCCGTCGTGAGATCCGCATCGGTGACCAGATGGTCGCGCGCGTGCGCGCCGACGCCATGAAGGCCGCCACAGTGCCGGGCGCCAAGGCTGCGACGGACGTCAACTACATCATCCCGCACTTCGTCCTCACCGAACTTCCCATCGGCCTGACGGGCATCTTCATCGCGGCGGTCATTGCCGCGGCGATGTCGGCGGTCGCCGGCGAGCTGGCGTCGCTGTCGAGCACCACGGTCATCGACCTCTACCGGCGGTGGGTGCGTCCCGAGGCCGACGATGCGCACTACCTGAGGGTGTCGCGGGCCGCCACGGGCGCCTGGGGAGTGTTCGCCTGCGTGGTCGCGGTCTTTGCGGCGAACCTTGGGTCGCTCATCGAGGTCGTGAACCGCTTCGGGTCGTTCTTCTATGGCTCCATCCTCGGCGTCTTCCTGCTGGCAATGATTCCGCGCACGCGCGGCAGCGGGGCGTTCTACGGACTGCTCGCCGGCATGGCGGCGGTGGGCGCCGTGAACATCGGCGCGCCGTCGGTCGCATTTCTCTGGTACAACGTCGTCGGCGCCGTGACAGTGGTCGCGGTGGGCATGCTGTTCGGCCGTGCACCCCGTGAGGTCACGGCGTGATGGCACGCGAGATGGGGCCCGTCGCCACCGGATCCACGCCCCGCGAGCAGCGGCTCGCGGCGGCGGGCCGTGTGGCCGCCGGGCTGCTGCACGAGTTTCGCAATGTGCTCGCACCCATTGCGAATCTGGCGTTCGTCCTCGAGCATCAGGCCGACGATCCCGCCACGGTGCGGGACCTGGCGCGGCGCCTCGGCGAGCTCGCGCAAATGCGTGGTCGTGTGGCGGACCGCCTGCGCGATTTCATCCGGCAGGATGCTGCGCGGTTTCCCGATGAAGCCGTGGTCGACCTCTCCGCCGTGGCGCGCGAAACGGTGGCGTTGTGCCGCGCGTCGGCCGCGCCCGGCGTGGTGCTGGAATGCGAGGCCGCCGAACCGCTGCCAGTGCGCGGCGAAGGCGCCGAACTGCGCGTCGCCGCCTGCGAATTGCTCGCGAACGCGATCGATGCGGTGTCTCGGGGGGGCCAGGGAGGCACCGTGCACGTCCGCACGCACGCGGCCGGTGGCCACGCCATGCTGGAGGTGCGGGACGACGGCCCGGGCATTGTCGAGGGGATGGCGGAACGCGCGTTCGACCCTTTCATTTCGACGAAAGCAGGCGCTGATGCCGGACTTGGGTTGTCGGCGGCCTGGGGCATCGTACACCGCCATGATGGCGAACTCACGCTCGGCACGCGCGTTGGCAGCGAAACCGTGGCAACGCTCACATTGCCGTTGGCGCCGCGCGACACCTGAGTGCAGGATGGATCCTCAATGAATGCTACCCACGCTCCTGACGCCGTTGCTGCGGCGCGCGTGCTCATCGTCGACGACGAGCGGTCGGCCCGCGAGTCGCTGCGTGAACTCCTCGCCACGCTCGGGCACGACGTCGTCGACGCGGTGGCCGATGCCGCCTCGGCGGAGGTGCGCGCCAAGGAGCTGCACCCCGATGCCATCCTGATGGACGTGCACCTGCCAGGGGCCAATGGCATCGAGGCCGCGCAGGCGATCTCGCGCGCCTTGCCGGGAATCGCCATCGTGCTCATCAGCGGCGACGACACCATCCAGCTCACCGACGCCGAAGCCGATGCCTCGGGTGCGGTGGCGTTCCTGCCCAAGCCGGTGCCTCCGCGCGTGCTCGACTCGACCATCCGTCTGGCCGTCGCCCGCACCGGTGCGCTGAGCGTGGCGCGCAAGGAAGCGGCGGACCTCAAGCAGATGCTCGAGGACCGCAAGCTTATCGAGCGCGCCAAGGGCATCCTGATGCGCCGCACGGGCTGCTCCGAACCCGAAGCGTACCGCATCCTCCAGCGCTCGTCGCAGGATCGGTCCAAGCGCATGGTCGACATCGCCAAGGCGGTGCTCGATGCCGAGCCGGGCGCAACGGCGTAACCGCCACCGGCATCGCCATGGGCGGCGATGTTACGTGCTTGCCTGCTCCCGCTTGCCGTACGACTCCATGTTCAGCCCGAGCAGGATCGTGAGCAGCACCACCACGGCCGCGGTCATGAACGGCACGCGCTGGCCGAGGTGGTCGTACGCCCAGCCGAAGTAGAGCGGCCCCACGACACGCGCAATGCCGCCGAACGTCTGCTGCACCCCCATGTAGAGTCCGCGCTCGTGCGAGGCCACGACGCGGCTCAGCAGGCCCGTCACGCACGGGAACGTGAACGCCGTGCCGAGCGGAACGAGCGCGACGGCGACGGCAAGGAGGGGGATGTTCGGGGCGAACGGCATGCCGGCAAGTCCGCCCGCGAGCAGCACCATGCCGAGTCGCGAGAGGCGTGCCTCGCCGAAGCGATCCACCATCGGCCCGAGCACCAGCGCGCGGGTGATCACCGAGATGATGCCGATGTACGTGAAGAAGAACCCGATGGTCGCGGCCGTCACGCCGAATCGCCAGTTCAGCAGCAGGGCGAGCGTCGTGCTCATCGCCTGGAACGACCCCATCGTGATGGCGTAGATCCAGATGAGTCGTGACGACGGTTCGGCGCCGTGCGACATCACACGCCAGATGGCCTGGCCTGAGGTGCGCACCGTCTTGCCGGCGGCCTTCACCGCCGCGTGGTCGTGCGATTCGGTGAGAAAGTGGTAGGCAAAGGCCATCGTGATGGTCGACATCAGCGCCGCCGCGAGCCCGGGGCCGCTCTTGCCGAAGAAGTGCATGGCGCCGCCGCCAATCACGGGACCCAGCGCGACGCCAGCGTTGGTGGCCGCCGAGAGCCAGCCCAGCGCCTTGGCGCGATCTTCGGGCTTGGTCGAGTCGGCCACGTACGCCTGAATCACGCCCACCGTGCCGCCCCCGGCGCCTTGCACGATGCGGCTCAGGAAGAGCCAGTCGAGCGTGGGCGCATAGGCGAAGACGAGGTAGGCCATGGCCGATCCGCCGAGGCCGATCATCATCGCGGGGCGGCGACCGAAGCGGTCCGACACGCGTCCCCAATACGGCGCGCTGATCAACTGGACGATGGCAAACGTCGCCACGAGGAGCGACACCACCGCGCCTTCGCCTCCCATGCCAATCGCGCTCAACACGCGGCTCATCACGCCGGTTTCGTGCATGTCCTTGGCGTAGAAGGGCATGAGGGGATGCACCATCAGGATCCCCACCATGTCCATGAACGCGGTCACCATGAGCACGACCAGCTTGCCCTTGCCGCGATCATTCGCGCCTGATGCCATGGGTGCAGTCATCGGTCAGCCGATCGGCGCGGTGCCGACGAGCACGGCAGTGACCACCAGCACGAGCACCGCCACGAGGCATTCCGCCATCAGCGTGCGACTCACGGTACGCGGATCCACCGTCCGCGGCTCTCCGGCGCGCAAGCGGCGCGTGGCCAGCTTGGAGTGCCCGGCACCATACGCGCCCACCACACCCGCAAGCAGCAGCTTGGCCACGAAGAGCCCGCTGTAGGTCGACGACGCGATCCCTTCGGGTGCGCCCATGCGGAGCCACGCGGTGGCAAGCCCCGTGGTGAAGACCGTTGCGGCCGCGACCAGCGCCACCGGGTGAAAGGCCGCGATCAACGCCGCGCTGCGCGTGGGCCCTTCGGGCACGCGCCGCGACGTGACCACCGCCGCCGCGAGGAGCGCCAGCGCACCCACCCATGCACCCGCCGCCGTGCCGTGGACGAAGTCGACGACCATCGACACCGCGCGCAGCACGGGCGCCGAGCCGGCATGCGCGAGAAAGGGTGCCGCACCTGCCAGCGTCACCACGGCCACGTCAGCCAGCGGATGCCAGGGCCGGGTGCGCGGGTCGTAGCGCAGCACGATTGCAGCGACGGCGGCTGCTACGCCCTGCACCACCAGCGCGCGGCCCCACGAGGACCGCAACGTGGTGAGTGCGGCCCAGGTCAGACTGCCGTCCGGGGTTGGCAGCGCTGCGGCCTGCACGATCAACCGCGGGATGGCCACCACGGCAAGAACCGCCGCACTCCACACGGCAACGCGCACGGCCAAGCCCTGCAGCTGCTCGCGATGCGGGCCATCGGTGTCACTGGGCATGCGCGCCACCACCAGGCGGGCGAACACCCACGCCCCAAGTGTCCCGGTGGCCGCCGTCAGCGCGATGAACCGGAGCACGATGGCGAACGGGCCGCCAGCGGCATCTATCATCGGCAGGTCGGGGTCAGGTGTGTCGCGCGATGCGGGGGCATTCCGGAAGATCGCCTCACAGCAGGTCCCTGCCAACCTCCGGGCGGGCTTCACGGACGCCGCGTCGCATGCCAGCATTAGGCATGCCCCAACGCATTCGCACCCGGTTCCTCGTCATTGGTTCCGGCGTCGCCGGCCTCCACACGGCCTGGCGCGCCTCGGAACATGGCGAAGTGTACATGCTCACCAAGAAGTCGCTGTTCGACTCGGCGACGGCCTACGCGCAGGGCGGCATCGCGGCGGCGCTTGGCGCGGGCGACTCGCCCGAATTGCATCGCAAGGACACGCTGGCCGCGGGCGCGGCGCTCTGTGATGCGGCGGCGGTGGAGGTACTCACATCGGAGGGGCCGGCACGCGTCAAGGAACTCGCCAGTGCCGGCGCCCGCTTCGACACCGACGTGCGCGGCCGCCTGTCGCTCGGCAAGGAAGCGGCGCATTCGCGCCACCGCATCGTGCACGCGCAGGGCGACCAGACCGGGGCCGAGGTGGCGCGCACGCTTATCCAGCGCGTGCGGGAGACGCCCAACATCCACGTGCTCGAGAGCGCGCGCATGCTCGATCTCATCGTGCACGCCGGACGCTGCTGCGGTGTGCGGGCGAGCGTGATGGGCAATGCGGTGGAAATCATCGCCGACGCCACGGTGCTCGCGGCGGGCGGGTGTGGCCAGCTGTTCCGCTACACCACGAATCCCGTGGTTGCCACCGGCGATGGCTACGCCATTGCCCACCGCGCCGGCGTCAAGCTGTCGGACATGGAGTTCGTCCAGTTCCACCCGACGGCGCTCGACACGCCCGAGAACCCGCTGCAGCTCGTCTCCGAGGCGGTGCGCGGCGAAGGCGCCACGCTGGTGAACGACGCTGGCGTGCGCTTCATGACCAAGCTCCATCGTCTGGGCGAACTCGCACCGCGTGACGTCGTGGCCCGCGCCATCTTCCGTGAACAGCAGGCGGGCCGCAGCGTCTTCCTGGACGCGCGGAAACTCAAGCGCGCATTTACCACGCGCTTCCCCGGCATCTTTGCGCTCTGCGCGGCGCGCGGCATCGACCCGCGGCGCGACCGCATTCCGGTAACGCCGGCCGCCCACTACATGATGGGCGGCATCGTCACCGACCTCGCCGGACGGTCGTCACTTGACCGGCTCTATGCGTGTGGCGAGGTGTCGTGCACCGGGGTGCACGGGGCCAACCGCCTGGCGTCCAACTCGCTGCTCGAGGGGTTGGTCTTCGCCGAGCGCGTAGCGCGCGACATGGGCACGCTCTCGCGCATTCCGCGATTCCCGCGCAAGACCGAGTGGCGCGTGCCCGTGCTGCACGACCGTGGCGCGGCGCAGGTTGCCGCTGACGCCGTGCGCGTGCTCATGTGGGATTACGCCGGCATCGATCGCACGGCCAGGGGACTGCGCACCTGCGTCGAGCGGCTGGATGACCTGGTGGCCCGCCTGCCGGAAGGCGCCACCGAAGAGGCGAACATGATTCAGGCCGCCGAGTTGGTGGCGATGGCCGCGCTCATGCGCCGCGAGTCGCGCGGCGGGCACTTTCGTCGCGACTTCCCGCGGCCCAAGCACAAGTGGCGCGGCCGGCACATCGAGTTCTAGTGCGCACGCGGCCTCGCTAGTGTAGTGTCGCTGAAGTCTCTTGCATAATACTTTGGGAAGTGGTATGGTGTGTCCCATGCCACTGCCCATTCGCATTATCGCGTTGCGTCGCGGCGATCGAAGCCGCCTGGAGCGACTGACCCGCGCCCGCACGACC
>JANYJW010000036.1 GCA_025361705.1 Gemmatimonas sp.
CAAGCACCCGGACCCCGTGGTGCGCAGCGCGCTGGCCAGCAACAGCGGCACGCCGGTGAAGTGGGTGCGGAAGCTGGTAAACGATCCCATTCCGGATGTCGCGGCCGTCGCCGCCCACGAGATCAAGAACCGCAGATGCTAGCATGTGGGCGTGCTATCCGCGGCAGCCGAAGCCGGCTACCGCGGATGCTGACGCGTCGCATCAACCTGCTCTGGCACGAGCATGTGCAGTTGCACGCCGACAAAGCGCGGCAGGCGCTCACGCAGCGCGACATCATCGTCCCACGCCGGTACCCACGCGTGTCGCTCAGTGCCGGCGCGCACCGTGACCTTGCCTTGCAATGCGTACGCGTGGCCACGCAGGCGCTGGGTCACGTCGATGCACGACGCCGTGTCCGCGGTGTCGGGAGCCGAGAGCGCGAGATCGAGCACGCGCCGCCCGCCGCGCTTCTTGTAGTTGAACAGCTGGCCCATGAACCACGCCGGTCCGCTGGTGCGCGCAACCATCGCCAGGCACACCTCGGCGAACGTCTTCTCGAGTTCCGTGGCTCGGCGTTGGTCAATGGAGAGTTCCTGCGACAGGATCACGCGCAGCCGGCTGACGATGTCCTGCACGGCGCCCGCGAGATCATCGCCGGGCTCGAGTCGTGTAATCTCGATCAGCGAACCACTTGTTCGCTCGGGGGCTTCGTCCGGCACGGGTCCTTCTACATCGAAGAGCGTGCCGGCGTGCCGAATGAACTTGTTGCGCGACCAGTAGCCGGCAGTCTCGACCTTGCCTGGAAGCAACAACGCGGACCTGGTGGTTCGCGACTGCGCCAGCATCAAGAGGGCAATCAACGCGCCAGGCGAGGCCCACGTGCACGGCCGGGCATCCACCAGGACCTCTGCATCGCGCGGTAGCACCACGAGCTGCTGGAGCACCTGATCGAAAGTGAGGAGGTCGAGTGACGGCGGAACTGTAATGACGTGGCTCATGAGATCATTCCGGCCGACGTGTCTTCGTGAATCACGCCTCGCTTGCACCGCGGGCATCGATGTCCTGCGGCGTCGACGGCGTCCACAATGCGCTTGCTGCGGCACCGGTTGCATCGCTCGCAGTCGACGTCGGGATGGTACGCGTAGTGCCTGGTTCCGTCGGCATCCAGAAAGTAGGGATTGCCATCGTCCCACGCCTCGAAAGTGAAGTCGCACGCGTCGCACTCGAACTCGTAGCCGGCACCCATCGGCGCTCCTTGGAGATTGCAGTTCTCTGGATCCTGGATGGTGGCGCGGCTGACTGACAAACGAAAACGCCCTATTTGTATCCGGCTATTATTGACAATATGTTACATCCGGATAATATTATCGTGGTTCGGACCACCCCTTTATATAGATGCAGGATCGCCATGCCCGACCTGACCCAGACGTACACTGCCTTCCTCGGTGACCGCCGCATCGCCTCCGGCCTGTTGGCCGAGGTCGCCGTCGCTGTGAAGCACAGCCCGGCAGACACGCCGGTGCTGATCTTCAATGACGTCACCGGGCGCCCCCTCGATCTCGACATGCGCGGCTCGGACGATGAGGTGCGGGCACGATACACCCCGCCGCCGGAACCGCCGCGCGGCCGCGGCCGCCCCAAGCTGGGCGTGGTTCCGCGCGAGGTCACGCTGCTGCCGCGTCACTGGGACTGGCTCACCGGGCAGCCGGGCGGCGCGTCCAACGCCATTCGCAAGCTGGTGGACGCCGCGCGCCGCGAAGGCAAGGCCGAAACGACAGCGCGCACGCGCGCGGCCAACGAAGCCGCGTACCACTTCATGCACGCCGTTGCCGGCGATTATCCAGGTTACGAGGAAGCCACGCGCGCGCTCTTCGCCAGCGATCGCGCGCGCCTTGAAACGGAAATTGCGCACTGGCCGCACGACGTCCGCACGCACGCGTTGCGGTTGGCGACCGTCTAACTTCCCCGCACTCGTCATGCCGCGCGATCCCCTCCACGTCCTTCAGCACGTCTTCGGCTACCCGGCCTTCCGCGGGCATCAAGCCGAGGCGATTGCGCACGTCACCGGCGGCGGCGACGCGCTGGTGCTGATGCCCACGGGCAGCGGCAAGTCACTGTGCTACCAGGTGCCGGCGATCGTGCGCGACGGCGTGGGTGTGGTGGTGTCGCCGCTCATCGCGCTGATGCACGACCAGGTGGCCGCACTCGAGGAACTGGGCGTGCGCGCGGCCTTCCTGAACTCGACGCTCAGCGCCGCCGAGGCGGCACGCACCGAGCAAATGGTGCGTCGTGGCGAGTTGGATCTCGTGTATGTGGCGCCTGAGCGCCTGCTCACCGAACGCTGCCTCGCGCTGCTCGAGGCGAGCCCGCTGGCGCTCTTTGCCATCGACGAGGCGCACTGCGTGTCGCAGTGGGGGCACGACTTCCGGCCGGAGTACATCCAGCTTTCGGTGCTGCACGAGCGGTTCCCCACGGTGCCGCGCATTGCGCTCACGGCAACCGCCGATCAGCAGACGCGTGCCGAGATCATCACACGGCTCCAGCTGGAATCGGCGCGCGTGTTTGCCTCGAGCGTGGATCGCCCGAACATCCGCTACCGCGTGGTCGACAAGGACAACGGCCGCAAGCAGGTGCTGGATTTCATCAACGCCGAGCATGCGGGCGACGCGGGCATCGTCTACTGCCTGAGCCGCAAGAAGGTGGAAGAGACGGCGGAGTTTCTCGCGGCGCACGGCGTCACCGCGCTGCCGTATCACGCGGGCATGAGCGGCGAGTCGCGCGCCAGGCACCAGCAGCGCTTTCAGCGCGAGGACGGCGTGGTGATGGTGGCGACCATCGCGTTCGGCATGGGCATCGACAAACCCGACGTGCGCTTCGTGGCGCACCTCGACCTGCCGAAGAGCGTCGAGGGCTACTACCAGGAGACGGGCCGTGCGGGGCGCGACGGCTTGCCGGCTAACGCGTGGATGGCGTACGGCCTGCAGGACGTGGTGCAGCAGCGCCGGATGATTGAAGAATCCGAGGCGGACGACGCGTACAAGAAAGTGCAGATGGGCAAGCTCGACGCGATGCTTGGCTTCTGCGAAACGTCAGACTGCCGGCGCATGCGCCTGCTGGCGTACTTCGGTGAATCAGCCGCGCCGTGCAACAACTGCGACACCTGTCTCAACCCGCCGGTGTCGGTGGACGGCACGGTGGCGGTGCAGCAGCTGCTGTCGTGCATCGTCCGGGTGGGGCAGCGCTTTGGCGCCATGCACGTGATCGACGTGCTGCGCGGCGACGCGACCGACAAGGTGAATCACTGGCAGCATGGCGAGCTGAGCACCTTCGGCATTGGCCGTGAACGCTCGGCGCAGGAGTGGCGCGCTGTCATCCGGCAGGCGATTGCGCTGGGGCTCATCGTCGTGGACCACGGCAGCTACAGCGCGCTCAAGGTGACGGCGGCGAGCCGTGCGGTGCTCAAGGGCGAGCAACCGGTGCCGCTGCGCGAATACCGCGCGCCGGCCAAGGGGAAGAAGGCGAAGAAGGCGGCGGCCATCATGGCCGACCTGCCCGACGATGCGCTGCCGGTGTTCGAACGCCTGCGCGCGTGGCGCCGCGACCTGGCGGCCGAGCACGGTGTGCCGGCGTACGTGATCTTTCACGACGCAACGCTCAAGGAGATCGCGCGCATGCGCCCCGGCACGCTGCACGAGCTGCGTGGCATCGCGGGCGTGGGGGAGCGAAAGCTCGAGGCGTACGGCGGGGAGATTCTGGCGCTGGTGTAGGGGCTCCCTACATCGTGTGGATGCGCTCCGCCGCTCTCGCGAGCGCCCGGTCGTGCGTCCACAGCGAGGCATCACTGAGCCGCGCCGCGGCGAGCAGGTGCACGTCGACCATGCCGAGTCCCGTGCCGAACAGTCCGGCGCGCTCGATGAGACGCAGCACCTCGGTCGTCGAGGCTTCGACGGACCGCGGCAGAAGGTGCAGCAGTTCGAGCGTCGTGCGGCGCGCGGTCATGTTGCCGCACGCGAGCTCGCCAATGACCAGGCTGTGCGACAGGACGTCGCCGCTTTCGAGCAGTGCCACGAGCCGTGCGTCACGGCGGTGGAAGTGGCTGACCCAGACGGAGCTATCGACCAGGACCACGGCGCACCTTTGGAAGGGCCGCCGCGGGACGGCGTCGCGGTGCGAGCGCGAGGTCGGGCATGCTGCCGCCCAGCTTGGCGAGACGGCGGGCCGATTCGCGCGCGATAAGCGCCTCGAGGCCGGCATGGACGACCGCCGTCTTTTCGGTGAGGCCGGTAAGCGCCAAGGCGCGCGCCAGCAGGGCATCGTCGATGTTCATGGTTGTCTTCATATGTATCAATATGTACGCCGTGTACATATTGGCAATATATCGAAAGATAGATGGAACGGGCGCACCGGCGTGACCAGTCGGATGCCACCATCACCCAACGAGCCCACCTGCATCGATGCCGACCGCCCCCGCACGACCATGCAACGCGCACGCGCGTTCTGAAAACGCGAAACGGTAAACTGAACACCTGTTGTCAGTTTACCGTTTCTCGTCGTTCGTCGTTCGTCGTTGGTCGCCCGTCTGCCCTTACGGCACCGCCGTCTTCGGCGCCTTGGCCGGCTTGGTGCCGTTCATGCGCGGCCGCGGACCGTTGCCGACTTCCACGGTCAGATCGCGGATGTAGTTGGTGATCATCGCGAAATGCGGATAGTCGATGAACTCGGCTTCGTCAGAGAGTTGGTGATAGTCGCCGTGCAGGCCGGTGAAGAAGAAGGCGATGGGCACGCCGGCGCGGGCGTAGTTGAAGTGGTCGCTGCGGCCGTAAATGTTGTTGTAGCCGCTCCACGTAGTGGTGGAATCGAACTTGTAGTCGAGAGCGAGCGGCTTGGCGAGCTTCTTGTTGACGCTCGCCACCATGTCGCCGAGGTCCTTGGAATCGAACGAGCTGCCGACGACGCCCACATAGGTGTCGCCGCCACCCGGCAGGTCCTCGGCGCGCCCGCGACCGATCATGTCGATGTTGAGCTGCGCGACGACGCTGTCCATCGGCACCGTGGGATTCGCCGTGTAGAACGCCGACCCGATGAGCCCGGCTTCCTCGCCCGTATGCCACACGAAGAGTGTGCTGCGCTTGGGCTTCACCTTCATGGACTGGATGTACTCGGCGATCTCGAGCACGGCAATCGAGCCGGACCCGTCGTCGTCCGCTCCGTTGGAGACGGAATCGAGCCGCACCTTGGGATGCAGCTTGCGGATGCTGTCCATGTTGACGCGGATCGTCGCCAGCTTGGCGGCGTCCACCTGGATCATGTTGTTGGCGAGCAGCAGCTTGTTGCGCGCATCGTTGTACGCCTTCACCGAGTCCTTGTCCGCGGGCACAGGGCGCATGCCGACGTGATCGTTGTGCCCGCCAATGGCCACGTACTGGTTCTTGAGTACGGGATCGCTGCCGGGAATGATGGCGACGACGTTGCGCGCCCAGTCGGTGGGCAGTTCGATGAAATCGAGTGATGCGGTGACGCTGCCACCGGTGGCGCCGAGCGAGAGGCCATCAATGCTGCTGCGCTCGAACAGGCGCGCGGCTGCCGCGCGCGTAAGGCGAATGGTCGCCTGCGGCGCGAGCTGATCGATCTGCTGCTTGAGCAGCGTCATCGAGTCGACGGGTGCCGTGGGCGCACCGGGCCTGCCGCCGCGGGTGGCCGACGACGAGGCAATGGTCGGCTGGTTGAGCGCCGTGCGCTGTGCGGGCGTGAGCGTGTCGAGGTTGATGGTCGCAATGGCGACGGCACCCGCAAGGCGCGTTGGCTGCGGACCGAAGCCGGGGAAACCGCCACCGCGTGCGCCGGCAGGCGCGGCCGGGGCGGGCGGCGCCGGCAGTAGCACCACGAACTTGCCGTTGGCCTGCGCGGCCGAGATCTGCTTGGTGGTGTCGCCCGCGACGCCGCCGAAGATCACCGTCACGCCACTGATGGCGCGCGGAGCGCGCGTGCCGGGTACCGCCACCCAGTCCTTTTCCCACGCCATCGGGTTGCCGTCGACGGTGAACCGGGAATGGTTGGTGAACTGGCGCGTGTGATACGGCAGCACCTGGAAGTACGTGCCGTTGTCGCCCGCCGGAATGAGCCCCATCCGCTTGACCTCGGCGGCGATGTAGTCGGTGCCCATCTTGTTGCCCACGCGGCCAATCTGGCGCCCCTGCATGGAGTCGTGGGCAAAGGCGTACAGGCGTATCTGCAGATCGCGCACCGTGATGGCGCTCGTGGTGGGCGCCGGCGCCACCGTGGCCGGATTGCCGTACTTGTTGAGCTTGCCCTGCGCGCGCGCCACCGCGGGCGCGGCCGTGGCGAGCAGCACGAGGGACAACGGGAGAAACCGGGTGAACCGCATGCGGGCTCCAGCGTAAGGTTGGCTCTGAACGGACCAAGAAAAGGTACGGGCATCCCGGGGGTTCCGTTGTCCGGCAGGAGGCGCAGACCCCTTAGCTTTGAGTCATGGCACTCCTTGGCCTGAAAGACGTCACCATTGCCTTTGGCGGTGCGCCGTTGCTCGACGGTGCGGGCTTTGCCATGGAACGCGGGGAGCGCGTCTGCCTGCTGGGACGCAACGGAGCGGGCAAGAGCACGCTGATGAAGCTGCTTGATGGCACCATACGCCCCGACGCGGGCGAGGTCGTGCGGCAGGGAGGCGTGACGGTGGCGCGCCTGGCGCAGGAGATGCCGGCCGATATTGCGGGCTCCACCTACGATGTGGTGGCCGCAGGACTCGGCGACCTGGGGCGTCTGCTGGCGCGGTATCACCTGGCGACGCACGACGTGGGCGCGCGGCCTGGCGAGGCCGCACTGCGTGAACTCGACCGCATGCACCACGCGCTCGATGCGGCCAATGCGTGGCAGCTGCATACGCGCGTGGAGACGGTGCTCGAACATCTGGGCCTCGACGCCGATGCGCCGTTCGCAGCGGCCTCGGGGGGACGCAAGCGTCAGGCGCTGCTGGCCCGCGCGCTGGTCGCTTCGCCCGACATCCTGCTCCTCGACGAGCCCACCAACCACCTCGACATCGACGCGGTGGAGTGGATGGAGTCGTTCCTCATCGACCGCGGCGTGACGCTGCTCTTCGTCACGCACGATCGCGCCTTCCTGCGGCGGCTGGCGACGCGCATCGTCGAACTCGATCGCGGCGTGGTGCGTGATTGGGGCGGCGACTACGACAAGTACCTCGAACGCCGCGAGGTGGCACTCGCCACCGAAGCGCGCGAGTGGGCGGAGTTCGACAAGAAGCTGGCGAAGGAAGAAGTGTGGATCCGCACGGGCATCCGCGCGCGCCGCACGCGCAATGAGGGCCGAGTGCGATCGCTCGAGGCGCTGCGCCGTGAACGCGGCGCGCGGCGCGAACACACCGGCACGGTGCGGCTGCAGGCGCAGGAATCCGAGCGCTCGGGGCGGCTGGTGATGGAAGCGCGCCACGTGAGCTTCGCGTACGGCGACCGCCCGATCATCAGCGATTTCAGCACGACGATCATGCGTGGCGATCGCGTGGGGGTGATTGGGCCGAACGGGTCGGGCAAGACGACGCTGCTGCGGCTGCTGCTGGGCGAACTCGGTGCGGCAGGCGCGAGTGGTCCGAGCGGCACAAGCGGCGGCACCGTGCGCCACGGCACCGGCCTGGATGTCGCGTACTTCGACCAGCTGCGCGAGCAGCTCGACCCCGAGCGCAGTGTGTTCGACAGCATTGCCGATGGCGCCGACTTCGTGGAACTCGACGGCGGGCGCAAGCACGTCACGGGCTATCTGGGCGACTTCCTCTTTCCGCCCGACCGGGTGCGCACGCCGGTGAAGGCGCTGTCGGGCGGCGAGCGCAACCGCCTGCTGCTCGCGCGGCTCTTTACGCACACGTTCAACGTGCTGGTGCTCGACGAACCCACCAACGATCTCGACCTCGAGACGCTCGACCTGCTCGAGGACCTGCTTGGCGAGTATGCGGGCACACTGCTGCTGGTAAGCCACGACCGCGACTTCCTGGACCACGTGGTCACCAGCACGCTGGTGCTCGAGGCCAAGGGACGCGTGAGCGAATATGTGGGCGGCTATTCCGACTGGGTGCGTCAGCGTCCAGCGCCGGTAATTGCGGACGCACCGAAGAAGCCGGCGCCGGCGGCATCACGACCGGCGGCCAGGCAGCGCAAGTTGAGTTTCAAGGAAAAGACGGAGCTTGCGGCGCTGCCCGATGCCATCGATGCGCTCGATGCAGAGCGTGCCGCGCTTTACGCGCAGCTCGCGGATGTGGCGTTCCTGCGCGACGGTGCGGCGGTGGCTTCGGCCAAGGTGCGGCTCGCGCAAATCGACGCCGACGTCGATCAAGCCACCGCGCGCTGGGAAGAACTCGAGTCGGTTGCCGCGGACGCGGCGCGCGGATCGTAGCGTCCGCGCGCCGCCGGGTGCTACGGCATGACGTGCAACGGCTGGCTGATGATGAGCTGCGCCCTGCTGCCGCGGATCTCGATGGTCAATGTGCCCGCCCGGTCGGGAGTCACTTCGAAATCGTAGATCTCGCCATTGCTGATGGGTTGCAGCGCGGTACGCGGCACGACCTGCACCGCCGGCCGGTTGAACCCGTCCTTGGCCACCACGCGCCACGGTACTGCCACGCTGTCGCGCATCAGCCGCAGTTGCAGGTTGGGACTGCCGGTGGAGATGTTGGCAATGCGCAGGCGGTAGGTCTGGCCGGCCTGCAGCATGAGCGGCGCGGCCACGGGCGCGGTGCTGCCGTTGAGCGCCACAAGGCCGATGGCTGTGTTGGCCAGCATGAACGTGAGGTCGTGTGCGGCGTCGAGTGTCGCGTCGGGGGCGAGCACCGTGAACGCGCCATACAGCCCGCCGTTTTGCTGCCGCACGTCCTCGAAGTGCGTGTGGTACATGAACGTGCCGGCGCGCGGCGCGGTGATGTGCACCTCAAACGAATCCGCCGGCATCACGGGCGGCGTGCGCATGCCAGGCATGCCGCCCACGCCGACCACGCCGTCGTAATAGCTCTCGAGTTCGATGCCGTGCCAGTGGATGCTCGTCGGCTCCCTGGTCTGGTTCACCAGCGTAATTGTCGTGGGCTCGCCCTGACGCAACACGATGCGCGAACTCATGGCCTGCATGGAATCGCGTGCCGGTTCGTGCGCGCCGTCCTGGAGAATGGCGGCAAAGCGCGGGCCCGCCGAATCGGCGATCGTTGAATCGGAGTGCACGACGAGCCGCAGGCGACGCGCCGCCGCAGATGGCGCGGCCGCCACGCGTCCCTTCGCACGCGTCACGTCAATGCCGAGCACCAGACCCGCCATGTGCTGTTCCGTGTGCAGGGCAGGGTCGTGTTCGTGACTGGCGGTGTCCTGTCCGGCAATCCGGTCGATGGGCTGCAAGTGGTACGTCAGGTGGCAGTGAAAGACCCACCCGCCCGCGCGATTGGGCGACCAGACCATCTGCATGGTGGTGCCCGGCGTCAGCTTCTCGGTGACCGCCATGCGCTGCGCGGCGGGGGCGTACAGCGTGTCGCGGCCATTCGCGC
The DNA here is from genome assembly GCA_025361705.1 of Gemmatimonas sp. GTDB lineage: Bacteria > Gemmatimonadota > Gemmatimonadetes > Gemmatimonadales > Gemmatimonadaceae > PNKL01. The sequence continues at coordinate 9,528 of JANYJW010000036.1, forward strand.
CGTGCGCGTCAATCCGATAGTAGAAGCCGTGCAGGTGCATGGGATGCACGTCGGCGGAGGTGTTGATGATCCGCCATCGGACGGAATCGCCCTGCGTGTAGTGCAGGCGCTCGGTCTCGGGCCACGACTTGCCGTTGATGGCCCAGAACTCGCGCGCGCTGCTGAAGGAGCCATCGGCATTGGAGGAGTCGCTCCAGAGCGAGATCATGAAGATGCGATCGCTGCGCACCGGCGCCGGGGCCGCGGCATCGACCACAAAGGCGCCATTGAGCTGGCCGTCGTAGCCGTAGCGACGGAGGGGCACCGTGGCTCCGGTCACCGATCCCCAGTAATAGAACGTGCCCTCGGCGCTTGCCGCGAACTCATGCTCCACCGTGGCGCCGCTCGGCACCACCACCGAATCGCGCACATCGGAGTCGTGGCCGTCGAGGCCGCGCACGACGAGCGTGAGACCGGGAATGGCGCTGCGAATCACAACGCGCACTCGCGTGCCCTGCCTGACGCGCAGCACGGGTCCGGGAATGGACGGCGCGCCGCCTTCCTCGGCGAAGGCAAGCATCGGCAGGTTGCGCGCCCGCTTGGACTGCAGCGTCCACGCGGTCCACTGCGCGACGAGGCGCAGGGTGTGGACGCCGTTGCGCGTGGTGCCGGCGCTGGTGCGATTGTCGTTGGAGCGCGCTGCCGGAAGCGCGGCGGCCGCCGGAACGCTGATCGCGACCGGAACGAACTTGGCCACAGGGGATGCCTGCGGCGATGCGATGAGCATCGCGAACAGCGGAGCGAGGGCGTGCATCTGGGCTCTCAATCAGGGGGGGCCTGCTCGAGCTCTGGGCAATCGTTCGGCCAACCTGGCCTATGTCATCGGGGCGTCAGGCCCCCGACGATCCACGAACCTACGCGTGTACGTCCATTCCCGACAGGCGCGCCAAGGCAAACCGCAAGTTGTGCCGCACTAACACCCCTGCGCGGCGGGGCGTAGTAGAATGAAGGCATGTGCAAAGAAGCTTCCGCCATACGGAGGATCCAATGATCCAATATCACCGCATCACGCCATTCATCATCGCCGCGCTGCTGACCGCGCCCGCGCCAGGCGCCGCGCAGACGTTCAAGGTCGAGAAGTTCAACATCGGTGGTGAAGGCGGCCACGACTACATCACCGCAGAACCAGGCACCGGACGCGTCTTCATCTCGCGCGGCACGCATGTGATGGTGGTGGATGGCCGCACGGGCAAACTGCTCGGCGACATCACGGACACCCCGCGTGTGCACGGCATCGGCCTTGCCATCAAGGAGAAGCGCGGCTTCACCACCAATGCGGGCGACTCGACCGTCACGATGTTCGACCTCGAGACGCTGCTGCCCATCGAGAAGATCTCGGTGCCGGCTGGCGGTCTCGACGGCATCATGTACGACGACGCGTCACGTCAGCTCATACTCACCAACCACAGCACGCCGGGCACTGCCGTGACGCTCGACGCCAAGACGGGCAAAGTCTCTGGCATCGCGACGCTCGAAGATCGGGCTCCCGAGGGCGCCGCCACGGATGGCAAGGGCAAGATGTACGTGAACAACGAAGGCACGAACACCATTCAGGTGCTCAACGTCAACTCCATGCAGGTGCTCGGCAGCTGGCCGCTCGCGCCATGCGAAGGGCCGACCGGGATGGCCCTCGATCGCCCGAGCAAGCGCATCTTCGCAGGCTGCAGCGATACCTCGGTGGTGGTGGATGCCGTCACGGGCAAGGTCGTGGCGAAGATCGCCAACGGCGACGGCGTGGACGCCCTGGGCTATGATGCCAGCGAGAAGCTCATCTACCTTCCGGCCGGACAGACTGGCACCGTCACCATTGTCCGCCAGGACGGGCCGGACAAATACACCACCATTGCCACCGTGCCAACCATGAAGGGCGCCAAGACGATTGCCGTGGACCCGGTGACGCATCGCGCCTATGCGGTGGCCCTCGTGCGTGGCCCCGCACCGGCGCCGGCGCCCGGTGCAACGAAGCCCGCGGGTGGTCGCGCCCCGCAAGGCCCGATCATCGGCGCGTGGATGATGGTCATCTCGCACTAGGTCAGTCGGACACGACGAACAGGCGTCCGGGTCTTTGCGACCCGGGCGCCTGTTCTCATGCAATGCTAATTGCCGCGCGCGTGCAGTCGCTTGGCGGCCCAGACGCCGCCAATGAACCCACCAAGGTGCGCCTGCCAGCTGATGCCCATCTGCCCGGGCAGCACACCAAACACCATGCCGCCCCACAGGGCGGTCACTCCTACGCTGAGCAGCATCGGCCACACGCGGCGCGCAAACCAGCCGCTGAGCATCAGGTAGCCGAGGTAGCCGAAGATGACGCCGCTCGCGCCGATGTGCACCGTACCAGGCGCGCCGAGCGTCCACGCACACAGGCCGGCGCCCAGCGCGGCTGCGGCCGACACATGGTAGAACCGCCGATGCCCGGCAAAGGCGAGCACTGTCCAGCCCAGGACCACGAGCGAGATGCTGTTGGCCACCAGGTGCGCGACGCTTCCGTGCAGGAAGGGCGCAAACAGAATGCCCCACAGTCCGTCGATCGTGCGCGGCACGATGCCAAAGCGGTTGAGTGCGCCGCCGAGCACGGCGTTGGCACCGAGCGCAATCCACGACACGGCGAGTGGTGCGCCGAGCGTCACCGCGTGCGACTTGACAGTGCCGGCGAGCGAGGTGGCGGAGCGCACCACGGGGGAGCGGCGGAGCGACGGCACCAACGCCATCTCAGAACTTCCAGGCCGCGCCGAACCACGGCGCCACAATGGTTCCGCCGCCCGTGCCGAGCACCGTGATGGCGCCAAAGTCCCACGTCAGCTTGTCGCCGGTGGTGCGAATGCCCGCCGAGACCAGCGGGTGCTTCTCGACGTTCGGGAAGATCCAGTTTTCGGTGACAAACGACACGCGCCGCGAGATGCGCCGCGTGCCGCCGATCATCGCCATCGGGTTGCGCGCCAGCTTGCCCTCGGCGAATCCGTATCCGGCGCCCAGCGTCAAGGCGCCATCGAGTCCGCCCCACGTGGCCACGCCGTACGCGATGCCAAACGTGTTGACGCTGCCGGCCGCGCTGGAGAACGGTGCCCCGCCAATCCACGCGCCCACCGCCGTGTTGAAGCGCTCGCCCTGCGTGAGGCCAAGCTTGGGCGAGATGAAGTAGACGTTGTTCTTGAGAAAGTTGTCGCTGGGGAACAGCGACATCGTTCCGCCCAGCGTGAAGCGGTCGGTGATGCCGCCGTAGCCGTCGAGAAAGAAGAGCCAATGGTTGGCCACATAGCCTTCGCCCTTGCGCAGCATGCGGCCGGTGGGACCGAAAAAGAGACGCGTGGCGTTGGGGTCTTCGGGCCAGTACGCACCGTCGTGGATGGACGACGCCTGCACCACCTTGACCGATTGCACGTTGGCGCGCTGCAGCGTCAGCGTGCCGGCCATCGACGCGACGCGCGCCGAGTCGCCCCACGCCTGCGTGATGCGGCCGAGCACGGTGGAGCCGTCGCGCAGGGTGATGAGCTGGCGCACGGAGGTGTCGGCGGCGACGGCGAGCACGGGGCCGGTGGCCTGGGCGCGAGCGGGCCGGGGCGCGAGCGCACCGGCGGCAAGGACGAGCGCGAGAACGACGTGGGGTGTGCGCATGCCTCGAATAGTGGTGGCGCCGCCCCACCGGTCAAGCCGTGGCGGACGCGCGCGGCTGCAGCCAGGGCCGGTGGCCACGCGAAACCCGCCGGCCGCGACTGTCGCGACCGGCGGGTTTTATTAGTAACTGAGTGTTACTAAAACGAATCTACTTCTTGGCCGCGGCCGCCTGCAGCTCGGTGGTGATGCGCTGCGCGCCGTAGACCTTTTTGAGGGCTTCGGTGAGGCCGGCGGTGTGCACGGCCACCGAGCGTGCCACTTCGTCGGTGAAGATGAAGCGGTTGGGCAGGCTCTCGATGTTGCCGTCGAAGATGAGTCCCACCACTTCGCCCTTGGCATTGATCACCGGGCTGCCCGAGTTGCCGCCGATGATGTCGGCCGTCAGCGTGAAGTTGAGCGGCGTCGTCATGTCCACGGCGGTACGCGCGGCTTCCCAGCGGGCCGGAAGCTTGAACGGCTCCACGTTGTCGAACTCGGCGCTGCGCGCGTACAGGCCGTAGATGCTGGTCTTGTACGGGGCGATGGTGCCGTTGTACGGGAACCCGGCCACGATGCCGTCGCTGATGCGCAGCGTGAACGTCGCGTCGGGCGGCATGATTTCGCCGTAGGCCGCGTAGATGGCCTGGCCCACCAGTTCCACGTTGGCGCTGATGGTGGTGTTGAGCTTGGCGGCCCGCATGGCGTGCTTGGTCGCCATCGCGTTCACCGCGCGGGCGAAGACGATGAGCGGGTCAGTGCTGGCCGCAACGGCCGCCGCGCCGCCATCGAGCAGCGCCTTGCGGGCGTCGACCTTGGCAAGCGTGGTGTTGTCGAGCAGCGCCGCCGCAGCGGCTTCGGGCGTCTTGCCGTTGAGTGCGGCCTTGAGGAACGGATCATTGGCCGGGAGCGCCGCCGCGGCACGCGTGAACTGCAGCGTCAGCAGCTTCTTCTCCATGGCGACATCGATCGGGAAGTTCTGGCCCTGCTGGCCCTTCATGCGCGCCATGCCTGGGCCGCGGTACTGCGGCAGGCGCAGCGAGTCGGCCAGCTTGTCCTGCTCGGGAATGCGGACGAGGCCCGCGGCGAGGTTGACGAGGTTCGAGCCGCCGCCAAAGCCCTGGAAGGCTGTGGCGATGGCGAAGCTCCCAAGCTCCTTCTGTGCGGCGGCGATGTTGTCCCACGACTTGCCGTACTTGGCGGCGAGGTCGGGCTTGGCCATGATGCGGGCGCGGAAGTCCTTCTCGAATGCCGCCTTGCGGCCCATGATGGTCTTGTCGATGAGGCCGGCGTTGTAGCCGATGACGGCCTTCTGCGAGTTCTCGAGTCCGAACACGGTGTTCTCGTACAGCCGCTTGTTGGCTTCGCTCTGCGCCACGAGTTCCTTGTACAGCCCGATCTGCGCCTTGTAGCCGGCGAGCTGCAGCGGGTACGAGAAGTCGCGCAGGTATTCCATCTGCGCCATGGTCAGCAGACGGCCCGTGCTGCCCGGGTTGCCGACGACGAACGTGAGCTCGCCGTCCTTGGCGCCCTTTTCATTCCAGCGCAGGTAGTGCGCCGGCTGGAATGGCTTGTTGTTCTCGTAGACGCGCAGCAGCGTGAGGTCGAGGTCGAAACGCGGGTATGTGAAGTTGTCCGGGTCGCCGCCGAAGAACGACGCGCGCTCCTCGGGCGCCATCACCAGGCGCACGTCGTTGTAGCGCTTGTAGCGGTACAGCGAGTACTTGCCGCCCTGATAGAACGTCACCACCTGACAGACGAGGCCGCTGCCCGACTGGCAGGCGGTCTGCAGGTCGGCGATGGCCTTATCGCGCTGTTCCACCTGCTCTGCCGTCTTCTTGGACGTCACCGCCGCGCGGATCTTGCCCGTCACGTCTTCGGTGCTGATGAGCTGATCGGCATAGGTCATCGAGCACTTCTTTTCGTCTTCCGGCTTGGCCGACACGAAGCCGGCTTCCTGATAGCTGGTGTCCTTGGGCGAGACGGCGGTGATGCAGGCGCGGGCGCAGTGATGGTTGGTCATCACGAGGCCGTTGTCGGAGACGAACGACGCCGAGCACCCCGGAATGCGCACGGCGGAGAGCTGCACGTGCTCCAGCCATTCCTTGGAGGGTTCAAAGCCGTATCGTCCCTTCCAGTAGGCGAGGGGCGGGGCGTCGAACGTCCACATGGTGCCAAATTCCTTGATCCAACCACCGGGGCCGGTCTGCACCTGCGCGGCGGCAGCCGCTGGGGCCTTGGCGGCCGGCTTGGCCTGCGCGGAGAGTTGCAGCGCCGGGAGCATCAGCACCGCACCCAGAACCGCGACGAAGCGGGTGCTGCGAAGGAGGCTATTCATATGAGTGTAGGAGAACGGGGTGTGTAGAGCACGATCAGGACCGGATGCCACAATCATCAATGCTACCCGCAATTGCACAGGGTGCCTAGCGCACGACGCCCTGACAAAATGTAGGGCAATTCCTGTCTTTTCATAGCAGGACCAATTGGTTGTCGTTAGAGTGACAAGAACTCCCCAATTCTGGAACCCCACATGACCATGCTTCGCAGCTCAGCCCTCGCCCTCGCCTTCGTCGCGCTGACCGCCACGGCCGCCCAGTCGCAGGCGAAGGACTACGGCAAGGCGCTGACGCTCAAGGTGAAGACGCCCATCTCCGCGATCATCAAGGACCCGCATGCGTTTCACGGCAAGCGCGTGCAGGTGGAAGGAACCATCGTCGAAGTGTGCGAAGAGCGCGGCTGCTGGATCAAGATTGCGAGCGACAAGCCGTTTGAATCGATCCGGTTCAAGGTGGAAGACGGTGTGATCACGTTCCCGCTCGACGCCAAGGGCAAGCTGGCGACGGTCGAGGGTGTGGTGGCCGTGAACATGCTCACCAAGGAGCAGGCCATCGAGCAGGCGAAGGAGATGCACAAGGAACGCGGCACGATGGCCAAGTTTGATCCGTCCAAGTACACCGGCCCGGTGATGGACGTGCAGATCAACGGAGATGGCGCACGGGTCAAGTAGTGGCGGCCGACACGAAGCCCGCCAGCGTTCCCTGGCGGCGGTGGAGCATCGCGCTCCACCGCGACATCGGGTATGCGGCGGCGGCGTTGACCATCGTCTATGCGATCTCTGGACTTGCCGTCAACCACGTAGCCGACTGGAACGCCAACTACCGCGTTTCCAAGACCGCGATGACGGTGGCGCCGATCACGGCGGAGCAGGAGCCCGAGATTGTCGCCGCGGCGATGGAACGACTCAAGCTCACCGCGCCACCGCGGAGCAGCTTCCGGCCCGACCCCAAGACGGTGCAGCTGTTCTACAAGGGGACGGTGTACCATGTGGACCTGCCCACCGGCAAAGTGATTGTGGAAGCCACGGTGCCGCGCCCGGTGCTGTACGAGATGAACCAGCTGCACCTGAACCATGCCAAGCGGGCATGGACCTGGATTGCCGACGTGTATGCGCTGGCGCTCTTGCTGCTGGCCGTGACGGGGCTGTTCGTGCTCAAGGGGCGTCTGGGCATCACGGGACGCGGCGCGTGGTTCACGGCAGCGGGACTGCTGCCGGTGGGGTACTGGCTGATCTTCCTGAAGTAGGGGCGCGTTGGTGACGCGCCGTGCCGGGTGGATTGTTGTGCTGGTCGCCGCGCTGGGCATCGTCGGTGTGCGCGTGGTCCTGCTGTGGGGTTCGCACGGTGGCGTCGTTGATCTCGTGCGAGGCCAGTGGCCCGCCGCGCCGCGCACACTCAACGCCGGCATCAGTGCGCGGGGTGGCAGCGGCGAACCCAATCGCGTCCGCGTGACGGTCGATCGCTCGAGATCCGTGGCCGAGGTTGCGCCGGAGTTCCTCTCGTTGGCCATCGACGCCTCGCAAGTGACGGGCGGCAAATGGTGGAACCCGGCGGCGTCAGGTCGCGAACTGGGGTCGGGCAGCATGCACGCGCCACGCTTCGACTTCAACCGGCCACCACTCGATGTACTGGTCGCCGGTCTCACGCCGGCGTACCTGCGCATCGGCGGATCGGAGTCGGATAAGGTGTTCTACGACATGCAGCCTGCCGGGGCGACACCACGCGCGCCACCTGCGGGCTACGAGTCGGTGCTGCCGCTCGAGCAGTGGAACGCGCTCACCGCTTTTGCGGCACGTCACGCGTTGCCGGTGGTCTTCACGCTCAACGCGGGCCCATCGCGCCGCACCGCCGCCGGCGCATGGGATGCCAGCAACGCCGAAGCGCTACTGTGTGGTCCCGCGCACCTGGGAGCGTCGGTGCGCGTCTGGGAGCTAGGCAACGAGGTCAACAACTTCTGGTTCGTGTTTGGCCCGCGCCACCAGACGTCCACCGCGCAATACCACGACGACCTGTCGCGTGCGCGCGCCCTCGTGGCGCGATGCACGCCCTCCGCTCGACTCGGCGGACAAGGGAGCATGTTCTGGCCCGTGCTGGGTGAACCGCTCTCACTCTATGCGGGGTTCATGCCGGCGTATCTCGCGCAATCGGGCGGCATCGTCGACCAGGTGTCGTGGCACTACTACCCGCAGCAATCACGGCGCGGGCCGGTGGCGAGCCGCCGGGCGCACCCGTCACGACTGCTCGACCCCGATGCGTTGGACGAAGCCGCCTACTGGGCCGGCAAGATGCGCGCGTGGCGCGACATGTACGCCCCGGGCAAGCCGCTCTGGCTGGGAGAGACGGGCAATGCGCAGTTCGGTGGTGAGCCCGGCCTGTCGGACGCGTACCTCGCCAGCCTCTGGTGGATGGATGAGCTGGGCCTGATGGCGCGCACGGGCATGGACGTCGTGGTGCGGCAGACCCTCAGCGGAATGAACTACGGGCTCCTTGACGACGCCACGCTCGCGCCGCGCCCCGACTACTGGGCGTCGCTGTTGTGGAAGCGGCTGATGGGCCAGCACGTGCACGCCGCGTCGGTCACCGGCGACGATGCGCGCCGAGTGCGCGCCTACGCGCACGCCACCGACAGCACGCTGACCGTGCTGCTGGTCAATCTCGACCCGGTGCGCGACGCCACGGTGCGCATGCCGTCGCTCGATGGGCAGCCGTTCACCGAATACGCCGTCACCGCGCCCGACCTGTTCGGGCAGTCGCTGCTGTTGAACGATGCGCCGCTCTCGCTGACCGCCGCCGGTGCGCTGCCCGTCACTGCAGGACGCGACCGCGCCGCCTCGGCGTCAGCGATGGTGACGGTGCATCCGGTGTCGTACAGCTTCGTGACGGCGCGGCTGCGGTGAGCCGCCGCGTTGCGCGTCGGCAGTCCGCATCCGATCTTGCCCCATCATGAATCTGAAACGCATCGCCAACAACCTCACCGCGCGCGTCCTTTTGGCCGTGGCCATCGGGGTCACGCTCGGGGTGCTCAATCCCGAACTCGCGCGGCAGATGAAGCCCGTGGGCGACACGTTCGTGAAGCTGGTGAAGATGATCATCGGGCCGATCATCTTTCTCACGGTCGTGCTCGGCATCGCCAACATTGCCGACGTCAAGAAGATCGGGCGCGTGGGCGGCAAGGCGTTCATCTACTTCGAAATCGTCACGACGTTTGCGCTCGCCATCGGGCTGTTCGTCGTGAACTTCACCAAGCCTGGCGCCGGGCTCGACGCGACGCTGCTCGCCAAGGGCGATGTGAGCGCGTATGCGACGCAGGCCAAGCAGATGGGCTTCGTCGACTTTCTCATGCACGTGGTGCCGGCCAGCCCGGTGGAAGCGTTTGCGCAGGGCGAGATCCTGCAGATCGTCTTCTTCGCCGTGCTCTTCGGCATCGCCATCGTGACGATGGGCGGCAGCGGATCGCCGCTCACCGACGTGCTCGAGAAACTGCTCGAGGTGATGTTCCGTATCGTCGAGATGATCATGAAGGTGGCGCCGCTGGGCGCATTCGGCGCGATGGCGTTCACGGTGGGGACGTTCGGCCTCAAGACGCTGATCCCGCTGGGGCGCCTGATGCTCGACGTCTACGTGACGATGGCGGTGTTCATCTTCATCGTGCTCAACCTGATTGCGCGCTGGTATGGCTTCAGCCTGTGGGCGTTCCTGAAGTACATTCGCGAGGAGATTCTCATTGTGCTCGGCACCAGCTCGTCCGAGGCGGCGCTGCCGCGGCTGATGCTGAAGCTCGAGCGGTACGGCTGCGCGCGGCCGGTGGTGGGGCTGGTGGTGCCGACTGGGTATTCGTTCAACCTCGACGGCACGAGCATCTACCTCACGATGGCGACGATCTTCCTGGCGCAGGTCTACGGCAAGGACCTGCCGCTCACGCAGCAGCTGGGCATCCTGCTCATCCTGATGATCACGTCCAAGGGCGCCGCGGGTGTCACGGGATCGGGGTTCATTGTGCTGGCCAGCACGCTGGCGTCGGTGAACGTCATTCCCATCGAGGGCATTGCGCTGCTGCTCGGCGTCGACCGCTTCATGAGCGAGGCGCGCGCCATCACCAACCTCATTGGAAACGGCGTGGCGACGTTGGTGATTTCGCGCAGTGAGGGCGCCTTTGACGACGCCATGCGCGAGCGGGCGGTGCACGAACTCACCGCAGCGCGCATTGCGGGCACGGCGGGGTAGGTGACCGCGGCCGCGCCCTCCTCGCTGGGGCCCAAGCCCACGGACGACGCGCGCCGCGCCGACATTGCGCGCGTGCGCCGCAAGGCCACGGGACTGCTGCTGTTCGCCGCCGTGGTGTTCGTCGTGGCGCGGTGGTTCGAGCATCGCTGGCCCTGGCTGGGCTACGTGCGCGCCACCGCCGAGGCGTCGCTGGTGGGTGGGCTGGCCGACTGGTTTGCCGTGACGGCGCTCTTCAGGCAGCCGCTGGGTTTGCCGATTCCACACACGGCCATCGTGAAGCGGCAGAAGGATCGCATTGCCCGCGTGCTGGGGACGTTCGTGCAGAATCATTTCCTCACGCGCGACGTCATCTCGGAACGGTTGCGCACGCTGGGCATCGCCGAGCGCATCGGGCGCTGGCTGTCGGACCCCGCCAACAGCCGGCGCGTGGCCGGGCAGCTCACCGAGGGCGTCGCGGCCACGGTCGATACGCTGCCGGCGCAGGGCGGATGGCAGTCAGGGCTGGTGGATCAGGGCGTGAAGCTGGTGGCGCGGGCGGTGACGAGCAGCGACGAGGCCATTGCATCGACGTTGCGCGAGCAGATCAAGGCGGGGATGCCACGCTGGATGCCGGGCATGGTGCACGAGGCGGTACACAAGCGCGTGATGGCGGGGCTCGACCGCTTTGTGCACGAACTCGTCGACAATCCGGAGCACCCGGCGCGCGCGCGGCTCGAGGCATCGCTGCGGGATGCATTGCAGCGGTTCCGGGAGTCGGCGGGGGCTGGGGTGCCGGGTGCCGAGACGATGGATGAGACATCGTCCGCCATTGCGCGCGTGCTCGAGTCGGTGGGCACACATCTCGTGAACGACGCCGCGGCGCGGCACGACCTCGAACAGCGCATCACCGAGACGGCGGCGGACCTGGTTGAGGAGCACGGCGCCGAGGTGGCGGCGTTGATCGAGCACACGGTCGCCGGGTGGGATCCCGATCTTGCGGCGGATCGCATCGAGCTGGCCGTGGGGCGCGACCTCCAATACATCCGGCTGAACGGAACGCTCGTGGGCGGGCTGGCCGGGCTGGCGATCTACTGGGTCAGCCGGTTCTTCTGAGAGCAGGCCCGTGCCGTTCGGAGTGTGATGTGCGTAATTAGAGGGACAGATACGCATTGCACCTCGTTTGCGGAGCACGTCATATGTCGAAGAAGCGGACGAAGGTCCCCGATTTCAGCTCGCACGCCAAGCCGGGCGTCCAGCGCAACGCGCCGCCGCCGGTGAAGGGCAACAAGGCCGCCAATGTGCGCACCAAGCCGCCGGCCACGTCGATGAAGCAGGGGCAGCGCGGGACGTAGGCACTTTCGGGGGCCGCGCCCCTCAGTTCAGCAGCCAAAAAGCCGATACTCACACCTGAGGGGGGCGCACGGCCCTCCCAGCCACCGACCCGCCGAACGGCAGGAGGGGTGAGTGTCGTTTGTGCGCGTCCTTGGCATGTTGAGCTTGGCGTCCATGGTAGTGGATGGCCGGCTGATGGCGCAGGCGCAGCCCTCGCCAACGGACAGCGCGGCACCGGTCGCGCCGTGGCAGCGGATTGCGCGATCGATTGCACTCACCGGCTACGCGGTCGTTCAAGGCACCGCGCGCTCGATCCCTGGCGAGTCCGCGACGCTGTCGACCGTCGAGATGGATGGCATCATCGACTTCGGCCGCAGCCTGCAGGGCGCGGCCGTGCTCGTGCACGATGGGTCTCAGCTGGCGCTCGCGGTCGGCTTCGTCGACTTGCACGTGGGCGGTGCCCGCATTGCGCCGCGCGGCGGCATCTTTGCTGAGCGCGGCGTACACCTGCAAGCCGGCCGATTCGACCTCACCTTCGGCGGCGACTGGCAGCGTTTTGCGCCCCCCGACCGCGTCTTCAGCTCCGCGCCCGCCGTGACCGACGTCATCGCGGACGGCGGACTCAACGACGTGGGCGTCCGCGCCCTCTCGGTGGGTGCGCGGTGGAATGCCTCGGCGTGGCTGGTGCAGGGTGCATTGGCAGGGCGGGCCGTGGGTGCGCGTGTGGCGCTGACCCCCTTCAGCAATCCGTTTGTCTTTCACGGTCCTGCGGCTGACCGCCCCCTCGAGCTCGGCCTGTCGACGCATCTCGACGGACGGGACGGTCACCTTGTCGACCAGCGCTCGGCCCTCGATGTCGACGTGCGGCACGGCGGCGTTCATGTGGCCGCCGAGTGGCAGGATCGCCGCGTCGTGCGCAGTGAGCAGGGGCTGTCGGTGGGCCGCGCGCGGGGATGGCACGTCTCCACCGAACTGCCCGTGTGGTCGCCCCGTGCAGTGGGCACCATGCTGCTCGCGCGCTGGGAGGGCGTGCGTGGCGATGCGCTGGGCACGCCGGGGCTGAGTGACGCGACCGTGCTGAGGCGCGCGGTCGTGGGCACGCACCTCACGCTGGGTCAGTGGGTCGTATTGAAATGCGAACTCGGATGGCGGCTTGGGGTGCCCGACGCCAACGGGTTGTCCGCGCGCAGCTGGATGCTGGACGCGATGATCAAGAAATGGTGATGCACGTGCGAGCTCGACGCATTGCGCTGACCGCCATTGCCACACTGGTGGTGAGCGGTTGGGCGGTGGCGCAGAACATCAACGGCGGTGGCCGCGTCGCGGCCCACGACGCGAGCCGCGCGGTGGAACGCTGCGCCGAGTGTCACGCGGATGGGGATGCGCGCCGCACGGCGCCGGCGGAGCGCGGCGGGTGTGATGCGCAGTGCGTGCAGTGTCACGCAGCGGACACCGCATCGCATCATCCGGTTGGCGCGGTCATTCCGCCGTTGCGTGAAGTCAGTCTGCAGCGGTCCACGCGCGGGCGCATTGCCTGCCGCACCTGCCACGATCTCGAGCGTCCCGCCACCGACAGCGTGTCGTGGCGCTCGCAGAGCCTGTTTGATGCCGTCTTCCGGCGGCAGTCGACGTATCGCACGTATCACCTGGCCATGCGCAACCAGCGGGGCCAGTTGTGCCAGACCTGTCACTGAGAGTTGACCATGCCCATCCAGCGCCGCCGTCTCCTGCTGATTGACCGACGGTTCCAGTTTTCGCTCATCGGCACGCTGCTCGCCATTCAATTGGTGCTGATTGGCGGGGCCATGGGCGTGCTGTGGCTGTTCCTCGACAGCGAGATGGGGGCGACGCTGGCGAGCGCACACGCCACGGCGACCACTGTACGGGCGCTGCTGTTGCCCGTGATGGGGACCGTTGCCGGGGTGAATGCGCTCGTGGCCATCGGCGTGACGATTGCCGTGGTGCTGGTGGCGAGCCACCGCATTGCCGGCCCGCTGTATCGCGTGCGCACTGCGCTGGCAGCGGTGGAGGAGGGCGACCTCGCGCCGCTCACGGCGATTCGCGATCACGATCAGGCTGGCGCGCTGGCGGATCAGCTGACGGCCACGGTGCATCGGCTGGCCGACGACATTGCGTGTGCGCAGCAGGGGATTGATGCGGGTGTGGCGGCGTGCGAGGCATCGGGGGCCGCCGCGCCGCCGGCATTGCTGGAAGCGCGCGAGCGGGTGGCGCGGTATCGGGTGCAGCGGGGGGCGTAGCGCGCGGGCGCCTGGTCGCGCCGAGCTACTTGTGCTGCCAGCGGTCCTTTGGTTCCATCACCGACCGAGGACCACTGCCGTCGAGCCAGGCGCGGGCGGCCGCGTCGCTGCGCAGGGTCGCGTCCCAGAAGGCCGTGCTGAGCGCGAGGATGACGCGGTGATGGTTGGGGTTCCGCAGTTCGCGCTCGCCCGGGAGCGTGCGGTCGGTGAAGACCGAGTGTTGCGCGCCGTCGAGTACCAGTTCGTAGGCGCTGCCGATCGGCAGGGCGGGGTAGACGCCGAGTCGTGATGCGAGATCGGCATCGCCAATGGGCGAGACGTCCTCGGTGCCTGTCATGAGCATCCACGGAACGCGCACGTCGCCAAATGCGGTGCGCGCGTCGCCGGCGCGCGGCATGCTCGGGCTCATCACCAGCGCCGCGCTGATGCGCGTGTCGGTGAAGCTCACGGCGGAGCGCGCGAATCGCTGGCCGCTGACGCCTTGCGTGGTGACCGCGCCAAACGAGTGGCCCGACATTCCCACGCG
>JANYJW010000045.1 GCA_025361705.1 Gemmatimonas sp.
CATTTGAGTGTCACCTCCCAATCGCAGAGTCACAGGTGGCGCTCGCCATGCTGTGCTGCCGCTTAGGTCGGCTCCGCTCGTGGTGCACTGGTGCACCGGTACCGCTCAGCTCGCTATCGCTCGCTCGGGAACGGGGATCCCCACGTCAGTTGTCCGCTGCGTGTTGCGCCTGGCTACGTCGCCCGGCCCGCCACCCATCGGTTCGTCGCATCCAGCACCGCCAACACCGCAGCGGTCTCCGCACTGTCCTTCACCTCGGCGCTGCCGGTCATCAGGGCACTCTCGCGCCCAATCCGCACCGTCACGCCAACAAACACAAACTCGCGGTCGAACGCCCCCACCAACTTGCTCCCCTCCAGGCTGAGCACCCGGCGCTCGTCCCCCTCACTCTTGCCTATCGCGGCCAGCGCCGCCCGCGCCGCCAATTCCATCCGGCTCCGGTCACTCTCCACGCCCTCGGCCTCACCCACAAAGGTCTCGTCCCCACGGCGCAACGTCACCCGGCACGCCACCCCCTTGGCCCGCGACCCTCGAATCTCGACATCCTCGAAATACATCGTCCGCCGAACCGCTGACCCCGCCACGGGCTCGATGCCCGCCGGGCTGCTCGCCACACCGCTCGACACACCACTCGACACACCACTCGACACACCACTCACCACGGGTGGCGCCACCTTGGCGGCCGCCGCCACGGCCGATGCCACCGCCGCCACGGTAATGCCCCCCGACGGCGACGGCCGAGCCGTCGTCGTCGCCACGCTCACCTTGCGATGATCCACCCGCAACCCGAGATGCGCCATCAGCGCGCTCTCCACGTTGCGCACCATCTGCTTGGGCAGCGTCTCACCCGTCGTCAGCACGTGGATCGTATCGACCCCGCCGCTCTCGGTGGGCACAATCCGCACGCTCACCACGCTGGGAAGCGTCGCAATCAGCTCCTCCGCACGCTGCAATGGCAACACCATCCCGGCAATCACCGGATCGCTGCCTGAATGCGCTGAATGGCTCACGGACCCCCGCCTGCGGCTGGAACTGCAATGAATTGGTACTGCACTCGGCGCGACGAACCCGGACAACCGGGAACCCGGACCGGCTTCGGCCCGCTCACCCCGCAATGCCTTACTGATATGCGCTGCACAGCCCCGTCACGCCAGACTAGTCGTCCGTCATGCCGAGGTCGTCGGGTACCCCGTATTCCTTCAGTTTGCGGTATAGCGTCCGCTCGCCGATGTCGAGGATTTCCGCAGCTTTACGACGATTGCCGCGCGTCTCACGCAACGCGGACTCGATGGCCAGCCGCTCAATTTCGGCCATCGTCATCCCGGGATTGATGAGCACGCTGTTGCTGGGACGGACGCTCCCGGGAGGCTCGATCCCTACCCCGGGTCCCACACTGGCCACCAGCCGACCCTCCCCGGTGTGCAGCTGGTGCAGCACGCCCCGGTCCTCGTCCACCCGCCGGCGCAGCTCCTCCATTTGCAGCTTGAGCTCGAGCAGGCTCCGCACAATGAACGAAAGCTCGCGCCCATCGGCCTTGGCCCCCTCGCGCAAGAACGCCCCGATGGGGATGGGCAACAGCCTGTCGTTGCCCCCCTCCCGGATGCCCGGCGGGATGTCGCCCAGACCGATTTCACGGCCGTGCGCCAGCACCACCATGCTCTCCATCAGATTGCGTAGTTCGCGCACGTTGCCGGGCCAGGAATAGCTGGCCAGCGCGTCCATGGCCTCACCGCTGATGCCGTGAAACTCGCGCTCATGCATGGTGGCGAACTCGTGCACAAACCGGCGCACCAGCAGCCCGATGTCACTGCGCCGCTCGCGCAGCGGCGGCAGGTAGATGCGCAGCACGTTGAGCCGGTAGTACAGGTCGGCGCGGAACTCGCCCTGCGCCACATGATCCTTGAGTGCCCGGTTGGTCGCCGCAATCACCCGCACGTCCACGGGAATGGCCTGCGTCCCGCCCACCCGCGTCACCTGCCGCTCCTCGAGCACCCGCAACAGCTTCACCTGCGTGCTCTGCGGAATCTCTCCGATTTCGTCAAGAAAAATCGTCCCGCCATGCGCCAACTCGAACCGCCCGATGCGTCGCTCGGCCGCCCCGGTAAACGCCCCCTTCTCGTGCCCAAATAGCTCGCTCTCAAGCAGCGTCTCTGGAAGCGCCCCTACATTAACGGCGATGAACGGCTTGCTGCGGCGCGGACTCAGCGAGTGAATCGCCCGCGCCACGAGCTCCTTGCCGGTGCCGCTCTCACCTTCCACCAGCACGGTGCTGGTCACCGGCGCCATCTGCTCCACCTGCACCAACACCTCGCGCACGGCGTCGCTCTCGCCCCACAACCCGGTGAGAATGGCCAGCCGATGCCGGTCGAGCAGGCGCCGCACGGTCTGCGCCACCTCCTCGGCGGCCACCGGCTTGGTGATAACCTCGCTGAAGCCGATCTGCTTGAGACGCAGTTCCATGCCGGCATCGCCCACGTCGGCCAGGCCCACCATCGCCGTGCCCAGCCAGAGCTGGTCGCGCACGATCGCCACCGTCTGCCCGTCGAGCAGCGCACCCGAAAAGACGATGACGTCAGGGCGCCGCCGCTGCACCGCTCCCGGCAGGTCGTCCATGGGCGACACGACAAACGTCTCGACATCCGCCATCCCCTCGAGCAGGGCATTCAGGCGGACGGCGGGCTCGACGTCGGTGAGAGTGATCAGTACGCGCATGGGGGGATCGCCGATTGCGGATTGCGGATGACGGATGCCGGATGGCAGACGGGCATCTGCCGTCCGCCATCCGACGTCAGACGTCTGACGTCTGACGTCCGACGTCTGACGTCTCTATCTATGGCTCCCGTGCTTCCAGAACGGCATCTCGGTGATCGTCGCCGCCACCTTCTTGCCGCGCATGTCGATCTCCACCTGGTTCCCCACCACCGCGTGCGCGGTGGGCACATAGCACGTGCCAAGCGGCAAGCCGCACGACGGGCTCATTGTGCCGCTGCACACGGTGCCGCTCGCCACGCCGTTCACGAACACGGGATACCCGTGCCGCGGGAACGCCTTGTCGGCAATCGTAAAGCCCACGAGCTTGCGCGGCACGCCGGCCGCCTTCTGCGCCTCGAGTGCGGCCTTGCCCACGAAGTCGCCCTTCTTGAGCTTCACGAGCCAGCCGAGGTTGGCCTCGAGCGGCGTCACGGTGTCGTCGATGTCGTTGCCGTACAGTGCCATGCCCATCTCGAGACGCAGCGAATCGCGGCAGCCGAGGCCGACCGTCTGCACCTGGCCCGTGGCCATGATCGCATCCCACACGACCTTCGCGTCCTTGATGTCGTGGTACAACTCAAAGCCGTCCTCGCCCGTGTAGCCCGTGCGCGAGATGATCATCGGCCCCACCCCGGCGACCTTGCCGTCGGTGAAGTGGTAGTACTTGATGGCGTCGAGATCGGTGTTGGTCAACGTGGCGAGGATCGCCTGCGCCTTGGGTCCCTGCAGCGCGAGCAGCGCGATGTTGTCGCTGATGTCCTCGAGCGTGCAGTCGAACTTGCCCACGTACTTGCTGATGTGGGCAAAGTCCTTGTCCTTGTTCGACGCGTTCACGACCATCATCACGTGGTCGTTGGAGCGGAAGTAGACCAGGCAATCATCGACGAACGTGCCGTTCTCGTACAGGATGCCCGAGTAGTGCACCTGACCGCTGGCCAGCGCGGCGACGTTGTTGCTCGTGACGTAGTTCACGAACGCCATCGCCTGCGGGCCGGTGATCTTGAACTCGCCCATGTGACTCACATCAAACAGGCCGCAGCCGGTGCGAACGATGTTGTGTTCGTTGGTGATGCCGCTGGGGTACTGCACCGGCATCTCGAAGCCGGCAAAGGGGACCATTTTAGCGCCCAAGGCGACGTGCTGGGCAAAGAATGGCGTCTTGAGCAGGGTGGCGTTTTCGGCAGACACGGCTGGATGCTCGCAGCGGGCGCAGGGCCCGCGGTATAGGTCGGGAGCAGGACGGGGGTGTCTCCCTCGTCCATGGGTGAAATATGCCGAAGTGGCAGGGGTGGGGGTAGGAGCCAGACCCTTCTAGCGCACCGCGTCCACCGCCAGCGCGGCAAAGTCGTCACCGCCATGCCCGGCGGCAATCAGCGCATCCATGCGCGCTGCGATCCCCGGCAACGCCGCCAGCGGACGCCCGCCCGCCGTCTCGATCATCAACCGCACATCCTTGCGCGCCATCACCATCTCGAAGCTCGGCGAAAAGTCCCCGGTCGCCATGCTCTTGCCGCGCGTCGTCACGATTGTCGCGGGGTTGAAGAACTCAAAGAGCTTCATGGCGTCGGCGGCCGCCACGTTGGCACTGCGCGCAATCGTCAGGATGTCGGCGATCACCGCGCCGGTGCCAATCAGGTACGCATTGCCGACCAACTTGATCACGGCCGCCGCATCAGGACGCTCGCCGAAATACTCCACGCGCGCCGCCTGCACCGCGAGCGCGGGCTGCACGGCGTCGAATAACGCCCGCGGTCCGGCCGCAAGAATGATCCCGAGTCCCTTGCGCGCCATTGCCGGGCCGACGAACACGGGGCAATGGATGTAGCGCACGCCTTCGGCGTTCAGCCGTGCCGCGCGCTCGGCGGTCAGCGCAGGCTGCGTCGTCGTGTGATCGACGATGATCACGTCCTTGCCCAGCGCAGCGCGCAGCTCGGCGATCACGTGCTCTACCGTCGCGTCATCCTTGAGCACGAGGTGCACACGCTCGACACCCTGCACGGCCTCGGCCGGCGTGGCGGCCACCGTCGCACCGAATGCGGCCAATGCCTGCGCCTTGTCGGGCGTGCGGTTCCAGACGGTGACGCGGTCGCCGCGGCCAAGGGCGGCTTCGACGAAACCTGCACCCAGGCGGCCGGTGCCGAGGAAGGCGATATGTGCGGACATTGCGGGCTCTCGTTGAGAGGGGATGGCTGAAATCTAGCGGGGGTGCGATCATTCCCTGCCTGATGACCAACAGCCCCCCCGCTGACGCCAAAGCCAAGCCCTTCGACCGCACCATTGTCGAAGGCCCCATCCTCGCCGCCGTCTGGATCGTGGCGTGGCCCACGGTGCTGCAGAACGTCATCGGTGGCGCGCAGGGCATCATCGACCACGCGCTCGTCGGGCACCTCGTGGGCTACGCGGGCAACGCGGCCGTCGGCGTCTCGTGGCAGATCTTCCTCGTGGTCATCACGTTCATGATGTCCATCTTCACCGGCATGGGCGTGATGGTGAGCCGCTACGCCGGCGCGGGCGACGCTGAGGCCGTGAACCACACGTCCTACCAGGGCTTCATTGCCGCGCTGGTGATGGCACTCTTCGTGCTCGCGCCGGCCGGCTGGTTCCTGTCGCCCATCCTGCTCGACATCGTGCACGCCGCGCCGGAAGTGCGTGTGCAGGCGCTTCCGTTCCTGCGCACGCTCTTCGTCGGCAGCCTCGGCATGATGCTCGGCTTCATGATCATGGGCGCGCTGCGCTCTGCGGGCGACGCGCGCACCGGCATGCGGCTGGGCATCACGATGACCGTGCTCAACGTCGTGCTCAACATCACGCTCATTCGCGGGCTTGGCCCCATTCCCGCGTTCGGCACGATGGGCGCCGCGCTCGGCATGGTGGCGGCATCCACCATCACGTCAGGGTATGGCCTGTTCAGGCTGCTGCGCGGCGGGTGGGTGATCCACTGGCACCGCGGCATGGACCGCTCGTTCGACTGGCCGGTGATCAAGCAGCTGTTGCGCTTTGGACTGCCCGCCGGCGTGCAGGGCGTCGCGATGAACATCGCGGGCGTGATGCTGCTGCGATTCATGGGCGCCCTGCCGAATAGCGGGCATGTGCAGGCCGTGTACGCCGTGGGCTACAGCGAGCTCTTCTCGTTCATCACGTGGACGTCGGTGGGCTTGATGGGCGCGGCCGCCACCGTGACGGGCCAGAGCCTTGGCGCGGGGAAGCCCGAGCGCGCGGTGCGCGCGGTGTACGTGGCTAACCGGCTGGGGCTCGTGATCGCGGTGTTCGTCGGCGCGCTCTTCCTGCTGATGCCCAATTTCCTGTTCGGGCTGTTCGGCATGCGCGACTACGCCACCCTCGAGCGTGGCGCCGAGCTGCTGCGGTGGCTCGCGCTGTCGGGGCTCTTCATCACCACGGCGCTGACGTTCAGCGGCGGGCTTACGGGGTCGGGCGACACCAAGGGCCCGATGTACATCTCGATCATCTCGCAGGTGATCGTACCCATCGGCATGCTCGAGATCATCAGCCGCACGTTGATGCTGCAGACGCATCACATCTGGATGGCGATCGTGATCGGGCACATGCTGCGCGCCCTGCTCACTGTGCTGCGGTTCCGCGCCGGAAAGTGGCGGAACATCCGGATCGCGAAGCCGAGGGCGGCGTAGGCGCCTATTCCAAGCTCTGAGCGCCCGCCGCGCCGAGTCCAGCCGCGCGCCCGGTGGACCAGGCCCAGTGGAAGTTGTAGCCGCCAATCGGGCCGAACGCGTCGAGCACTTCGCCGCACAAGAACAGCCCACGGTGCCGCCGGCTCTCCATGGTGCGCGGATGCACCTCGCCGAGCGCCACACCGCCGCCCGTGACCTCGGCTTTCTTGTAGCCCTCGTCGCCGCTCCACGGGAGATCGCCGCGCACCAGCGTGTCGATGAGGCGCAGGCGCTCGTCGCGCCGCAGTTCCGACAGCGTGCGCGCTGGATCAACGTGCGCCACTTCGAGGAGCACCCCAGCCAGCCGGTCGGGAAGTTCGGCGCGCACCGCGCCAAGCACCGTGCGCGCACCCTGCGGCTTGAGCGCGGCTTCCCACGCCGCATCCCCGAGCGCGGTCCACTGCACCTGCAGGCGCGCCGGCTGCTGTTCGGCCCGTGCACGCACCAGCACGTGCGAGACGTCGAGCACCGACGGCCCGCTGTAACCGCGATGCGTGAACAGGAATCCGCCGTGCGACTGCGCGCGGCGCGTTTCGCTGATCGCCGTGAGCGAGACGGTCAGTGAGACGCCAGAGAGCGCGGTGAAAGAGGAGGGCTCGGCGGTGATCGGCGTCAGCGCCGCATAGGTCGTGTGCATCTCGTGACCCATCGCCGCCAGCACACGAAGGCCATCACCGTCACTGCCGGTAGCGGGCACCGAGAGGCCGCCGGTGGCCACGATCACCGCGTCGGTGTGCAGCGTCTCGCCCGACTCGAGCATGACGTCCCAGCCTGCTGACGACGGGGCGGCCGACAGCACGCGAGTCTCGAAGCGCATCCGCACGCCCTGCGCTCGCGCGTAGTCCAGCAGCCCGTCACGCACGTCGCGCGCGCGGTTCGACACGGGGAACAGCTTGGCCGACTCGGCTTCCTCAACGAGCGGGATGCCCAGCGTCTGCTCAAAGAAGGCGCGCTGGGCGCTGAGCGGCCAGGCGCGCAGCAGCTTGCGCAGCAGGTTGGGCGACGAGTCGGTGACGTAGCGCGACTCGTCGCCATGCGCGGGAAGCACGTTGCAGCGGCCGCCGCCGCTGACGAGGATCTTGCGGCCGCCGTCGGCGCTGCGCTCGATGAGCGTCGTCTCGGCGCCCGCCTGGGCGGCAAAGATCGCGGCCATCGTGCCAGCGGCGCCGGCGCCAATGACGACCACGCGGCGTGGCTGGGTGGTGTTCATCTGCGCGGAAGATGTGCCCGCGCGTGCTCGGCGGTCAGGGGCGAGGCGGGTCGCCCGCGGTCGCGGGCATTGCGTTGGCGTCGCTCACTTCAACTCCCCCAGGCGCCGCCGAAGCTCCGCGCGCCAGTTCACGACCATGATCAGGCGCCGGCTCCCGTTGACGGATTTCACCATCACGAAACTGCGCCCGTCGGGATCCACATCGTAGTTCGCGTGGTACCCGTCCGTGCCATACGTCCCCCGGAAGAGCATCCGCCGCGATGCCACCGAGGGGACCGCCCCGAATGCGACGCTCGCGTCCCACACCTGGTCAGCGCTGCGATAGAAGATGTGGCGGCCATCACGCGACCAGAGCGGTTCGTTGCCACCATTCACCGACACCAGGGCCCGGCCTCCGCCTGGCAGCAGCGAGCGCACAAAGACCTCCTCGCGTCCCGGCTCATCAGAGACGTACGCCAGCCACCGACCATCCGGCGACACGCGCATCTGCTTCTCATCGTCTCGCGTGACGAGCAGAGGCGTGGATGGGGCCGCACTTCCCACCGGGACCATATACACGTCGCGCCGCGTCTCGGCGGCGTCCACCCGGTACACCAGCGCTTTTCCATCGGGAGTAATCACGCCCTCACGCACGGGGTAGTTGCCTCCGGCGAAAAGCTGCTCGGGGGCGGTGCTGCCATCCAGCGGCTGCCACCAGAGCGCAGGCTTGGGACCGCGTGTCGAGGTATACAGCACACGACGACCGTCCGGCGACCATTCGGGACGATCATTCACTGCCCCGTTCGTCAAACGCGTGAAGGACTTCGATGCGACGTCGGCGAGCCAGATGTCCGAGCTGGCGCTGCTGCTGGCTTCGACAACCAGGCGCCGCCCATCCGGAGAGAATCGCGGATGCATGTACGCGCGGACCGAATCGAGCAGCGGACGCTCTGCGCCATCGAGACCGACGCGGACGAGCGCACTGGACGCCCCGCCCTGCTGGTAGAACAGCGAGCCGTTTGCTGACAGCGTGGCTCCGGCCAGCGCCTGCCGCACCGAGACGCTGTCACCGACCTGGATGGGCGTCGATGTGGTCAGCGTGCGCCGGTCGAGCTTCGCCGCCATCAGGGCGCCGTCGATGCGCACGTAGATAATTGCTCCGTCGATAATGCCGAGCGGAACACTACCGACCAGCGGGAGCGCCCGCGCCTTCGACGTCGCCACGTCGACGATGCCGATCCGCAGATCCGCCGCGGTGGCGCGCACACTGGTGTAGAGGACAAACCGCCCGGAGTCCGTCGCCACCGGATTCATGGTGTACATCTCGCCGGACGCCGAGTCGACGCGCGTGAACGGGACGGGCTTGCCCCCATCCGCCGACACGCGCAGGAGACCGGCGCCGACCTGTGATCGCTGGGCCAGCACCAGCTCCGCGTTCGAGAGCCACGTGAGCCCCACCGGAATGCCAACGCTGGTCTCGGCGATGGTGGCCAGGGAGCTGCCGTCCACCGCGATCTTCCTGAGATTGCCATCCGCCGCCACGAAGGCGATCCAGCGTCCGTCGGGCGAGAAGCAGGGGTCGAGCGCCCGCTCTGTTCCCGGCAGCACACGGGCGGAGAGCTCGTCGAGGTTGCGCACCGCAAGCGCCCATCCGCCGGGGCGCGCAATGGTGAAGATCGCTCGCGCTCCGTCGGGAGAGAGCGCCAGGCTCGAGAGGAGGCCCGTGAGCGGATAGGCGAACTCGCCGTCACTGGCCGAGAACTCCAAGCGGCTCACCGGCACGTCATTGGCCGCGCTCGACGACGCGCCGCCGCGCCGTCCGAGCAACCAGCCGCCGGCAATGCACAACGCCGCCAGCGAGATCATTGCCACCGCATTCGCGCGGCGCCACGCGGCCGTGGACGCACGGCTCGGCACCGCGCCGGTCATCGCCGTGCGTTCCGCTCCCAGCGCCGTCGCAAACTCGGCGGCCGTCGCAAAGCGATCCGCGGGCAGCTTGGCCAACGCCTGGAGCACCGCAGCCTCCACGCCCGCCGGCACCGTATCGCGCAGCGTTGACAGCGGCGTCGGCTTCTCGGTGAGCACGCGCGCCACAATCGCCTGCACACTCGACCCCGCGAACGGCGGATCGCCCGCCAGCATCTCGTACGTCACGGCGCCAAGCGCGTACACGTCGCTGCGCGCATCGATGGTCTTCTCCCCCATCGCCTGTTCGGGGCTCATGTACTGCGGCGTGCCAAGACTAAGCCCTGTCTGCGTCATCCGCTGCCCGCCCGCCGACTGCACGGCGAGCGCGATGCCAAAGTCGGCAACAAGTGCGCTGCCGTCGTGCAGCAGGATGTTCTCGGGCTTGATGTCGCGATGCACCACGCCCTGCCGGTGCGCGTAGTCAAGCGCACTCGCCACTTCGCGCGCAAGGCGCACGGCCTCCGGAATCGGCAGCTGGCGCTCGCGCGTGAGGCGCGCACGCAGCGTCTCGCCCGTGACGACAGGCATCACGTAGAAGAGCAACCCGGCGGCATCGCCGCTGTCGAGCAGCGGGAGGATGTGCGGATGCTGCAGCCGCGCGGTCGTGCGGATCTCACTCAGGAACCGCTCACCGCCGAGCGCCGCGCCAAGGTCCGGGTGCAGCACCTTGATGGCGACGTCGCGATCGTGCTTGAGGTCGTGGCCCAGGTACACCGTGGCCATCCCGCCCTGCCCAAGCTCGCGCTCGATACGGTAACGGCCATCGAGCGCGGCATTGAGCCGCGACGCGATTTCTGAGCTCATGGACGTGCCTGAAGCGGCGCCGGCGCCGGCTGGGGGGAAGCGAACGGCAGAGGGGGGCCTCGGTCGCGCAAGGAGCAATTGTAAGGACCGCGCGTCAGGCACGCCAGAAAGCCGCGCCTCTACCCCCGTCGCCGCTGCGCGGCAATACTTACATGTACTTGACTACATGTAGTACATGTATCACTATTCTCGCATGCCCAAACGCCCCTCCTCCCCACCGGGCCGCGTCCGCGAGCCCGTCCAGGTCTATCTCGAGGCTGACGACAGCTCGCTGCTCGCACGCCTGACCGCCGCCGCTGGGCTGTCCAAGGCCGAGGTCATGCGCCGGGGCATGCGCGCCTTCGCGCGTGAGCAGGACCTTGAAAGTCCGATGCTGCGCTTCGTCGCCGACAGCAGTGCCGGCGACTGGCCGACGGGCGTGGCGGCGGACCATGACGCGGTATTAGCCGAGTCGTATGTCGGGCATCGCGGCAAGCGCCGGTGATCGGGGCCTTCCTTGACACGTCGGGGTGGTTCGCCGCCCTCAGCCCCAAGGAGGCGCGGCACCGCAGCGCACTCACGGCGTACAAGTCGCTCATCGACCAGCGCACGCGGCTCGTCACCACCAATCTCGTGGTGGCAGAGATGCAGATCCTCCTCTCGCGCTTTCGCGGTGCCGCCGAAGGCGTGCGGTTCCTCGACAGCCTGTATCAGGACCCCTCGCACGAAGTCGTCTTTGTCGACCGTGACACCGAGCGCATGGCCGTCGATCGCTGGCTGCGGCGGTTCACCGACCCGCGCCTCAGCCTGGCCGACGCCGTGAGCTTCGAGGTGATGAAGTCCCATCGCCTCCGGCACGCCCTGGCGCTGGACGCCCACTTCGAACTGGCGGGGTTCGAACTTCTCCCCTGACCGGCGCGTTTAGCTTGCACGTATGCGCGCCGTCCGGATCATTCGAGCTCTCCTCCCGTGGGTCATCTCGCTGTTGCGAGACCGGCGGCGCTGGCTGTTCAGGGGAGCGCCGCTGCGCCGCACGCCTGAGTTTCATCTCCGCCGGGCGCAGGGGATTGTACGCGACGTCGCGTCGCTCGGGCCGACCTTTGTGAAGCTGGCGCAGGTCTTTGCTGCGCGCGCCGACCTCATCGGCGAACCGTACATCAGCGAACTCTCCACCCTGCATGATCAGGTGCCGGCGGTGCCCGTGGCCGACATTGAGCGCGAGATCGCGATGGCGTACGGCCAGCCGGTGGACGCGCTCTTCCACCAGTTCGACCGCGTCCCCGTAGCCGCCGCCTCGCTCGGCCAGGTGCACCGCGCCCTCTTCAAGGGGCGCGATGTCGCCGTCAAGGTGCTGCGGCCCGGTGTCGAGCGCCTGGTGGAGGAGGACCTGCGCATCGCGCGCCGCATCATGGGGTGGGTGGCTCGCCAGTGGCCCAACCCGCACATGCGCGGTGTCCTGGCCGTCATCGAGGAGTTCTCGGATCGCATCCACGAGGAGATGGACTTCCGCCTCGAGGCGGAATACGCCACCGAGATCCGCCGCAACTTCGAGGGCTATGCGCCGGTCATCGTGCCGGCCATCGTGCACGAACTCACGCGGCAGCGCGTGCTGGTGCTCGACTTCGTCGACGGCCGACGCATCGACCGGCTCGCAGTCAGTGAGGACGAGGCAAAGCGCATCACCGCCGTGCTGATCGAGATGTACGTGCAGATGATGCTCGTCGACGGGCTGTTTCACGCCGATCCGCATCCGGGCAACCTGCTGGTCGCACCCGATGGCCGTCTCGTGCTGCTCGACTTCGGTATGGTGGTGCGTGTAGCCCCGGAAACGCGACTGCGGCTTATCGGCACGGTGCTCGCCGCCGTGCGCAGGGACGCCCAGGGGATTGTCGAGGGCTTCGGCACACTTGGCCTGATCGCCCCCAATGCCGATATGGGTGAGATCCACCGCCTGGTGCTCCTGCTGCTCGATACCGCCTACCGACAGGACACGACAACCAAGGATCGTGTGACGATGATGCTCGCCGACCGCGTGATGCACGCGTTGTACGATTTTCCCATCGTGCTGCCGCGCGACATGGTCTACTTCGCGCGCACCGCATCGCTCATCGAGGGGGTCGGCACGCGGTACGATCCGTACTTTCAGGCGATTCCGGTGGCGTCGCCCATCGTGCTGCGCATGCGCTCGCGGATCCTGCGGTCGCTGGGCGAGACGCCGACGCCGAGTGTGGCGGAGATCGCGACCATTGCGGGGTATGCGGCGGGGAGGGTGTGGAAGAGGGTGCGGGGGGTGATGGCGGGGTGGGGTGCTGAACGGACGCGGTGAGCCGCACGCTGTACGCCATACGCTGTCCGCTGGCTACTATTCCGACAACCCTAACACGGAGCCCCCCATGCTCTCCGTCCGTCCTGCGCTGATCGTCGCGCTTGTCGTTGCGTCCCGGCTTCACGCCCAGGGCGCCGTCCCTCCCGCCGACCAGCAGATCGCCGCGGCCGTGCTTCCCCTCCCCACCGAGATGCGCGCGGGCGCCACGGTGATGGGCTACAAGGAGCCCGGCAAGCTCGTCGTGCTGCGTGAGGGAAAGAACGGCATGCACTGCCTGGCGTTGTACGTGACGCGCCCCGACTTCCACGTGGCCTGCTACCACAAGGGTCTTGAACCGCTCATGGCACGCGGGCGCGAACTGCGCGCGCAGGGCGTGACGGGCGCCAAGGTGGACAGCGTGCGGTTTGCCGAGATCAAGTCCGGCAAGCTCAAGATGCCAGCGCAGGGATCGCTCTACACCATCACGGCCGCCAAGGAAGCGTTCAATGCGGCGACCAACGTCGTGACAGGCGCTGGCGTGCTGACGGTGCTGTACATCCCCGGCGCAACGCCCGAGAGCACGGGCATCTCGGCGACGCCGCGCGCGGACGGCCCGTGGCTGATGTTCCCCGGTACGCCCAAGGCGCACGTGATGATTGCTGGAAAGATGTAGCTGCGATGTAGCTGGGATGTAGCTGCGCAGAAGACAACAGAGAACAACGGAATGCGGCAGAGGGGCCCCGGATGACCGGGGCCCCTCGTGGCGTGCAGCACCCTACTTCTTGTGAGCGGGGCGCTTGGCGGATTTCTTCGCCGGCTTCTTCGTGACCTTCTTGGCCACCTTCTTGGCCACCTTCTTGGTCGCCTTCCTGGCAGACCTCTTCACGACCTTCTTCGCCACTTTCTTCACGACCTTCTTCACGGGCCGCTTCGCTGGCGCCTTCTTCGCTGTCTTCTTGGCCGGCTTCTTGGCAGCCTTCGCAGTCGCCTTCTTCGCTGTCTTCTTGGCAGCCTTCGCGGGCGCATTCTTCGTCGGCGAGTCCACCGCCGCATTGAACGCCGAGCGCGCAGCCGCCGCCGCTGCGACGCCACCCTGCAGGAACGCCATCACCTCATCCGCGTGACCGGCGGGATTCACCTTTTCAAAGACATGCTGGGTCCGTCCGTCGGCGCCAATGATGTACGTGGTGCGCTGCACGCCCATGTACTTGTTGCCGTACATGTTCTTCTCCACCCACACGCCAAGCTGCTCGGCCAGCACGTGATTCTCGTCGACGAGCAGCGTGAACGGCAGGCTGTACTTCGCCTTGAACTTCTGGTGCGACGCAACGTCGTCGGGCGAGATGCCAAGGATCACGGCGTCTGATCCCGTGAAGCGCGGGAAGAGGTCGCGGAACTCGCACGATTCCATCGTGCACCCGCTCGTGTCGTCCTTGGGGTAGAAGTACAGCACAACCCTGCGGCCACGCAGGGACGTCAGCGACAGCATTTCGCCGGTGTCGGTCTGCAGCAGGAATTCGGGAAAGACGGTTCCGGGGACGCTCATGATCACTCCAGTCATCGGTATGACTGGAATCTAGTCGCAACGCGAACCCGGTCGCCCGAGCCAGTGCGCGGTCAGCCCTGATCCCGCGCCCGCGCGGCCATCCACCGCGCCACCCCGTCCGCCACACGCTCGTCGCATGGCCCGGGCCAGCCAAACACCGCCCACGGGTCAGTGCCCGGCGGCACGCGCTTGAACATGTGGCCGATGCCGTCGAGCACCATCAGGTCGGTCGGCTTGCCCCCACGGGCGGCCACCAGTCGCTTGGCGTCGTGCACGGTCACGGTGTCGTCGGCATCGCCCTGCACAACGAGCACCGGCCCGTCGATCCGCGCCACCGTCGCGCAAGGGTCGGTGCGGTCGCACTGGGCGAGATATCGATGGCCGTCCAACGGCATGCTGGCCAGGCCCGCAACGACCGGCAGTGCCTTGTACTCGTCAGGAACCGGCACGCCCCGATGGATACAGTCGATCACGGCATCCATCGCCGCCAACCGAGCCGCGCGCTCGTCCGCCGGCGCCTCGCGCTCCGTACGTTCACGCATCACACCCAGAATGCCGACCGCAGGCCCGGCCAACAGCACAACGCCTGCAGCGCTCGCCTCGGCGTCGTACTCGGCCACCAGCCGACTCGCCACCACCGCGCCCTCGCTGTGCCCGCTCACGAAGACCGGTACGTCGAGTCCCATCTCGTCAATCGTGGCGCGAAACGCCGTGAGCGCAGCACGCGCAATCGTCACCCGGCCGTCCCACGTGCGCACGGCATCCCACGCCGCCTGGTCTTCGACGACGGTGCCAGTGCCCGGCCCGGCCTTGGCGTAGCGGTAGACCGCGACGCCGCGCGCGGCGAGCTGCCGCGCAAGATACGCGTTGGTGCCGGGAAAGCTGTTCCACGAGGGGAAGTCCCCGTTCACGTCGCAGAAAAGCGACCCGGGAATGAAGAGCAGCGCCGCCGTGACAGCTCTATCGGTCGGCGCCGTGAAGGCGGCGGGAATCGCCAAACCGCTCGTGCGAAGCACCAGCGCATGTTCGGCAACACCCGCAGGCATCGGGTACTCAGCCACGGCGATCCCGTCCCTAGCGGAGCTTGCCGCGGAGAGGCTTCTTCGCGGGTTTCTTCGCCGCCTTCTTGATCGGCTTCTTCGTGGCCTTTGCCGCTACGGGCTTCTTGCCAGCCTTCTTCGGCGTCGCCTTCGCCATGTACCGCTCCAACGGCTCATCCCCCATCAGCACCGCCATGATGGCCTTCTGGATGTGCAGACGATTCTCGGCCTGCGCCCACACGCGGCTCTGCGGACCCTCGAGCACCGACTCGGCCACTTCCTCACCGCGGTGCGCCGGAAGGCAGTGCAGAAAGATCGCGTCCGGATGTGCGCGCGCCATCAGCGCATCGTCCACCATGAAGCCGTCGAATACCTTGATGCGCTCGTTGCTCTCGTCTTCCTGCCCCATCGACGCCCACACATCGGTGTTGACGACGTGGCACCCCTCCACCGCCTCGCGCGGGTCGCGCACGAGCGTGACGTCGGCACCCTCGGCGCGCGCGGTCGCGATGAGCACGGGATCAGGTTCGTACTTCTCGGGACAGGCGAGACGCAGCGAGAACTTGAGCCGTTGCGCGGCCTCGATCCACGAATGCGCCATGTTGTTGCCGTCACCCACCCACGCAATGCGCTTGCCCCGGTACGAGCCCAGAAACTGCCGCACGGTGAGCAGGTCAGCGAGAATCTGACAGGGATGCGAGAGGTCGGTGAGGCCGTTGATGACCGGGACGTCGGCGTACGCCGCGAGTTCCTCGGCGTGGGCGTGCGAATA
This sequence comes from Gemmatimonas sp., assembly GCA_025361705.1. Taxonomy (GTDB): domain Bacteria; phylum Gemmatimonadota; class Gemmatimonadetes; order Gemmatimonadales; family Gemmatimonadaceae; genus PNKL01. The sequence goes on from JANYJW010000045.1 coordinate 16,041, forward strand.
CGCGCGGATCATGATGCCGTCGCTCATCCGCGTCAGCACCCGCGCCATGTCCTTGATGGGCTCGCCGCGGCCGAGCTGGATATCGCGCGGCGAGAGAAAGAGCGCGTGCCCGCCCAGGTCGTATGCGCCCACCTCGAAGGAGACCCTCGTGCGCGTCGACGACTTCATGAAGATCATCGCCAGCGCCTTGCCGGCCAGCGGCTTGCGCGTGTAGCGCTTGCTGCGGATCCGCTCGGCAAGCACGAAGAGCGCGTCGAGTTCGGCGCTGGAAAAGTCGAGGATGGAGAGAAAGTCGCGGTGTGGCTTCACGGGCGGGCGATGTGAGGGGGGAAAGAAAGGTGCTTGAAGCAAAGTGTGGGGGGGGGGTAGGGTCGGGTGCCGAGCGGAGTTAGAGGATGTACTTCCGCAAATCCTCATCCTCCGCAATCGCCTTCAACCGCTCCCGCACCACCTTGGCATCCACCTTTACCGGCTCCGTGCCGCGCTCCGGCAAGTCGTATAGCACGTCCTCGAGCAGCGTCGTCATCACCGTGTGCAGGCGGCGCGCGCCAATGTTCTCCATACGCGAGTTCACCATCGCGGCGGTGCGCGCAATCTCGGCAATGCCGTCGTCGGTGAACGTCAGTGCGGTGCTCTCGGCCGCCATCAGCGCCGCGTACTGCTTGGTCAGCGCGTTCTCCGGCTCGGTCATGATGCGCACGAAGTCGGCCTCGGTGAGCGGCTTGAGCTCCACGCGAATGGGGAAGCGCCCCTGCAACTCGGGAATCAAGTCACTGGGCTTGCTTACGTGGAACGCGCCGGCGGCGATGAAGAGCACATGGTCCGTCTTCACCATGCCGTACTTGGTCTGCACGTTGGACCCTTCGACGATCGGCAGCAGGTCGCGCTGCACGCCCTCGCGCGACACGTCAGGGCCGCCCATCTCGCTCTTGCCGCCGGCAATCTTGTCGATCTCGTCGAGAAAGATGATGCCGAGCTTCTCCACGCGGTCGAGCGCGTCGGCTACGACGTCGTCGTGGTTGAGGAGCTTGTCGTATTCTTCGTCGAGCAGCATGCGCCGCGCGTCGGCCACCGACACGGTGCGCTTCTTCTTGCGCTTGGGCAGGAACTGCTCGAGCATCTCGGCGAAATTTCCCATCCCCTCGGGCGCGCCGCCCTGCTGCGCGAAGTCCATGCCGGGCGCCGAGGAGGCCGATACCTCAATTTCGATCTCGCGCTGCTCCAGCTGGCCGTCGAGCAGCAGCTGCTTGAGCTTGTCGCGCGTGCGTTTGTGCCGCTCGCGCGCCTGATCCTGCTCCTGCGTCACGCCCCCTGATGGCGACACGACGAAGACACTCGGCGCACCCTCGCTGGGGGTCGCAGCGGCCGGTTCGGCCGGCGCCGGCAGCAACAGGTCGAGAATGCGTTCGTCGACCTTGTCGTTGGCCAGATCCTCCACGTCGTGCTCGCGCTCATGGCGCACCATGTCGATGGCGCTCTCCGCGAGATCGCGCACCATGCCCTCGACGTCGCGCCCTACGTAGCCCACCTCGGTGAACTTCGACGCTTCCACCTTGATGAACGGCGCGCCGGTGAGCTTGGCGAGGCGGCGCGCAATCTCCGTCTTGCCCACACCGGTGGGGCCGATGAGGATGATGTTGTTGGGGGCGATTTCCTCGCGGATGCCCTCGGGCGCGCGCTGGCGGCGCCACCGGTTGCGGAGGGCGATGGCGACGGCCTTCTTGGCGTCACCCTGGCCCACGATGTAACGGTCGAGCTCAGCGACGATCTTGCGCGGCGTCAGGTCGGCAAGGCGCGCGAGCACCTGTTCTGTGCGGTTGGCGGGCATGCTCAATTGTAGCACCTCCGACGCCGAAACCGGCCCCCAGCCACCGCGACAGTTACTCCGGCTCGATCACCGTGATGTTCTGATTGGTGTAGATGCAGATGTCACCGGCGATCATCAACGCCTTGCGCACAATCTCCGGCGCGGTGAGCGTCGTCTCAGCCGAGAGCGCGCGCGCCGCAGCGAGGGCGTACGGGCCACCTGACCCGATGGCGAGGATGCCGTCGTCCGGCTCGATGAGCTCGCCGTTGCCCGAAATCACGAAACCGTGATCGCGGTCGCAGACGGCCAGCAGGGCCTCGAGGCGCCGCAGCACGCGGTCGCTGCGCCACTCCTTGGCCAGCTCCACAGCGGCCTTCGGCAAGTTGCCCGGGTGGCGTTCGAGCTTCTCCTCGAACTTCTCGAAGAGCGTGAACGCGTCGGCCGCCGCGCCGGCAAACCCGGCAAGCACGCGCCCGCCACGCAAGGCGCGCACCTTCACGGCCCGTGACTTCATCACGGTGTCGCCCACCGAGACCTGACCGTCGCCACCGATGGCGACCTTGTCGCCGCGGCGGACCGCGAGGATGGTGGTGGAGTGGATGGTGGGGAGAGTCATGGGCGAAAGATAGCGCTCGTCTACTTCAGATGTTGCGGCGACACCTCCTCGCCAAACTTCGCCCCGAGGTGCCCAAGCACGCCGTCCATCGTCGCGTACGTCCCGCGCACCTTCATCAGGACCCGGAAGATGGGCGACTTCACCCACCCGTCCTCGGTGATGGTGACTTCGGTGCCTGCGCCATTCGCCACGAGGTCATAGGTCCACACGCCGCCCCAGGCGGACGTTTCGTCCGTCACGACTTCGCTGACGAGACGCGTCGGTGGGCTCACGAGGGTGAGTTCCATGCTCATCGTCATGCCCCCAGCCTCCTGCACCCAGACCTCGTGCCCGTTGCGCGACGTGCCTCGCACCGACGATGTGAAGTCGGAGTCCCACGAGGGATAGGCGCCGAAGTCGCGCAACACGGCCCACACAGAGTCGCGCGTCGTGGTGAGCTGGATACGGCTGGTCGCCGAGTGCTCGCGCGGCATGGTCATGCCAATGCCGTAGAGGATGGCGGCCAGCAGCACGACGGCAACAACGGCACGCATGAGGAACCTCATCGGACGCACTCCCGGTAGGGGAACAGCCACAATGTGCACCACCAGCCGCCGCCTGCCAATGCTCGCTAGATTCCACCCATGACTTCGCCCTGGCCCATCACGTTCGACGACGTGCTCGCCGCGCGCGCGCGCCTGCGCCCGTATCTCTCGCCGTCACCGCTCCGGCAGTACCCGCAGCTCGACGCGCTCGTCGGGCACGGCATTCGCGTGTTCGTGAAACACGAAAATCACCTGCCGGTGCAGACCTTCAAGGTGCGCAACGGGCTCTCGGCGGTCACCGCACTCGATCCGGCCGAACGCGCCCGCGGCGTCATTGGCGCCAGCACCGGCAATCACGGGCAGGGCATGGCGTACGCGGCGCACCTGCTGGGCATCCCGTGCACCATCGTGGTGCCCGCGGGCAACAACCCCGACAAGAACGCGGCGATCCACGCGCTGGGCGCAACGCTGGTGGAGTTCGGCGCGACATACGACGCGTCGGCCGCGCACTGCGCCGAGCTCGCCACCTCGCGCGGACTGCACCTCATCCATGGCATCAACGATTGCACCGTCATCGCCGGCGCCGCGACCATGTCGCTGGAGATGATGGAACAGGAGCCCGGACTCGACGCGGTCTTCATCGCGCTCGGCGGCGGCTCGCAGGCCGTCGGAGCGCTCACCGTCGCCCGCCAGCTCAGGCCGTCGCTGAAGGTCATCGCCGTGCAGAGCGAGGCCGCGTGCGCCCAGTACGACAGCTGGAAGGGCGGTACCATTGTGCGCGGTCGTCCCGTACGGACGTTCGCCGAGGGCATCGCGACCGGCCAGGCCTATGACGCGACGTTTCCTGCACTCAAGGAGGGGCTGGCCGACTTCCTGCTCGTCAGCGAGGAGGAACTCGCCGATGCGCTCCGCCAACTCATTCGCACCACGCACAACCTGCCCGAGGGCGCGGCCGCCGGCGGGCTGGCCGGCCTGCGAAAGGCCGCCGCGCAGTATGCCGGGCAGAAGGTGGCGATCGTGATGTGCGGTGGAAACATCGGGGTGGAGGCGCTGGCCAAGGTGCTCAATGGCTGATTACGGACTTGGCTGCAGGATCGCGATCCTGCGGCCATGTCCGTGATCAACCCGCCTTTTTCGTCCTGTCCGCCACTCGAGCGACGGTGGCTTCCGACCCGCACACGAAGATGTACTCGCGGTTGCGCAGGTGGCTCACGTCACCCACCCGCTCGCCGCGCGGGCTGTAGATGCCGATCTGCGCCCCCACGTACCGCTTGTACGCCCGCTCGATGGTGGCCACCGCGCCACGCTCGGCGAGGCGCGCCTCCAGCCACTCGCGCGACACGAACCCTTCGTCGCTGAAGGACACCACCAGCGTGCGGGCGCGCACCGTGCGCAACACCGTGGCCAGCGCCTCTTCGAACCGCGGCTTGCTGTTGAATCGGCTCGTGCGCTCGCGCACATCCTCGCGCTTGCACGCCACGCCGTAGCAGGCCGGCTTGTCCCAGCGCACGAGCGACTCCCAGATGTGGTAGTTGCCCAGGTACGAGTGCTGGTTGTACGGCGGGTCCAGGTACGCAACGTCGGTCTCGATGCCACGGGCGGCGTCAAGCGCGTCGAGCGCAAGGGCGCGTCCCTTCCCGGCGCGGGCGCGCGGCAGCACGGCGGGCAGTCGCAGCTCGAGATCATTGTGCGCGCGTGGCGCCCACTGCTTGAGATACGCCATCTGCACGCCCGTGGTGCTGTCCACGCGGTCGGCCGCTTCCATCAGCGACACCAGCATCACCGCCTCGAGCTCCGGCGGCAGCGCCAGCGCAGCGATGCGCTCGCGGATGGCGTCCACGCGCTCGCCGTTCTTCGGGTGGAAGAACCGCGACTGCTCGCAAAACGTCTGCGTGAAGTAGCCGGGGCTCCCGCCCAGTCCATTGCACTCGCCAATGAGCACTTCGGCGTCACGCACCACATCGTCGTAATCGGCTTCCACGTAGCAGCGTGACAGCGTATGCGCGTACGCGTTGTGGTCGTTGGACACCACGCGATAGCCAGCTTGCTTGAGCGCGTGCCCGACGCGCGAGGTGCCACTGAACAGGTCGAGCACCGACCGCGCGCGCGCGTCGGCGCGCACGGCGTCGACGATGAGCGGCAGCAGAGTGCGCTTGGAGCCGAGGTATTTGATCACGCTCCAAAGACGAGCGCGGAGAATTCACGCAACGCATTGCGGCAGCAGGGCTTGGCGTGCGTTGCGAATGGTGAATTCGCTCGTCAGCGACGCCGTGCGCGCTACGCCCGTGCTATGCGCACGCTATGCGCACGCTATGCGCGCGGATGCGCCTGGCGATACACCTGTTTGAGCCGTTCGACGCTGGTATGCGTGTAGATCTGCGTCGTGCTCACCGAGGCGTGGCCCAGCAGTTCCTGCACGGCGCGCAGATCGGCGCCAGCGTCGAGCAAGTGCGTGGCAAAAGTATGGCGTAGCGAGTGCGTGCTCAGCCCCGCTCCTTCGTCCACCTGCGACAACCATTCCGTCACCGCCTTCTGGATCGTCGACAGGCTCGCCCGGCGCCCGCGGTCGGACAGGAAGAACGCCACGCGATCGGCGCCAGGCCCCACCTTGGCGATGACCGCATCGCGCGACCGCTCGAACTCGCGCAGTGCGCGCTGGGCGTGCGACCCTACGGGCAGGATGCGCTCCTTGCGCCCCTTGCCGCGCACCTTCACCTGCCCGGCCAGCAGGTCGAGGTCGGCGCGATTGATGCCGCGCAGCTCGCTGAGGCGGAGCCCGCAAGAGTAGAGCAACTCGATCATCGCGAGCGCCATCACGTCGCGATGCTTCCCCTCCTGCGCGCGCGTCTGGAGCGCCTGCAGCAACCTCTCCACCTGCGCGCGGTCCAGATGCCCCGGGAGGTACTTGTCGAGCTTGGGCGAGCCCACGGCGCGCGCCGGGTTGCCGGCCACAAAGTCGTTGGCGTGCAGAAAGCGAAAGAACGTGCGTGCCGCGCTGAGGGCGCGGGCAATCGACCGGCGCGCCAATCCGCGGCGCGCGAGATGCGCCATCCAGGCACGCAAGGCGAGGCGGTCCACCTGCCCCCACTGCCACGCCGGGTCGCCATAGTGCCGCCCCAGAAACTCCCGCAGTTCACCCAGGTCGCGCGCATATGCCGCCACGGTGTGCGGCGAGACGTCGCGCTCCTTGGCGAGGTGGGTGAGGAAACCGGCGAGGAGGTCGAGCATGGCGGAGTATAGACGATCCGGGCGCAGGGTGGGGCACGAGGGAGATGGCAGATGCCAGACATCCGATGGCAGACGGCAAGCGGCAGTTGGCAGGCATCGACGCCAAGGGGCTTGCGGAACCAGCAAGTACTTTGCATTGTAAAGTGCAGTGCGGCCGGCCGTCGGCTGCCCGCGCCGTTGGCACATCCATCCGGAATTGCAGGGGCCCTCCGATGACTTCCCCATCGCACCGCACCGAAGACACGCCCCCCGGCGCCCTGCGCCGCGCTGCCGCCTGGTGGGAACCGCACCGCATCCTCTACAACATCGTCCTGGCCGCTCTGTTCGTGGCGCTCACGGTCCGCACATGGCCGCGCCTGCGACCCGAGCTCACCGTGCACGCCATTCCCCCGCTCGTCGTGCTTGCCTTGCTCGCGAACCTCTGCTACTCCACCGCGTATGCCGCCGAACTGCTCGTGCCGTTTCCGCGAGGGCCGGGCAGGCTGCCACGGTGGCGCTGGACCCTCTGGCTCGTGGGCACCTGCTTCGCGGTGCTCCTCGAGACGTACTGGTTCCTCGATGAGATCCTCCCGCCATTGAGCTGACGCCGCCGTCACCCCCGTTCAGCCGTCTCCCGTCTCCCCTCTTCCCCCGAGGCCCCATGCCCTGGTTCCGCCGTTACGGCTGGTTTCACATCCCGACGTCCGCCCCCGGTGCAATCGTCACCATCGGCGCACTCGCGTTCTGTGTGCAGGTGACCGTCGCCATCGATCGCCAGGCGCATTCGGTCACCGACATGCTCTACGGCATCTACCCGTTCATCATCCCCACGCTGCTGCTGCTCGACTGGGTGGCGTCGCGCACCAGTGCGCCGGAGCGCCGCCCGTGACCGACAGCGCGTGGGCCATTGCGCTTGCGCGCGCGGCAGCGACCGCACGCTTTCCCGCGCCGCGCGCACGCACGCCGTCAACCGAACGCACCGAGCAAGTTGCCCCGACCCCACGCGCCGCATAGCATCGGCGCGCACCGCTGTCCAGAGGCATCGAACGGGACGCTTGCTTGCCCTCACGCTGGCCGTCGCGGCGGGACGCGCTACAATTCGGCCATGCTCCTCGGCGTCGCAGGAATGATCGGGTGCGGTAAGTCGACGCTTTCCGTGGCCCTCGCAAAACGGTTCGGCCTCCAGCTCGCGCTGGAGAGCGTCGATGCAGAAAACCCCTGGCTCGAACTGTTCTACGACGGCGAGTCGGGCATGCGCACGTACGGGCTGCACCTGCAGCTCCACTTCCTCGCCACGCGCTTTGAGAGCATGCGCAAGATGCGCGCGATGGGCGGTAGCTGGGTGCTCGACCGCACCTGGTATGAAGACGCGGAGATTTTTGCGCGGGGGTTGTACGAGTCAGGTTACATGCACTCCAACGACTGGGCGCTCTACCAGCGCCTCTACGCGGAGCTGCTGCATGCCCCCGCCGCCCGCCCGCCCCGGCTGATGGTCTACCTGCACGGCCCGTTCGAGACGATCCTCGACCGCATCATCACCCGCGGACGGCCGAAGGAAAAGGACACCGACCCGGAGTACTTTGCCTCGCTCCACGCGCGCTATGCCACGTGGATCAAGGGTTTCCGACGCTGCCCGGTGCTGCACCTCGACGTCCGCGAGTACGACCTCTTCGCCGACCCGGGCGCGGTGGACGACATTGCGACGCGCGTGCGGCTCGAACTGGAAAGGGAAATTCCGCAGACCGAGCTCTGGCCGGCGCAGAAGCGGCGCAAGGACGCGTTCGCTCAGGGGTGACGCAGCGGGAGCCGGGCGATCACACCAGCCCGTGCTCGGCAATCCACGCCGCCATCGCCGCCATCGACCGCTCGGCGTACAGTGACCGCTTCTTCTGCTTGTCGCGCGGCGGCTCCGGCAACTCCTCGAGCAACCCGAAGTTCGCGTTCATCGGCTGAAAGTGCGCGGGATCGGCCTCGCGCAAATGCCGATACAGCGCGCCGAGCATCGTCACCGACGGCGGCACCACGGGGTCCTTGCCGGCGAGCAGTCGCGACAGGTTGATCGCCGCCAGCAGCCCGGTTGCCGTGCTCTCGGTGTAGCCCTCGACGCCCGTCAGCTGACCGGCAAAGAGCACCTGCGGATCATCACGCAACGACAGGTGCGGCGTCAGCGCCGCCGGCGCATTGAGATACGTGTTCCGGTGAATCGACCCGAAGCGCAGGAACTCGGCGTTCTCGAGCCCGGGAATCAGGCGGAATACGCGCTGCTGCTCTGGAATGCGCAGCCGTGTCTGGCAGCCGACGATGTTCCACATCCGCCCCGCGCGATCTTCGCGCCGCAACTGCACCACCGCCCACGGACGACGCCCCGTGCGCGGGTCGCGCAACCCGATGGGCTTCATGGGCCCGAAGCGCAGCGACTCGCGCCCGCGACGCGACATCTCCTCCACCGGCATGCACCCCTCGAAATACGGTGCCTTGTCGAACTCATGCGCCGTGAACTGATCCCCCTCGGCCAGCGCGTCCATCAGCGCGTCGTACTGCGCCTTATCCAACGGACAGTTGAGGTACGCCCCCAACGCCTCTCCGTCCCCCGCACCAACCTGTGCCTGTGCCTGTTCCTCAGGCGTCATGGTCTCCTTGTCCCACCTCGCTGCGCGAAACGCCACCGACTGGTTAATCGACTCCACCGACACAATTGGCGCGATGGCATCGTAGAAGCTCAGCGACTGCACGCCCAGGCGCGCGCGCACGCTCTCGGCCAGCGCGTCGCTCGTCAGCGGACCGGTGGCGACAATCGCCGGACTCGCCGGCACCGCACACACCTCCTCGCGCGTCACCGTGATGCGCGAATGGTTGACCACGCGCTCATGCACGTGCCCCGAGAAGACGTCGCGATCCACCGCCAGCGCGCTCCCGGCCGCCACGCGCGCCGCGTCCGCCGCGTCGAGCACCAACGACCCGAGCAGCCGCATCTCGGCCTTCAGCAGGCCGTGCGCGTTGGTGAGCTCGGTGCTCTTGAACGTGTTGCTGCACACGAGCTCGGCCAGGCGGTCCGTCTGGTGCGCCGGCGTGCCGCGCACGCCGCGCATCTCGTGCAGCACCACGCGATGTCCACGCTCGGCCAACTGAAAGGCGGCCTCGCTCCCGGCGAGGCCGCCTCCCACCACATGCACGTCGGGCGGAGTCGTCACGCCACGCCGGCCGTCTCGCCTTCGACGTCCGCCGGCGCTTCCACCGCCCACTCGTTGGCGCACTTGAGGCACTTCCGGTAGTGACCGCGCGTCTTGTTGCTCTTGGCCTCCGCGCCAATGAAGCCGCAATCGGGGCACTTCTCGAGCACCGGCTTGTCCCAGCAGACGAAGTCGCACGCCGGGTAGTTCTCGCACCCGTAGAACGCCTTGCCGCGCTTCTTGCTGCGCCGCGCCGCGATGTCGCCGCCGTCCTTGGGGCACTTGGCCCCTGTCGGCATCGATCGCGTGCCGCGGCACTTGGGGAAGGTGGAGCAGCCGAGGAACTCTCCCGACCGGCCGCGACGGATCACCATCGGCTTGGTGCAGAGGGGGCACGGATAATCCGTCATCACCGGCGGCACGCGCTCGCCCTTGAGCGGACGCGTGTACTTGCACGTCTTGGGATGATTCTCGCAAGCAACGAACGGCCCGAAGAAGCCGCCCTTGGGCAGCAGCTTGCCGCCGCACGTCGGGCACTTCTCGGTCTCGAGTGCGCCCAGGTCGTGCGCCTCGCGAATGAGCCCCTCGACGTCAACATCGTTGAGCGACTTCTCGAACGGCCCCCAGAAATCGGCCAGCACCGCCTGCCAGGCGAGGCCGCCATCCTCCACCTTGTCGAGCTCGTTCTCCATCTCCGACGTGAAGCCCACGTTGAAGACGCCGGGGAACTGCTTCACCATCACCTTCTCCACGCTCTCGCCCAGCGACGTGGGGAAGAAACGGCGCTGCTCGAGCTCGGCGTAGTGCCGGTCGGTGAGCGTCGAGATGATGCTGGCGTAGGTCGACGGGCGGCCGATGCCGAGGCGCTCGAGTTCCTTGACGAGCGACGCTTCGGAGTAGCGCGGAGGCGGCTCCGTGAAGTGCTGACTGGGCGTGATCTCGCGCACCGGCGCGTGCTCGCCCGGCTCGATGGCCGGCAGCGCCTGCTCGTCTTCAAGCGCCTTCGAATCGCCTTCCTCGCGCGCTTCCTTGTAGAGCGACAGGAAACCCTTGAACTTGATCACCGACCCGGTGGCGCGGAACAGATAGCGCCCGAGGTCGAAGTCCACCGTGGTCGTGTCGAAGATCGCGGGCGCCATCTGTGACGCCATGAAGCGCTGCCAGACGAGCGTGTACAGCTTGAGCTGGTCGGGCGTGACGTACTTCGCCACCGCTTCGGGCGTGCGCGCAGGATCGGTGGGACGGATGCCCTCGTGCGCGTCCTGCGCGTTGCTGTCCTTGCCCGCCCCATAAAGCTGCGGCGTCTTGCAGAGAAACTCCTCGCTGAAGCTCTGCAGCAGGAACTCGCGCGCCGCCTGCGCGGCGCTCTCGGCCACGCGGCTGGAATCGGTGCGCATGTACGTGATCATGCCCACCGCGCCCTCGGCCTTTCCGAGCTCGATGCCTTCGTAGAGGTTCTGCGCCAGGCGCATGGTGCGCTTGGAGCCGAAGCCCAGCTTCTTGGCTGCTTCCTGCTGCAACGTGGACGTGGTGAACGGCGCCGCCGGATTCTTGCGGCGCTCACGCCGCTTGATGTCGGTGACGTCAAACGCCGTGCGTCCCGCGAGATCGTCGAGAATGGTCTGCGCCGCAGCTTGGTTGGGAATCTCCGGCTTGTGGCCATCGACGTGGTGCAGCTTGGCGGTGAACGCCTGCCCTTCGTGCTCGAGCGTCGCGGCAATGGTCCAGTACTCGACGGCCGTGAACGCGCGGATTTCGCGCTCGCGCTCCACCAGCATGCGCAGCGCCACCGTCTGCACGCGCCCGGCCGAGAGTCCCTTCTTTACCGTCTTCCAGAGCAGCGGACTGGCCTTGTAGCCCACCAGACGGTCGAGCACCCGGCGCGCCTGCTGCGCATCGACCTTCTGCTGGTCGATCTCGCCCGCGGCCTCGATGGCCTTGGTGACCGCTTCCTTGGTGATCTCGTGAAACAGCACGCGCTTGATCGGCGGGCCGTTCTTGCGCACCACCTGCCCGCGGACGTGCCAGGCAATCGCCTCGCCCTCGCGGTCAGGGTCGGTCGCGATGAAGACGGAGCGCGCGTTCCTGGCCGCGCTCTTCAGCTCAGCCAGCGTCTTCTCCTTGCCGGGAATCGTCACGTACTCAGGCTCGAAGCCGTGCTCGACGTCGATACCCAGCGTGCGCTCGGGGAGGTCGCGCACATGGCCGACCGTCGCCTTCACGGCATACCCGCTGCCGAGATACTTCCCGATCGTCTTCGCCTTGGCCGGCGACTCGACGATGACGAGCGCCTTGCCTGCGGCGTGCGCCTCGGCTTCGGCGTCCACGATCTCCACGGGCGCACTCTTGCGCACAGCGGGCTTGCGGGTCGCCGCTGTCTTCTTCGCCGTCGTCTTCTTCGCGGCGGACTTCTTTGCAGTGGTCTTTTTCTTGGCTGCCATCGGCCTAGTGCATGGTCCCGGGTTCCGGGAGCGTTCCTGTATCGTCAATCCCGGCGCTCTCCATCAGGGCGCGCAGGTCATCGAGCACAATGCGCCCATCGACGTGCGCCATGGCGCGCTCGATCACCTGCTCGAGCTCCGCGGCGTTGAGGACGCCCGCCCCGCTCAGTGCAAGCAGGTGGCCCCACGCCTCTGGTGCAAATCGCCCGCGCTCATGCGGGCCTTGGACGCGAAATGTCATTGCTTCTCACAACTATAGTATTGCGGCTTACCGGACATTCTCATCCGGGCCACAATCCTACTCCGTCGGTCAGTGCCGGGCAAGCGCCAGTATGGCCTCGACGGCATCAGTTGGTGTCATCAGATCAACGCTAACAGTATGATCTGATTGCATATACGCCGCTTCGCGAACGGCCAAAATTGCCGTCAACGCTGTCAGGGGATCTGGCCCGGCGAGCATCGGACGGGCCAAGACACCACCGCCGAGTCGTTCCAGCGCACGCGCGGGAGCCACGCGCAGCCAGATGAGCTGTGCTGGTGGCCGTACCAGGTCCACCAAGCCCGGAACTGTGATCCACCCGCCACCCGGCGCCGCCACCAACGGCACCATTTCGCTGGCGAGTCGCTCGGTGGCAGCACGCTCGAGGGCGCGGAAGTGCGCCTCGCCGTGCAAGGCGAATATCTCGCCGACACTCCGTCCCGTATGCTCGACAATCCACTCGTCGAGATCGACGAACGGACGCTGCAGCCGCTGCGCCAGCGCACGCCCAACGGTGCTCTTGCCGGCCCCCGGAATGCCAACAAGGATGAGGTGCGCGGCCGGCATGTCAGCCCAGCCGGCTGGCCACGTGCGCGAGATACGCGTCGAGATTGCGGCGCAGCTCCCCCATCGAGTCGCCGCCGAACTTCTCGACCATTGCATCGGCCAGCACCAGCGCCGCCATCGCTTCGGCAATCACGCCCATCGCGGGAACCGCCGTGACGTCGCTTCGCTCCGCCACGGCCTCTGCCCCTTGGCCGGTCTTGGTATCGATGGTCGCCAGCGGACGCATCAGCGTGCTGATTGGCTTCATGGCAACGCGCACCACGAGCGGCTCGCCGGTGGTCATGCCGCCCTCGAGGCCGCCCGCGCGGTTGGTCTGCCGGCGCACATTGCCGCTGCGCGTGCGTCCCGGCGCCATCGTGATCTCGTCGTGCACCTCGGCGCCCGAGCGACGCGCCGCCTCGAAGCCCATGCCCACTTCCACGCCCTTCACGGCGGGGATTGAAAGCATCGCCTGCCCCAGACGTCCATCGAGGCGGCGATCCCAGCTCACGTGCGATCCCAGCCCCACGGGGAGGCCATCCACGACCACCTCGCAGATGCCGCCCAGGGTGTTGCCGTCGCGCTTGGCCGCATCGATGCGCGCGATCATCCGCTGCTCGGCGCCGGCGTCGAGCGTTCGTAGTGGCGAGGCGTCCGACGCCGCATTAAGGTCGGTCGGCAGGTCGGCGGGACGCACCGCGTCGATGCCGCCCAGGTGCACCAGATGCGAACCGACGCGCACGCCGCACTCGGCCAGCAGGCGGCGGCAGATGGCGCCCGCCGCGACGCGCGCCGTCGTCTCGCGCGCCGAGGCGCGCTCGAGAATGTCGCGCGCATCATCGCGGTCGTACTTGAGCAGGCCCGACAGGTCGGCGTGCCCGGGACGTGGGCGGTGCACCGCACGTTTGCGCGCGCCCTCGGCATCGCCGTCACGCGGCGCGGGGTCCATGATCTCCTGCCAGTTGGCCCAGTCGCGATTGCGGATGAGCATCGCCACGGGCGAACCGAGTGTCTCGCCGGCGCGCACGCCCGAGAGGAACTCCACCGCGTCGCGCTCGATCTGCATGCGGCGACCGCGGCCATAGCCCTGCTGGCGTCGCGCAAGGTCGGTGTTGACGTCCTCGGCGAGCAGGGGCAGGCCGGCGGGGACGCCTTCAAGTACGGAGACCAGTGCCGGGCCGTGGGATTCGCCGGCGGTGATGAATCTGATTGGCACGGGAGTGATGGCAGGAGGCAGATGGCAGATGGCAGAGCGGGGGCGGCCACCGGCCGCCCCCGCTCAACATAACAAGACTCAGGCCCTTACGGCTTCTTGGCGTCGGCCGGGCGGCCCTTGATCGTCTCGCCGTCATCGAGGATGTGCGGCGTGATGAGGATGATGAGGTCCTGCTTGCGCTCAATCGTATCGGTCTCACTGAACAACCGTCCGATGATCGGCAGGCTGCTGAGGAACGGGATACCCGTGCGGTTCTTGGAGACCTGCGTCTGCGTGAGCCCGCCGATCACCACCGTTTCGCCGTCACCCACCAGCACTTCGTTCTTCGAGTTGCGCTTGTTGGTGTTCGGGCCGGCCGACGAGATCGTGATCAGCGCTTCCTGTGATGCCTTGACGGTGAGGTTCAGCATCCGGTTGGCCGTCACACGGGGAGTCACGGTGAGCGTGATGCCGATGTCCTTGGTCTGGATCTGCGGCGCCACCGAGTTGATCTGACCGGCCGGGACCGGGGGCGTCAGCAGGTACGAGAGCGTCGACCCCGAGAAGAGCTCCGCCTCGGTGTTGTCGAGCGTCGTGATGCTCGGCTCGGCCTGGATGTCACTGAGCTGCTCCTGCGACAAGGCGTCGAGGAACGACGTCAGGTTGAAGCCACCGATTGCCATGTTGTAGATGAGGCTCACGGCGGCGTCGCCCTTGTACTGGCGTCCCGCATTGGCAATGCCGCTGAACGCGTCGCCCGTGAGGTCCACGCGGAAGTCGCCGGGGACCACGGTGTTGTTGACGATGCGCGGGTTGAGCTTGTTCTGGAACGAGTTCGCCGTCCCGAGATCGTAACTGATGCCCAGCTTTTCGGTTCCCGTGCGGTCGACGGCGATGATCTTCGCCTTGATCGCCACGAGCGGCGTGCGAACGTCGAGGTCCTTGATGAAGCCCATCACGTCGCTGAGGCGCGCCTGCGTCTCGGTGATGATGAGCGAGTTGGTCTTGTCGTCCGTGGCCACGGAGCCGCGACCGCAACCGGCCGAGGAGATGGCGGTGCCACCGCCGCTCGCGCCGCCGCCGGCATCCCCCGCGCCGCCGCCCGCGGCAACTGCCGCGGCAGCCCCGCCGCTGCCTGCAGCGCCGCCCTTGGCGCACCCGGCACTGAGCAGGCTGGTGATGGTCGTGGCCAGTGTCGACGCCTTGGCGTAGTTCACCGGCACGATCTGGCTGACCAGCGGCTCCGCCGCCTGGCGCGCCGACAGGTTCTGGTAGCTGTCCACCGTGATGATGCCCGTGCTGTCCTCGATGGCCGTGAGGCCCGCGGACTGCAGGATGGCGGCCAGCGCCACGTCCCACGGCTTGTCCTTGATTTCCATGAAGCCAATCTTGGCATTCGCCACGCCGGCGCCGGCCACGATCGTCTTGTTGGCAAAGGTCGCAAACGACCCAATGACGTCACGGATTTCGGTGTCCTTTTCGTACGTCACCGTAATGCGCGGCTGGTCGTAGGCGGGTGCCGACTTGTGGTTCACGGGTGCCTGCAGCTGCAGCGCAGTCTCGAGTCTGGGCTCAGGCGCCGGCGCATCGGCAACGACGGCCGCCGCCGCCGATGCGGGCGCCAGCGCCACCGCATGCGTGCCCGCCACAGCGTTCTTCGACGGCTCTCCCAGATGCCACGCGGCAAACTGGTCGGGACCGCTGACGGCGACGCGCACATCGCGCTCGCCGCGCACCACCGAATAGTCGCGCGGCCCGTCGAGGTCGAGCACCAGACGCACGATCTCGGGCTTGTACTGCGCCACCCGCACATTGGTGATGCCGCCGCGCGAGATCTTGTCATAGAAGCGCGCCGCCATGCCGAGCGTGGCACCGCGGAAGTCGAGGACGATGCGCCGCGGATTGTCGAGCGTGAAGTCGACAACGTCGACCGCCCCGTCGATGGCAACCACGACCTCGGCGCGCCCGGCCGCGGGCACCACGCTGAGTGCCGTCACGGACGACGGTGCACGCGGCGTTTCCGTCGCGGTGGCGCGATGCGCGCCCACGGTCAGCGCGGCCGCGATCGCGGCCAGCTGGATGACTCGACTCATGGGTTCCCCTTGGTCTGCTGGGTCTGCTTCACATTCAGCTTCAGCGTTTCCTGCCTGCTGAAACCGTACTCTTCGATGGTCAGGACAACTTCCTGCTGCTTGATCTGCGACACGCGGGCGCGGCCGAGGACCTGGCCGAGTCGCGCGCGGTACTGCTGCTGCGTGCTCACGTCGCGGAGCACCACCACCGAGTTGCGTCCGCTGGCGTCGAAAATGATGCCCACGACGCGGAGGTCGGCCACGAGCGGACGGATCTCACCCGTCTCGATGGGTGACGCAAACGGGTCGCGGCGTCCGGTGCTCACATAGGCAAAGACTTCGCGCTCAAAGGTCACCTTGGACGAGTCGCCGGATGCAGACTGCGACCTGCCAGCCGACCCGGTGGCTGGCATCCGTGCCGGCACGGCCTTGGCCTGCGTCGCGGGCGCCTTGGTGCCCACGGCCGCGGGGGCCGCAGCAGGCGCCTTGAACGGCGACTTCACGGGCGCTGGCTTGGCTTCCTGGTTCATCGCGGCGGTCTGCGCATTGGTCACGTCGGCGGCCTTGCGCGCCTGCTCGATGGGCTTGCTGATGGACGGCGGCATCTGCGCCGACGCGATGTGCGCGCCGGCCGCGAGCGCCGCCATAATGGCGAAGCGTCGCATCATCCCTTCCTCGGCGGCTTGGCCGGCCGCGGCGCGCCGTTGTCAGTCGCGGTCTTCACGGCATAGGTCTGGATCACGAAGTTCGCTGTCAGGACCACGCGGTTCGGCGTGACGTTCTTGCCGCCGGGTGCGGCAGACGCCGAGAGCTGGAGGCCAAACGGCGCCACAATGCGCGTCATCGACGCGATGCCGGTGAGCAATTCGCCGATCTGATGGTAGTCGCCGGTGGCGCGCAGCTTGTAGCGATACGTGTCGAACTGCTCGCCGCGAATCGGCTCTTCGGGTTCAATCGTGTTGATCTCGAGCCCGACGCGGCGCGCCGCTGTCGACACCTGGTCGACCAGCGCCGACACTTCATTGCCCGCGGGTACGAGCGAACGCATCAACTCGAGGTTCGACCGCAGACGCTGCGACTCGGCACGAATGGTCGCCACCGACCCGCGGGCCAGCTGCGCCTTGGCGCGCTGATTGCCCGCATCGAGCGAGTCGACATGCGTGGCGACGAAGCCGATGGTTTCCTGCTTGGGCGCGAAGGCGAAGTACCAGTACAACCCGCCGCCCACCAGCCCGAGAAAGGCGATGAGAAAGAGCGTCTGGTCACGCTGGTTGCTGGGAAGCAGGGCCATGGGCTACCTCACCGACACGGTGAACGGGACGGTACGCAGCACCGAGGCGTCGGGCTTCTGATATTGCATGTCGAGGCGGAACTCCGTCGTCTCCTTGCCCTGCTGCATCACCACGTCGCTGCGCACCAGCGTCACGTTCTGCAGGAACGGCGACGCTTCGAGCGCTTTCCAGAAGCGCGTGAGCGCCTGGATGTCGACCGTGTTGCCCACGACCTGCATGGTGAGGACGTTGTCATCGGGCGCCCCGGCCGGCCTCGGCTTGTCGCCGGGCTTCTTGGGCGCGGCCTTGGCCACACCCGCCTGCACTTCGGGCGAGTCGTTGGACACGGCGCTCGTTTGCGTCACCGAGCGCAGCCAGACATACGGCGGCAACGCGCGGCTGATTTCGTCGAGCACGTGCGGCCAGACGAGCCGGGTGCCGTCGATGGCCGAGATCACGGCGATCTGGCGCTGTACCGAGTCGCGCTGCGCCTCGGCCTTGGAGCGCTCGAGGATCACGGCGGAGTAGCGTGTGGAATCCTGCACCGCCTTCTGTTCGCGCTCGGTGAGCGACTTTTCGCGGCGCGACTGGTACGTCCACATGCCGACGATGGAGAGGATGCCAAGCACCACGCCCGCGACGGCGCCGAGCAGCCATGGGTCGCGCACGCGCGACGCGAGGTCCTTGAACGTCTCGCCAAGGTTGACGGACGGTCCACGACTCCGCGCCTTCTTTCGCGCGCCTGGCAGCAGGTTGATTTCAATCATGATGCGCTCGTGGCCCCGGTGGCGGTCAGGCGGGCTGGCGCAGCGCCAGGCCGATGGGGAGCATCAGCAATGGCGCTACTTCGTCCGTGACGAGCGACTCGAAAGCCCCGTCACGAACCCGCAGGTTGGCCAACGGATTGGCATGCTCCACCTGCACGCGCAACCGCGCCGCGAGCACGTCGGAGAGCCCGGGAATGCGGGAGCCGCCGCCGCACACGTACACCGCCCGCATGGGCGCGGCGTTGCGCGACGACGAGGCCAGGAAGGCGGCCGCGCGCTCGATGCCGACGGCGATTTCCTCGCCGCGCCCCTCGAGCACCGCGTCGAGGTGCGGCGAGCGGTCGTATCCTTCGAGCAGCTTCGCCGCCTCCTCGGTGCCAAGGCCGCGCTCGCGCTGCAGATCCTCGCGGAACCGCCGCGTGCCCACCGTGATGTCCCGGGTGAGGATCGGCACGCCTTCGTCGAGGATGTTGATGTTGGTCACTTCGTGGCCGATGTTGACGAGGCCCACGACCCCCTGCATGGCGTCAGGGTAGCTGAGCTCGAAGGCATTGTGCAAGGCAAAGGCGTCGACGTCGACGACGCTCGGGTTGAGCCCGGCGTCGGCGAGCAGCCGCAGCTTGGCCTCGACCAGCTCGCGCTTGGCTGCCACCAGCAGCACGCTCATCTCCACGCCGTCGGCGTCAGGATCGAGAATCTGGAAGTCGAGTTCCACCGACTCCATGTCGAACGGCACGTGCTGTTCCGCTTCCCAGCGCATCAGCTCGCGTGCCTGCTGCTCCTTGACGCGTTCAATCTGGATCTTCTTGATGATGACATCGCGGCCGCCGACGGCGGTCACCACGTCCTTGGTCATGACGCCGGCCGCCTGCATGGTGGCCTGCACCGCGTCGGCGACAATCTGCGGATCCATCACCTCGCCCTCGACGATCGCGTCGGCGAGCAGCGGGGTGATGGCCACCTTGATCAGTTCGGGTTCGCCACGGGAATGGTCAATCACGGCCACCTTGACGAGGCCGGATCCGATGTCGAGTCCTACTGAGGTCTTCTTGCGACCGAAGAGCGCCATCTGCGAGCCGGCCCTCAGGCGATGAGTGCGGCCAGGCATCCGCGCATTACGCGGCGTCCTGACGGAAAACGACATGGTGGCGTGCCGGAACCGCAAAGTTGCAGACGGAAACGGTACGCGGTCAATAGTAGTGACTGACGCAAGTTGCCGATGGGGCATGACATGACGTCCACCCGGCGACCTGCCGCGTCACCCGGATGGCTCCGGCATGATGCGCCGTGCCAACAGGGTTCCGCCCCATTATCACGAGCGGAGGGGGACGGAGGTAACACCACGGGGTGCTACGGCAGCGGCACGCGCACCCATCCGGCACCGCCGGCCACCATCCAACGCGCCACTCCCAGGGAGTCAACATGCGGGGTAACCAGCGCACGGTGCAGCGCCCGGGCGACGCCGGCGTGCATAGGAGCCTGCGCCTCGATCTCCACCGTGGCATAGGGCGACACCGCGCCCATCAGCCGCCACGCGGCGCGTGCGGTCCCCGCGGCGGTAACGCCGCCCGCCATAAAAACGCCGACCCGGATGCCTGCCACACGCGTGCTGTCCGCCGGCTCGTCGAGCACGGCGGCCTGGGCGCTCGCCACCGAAACGGCAAGGTCGGCCCGCGCAAGTTCGAGGGCAGCCTGGCGGGTCGCCAACAGCGCCCGTTGGGCGCCCACGGCCACCACCATCGACATGATCACCAGGGCGCCCAGCACGGCCGCCAGCGCAAACGCGGGCCGCCGCGTCACGGGATCCCTCCCATGGGAATGCGCGCCATCATGCCCGACCTGCGCCCATTGATGCCGGCGCGCACGCTGACGTCGAGGGCGATGGGCCGCCCGTCGCGCCCGGCAACCAGCGCGAGGCGCCATCCCCCCTGGGCAGCGGCGAGCAACGGCCCGGCGATAGGCTGTGCCGACCCGCAGCCGGGGAGGCAGCTCCGCTCGCCCAGCCACCAGGTGCCGTCACCGGCACGATACGCGACGTAGCGGACCACACGCCACACGCGCACCGGAAGCAGCATCACCGCCACCGTGGCTGGCGGCGCCGCAGCGAGCGTGAGCCGGATCGCGCCGGCAGGACACCGCGCCGACGCATGTTGCGTCCCGGTTGCGGTAATGGCGGTGCGCCACTCCCGCCCGGCCAGCGTGTCGAGGACGGCCACGGAATCACCGACCCTCGCCGGGCTCCACCAAACGATGGAGGATGGCAGGTAGAGGCGCGTGGTCGCCACGTCGCACGCCACCGCAAACGCGCGCAGCGATGCGAGTTCGATGGCCGTGTCGCCCAGCACACCGACATGTCCATCGGCATGCCCCAATTCGGCGCGCACAATCGCGTGGACGTCGCGAACGATCTCGTCCGCCTGTGTCTGTGCGGCTCGGTCGCGCTGCAGGCGCACATGCAGCACCAGGGAACGGGCAGCGGTGGCCATCACCACTCCCGAGAGGGCGAGGGTCACGAGCAGCTCTGCCAGGCCCGTGCCACGTCGCGTCGTCATGGATTGCACGCGATGGTTGCCGCGATGGCGTGAGCGATCGATGGCCGCGACGGCACGACCGTGGAATCGGCGAATCGGACGCGTCGTCCCTCGGGGACCGTCGACCAACGCTCCTGCACGCCCTGGAACGTCGCCACGCCGGAGTGCGGAGCGCCATCGCAGGGCTCGGCGACCACCGAGTCCAGGCGAGCCGTCGTCACCGCGGCCACGGCACGCCGCAACTGCGTGTCATGGTCCAGCCGCGCCACGGCGCCGGCGGCACGCGCATAAGCCGCCAGCCCGACCGCAAGGAGGACGAGCGCGGTAAGCAGTTCGACGAGCGAGAATCCACGGCGGTGCGGCATGCGGCCATGGTAGGAGCCGCTCGACCAGACGCGTCACCGTTTTGCGGCGGGTGACATCGAAAACACACGATGGGCCGGGATCGCTCCCGGCCCATCCCTTACCAGCAGGTGCTCAGGTCAGTTGCAGACCGGCTCGCCTTCATTGGTCGCCGTGCCGCCCACCGTGATGGCGCAGGTCTTGGCGGTCGACTGGTGGCGCGCCGTGGCACCCCAACCGGTCGTCGTTACCGTGCCCATCGTCACCGTCACGCCGCTCGAGGCCTTGTAGTTCGTGCCCATCGCCGAGATGGACCCGGCGTACGAGCTGTTGTTATCCGAGAAGTACGCTTCCTGCGCCGTCACGAGATTGCGGAGGTCGGACTTCATCGAGGCCACGTAGGCCTTTTCCTTCGTGTTGGCAAACTTCGGGATCGCGATCGCGGCCAGGATGCCGATGATGACGACGACGATCAGCAGCTCGATAAGCGTGAAGCCCTTGCGGTTTGACATCATGGAACGCTCCTGTAGTGGGGGGTGGGGAAACCAAGGACGTACTGAGCGGTGCCGGCTGCTGCAATAGAAACGCTGCAGCTCGATGACCGCGTATCACGAGAGCAACCCGACTTCGCTCCCTGAAGGGCCCGGCAGGCCAACCTGTAGCGTGCCGGGCCCATCGAATCTGTCAGAGCGCTACGGTCAGTTGCAGACCGGCTCGCCTTCGTTGGTCGCCGTGCCGCCCACCGAGATGCCGCAGGTCTTGGCAGTCGACTGGTGGCCAGCCGTCGCGGCCCAGCCCGTCGCCGTCACGGTGCCCATCGTGACCGTCACGCCGCTCGACGCCTTGTAGTTCGTGCCCATCGCCGAGATGGACCCGGCGTACGAGCTGTTGTTATCCGAGAAATACGCTTCCTGCGCCGTCACGAGATTGCGGAGGTCGGACTTCATCGAGGCCACGTAGGCCTTTTCCTTCGTGTTGGCGAACTTCGGGATCGCGATCGCGGCCAGGATGCCGATGATGACGACGACGATCAGCAGCTCGATAAGCGTGAAGCCCTTCTTGTTGGTCATCATGGTGTGCAGTCTCCAGCGCGATGCGCTTTCGTGGAATGCGCCGACGCCGGCGCGGAGGTTCCCCGTGTTCGGTGGCTAGAGGAAGCAATTGCCTTGCCACGGCCATTATCGCAACGCAATGCGTTGTTGTTGCTGTAGTTACGTAATTCCATCGAATTCCTGCACGGTGCCAGAGCGAGGCGGTTTGCCACGTGGAGGGCAGTTCGCGAGAAGGACGGATTGAACGTAACTGTCTTATTATCGGTCAGACGTCAGTAACTTGGTCTGGCATGTTGCAATAATTGCCACCTGACTCAACTCGTTGGTACAGCCGCTACAGGCTGGTTATGGCGACTTCCTGCGGGCCAGCCATTTCGCACCAATGGTCGGATCGAGGCTGTCGGTGGCCACCAGCGCGCTGTCGGCGCGCTCAATGATGTACCGGAACGCCTTCTTGTACAGGCCGTCGGCTATGGCCACCCGCCCGGTCGTGCGCGCCGCCCGATACTGCGCCATCTCCAACTGGCAGGCCGCAATGGAGACCTGTGCCAGCGGCAGGTCGGGCTCCACCGCCAGCGCCTGGCGGTACAGCGGCAGCGCTGCGGGGCACAGGTGCGCCTCGCGATACCGATGGGCGAGATCCATGTAGACGCCGTGATAGCCCGGGTTCAGCGCGATGGCGATGCGCCACTCGAGCTCGCCGTCTCGCGCCTTGCGCAGCTCAAACAACTGCCCGCCCCAGGCGTAGTGCGCCTTGAAGTTGAGCGGCGCGTCGTCCACCATCGTCCGGAACGCGTTCACCGAGTCGTGCCAGAACGCGTTGCGCGTGGAGCTGCGCACGACGCCGAGGGCAATGAGGATGGCGCAGAGCAGCGGGACCAGGCGCGCCAGTGGCGACCGGTCGGCCCGGAGACGGGCGCTCAGCAGCCCGACACCGCCCGCCAGCGCCATCATCGCGCCCACGCTCGGCAAGAAGAGTGTCCGCTCCGCCACCAGGATGCCCGTCGCGAGCAGCACGTTGCTCACCGGCGCGAGGAGCAGCGCAAACCAGGCCGCACCGAACGCGACCACGGGCGCGCGCCGCACCGAGACCACAAACAGGATGACGGCGCCCAGCAGCAGCACGATGCCCGTGACCTGCGACACGTCGGGCCCGGGATACACCATCAGTTGTCGCGGCGAATAGTCGGCAAAGAGGCGCGCCGGCCACAGCAGGAGCCGCGCGTACTCGGGTACGACACCCAGCATGATGAATGCGCGCTCACTCATGGTGCGATGCAGCAGCGACGGATGCTCCACGTCGCCGCCCACACCGCCGATGACCTGCACGCGCACCACGAGATAGACCGCCGCGATCGCGACGAGCGGCCAGAGCAGCAGGCGAAGCCGTTGCAGCCTGTCCCACAGGCGCCCATCGCGGTACACGAACAGCTCGGCGGCCACCAGCAGCGTCGGCAGCACGATGACGTGTTCCTTGGTGAAGACCCCGACGAGGAACAACGCGCAGATGCTCGCGCCGGTCTCGCGACGCAGGGGACCTTCACTGCGGTCGCGCGCGTACAATCCCACGGCGGTGAGCACGATGATTGCCGCCCACAGCTCGGCCTGGCCGACGACGTTGGCCACCGCTTCGACGTGCACCGGATGGACGGCAAAGAACGCGGCGGCGAGCCAGGCCAAGCGTAGCGGCAGGAAGAATCCCGCCACCCAGAACACCAGCACTGCGCTCACCGCCGCGAGCACGACGTTGACGAGGTGGAAGACGACCGGCGAGCCGCCGCCGATGGCCCACTGCAGGGAATACCCGATGATCACGAACGGCCGGTACAGCGCGGCCCCGCTCTTCATCGGCCAGTACGACTCCTCGAAGTACACCCAGACCGCGCGCAACGCATGCACGCGACCATTGTCGGCGATGATCCACCGGTCATCGTACGTGAAGCCATTGCGCAGGCTCGTCGCCGCCGCCGCCAGCGCGAGCAGCGCGATGCACAGCGCCAGCACGCCCCACCGCGGGTCGGTCAGGGCCCGTGCGCGCCCGGAATGCGGTGCCGTCACGCGAGGAAGTTGAAGCGCACAATGTGCCAGAACGCGGCCACGCCGTCGCGCCAGCCAATCTTCTTGCCCTCGGCGTACGTGCGTCCCGAGTAGCTGATGGGCACCTCGAAGATGCGGACGTTTGCCCGCGCAAGGCGTGCCGTCACCTCGGGCTCGAAGCCGAACCGGTCACTCGTCAGGCGCGGCAGCAGCGAGCGCGCGAGGTCACCGCGAATCGCCTTGTAGCACGTCTCCATGTCGGTGAGGTTCAGGTTGGTGGCCATGTTGCTGAGCAATGTCAGCAACCAGTTGCCCACCGAGTGCCAGTAGTAGAGCACGCGGTGCGGGCCGCTGAGGAAGCGCGACCCGAAGACGGCATCGGCCCGCCCGTCGACGATGGGCTCGAGCAGGGCCGGCCAGTCGGCGGGATCATACTCGAGGTCGGCATCCTGCACGATGACCACGTTGCCCGTGCTGGCGGCGAGCGCGGTGCGGATGGCCGCCCCCTTGCCGCGGTTCACGTCGTGGCGGAGCAGGACGTCAATGCGCCCCTTGGCCTTGAGTGCCTCGAGCACGGCCCACGTGCCGTCGGTCGACTGGTCGTCGACGCACA
Organism: Gemmatimonas sp.; assembly: GCA_025361705.1. Taxonomy (GTDB): domain Bacteria; phylum Gemmatimonadota; class Gemmatimonadetes; order Gemmatimonadales; family Gemmatimonadaceae; genus PNKL01. The sequence continues at coordinate 40,491 of JANYJW010000045.1, forward strand.
CCACCTGCATCGGCACCGCCACGAGGTGCACCTGGTCGAGGATCACCTCGATGGTCTTGAGCTCGTTGTACACCGGGATCAGCACCGACAACACGAGATCGGCCGGCGCAATGGGCGTGCGGCCGCGCATGCGGGGAATGGCGTCGATCTGGTTCGGCGTGGCGGACATGTGGGGCGGGAGTCGGTGGACGGACGGCGAACGAGGGATGGCCGGACTATCGCACTACATCATACACTAGCACGCCTGACGGGGCGGCGCCCATCAGCTTCAAGCGGCCGACCCGGGCGAGGGCCTGCGCCGCCAGCAGCGACTGACGCTGCACCACCACCACCCAGCGCGGATGATACGCGTCGAGCACCCCGGCAAGCTGCGCCGCGGTCTCGTCGTCGGTGCGCGGGCGCACGCGCTCCTCCGCTGTCAGCGTGAGCAGCGGAACGGCAAGCCGGCCAGCATACAGGTGGACCATCGCATCCTGATCGCTGGCCACGAGCCCATCGGCGGGCAGGCCGGCTGCCACGGCGGCGGCCGCGATGCCGACGCGGGCATTCTCGCGCGCAATGCCCTCCCAACTGCGCGTGGGCCAGGTGCGCACGTGCCACACGACGAAGAGCGCGGCGAGCACGCCGGCCGCCCCACGCGAAGCAATCCGCACGCGCGGCGGCATGGCGTCGTCCCAGCCGAGAGCGCGGGTGCCGACGACAAGCAGAATGAGCACGACGGGCCACAGGGGCCAGAGAAAGCGATCGGGGGTGTACGGCCAGGCAAGCAGCAGCGCCCCGTATGGGACGAAGAAGCAGAGTGTCACCGCTGCGCTCCGGCGCAGCGTCCACACGCCCGCGCCGGTGAGCGTCAGCAATCCCAGCACGGCGGCGCCCTGCGCCCACGGCGCAGCCGCAACCAGCCCGAACAGCGTGAGCGGCATCAGGAAGCCGCGCGCGTTTTCACGCAGCACATCCCAGGCAAATCCAACGCCTCCGTGCCGATACGCGTCCGCGAGCCACGGCCCGTACGCGCCGTATCCGCCACCAATCGCACTGGGCACCTGATGGGCCTGCAGCGAGGTCCACACCTGCCACGGCAGCACCAGCACGAGCGCCGCCGCCAACACCAGCGCCGCATCACGCCAGCGCCTGCGCCACAGCAGGACCGCGAGCACCGCGGGGAGCAGCGCCACGCCGACCGTGCGCAGCAGCGCCAGTGCGCCTATCGCCAGGCCCACGCCCAGCGCATGGCGGGACGCGGCGCCGTCAGCGCGCGCCGCAAGCCGTTCGGCGGCGATGAGCGCGCCGCACATGGCGGCGACAAACGCCGTTTCTGAAAAAAGCAGGCCATTGAGGAAGAGCATGGGCACGGTGGCCACGCTCACGACAGCGACCACGGTCGCGGGCGTCACCGCCAGACCACCGACGCGGCGCGCCAGCGCGCGCACGGCGACCGCGGCCACGGGCAGCAACGCGACGTTGAGGAGCTTGAGCAGCGCGACGTTGGCGGGAAAGCGCGGCGACACCCACCAGAGCGGCATGAGCAGCAGCGGATAGCCGGGCGGGAAATGTGTGCCCGCCGGCGCGCCCGGCAGGTTGAGGTAGCGATACCCGTCGCCGCGCGCGAGTGCGCGGGCGAGAATCAGGTAGTGGCCATCGTCTTGAAACACGCCGATGGGCACGTCGTTCATGGCGAAGAGCCCCAGCAGCACCGCCACGGCGAGCACCACCACGAGCGTGCGCCGGTCGAGCGCCTTGGCGGCATCGTTCATTGGCGTTCCCGCAGCGCGTACCCGACCCCGCCGCCCGGCACCGGAGCAAGCGGCGTCACCGCCGGCGCGCCCGGCGCGAGGGCCCACAGCGGAATGACATCCGCCGCTGGCGTGCCGCGCGACAGCACGAGCACTTGTGGCTGGTACCGCGACACCAGCGCGCTCAGTTCGCGCGCCACCTGTGGCGGCGTCTTGTCGCGCACGTGCTCGGCGGACGTGAGCATCGACACCGGCATCGTGGTGCGCCCGGTGTAGAGTGCAATCATCACGTGCCCATCGCTGGCCACGATGTCGCGCGGCCCGGCGTGCGTGACGGTCCACTGTACCAGCGGCCACAGGCGCGCCGTCATGGCGCGCTGCGGCGCGCCCGCCCAGCCCCCAGCCAGTCCGCGCGCGGCATACGCGGCATGCCCGGCAAGCAGGACGACCACCAGCGCTGCCGCAGCGCGCGGCGCATGCGGCCATCGGCCCGCACCCCACTGCCCCAGCGCGTGCACCGAGGCGACCAGCGTGAGTCCGGCCAGCGGCCAGACCGCCCACACGAAGCGCTCGGGATTGTATGGCCACACCAGCACCACACCGCCGTACAGCCCGAGGAACGGCACCAGCACGCTTCCGCGACGCGCCAGCGCCACGAGGCCCGCGCCGACCACAATCACGAGTGCGGCGGCCGCGCTCCACTGCACCACGGCCGGCAGTCTCGGCGCGATGATGACGCCGAGCGTGTGCCACAGATCCGACGCGTTCTTCGCGAGCACCTGCGCGACCAGCGACGGCTCGCGACGGTAGCCGGCGACCATCCAGTCGAGATACGGCCCGTAGAGGCCGCGCAGTTCTTCGGGAAATTCGCGCGCTGCGCGCCACGACCATACCTGCCACGGAGCAAGGGCGATCATCGCGCTGGCCGTCAGCAGCGCCGCTTCGCGCCGGCGCCGGCGCCACCAGAGCACGAGGACGGCCGAGGGCAGCAGCACGCCGCCCACCGTGCGCACGAGCGTGGCCGCCGCAATGGCAAGTCCCGCGAGTACCGCGGCGCGCGCCCCGCCGCGCGCCGCCGCGGCGTCGATCAGTCGCAGCGCGCCCACCAGCACGGCGAGAAAGAACGCCTCTGACAGCAGCACGTTGCCAAGCACCAGCACAGGGGCGATGAGCGCGCAGATGCCCACGGCGATCGCCGTGGGGACGGCCTCGAGACCCAGCGTGCCTTCGCCAAGGCGCACCGCCCCGTACACCGCCAGGGCAAGACAGAGCGGATTCAGCAGTTTCAGCAGCGCGACATTGGCCGGGAACTCCGGCGTCACCTTGAGCAGCGCGGCGAGCAGCAGCGGAAAACCGGGCGGATAGTGGATGGCGGGCGGCGCCCCCGGCAGGTGCATGTAGCGAAACCCCTCGCCCGCAGCCAGCGCCCGCGCGGTGAGCAAGTACACGCCGTCGTCCCAAAAGACGCCGATGGGATCGGGCGTGATGCTGGCGAGGGCAGCGGCCAGCACGACACACGCCGCCAGCGCGGCGACGGGGCGAGACGAGCGCGGCGCGCGCGGCGCGCGCGGCGCGCGCGGG
>JANYJW010000046.1 GCA_025361705.1 Gemmatimonas sp.
TCGACATCAATGCGCTGCCTCCCGAGACAATCGCCGGCGTCGAGTTCTACGCGGGCGGCGCGACCATGCCGGCGAAGTACAACGGCACGCGCAGCACCTGCGGCCTCATCCTCATCTGGACGCGCTGAGCGCGGGCGACGCGGGCGACGCGGGCGACGCGGGCGACGCGGGCGACGACGACCTCATCCGACAAGCGCCAGTGCGCGGCCGCGATCCCACGCATCGGCTACCTTTACAGGTGCTCAAATTGGCCGTGCCACCACCCAACGGCCACCGACCACAATCCACCGCATTGCCCGCCAAAGTGCCCTCATGGCTGACATGAATACGTCCGTTTCCGCGCCGGCTCAGCCGCGCGACCCCGCCCAGATTCTCCACCGCCACATTGGAAAGCCATCGGCGCTCTGGACCGCCGCCGACCTCCTGCAGTACGTGAGCGACACGGGCATCCGCATCGTGTCGCTGATGCACGTGGGCGGTGACGGCTGGCTCAAGACGCTGGACTTCGTGCCGCGCGATGCGGCCCACCTCGCCGACATTCTCGCCGGCGGCGAACGCGCCGACGGCTCGAGCCTGTTCGGCGACCTGGGCATTCCGGTGGGTGCATCGGACATCGTAATGCGACCCCGCCTCTCGACGGCCTTCCTCGATCCGTTCGCGCCGGAGCCGACGCTTGCCTTGCTCTGCAGCCACTACAACAGGCAAGGCGCGCCGCTCGCGGAATCGCCCGACACGCTGGTGCGGGCCGCCCACGCCCGACTGAAGGCCGAAACGGGCCTCGACCTGCACGCCCTCGGCGAAATCGAGTTCTTCCTCGGCCACACCCGCGGCGAAGCGGAATCGTACGGCGCCAATGAACGCGGCTACCACGCGGCGGCACCGTTCGTCTTTGGCGAGGCGCTGCGACGCAAAGCGCTCGTGATGCTGGCCGAGATGGGCGTGCCGGTGAAGTACGGCCACTCCGAAGTGGGTTTCGTTGAGGCCGACGCGACGGACGCGCGTGCGTGGGAACAGCACGAGATTGAACTCTGGCTGCAGCCGCTGCCTGCCGCCGCCGACGCGGTGGTGCTCACGCAGTGGGTGCTGCGCAACCTCGCGCTGCGCCACGGCATGCTCTGCAGCTTCGCCCCGATGGCCCGCAAAGGACACGCGGGTAGCGGACTGCATTTCCATTTCGCGCCGATGGCCGATGGCAACTACCTGCCACACTCAGCGCCGAACGACGAGCTGACGCCCGCGGCCAAGTGGCTCATCGGCGGTCTGGTGAAGCACGGCGGCGCGCTGATGGCGTTCGGCAATCGCAGCCGAGATTCATTTGTGCGCCTCAGTCAGGGCAAGGAAGCGCCGAGCGCGGTGACGTGGGGGCGGTACAATCGCCGGGCGCTCGTGCGCATTCCCATTGTGCCGACCGACGAGTCGGGGCGGCCGACGAGTCCGGAGACGATCGAGTTCCGCCTGCCCGATGGATCGGCGCATCCCCATCTGCTGCTCGCAGGGGTGGCGCAAGCAATGGTGGATGGGCGCGCCTCAGCCGACCTGGACGTGCTGCTCGCGCGTACGGCCGTGTCGGCCCAGGGCACGTCAACGGCCGAACATCGCGTGCCGCTGACGTTCGAGGAGATCGCGGACGCCGTCGAGGTGAGCCGACCCGCGCTCGAGTCGGGCGGCGTCTTTGTGCCCACGATGCTGGATCGCGTGGTGGCGACGCTGCGGCGCTAGGATCCCGGCTGCCGCGCAGGGCGGCACCAGGTGTGGGAACCTCGGACGGCTTCAACGGCTACTATTATAGGTAGCCCCCCACGGTGAGTGAACCCATGCCGACGGAACCCGCTCCGACCCTTCGGGCATTTGCGGCGGACCTCAAGACGCGCCGTGACTCGCTGACGTTTGGAGTCCAGCTCAAGCAGGGCGCGCAGCAGTGGACCGACGAGATGCTCGCCGTCCTCTTTCCGCATTTCTGCCGCGAGCGGTACTTCTCGACCGCGGAAATCGAGGCCAAACTCGTATTGCTCGAGCGCGACCTCAAGCGCATGGTCGGCCCGCTGCTGACCGACGAGGACATCTCGCCGGACGACGTCGGCCATGCCTTCAGTGAGGCGCTGCCGAACATTCATCAGCAGTTGCTGCTCGACGCGGACGCCATCAATGCGGGTGATCCGGCCGCCGAGAGCCTCGACGAAGTCATTCTCGCGTATCCTGGCTTCAGCGCCATCGCCATCCATCGGCTGGCCCACGCGCTGCACCAACTGCGCGTTCCCATCTTTCCGCGGCTCCTCGGCGAGTACGCCCACCAGATGACGGGCATCGACATTCACCCCGGCGCCACCATCGGGACGTCGTTCGCCATCGACCACGGCACGGGGATCGTCATCGGCGAATCCACGGTGATCGGCAACAACGTGAAGATCTACCAGGGCGTCACGCTCGGCGCGCTCAGCGTCAAGAAGTCCCTCGCCCGCTCCAAGCGCCACCCGACCATCGAGGACAACGTCGTCATCTATGCGCAGGCCGTCATCCTCGGCGGCGAGACGGTGATCGGGCACGACAGCGTCATCGGCGGCAATGCCTGGCTCACCGAGAGCGTGCCGCCGCATTCGCACGTGCAGCACGAGAGCACGGCGACCATCCGGCCGAAGGAGCCGAACGGCACGGACGTCATGTACGTCATCTAGCGATTCCCCCCGCACGGAGCCCCCCTCCATGAAAGCCCAGTCCATTCTGCAGACCATCGGCAACACCCCGCATGTCCGCATCAACCGCCTGTTCGGCGCCGATGTTGAGGTGTGGATGAAGCTCGAGCGCGCCAATCCCGGCGCGAGCATCAAGGACCGCATCGCGCTGGCGATGATCGAGGACGCCGAACGACGCGGCGTCCTGCACGCCGACAGTGTCATCATCGAGCCGACGTCGGGCAACACCGGCATCGGGCTCGCGATGGTCGCCGCCGTCAAGGGCTACCGGCTGATCCTCGTGATGCCCGAATCGATGAGCATCGAACGGCGCCGGCTCATGACTGCGTATGGCGCGACGCTGGAACTCACGCCCCGCGAAAAGGGAATGCGCGGTACGGTGGAGCGCGCGGCAGAGCTCGCCGCCGAGACGCCCGGGGCGTGGATTCCGCAGCAGTTCGAGAACGAGGCGAACATCGATGTACACCGGCGCACGACTGCGGCGGAGATTCTCACGGACTTCCCCGACGGACTCGATGTGCTCATCACCGGCGTCGGCACGGGCGGCCACATCACGGGCGTCGGCGCCGTGCTGAAGCAGGCGTTTCCTGCGCTGAAGGTGTATGCGGTGGAGCCGGCCGCTTCGCCGATCATCAGCGGCGGCTCGCCGGGCCCGCATCCCATCCAGGGCATCGGCGCCAACTTCATTCCCAAGAACCTGCATCGCGACGTGCTGGACGGCGTCATCACGGTGACCAAGGACGACGCGTTCGACTACGCGCGGCGCGCCGCGCGCGAAGAGGGCATCTTCGTCGGTATCTCGACGGGCGCCTCGCTCGCCGCGGTGGCGCAGAAGCTCCCCGACTTGCCGAAGAAGTCGCGAGTGCTGACGTTCTGCTATGACACGGGCGAACGGTACCTGTCGGTGGAGGGGCTGTTTCAGTAGCGGCTACCTGAGCTGGCGCCCAAGCGACCACACGAGCGCCTACGCGCCGCCCTTGATGAAACTCCCGTCGCGCAGCTCGGCGATGGCCTGCGCCAGCTCGGCCTTGGTGTTCATCACGATGGGCCCGTACCACGCCACCGGCTCCTCGAGCGGCTTGCCGGAGACGAGCAGAAAGCGGATGCCTTCGTCTCCGGCCTGAACCACCACCTCGTCGCCGCTGCCGAAGACGACGAGTGACCGGTTGCCGGTGCTCTCGCGCACCACGCGGTCGTCGTTCTGTTCAGTGAGCACGCCGATTGGCGGCGCCGCATCGCGAAACGAACCGCTGCCGGCGAACACATAGGCGAACGCGTTGCGGCGCGTGTCGATGGCCAGACGCTTCTTCTTGCCGGCCGGCACCGACACATCGAGATAACTCGGCTCGGCGGCGACGCCCTCCACCGGACCGGTCTTCCCCCAGAAGTCGCCGACGATCACGCGTACCGCGGTGCCGTCGTCGTCGATGATCTCGGGAATCGCCTTGGCGGGAACGTCCTGGTAGCGTGGCGTCGTCATCTTGAGCTGCGAGGGCAGGTTGGCCCACAGCTGGAAGCCATGCATGCGGCCCGCGGGATCGCCCTGCGGCATCTCGTGGTGCATGATGCCCGAGCCTGCGGTCATCCACTGCACATCGCCCGCGCCGAGCAGGCCCGTGTTGCCGAGTGAGTCGGCGTGCTCCACGGTGCCCGCGAGCACGTAGGTGATGGTCTCGATGCCACGGTGCGGATGCCACGGGAAGCCCGCCTGATAATCGGAGGGCGTGTCGCCGCGGAAGTCGTCGAACAGCAGAAATGGATCGAACTCGGTGGTGTCGCCGAACCCGAATGCGCGGTGCAGCCGCACGCCGGCGCCCTCGATGGCGGGCTGGGCGCGGCTGATGCGATGGACGGGGCGGATGGACATTGCGGCTCCTGCGGGGGGCGTGGCCGGCGCGATGACGCGCCGCATTTATCTCAGTACTAAGATACTGCAATTCCCGGGACACGCAAGGCTACCGGCGCGCCGCCGGGTTTGGTGGCCCGGATGAACGCGCTCAGCAGCTTGCCTTCCACGGCATCGGCCAGTGCGATGTCGAGACCTGTGCCCTCGATCAGCGCCGCCGCGTCGGCGCGCGTGTACACGCGCGTGGGCTCGACACTGGCGTCGGCAAAGCCCGCCTCGTGGAGCATCGTGATGAACTCCCGTTCCTCCAGTGCGCCCGCCACGCAGCCCGTCCACAGGGCCATGCTCTCCTTCACGAGGTCCGGCAGTCCTTCGCGCACCACCACGTCACTCACGGCAAGACGGCCGCCGGGCTTGAGCACGCGAAACGCTTCCGCGAGCACGGCGCGCTTGTCGCCCGACAGGTTGATGACGCAGTTGGAGATGATCACGTCCACGGTGTTGGACGGCAGCGGAATGGACTCGATGTGTCCCCGCAGGAACTCCACGTTGGTGGCGCCCGCCTTGGCCTTGTTCTCGAGTGCGAGCGCGAGCATCGCGTCGGTCATGTCGAGTCCATAGACCTTGCCCGTCGGTCCCACGCGCCTGGCCGACAGCAGCACGTCGATGCCGCCACCCGCGCCGAGGTCGAGTACCACCTCGCCTTCGGCGAGCTCGGCGAGCGCGGTGGGGTTGCCGCAGCCGAGCGATGCGAGCAGTGCGTCGGCGGGGAGGCCGGCCGTTTGGCCCGCCTCGTACAGGTCGGCCGTGATGGGATCCCACGACTCGCTCGTCGCGCCGCAGCAACCGCTGGAGCCATCAGCAGGGCCGCAGCCGCAACCGCCCGTGGTGGCCCCATCGACGACGCGCAGGGCGGCGGCGCCGTACCGCGCCTGGACCGTGGCGCGGATTTCGTCGAGTGTGCTCGGGCCCTTGGTTGCGTCGTTCGGCGTCGCGGTGTTCATGGACTCCTCGTGTATCGGAAGATCAAGAAATGTTGATGAATAGAAGATGACGAACGCCTGTCATCGGCAGCACGATGGCGCCCGGTGGATAGGCAGCGCACTCCGGCGCGGCTGCATGCGCACGGCGAGGTCGTGCACCTCGGCCAGCGCACCGGGGACGATGGTGTAATACGCCCAGCGCCCCTCGCGTCGGTCGGCCACGAGGCCCGCGTCCTTGAGCACGCGCAGGTGGAAGGAGAGCCGCGACTGCGCCGCGTCGAGTTCATCCTGCAGCTCGCAGACGCACCGCTCGCCGTCCCGCAGCATACCGAGAATGCCGAGCCGCGTGGCGTCGGACAGCGCGTGGAACAGCACTTCGGCGCGCGTGAGATTGGGCGGGGCCATGCGGGCGGTAGCGGTCACGGCTTTAACATATCAAAAAAACTTGTTACGTCAAGGGACGCCCGTCGCGGGGAAGGGGGCGTGAGTCTGGCTGACAGCAGATCGCTAGAACTCGATGGTGATCCCGGCGCTTGGCAGCCAGCCGAGTTGCAGCTCGGGGTCGCGCGTCACAGTGACGCGATTCGCCACGGCCGATGTCCTGTAGTGCATGGCCGACGGATTCTGCGAGTTGAAGGCATTGAAGACGTCGACGAAGAACGACAGGTGGCGCTGGCGCACCGTCACGTCACGCGAGATGCGTGCGTCGACGCGGTGGTACCACGGCAGTCGGGCGGCGCCGAGCTGTTCCACCGGCCCGTAGACGGTGAGCACCACGGTGGACGTGACGCCCTTGGAGTTCTTGACGGTGTCGAGCACGAACTGCACCGGTGACTCGGGCCACCCGCTGTGCGCCTGCGCGGCAACGCTCAGTCGCCACCCGCGATCGCCGGGACGCCACGTGGCGTCGAGGTACACCGTGTGCGGTTGGTCCCAGGTGCGCGCGACGTCGGCAGTGCCCACGCGGTCGGTGACGCGGGCATAGGCATAACTCACCGCCCAGTCGAGTCCGCCCTGGCCAAGTCCGTGCAGGCTGAACTCCACACCGCGCGCGCGGCCACTGGCGGCCGGCAGGAAGGCGCGGTCGGGTTCGAGTTCGGGATAGACCCGGAGGTCGGCGCGCAGGTTGATGTAGCGCGGCGCCTCGTATGTCACGCGCCGTTCGTATGCCTCCACGCGCGCCATGGCGAACATGCCAAGGCGCTGGTCGAGTCCAATGACGCGATGCTGCGTCACGTCCTCGTGGCCGAACTGCTGCACGCCGTCCTGCACCTGCAACGCGAAGGCCTGCTGCGGCTGCGCGTAACGCCCCGTGGCGAGGCGCAGCGTCGTGGCGGGCGAGAGGGTGACGAGCACATTGGCGCGCGGGCTCAGCGAGCGGTCGCCCGACCAGGGCGTGACGTCGTATCGCGCTCCCAGTTCGGCCACGAGCCAGCGCAGGGGTCGTAGACGAGGCGCCACGTACATGCTCCACTGGCTGCCCGACACCGCGCGCACCGCGGTCACCGGCACCGGAATGCGTGCCAGCGTGTCGGCCACCACCGCGCGCTCGATGCGCACCGCCGCGTAGTCGTAAGTCGCGTGTTCCGGGCGGACCTCTGCGCCGAACTTGAGCAGGGCGCGCTCGGTGAACGACCAGAGCCAGTCCTGGCGCACGCCGGCAAAGCCCGCGTTGCGCTCGTCGGTCACCGTCGAGCGCGCGCCGCCCGAGACGACCTGCGCGTCGCCGCTGCGCGACCAGTCGAGCCGGCCCATCGACGCGACGGTGCGGGCGGTCAAGCGTGGCGTCACGTCGGCGTCCCACGTGCCCCACAGGTACCGGCTGCCGTAGCCGCTGGCGATGCCGCCGTCCTTCACGTGGTACTCGAGCTTGTCGTCGGCCCAGAGCACGTGCGCCGCCAGCCGGTGGTGCGCGCCGGCATCCCACGTGACCGTCGCGAAGAGGTCGTTGTACCGGGGTGACAACGAGTCGCTGCGCCCCGCGAGGCGCAGCGCGAGGTCGAGGTAGCCGCGTCGCGCGGCCACGCTCCAGCCGCCGCGTCCATTGCCGAAGCCGCCTTCAGCCTGCGCGCGCACGTTCGACACGCTGACGCCAACCGAGGTGCGCGCACGGTCGGTGCGCGGCGTGCGCGAATGGATGGAGAGCACGCCGCCCAGCCGGCCGCCGTATTCGGACGTGAAACCCGACGTCACGATGTCGATGCTCTCGACGCTGCGCACGTCGAGAATCGACAGCGCGTTGTCGAAGTCCTTCATGTGAAACGGCTCGAACAACTCGAGTCCGTCGAGCGAGACGTGCAGTTGGTTGATCTCGGCGCCGCGCACGTGAAATGCCGCGCCGAATTCGTTGCTCGCCAGGCCGGGAAGGCGCTGGATCGAGCGAAACAGGTCCTCGCCGAGCTGCGGTCGCGAGGTGATGGCGTCTCGGCCGAGTGATTGGGCGGTGCCGCGCAGCGGCGACAGCAGGCCAAAGGTGCCCGGCGTGACGACCACGGTAATGAGGTGCTGGGCCCGCATCGCGCTATCGGGGCGCGCCCGCGTGCTGTCGCTCACCGCCTGCCCGTGCGCGCGGGAGGCGCAGCACAGGATCAGTGCAGGTACGGCAAGGCGGGAGCGGAATGAAAGCGGCGGCACGACCCTCCGTCGGGACGATGGCTGGGCGGAGTCATAAGGTACGACGGGGCAGCGTCCGTCCGAAACCTGTGCCGCGGCGGTGCCAGTGGTCAGCGGAAGCCCGCCGGGCGGCGTACTTTTGGGTGATTCCCGCAGTGCCTCACACCGTCGCCATCTCTCAATCCCTATGCGCAAGACATTGCTCGCCGTCGCGCTGCTCGGCAGCGCGTTGACCCTGGGGGCGCAGTCGACGCCCGCCGCCGACGCCGCCATCAAGCAGATCTGGTCGCTCGGCATGGAGAACTCGCAGACGCCGCGCCTCGCGCAGGCGCTGCTCGACTCGCTCGGCCCGCGCCTGCTCGGCAGCCCCGACATGGCCGCCGCGCAGCAGTGGGCCATCAACATGCTCGGCAGCTGGGGCATCGAGGCCAAGAACGAGAACTTCGGCACGTGGCGCGGCTGGCGCCGTGGCTACTCGCACATCGACCTCATTGCGCCGCGCGTGCGCTCACTCGAAGGCATGATGCTCGGCTTCAGCCCGGGCACGAAGAAGAAGAACAAGGTGGCCGAGACACTCGTCCTCCCGCACTTCACCGACAGCACCGAGTTCCAGAAGTGGCTGCCGGCGGTCAAGGGAAAGCTGGTGCTGGTGTCGGCGCCCATGCTCTCGTGCCGGCCCACCGAGGACATCGCCAAGAGTGGCACGCCAGCGACGATTGCACGCGACAGCGCGTGGCGCGCCGAGAACGCACGCGAGTGGGGCGGGCGCAACGTGCGCGGCACGGGGCTGAGCCTGGCCCTCGGTGGCGGTGAGCTGGCCGTGCGCCTCGAGGAAGCCGGCGCGGCGGGTGTCATCAGCTCGCGCCCGACCAATTCGCGCGGCGGCCTTGCGCTGTTCGAGACGTACACGTCGAACGTGCCCACGGTCGCGCTGTCGTGCGAGGACTACGGGCTCGTCTTCCGTCTGACCGACAACAACCAGCATCCCAGGATCCGCCTCAATCTCGATGCGGAACTGCTCGGCGAGCAGCCGATCTCCAACGTGGTCGGGCGCATTCAGGGCACGACCAAGCCCGAGGAGTACATCGTGCTCTCGGCGCACTTCGACTCGTGGGACGGCGGCAGCGGCGCCACCGACAACGCCACCGGGTCGGTGATGATGCTCGAGGCAATGCGCATCCTCAAGCAGGTGCTCCCCAAGCCACAGCGCACCATCATCATTGGCCTGTGGGCCGGTGAGGAAGAGGGGCTCGTGGGTTCCGGCGCATTCGCCGAGGATCACCCCGAGGTGCTCAAGGGGCTGCAGGGTGTCTTCAACCAGGATGGCGGCACCGGACGCGTGATGCGCCTCGGCGCCGGTGGATTGCCGAATGGACGTGTGCATCTCAATGGCTGGCTCAAGCAGCTGATGCCCGAAATGCAGGCGATGATTCCGCCAGACAGCTCGCCAGGACGTCCGTCGAGCGGTGGCACCGACGACGCGTCGTTCGCGTGCCACGGCGTGCCCGCGTTCGGCATGGGCGGGGCGCAGTGGGACTACGGCGTGGTCACGTGGCACACCACGCGCGACACGTACGACAAGGTGGTGCTCGACGACCTCAAGCACAACGCGACGCTGGTGGCGTCGCTGGCGTACCTCGCATCGGAAGATCCGACGTTCATCACCCGTGAGCGCGTCGACCTCAACACGCTGCCGGCTGGCGGGCCGCCGGGAGCCCCGGCGCGCGCTGGCGCACCCGCTGCGCCACGCACGTGGCCGGTGTGCACGCCGGTGCCGCGCGTGACAAAGCCGCGTTTGAAGTAGCGGGATCTTCAATAGCGTCACCGCGAAGGCACAAGGCGACAATGCTTCGTGCCTTCGTGGTATCTGTTGCCGCTACTCGTCCACCAACGCCTGCATGCCGGTGGGATAGCGATCTCCCGTGGCGGCGTCGGCGGGAATGGCGTCTGCCAACTGCGCAAAGTCAGCAGCGCTGAGTCCCACAAAGGCCGCCCCGGCATTCTCGTCGAGTCGCGCGGTTCTCGTCGTTCCCGGAATCGGCACGACATCGTCGCCGCGCGAGAGCAGCCAGGCCAGCGCCACTTGCGCACTCGTGCAGCCCTTGCGCTCGGCGACCGCCGCGACGGCACTGACGATGGCGAGGTTGGCGATGCGGTTGGTGCCGACGAAGCGCGGCGTCGTGTGGCGGTAGTCGCCATCGGGAAACGTGCTCTCTGCCGTGATGGCGCCGGTGAGGAAGCCGCGTCCCAATGGACTGTACGGCACGATGCCCACGCCAAGCGCGCGTGCCGTGGCAAAGGTCGTGCGCTCCCAGTTGCGCGTCCACAGCGACCACTCGCTCTGCACCGCGGTGATCGGATGCGTGGCGTGGGCGCGCCGCAGTGTCTCCGACGACACCTCCGACAGGCCGAGAAAGCGCACCTTTCCTTCCTGCACGAGCTGGGCCATGGCGCCCACGGTCTCCTCGATGGGCAGGCTCTTGTCACGGCGGTGCTGGTAATAGAGGTCGATGGTCTCCACGCCCAGCCGGCGCAGCGATCCCTCGCACGATGCGCGCACGTACTCCGGCCGGCCATTGACGCCGCGCTGCGACGGATCGGTGGCGTGGCGCACGATGCCGAACTTGCTGGCAATCACCACGCGGTCGCGGCGGCCGCGCACGGCGCGTCCCACGAGTTCTTCATTGGTGTGGGGCCCGTACATGTCGGCTGTGTCGAGCAGGGTGACGCCGAGGTCGAGCGCGTGATGGATCACCGACTCGGCGTCGACGCCGGCGCGATACGCGGCATCGCCGTAGAACTCGGAGAAGCCCATGCAGCCCAGGCCAAGCGCGGAGACGCGCAAGCCCTGCGAGCCGAGCGCGCGCTGGGGGAGTGTGGGAATGGTCATGGATGGAATGTAGCGCGGACCGGGCCTGCGACCGCGCGGCTTGACATAGGGGAGGGGGGTATCTAGACTACGGGAACGGGCACAGCCACTGGCGCGGAACTGCGGCCAGCCGTGCCCATGCATCACCCTGTGCCCGTGCCCGTGCCCGTGCCCGTGCCCGTGCCTGTGCCCATACCGTGCCCATGCACTTACCCGCATCTGAACCCGGAATCACCATGACCACCCTGACCCTCACCATCGACGGCATGTCCTGCGGCCACTGTGTCATGTCCGTCCAGAAGGCGCTTCGCGCAATGGACGGCGTCGACGTCGAGCAAGTGCTCATCGGCAGCGCTGCGCTGCAGTACGACGAGTCCAAGCGGACCCTCGACGACATTCTCGAGGCCGTGCGCGAGCAGGGCTTCCAGCCCCACCCGGCCGCTACGGCGTAGGAGGCGCAGCGTGTCCACCGCCGCCCCCCGCGCGGCAACGGGATCGCACGTCACCATTCCCGTCGGGGGCATGACGTGCGCCGCCTGCCAGTCGCGCGTGCAGCGTGCGCTGGGCAAGATGGACGGCGTGCAGGACGCGACCGTCAATCTGATGCTCAACAATGCCACCATCGCATTCGACCCGACGGTGGTGTCGCCGCAGGCGCTGGTGGACCTCATTCGCGACACGGGGTACGAGGCCGAGATTCCCCGCGGCGAGAAGACGTCGCTGGAGGCGCAGGACGAGAACGAGCGCACGCAGGACGCCGAGTTCCGGCAGCTGCGCCTGCGGGCCATCGTGGCCGGGGTCGCCGGTGCCGTGGCGATGTTCCTGTCGATGCCGCTGATGATGTACACGTCGCACGTCGCCAGCGCCTCGGTGACGGACCCGCTGATGCGGTGGCAGGAAGTGGTGTTCACGCCGTGGTTGGTGCGATACACGCCATGGGTCTACGCCATTCACCCGGACGTACTGGGCGGCGGCATGCTGCTGCTCACCGTCGCCGTGATGGCGTGGGCGGGGCGGCATTTCTACACGCGGGCGTGGGCGGCATTCCGCCACGGCGCCGCGGATATGAACACGCTCATCGCGCTCGGCACGGGCGCCGCCTTCATCTACTCGGCCATCGGCACGCTCGCGCCCGGGTTCTTCCGCGCGCGCGGCGTCGCGCCCGATGCGTACTACGAAGCGGTGATCATCATCACCGCGTTCATCCTCACGGGCAACGCCTTTGAGGCACGCGCCAAGCGCAACACGGCGTCGGCCCTGCGCGCGCTCGCCAACCTGCGTCCGCGCACGGCGCGCGTGGTGCGCGGCGGCGTGGAGTCGGACATCGCCATCGACGACGTGCTGCCTGGCGACGACGTGGTGGTGCGTCCTGGCGAGCGCGTGCCGGTGGACGGTGTCGTGGTACGCGGTGCAAGCGATGTGGACGAGTCGATGCTCACCGGCGAGTCGATGCCGGTGGCGAAGCGCTCGGGCGACGGCGTGGTGGGCGGGACGGTAAACGGACGCGGCGCGTTCCAGTACCGCGCGACCACGGTGGGTGCCGACAGCGTGCTCGCGCGCATTGTGCAATTGATGCGCGATGCGCAGGGGTCCCGTGCGCCCATCCAGGCGATGGCCGACCGCGTGAGTGCGGTCTTCGTCCCGGTGGTCATGGGTTTGGCCGTCCTGACCTTTGCCGTCTGGTACGTCGCGCTCACGCACGGCGGCGCCAGCGCGAGCGTGGCAGCGGTGCGCGGCTTCGCGTCGGCCATTGCGGTGCTCGTCATCGCCTGTCCGTGCGCCATGGGACTCGCCGTGCCAACGGCGGTGATGGTCGCCACGGGCAAGGGCGCCGAACTTGGCGTGCTCATCAAGGGGGGCGAGGCCCTGCAGCGCGCCGGCGACGTCACCACGGTGGTGCTCGACAAGACGGGCACCGTCACCGAAGGCAAGCCGGGCGTCACGGACTTCATTTGCGTCGATGCGCTCGGCAGCGACGCCGTCTTGCGGCTCACGGCCAGCCTCGAGCGCAGCTCGGAGCATCCGCTGGCGGGCGCCATCGTGCGCCACGCCGAAACACGCGCACTCGTGCTCTCACGCGCCGAAGGCTTCGCCGCCATGCCAGGGCGCGGGGCCACCGGCATCGTCGATGGTCGCGCGCTGGCCGTTGGCAACGCGGCGCTGCTCGCCGACTGGGGTATCGACGTCACGCCGCTGGCCGCGGACGCAGCGCGCGTGACCGGCGAGGCCAAGACGCCGGTCTTCCTTGCAGTGGATGGCGCGCTCGCGGGCCTCATCGCCATCGCCGATCCGTTGCGCGCCACATCGGCCGCAGCGGTCGCGCGTCTTCGGGCGATGGGCCTCGAGGTCGTGATGCTCACCGGCGACAACCGCCGCACGGCGGAAGCCGTGGCGGCGCACGCGGGCATCGCGCGGGTCGTGGCCGAGGTGCTCCCCGACGGCAAGGTGGCCGAGGTGCAGCGTCTGCAGCGCGAGGGGCGCGTGGTGGCGATGGTTGGTGACGGCATCAATGACGCGCCGGCGTTGGCGCAGGCCGATGTCGGCGTCGCCATCGGTACTGGCACCGACGTTGCAGTGGAAGCTGCCGACATTGCGCTCGTGCGCGGCGACCTGCACGGCCTTGCCGACGCCATCGCCCTCTCGCGCCAGACCATGCGCACCATGCGCCAGAACCTGTTCTGGGCGTTCATCTACAACGTCATCAGCATTCCCATTGCCGCGGGTGCGCTGTACCCGTCGTTCGGTCTGCTGCTCAGCCCGATGCTTGCGAGCGCCGCGATGGCGTTCAGTTCGGTGTCGGTGGTTACCAACTCCCTGCGGCTGCGGCGCTGGCGGCCGCCGGCCGTGCACCGCATGACGGAGGCGCGCCCCTGATGGCCAGAAAACTCCCCGTACGAGCCGCAGGCTGCGGCTGCGCCACGCACGAGGTGCCCGTGCGCCACGCCGTGGCAGTGGACGCCGACATCAAGGCCCGCAACGTCACGCGCCTGCGCCGCATCGAAGGGCAGGTGCGCGGCCTGCAGAAGATGGTGGCCGAAGACCGGTACTGTGCCGACATCCTCACGCAGGTGTCGTCGGTGCAGGAGGCGCTGCGCTCAGTGTCGCGCGAGCTCATGCGCAACCACCTCAAGCACTGCGCCGCGTCGGCCATCCGCAAGGGTGACGCCGAGGCCGAGGCAATGTACGATGAGCTGGTGGAGCTGATGCACAAGCACGCACGGTGACCGCGCTGGCCGACGCAACGCCGGTTGGCGCATCACTGTAGAATTCAGCATGACTACCCGCCGCTCCGTCGTCGCCGCGCTGGCGCTCGTCTCGTGTGCGTGTCCCGCCCGTGCCCAGCGCGCCGCACTGCTCCCCGCCATCGACTCTGCCGCGGCGTGGCACACGCTCGGTGCGCTCGCCCACGACTCGATGCAGGGGCGCCGCATGGGGACGCGTGGGTCCGCCATCGCGCGCGCCCTGCTCGTACAGCGTCTCACGCATGCGGGGCTCGTGCCGATGGCTCCGGGATTCGAGCAGCGCTTTCCCGTGACACTGCGCGACACGTCGGTGCACGAGGGCGTCAACGTGCTGGCGATGGTGCGCGGCACCGACACGGGGCGCGTGCTCGTGGTCAGCGCGCACTACGACCACCTCGGCGTCAGCGGCGGCGTGGTGTATAACGGTGCCGACGACAATGCGTCAGGCACCTCGGCGGCGCTGGCCATGGCCGAGTACTTCGCCGCGCACCGGCCGCGCCACGACATCATCTTCGCCTTCTTCGACGGCGAGGAACTCGGGATGCCCGGCGCGCGCGCCTTCGTCACATCTCCGCCCGTGCCGCTCGCGCGCATCGCCGCCGACGTGAACTTCGACATGGTGTCGCGCCTCGACAAGAACGAACTCTACGCGGCGGGCGCGTCACAGCATCCGTACTTCCGCCCGCTGCTCGAGGCCACGGCCGCGGTGGCGCCAGTCACGCTGCTGCTCGGCCACGATACCGACGCGCACGGCGCGCACGACAACTGGACCAATCAGTCCGACCACTGGGCATTCCACGCCGGGGGCGTGCCGTGGATCTGCTTCGGGGTGGAGGACCATCCCGACTATCATCGCCCCACCGACGACATCGAACGCATCGACGCCGGGCGATTCATCGGCGCCGTGCGCACGATGGCCGAGTTCGTGCGGCGCCTCGACCAGCAGCTCGACGCCGTGGTGCCGCGGCGCCCAACGAAGTAGGGCTCGACCTCGCCCAACGGCCAACGGCCCGCACCCGGCGTGATGCCGGATGCGGGCCGTTGGTGCCGGGTGCCGGGAGAGTGCGAGGGCCGTGCACCCGGGGACCGCCGCCGCACCCTGCGCGCGGCGCAGCCCAGTTGATCAGAAGCTTGAGCGCAATGCGACGACGAGGTTGCGCTTGGGCTCGGGGCGGAAGAAGCCGGCGTTGGCCGTTTCCGCGTAGAGCGCGTTGGTCACGTTGTTCACCTGGAGGTCGAGATCCTCGCGCACGCCGCGCAGCGTGAACAGGTGCGCGCCACCGCGCACGCTGTGCACGACGAACGCCGGCAGCGTGTTGCCCACCGGGCTCGACCCGGCGACGATGTCCTTCTGCTCGCCGTTGCGGCGCACTGAATACTCCATCCAGCCGCGCCCGCTCGGCGCGCGCCAGCCCAGCGTGCCCACCAGCTTGCTTGAAAACGTGTCGCCAATCGGGATCGACGTGTCGAGCAGGTTCTTGCTTTTCACCGTCGAGTAGTTGGCCGACACCGTGAACCCGTGGTCGAGCAGCATGGTACCCGTGGCCTCGTAGCCCGACGCGCGCAGCTTGCCGACGTTCACGTTCTTGTACTCCGGCAGGTTGCTGATCTTCACGCCCGTGGCCGAGATGCGCACCGCGTCGCGAATGTCGTTGCGATACACGAACGCCTCAAACGCCACGCGGTCGCTGCGGTACTTCGCGCCGAGGTCCGTGTTCAGGCTGCGCTCGGGCTTCAGGTCCGGCGTCGCCGACTGGTACGCGGAACCCTCGGGCGTCGGCCCGTTGAAGTACCGCTCCACCAGGTTGGGAGCGCGGAAGCCGCGGCCCACCGACGCCACCAGGTTCAGCTGCGGCGTCACCTTGAAGAGCGCGTTGGTCGAGTAGACCGCTGTCGACTGCGCGTCACCCGGCGGAATTGTCGTGAGCCCCGCCGTCGGCAGCGCCTCCGAACTCACGCGCTGCCAGCGCCCGCCCACGATGAGCGACAGGCGGTCGTGCAGGCGCAGGTCGTTCTGCATGAAGATGCCGGTGCTGCTCAGCGTCGCGGTCGGCAGCGAGGGCACCACCTTGGACTTGGGCTTCGGCGGCCCGAAGCCGAACATCGTCGTCTGGCTCGAGTCGCGCCCCACGGCGTTGTCGTGGAAGTAGTCGATGCCGTACACGATGATGTCGCGGGCGAACACCTTGGTCGCTTCGGCGCGCAGGCCGTTGGTCCGGAGGTCGGTGTGGTTGCGCGTCTGGATGTCGATGCCTGCATCGGCGGGGTAGGGCGCGCCGAATGGCGCAAAGATACCCTGCGCCAGGTCGCGGCCATTCACCTGCCGGTACGCGGTGATATCCACTTTGTCAGCCACCGGCACGCCCGTCAGCACGCCCGTGCTGAATCCCGTGCTCAGCTTGGTGAAGTGCTGCGTCGGGTAGCGGATCTCGATCTTGGTCTGGTCGCCGCCAAGCAGCGCGGGATCGATGTAGCCGAAGCCGGAGTTGCGCGCGTCGTACGTCTCCGCGCGCAGAAACGCGCCGGTGCCCGTCTTGTAGCGCCAGCCGAGGTAGACGGACGCGTTCTTGTCGTTCACGCCCGCGTTCTTGAGCGTGATGTCGTCCTTGAACGTCACGTTGCCGTAGTGGCCGGCGGGTGCGGTGTAGTCGCCGGCGTCGCGCTTTGCGCCCGTGGCAAGCATCACGAAGTTGCCGGCGCGCGCGCTCAGCGACGCTTCGCCGCGGGTCAACTCGCCCGCGCTGCCGTAGCGGTACCCGATGGACCCCGCCGTCATCGGCGCGTCCTTCGCAAAGCTCGGCACGCGCGTGATGATGTTCATCACGCCGCCAATGGCGTCGGTGCCGTACAGCACAGATGCCGGGCCACGCACCACCTCCACGCGCTGGATGGTCGCCACGTCCACGATGCCCGGGATCTCGCCGAAGTCCTGCTGGCGGCGGGCATTGTTGAGGCGCAGGCCGTCCTGCAGCAGCAGGATGCGCTGACCGCGCTGGCCGCGAATCGACGGACGCGCCTGATTGGTGCCGGTGCCAATCACGTCGACGCCGGGCAGGTCGCGCAGCAGGTCGGCGGCGGTATTGGGTTGCCGTTCCCTGATGACCGTCGAATCGAGCACGCTCACGGGGGTCGGCACCGACTGCACGTCGGTGGCACGCCGCGTCGCGGTCACGGTGACCGCGCCGAGCGACGTCGTGCGGGGCTTGCCGGCGGCGCGCACCGAATCGCGCGCCGGGGTGTTGGTGCTGTTGATGGGCGTCTGCTGCTGGGCGCCAGCGACGGTGGTCACCAATGCGAAGGCCGCGGCGGAAATCGTCACGCGGGCGGCCGAAAGGGAATTCGTGGAGGGCATGGCAAGGAGGATGGGCGATTCCCCGAATACTCTCTATTGCCACTTGTGCGTAGGTGTTTACCCTACATCGATGCCGTGCTCCAGGCAGTATCGCGTGAGACCTGCAACCGTATGGATGCCCAGTTTCTTCATCAGGGCCTGCCGATGCGCCTCGACCGTGCGGGTGCTGATTCCCATCTGGGCGCCGATTTCCTTGTTGGCCAGGCCCTGCGCGATAAACCGCAGCACCTCGTGTTCCCGGGGCGACAGGATGTCGGCGCCCGGCACCACACGCGGCTCCATGTCCCTGGCCGACTTGCCCTCACGCAGCGCCTGCGCCACGCGCTGTGCCACCAGCGCAGAGAAATAGGTGTTGCCCTCATGCACGGTGCGGATGGCCCGGCGCAGCTCGTCGGGTTCCGAGTCCTTGCGGCAGTAGCCATGCGCGCCGGCGCGCACGCTCTCGAGGATGTACTCCGAGTCGTCGTGCACACTCAGCATCAGCACACGCGTTGCGGGCGCCCGCTCGAGAATCTCGGGCACGGCGTGCAGCCCCGAACCCCCCGGCATCGAAATGTCGAGCACGAGGACATCCGGGTGCAGCGCGCTGGCAAGCGCGATGGCCTCGGCTGCCGTGCCGCCTTCGCCAATGATGGCGAACTCGGGTGCCTCTTCCAGCACGTGGCGCAGTCCCTCACGCACGATCGCGTGGTCATCGACGAGGACCAGCCGGATGGGTGCGGTCATGGAGCGGTTCCCTCTGCCAACGGTACTTCGATGTCAATCGTCACGCCGGCATTGGGCGCGCTGCGCACGTGGACGTCACCGCCCACGGCGGCAATGCGCTCGCGCATGCCGGCGAGGCCAAGGTGGCCTGCCACTTCAAACCGCTCGAGGCCGCTGCCCCCGGCGTCAAAGCCCGGCCCCTCGTCGCTGATCGTCAGCCGCACATACCCGGCGTCGGCGCTGGCGACGACGGACACCGGCGCCTGACTCGCGTGCCGTCCGACATTCGACAGCCCCTCCTGCAGCGCGCGGTACAGCGCGACTTCGCCGTCGTCGCTCACCACCGGCAGCGCGTCGGGCGCGTCGAACGTTGTTGGCGCCTCGCGGCGTGATGCAAACTCGCCGACGAGCGATCGCAGCGCCGGCAGCAGGCCGAGGTCATCGAGCAGCGACGGGCGCAGGTCGTGCGTGACGTCGCGGATCTGGCGCAGCCCCGCGTCGACCAGCGTCACCGCGCTGGTAACGCGCGGGCGCAGCGACTCGGGCACGCGCTCGCCGATGGCGCCCAACTCCAGCTTGAGCGCGGCAAAGACCTGCGCGGTCTCGTCGTGCAGGGCCAGCGACAGGCGCCGCCGTTCTTCCTCGTGCTGACGCACCATGCGGCGCGACAGGTGCTCCAGCTCCGCGGTCCGCTGTCGCAGGCCGTCGGCGAGCTCGTGGTTGACGAGCAGCAGGATGCCGCCGCACGCGCCGAGCACGAACAGGATGTCCAGGTAGTAGCCCCACGGCGACCACGCGCCGCGGGCACGCAGCAGCGGGTAGTCCAGATGGTGCAGTCCCCATAGCAGGAACGTCACCGACAGCATCGACGCGCCGTTGGACGGGTTCTTCAGACGGTAGCGCAGGAACATCACGCCCGTCGCGAGCGTGGCGGCGCTGAGGAAGAGCACCGCCGGACCCGCGGCGAGCAGGAAGTTGTCGAGCCGGTAGATGGCGATGTACGACCAGAGTGGCGGAAAGGCGACGGCGAGCCAGTAGATATGGCGCCACCGCGCCGCGCGACTGAAGACGATGGCGGTCCAGAGCAGGGCCAGCGCCGTCTCGCCAGTGAACACCTGGTGCCAGAAGAGCCAGCGCAGGTCCTGCATGCCACCCACGAAGGCGAGAATGGCGCCCAGCCGCGCGAGGTACATCGTCCATGCCACGCCGAACCAGGCGAAGTACGGGCGCCGGTAGCGCGCGTAAAGCGCAAAGCAGAGCCCGCTGGCCAGGAAGGTGATTGCGGCCTGCAGGATGGCGGCATCAAGTTCGAGAATGCTGGACGAGTTCATCGCGCTCCCACTGTCGTCGGTGCGGCGTCGCGCACGGCGTGCCACGCAGCGGCGGCGCGCGCGTCACCCGTTCCCTCGATGCGCACCACGCGGGCGCCCAGCGCGTCAAGCGCATCGGCGAATGCACCATGCATGGCCGCGCGCGCACTGTCCCCGGGCCGGTCGCGCACGCCGTCGGCCACCCATGGCAGGTCCGGTGCACAGAGCAGGTAGAGGTCGGCCAGCTGCGCGCGGCACTCCGCCTCCACCCACACGGGGCAACTGCCGTAGTAATGGCGGGCGTACACCATGGTGCTCACCAGGTCGGTGTCGGCCACCAGCACCGGCGCGTTGCTGGCGCGCTGCAGCGCGTCACGCGTGGCGCGTGCAATAGGCTCCACGTCATCGGCGGTCAACGGGCCGGCGTGGGACTCGGCGTACGCCCGGCTCGCCTCGGCCACCCACGGCGCATCGAGTTGCGCGGCGAGGGCGCGCGCCAGCGTCGTCTTGCCGGTGCACTCCGGCCCCGTGAGCACCACGCGCCACGTCATGCCGTGACGGCCTGTTGCTGCGCGCGCAGCGACAGGCGCCAGCCGAACCAGCCCATGGCGGCCAGCAGAAGGAAGACCCCGTACTGCAGCGCCGTCAGCGGCAGGCCGCGCCATATGAACACGGGCACGTACACGGCGTCGGCGATGATCCACACGATCCAGTTTTCCAGCAGCTTGCGGGTCATCATCCACTGCGCGGCCAGGCTGCCGGCCGTCAGCAGGGCATCGAAGTACGGAGCGGGCGAGTCGGTGAAGCGCGCGAGCAGTACGCCCAGCCCCAGACCGCCGACCGCAACCAGTGGGACGAGCACCATCCAGTGCCGGCGCTGCGTGCGCGAGACGAGCAGGCGCGTTTGCGCCGCGCCCCCGTACAGCCACTTGTGCCAGCCGTACACCGACAGCACGAGATAGAACAGCTGCAGCACCGCGTCGGCGTAGAGCTTGGCCTTCCAGAACAGGACGAAAAATATCCCCACGTTCACAATGGCCGTCGGCCAGCTGACAATGTGCTCGCGCGCCGACAGATACACGCTCACGAGCCCGAACGACACGGCAACGAATTCGAGCGCGCTCGTGCCGCGGGCGGCCTCGAGGATGCGCTGGGCCAGATCGGGGGAGGTGACCATCACGTTACGGCTTGGGCCGCGGTGCGGTGAGGTAGTCGACCGCCAGCCCGGCCAGCACCTGCACGCCGTACGGCAGCGCCGACTCGTCAGCGAAGAAGCGCGGGCTGTGGTTGGTGGCCGCGTCCTCCACGCGCACGCTGTCGGGCGTGACGCCGAGGAAGACGAAGAGCGATGGCACGCGCTTGCCGAAGAACGCGAAGTCTTCGGATGGTGTCCACGGTACGGTGGCGGTGGCGCGGCGCGCGTACCGCTCGAGCGTCGGCACCATGCGGGCCGTGAGTGCGGGGTCGTTGACCAGCACCGGCGTCTGCATGGCGATGGTCACTGACGCGCTGCCGCCCCACGAGGCGGCGATGTCGGTGATGGTGCGCTTGATGCGCTGGTGGATGTCCTGCTGCATGGCGCCATCGAACATGCGGATGGTGCCCGACATCGTCACGCTGTCGGGGATGATGTTGCGGCGCACGCCGCCGTGCAGCGAGCCGATGGTGATGATGGCGGGGGCGGTGGCGAGGTTCGTCTGGCGCGACACGATGGCCTGCAGCGCGTTGATGACCTGCGCCGAGATGACAATCGGATCGATGCCGCCCCACGGCACCGCGCCGTGCGTCTGCCGACCGCGAATGACGATGTCGAGTCCGTCGCTGCTCGCCATCGCGCCGCCGGCGTGGTAGCCCACTTCACCGACGCGGGCGTTGGTGACATGCAGGCCGAAGACCGCTTCGACTTTCGGATTGTCGATGGCGCCCTGGCCGATCATGATGGCCGCCCCGCCCACCTCACCAGCCGGCGCGCCTTCCTCGGCGGGCTGGAACAGGAACGTGACCGTGCCGGGGAGCTGCGCCTTCATGCCCGCGAGCACGGTGGCGGCGCCAAGCAGCATCGCCACGTGGTTGTCATGGCCGCAGGCGTGCATCACGCCCACCTGCTGGCCGTTGTACTCGGTGCGCACCGTCGACTTGAAGGGAAGGTCCACTTCCTCGGTCACCGGCAGTGCGTCCATGTCGGCACGCAGCGCCACCGACGGTCCCGGCTTGCCGCCGCGCAGGATGCCGACCACGCCCGTCTTGGCAACGCCGGTGCGGACCTCGAGCCCCAGGGCACGCAGCTGATCAGCCACGATGCCCGCGGTGCGCACCTCGCGGTTGCCCAGTTCGGGATGCTGGTGGAGGTCGCGCCGCCAGGCGACGACCTGTGGAAGCACGGCCTGCGTGCGGCGCTTGATCTCGGCCTCAAACGGCGAGGTCTGGGCCGACAGCGACGGGGCCACCGAGACGGCGGCAAAGATGGCGAGCGCGATTCGACGGTTCATGGAGAGGAAGATGGAGAAAGTGCAGGCTAATCGCACCTCCCCAGCCGCGACAGGCGCACTGGCACGCGGCGCCAGACTCGCCAACCACCGTCTACCGCCTGAAGTCCCCCGTCTCTGTCATATCCCCCCCTCCCAAGGTAGATTGGATGGTTCCCTCCGCGGCCGGGGCACGCAGCACCAAGGCCGCACCACGTTTATCCGAGCATATGGCGAAGGAAGAAGCGATCGAACTCGAGGGTACCGTCAGCGAAGTCCTCCCCAGCGCCACGTTCCGGGTGCTCCTGACCAATGGACACGACGTGCTCGCCACGATGGCGGGGAAGATGCGGCGGCACCGCATTCGGGTGCTTGCCGGAGACCGGGTGTCGGTGGAAGTATCGCCGTACGACCTGAGCCGCGGCCGCATCACGTTCCGCCACAAGACCTAGCGCGCGGTCTCCTCGCGCGACACCGTGATGCTCACGGTCGCGCGACGTCCCCTGATGCCGGCCGCGATCTTCACGATCCCCGGCCGCAGCGCCTGCACCACCCCGTCCGGAGTCACGGCGGCAATCGACGTGTCGCCGCTCGCCCAGGCCACCTCGACGTCGGGGATGATGCGTCCCTGCGAATTGGCCGCGAGTGCCTGACACTCCAGCGTCTCGCCGACGGCAATTGTCGCCGACACTGGCACCACGCGGAAGACGGCGATCGTCGCCGGATGCACCTGCAGCGGCATTGACGCGCTGATCCCTGCGTTGGACACGATGATCGTCGTCCATCCCTCGGCGTGCGCAAAGACACGGCCGCCCTGGTCGACCTCGGCGACGGCCGGATCGGTCGACGTCCATTCCACCACGCGCCCGCCCAAGCGCGCGCCGGTGCGGTCGAGCAGGTCGACGTGGAACTGCAGTTCGTCGGCGACGGCGAGGTCGCTCACGCGCGGCTGCACCACGAGGCGGTGCACGCCGACGCGCGACACGTACAGCGTGGCGACCCCGCCGATTCCCTCGCACATGGCGGTGATCTGCACCGGCCCGCGTTCGAGCACGAACACCCGGCCTTCGTCGCTGATCTTCGCCACGCGCGGCGCGCTCGACTGCCACTCTACCGTGCGGCCGCCGAGCCGGCGCCCGCTGGCGTCGCGCAGGGTGGCGCGCAGGGTCAGGTGCTCGCCGACCACGACCGTCGGCTCGGTAGCCGACAGCTCGACACTTGCCACGGCCCCATGCAGCACTTCCGGGTCGCGCTCCTCCGACGGATGCACGAGGGGAAGCCCTGATGCCGTATTGATCATGGACATCGACGGCTGGCGCCGATTGGGGGAACGCGTGACGGCCGCGAGGCTGGCGGCAGCCGCCGCGCTCGATTGCCGCTCGAGGATGCGGGCACGCAGCGGGCTCATGCGCGGTTCGGTGGAGGGCGCGGTCGGCGGCGGGAAACCCGCAGGGGACCCGGCCGGATACCCGTCGTTCGAGGCGCGTGGTGCATTGCCCACGCGGCCCACCACACGGCCGCCCGAGCCGCGCGCGGATGCCGTTGACGCCACCGGGGCGACCGGCGGCGACAGCGACGCGCCACGCAATGCCTCCACCGCCTCGGTCATCGACGGGTAACGCTGCTCGGGTTTCTTCTTGAGCATCCTGCGCACCACCAGGCTGAGGGCCACCGGGCAGTCCGCGCGCAGCGACTCGACGGGCGGCACCGGGTCGACCGCGTGCGCCATCATCACGGCCATCCCCGTTTCGCCGCTGAACGGGATGACCCCGGTGAGCATCTCGTAGGCCACCACGCCCAGCGAGTATTGGTCCGAGGCACCACCCACGACCGTGGCCACGCACTGCTCGGGGCTCATGTATTCCGGCGTGCCAATGGGCTGGCCCACCTGCGTCAGCTTGTGGGCGTTCGCCCCCTTGGCGATGCCGAAGTCCATGATGATGGGCCAGCCTTCGGAGTCGAGCATGATGTTGGCGGGCTTCACGTCCCGGTGCACCACGCCGCGCTTGTGGGCGTAGGCGAGCGCGCCGCCCACCTGCACCAGCAGCGACTGCACCGTGCCGAAGGGGAGCGGCCCCTTTTCCTTGAGCACGACCTCGAGCGACTTGCCCTCGATGTACTGCATGACGAAGAACATCAAGCCGGCCACATCGCGCACCGCGTGGATCGGCACGATCTGCGGATGCGACAGCGCGGCCACCGTGCGCGCCTCCTGCTTGAATCGCTCGACGGCGACCTCGTCGGCCAGCAGGAGCTGCGGCGACATGACCTTGATCGCCACCTTGCGGCCGAGGGCGAGATCGAGCGCCAGATAGACCGAGGCCATGCCGCCCGTGCCCAGCTCGTGCAACACCTCGTACTCGTCGGCCGTCGCCAGCTGCAGGCGGTCCATGAGGTCCTGCTGCGCCTTGGCTCGCGCCGACGTCGGCGTGCCGGCGTCCGTCGCAGACGGGGTGGCCACCACGCCGCCACACTGCGCGCAGAAGCGCGAACCGGCAGTCACCGATTCCCCGCAGGCAGGGCAGAAGATGGGCGCGTTCATCGAGTCATGGGCAGGGGCCAACGGCCCGCCGTGCGTGGCGGGGGAGATCACGGAATTGAGTGTCGGCCGGAGACGGGAAAAAGCACAATGCGGCGGAGGCCGTCCTGGCCTCCGCCGCTCGATCCGTCACTGTGTGACGGTGGGCTAGTGTTCCGCTGCCGCCGCCGGGGCGTCGGGCGCGAGGTACGTCGCCTTGTGGATGCGATACGCCACCGTGTTGGCCACGATCGCGAGAATGATGATGAAGGCGGCCACCCCCCATCCCTTCGAGGACGGCGACACGTCGTGCGTGTTGGACATCGGTTCGCTCCGGTTCAGTGCGCGAATGTTAGCCGCCACGCCGGGCCGGGCGCAACGCGCCAGTGGCCACAGCCAGTGGCCACGTGCCAGTGGCCACGCCACTGCCCGTCCGCCCCACGCGGCGTCATCTTGCGGGCATGCCCGACCTCCGCCTTGCCTCCCTCGCCGTGCCGCGGACGGCGCGCTACGCGGTGTTTGGCCCGCCGCCCGCCGCCGCCGCGGAGTGGTGGATTGCCATCCACGGGTACGGCCAGCTCGCGGCCGAGTTCCTCACGTCGTGCGCCGCGCTCGACAACGGGCGGCGCCTGGTGGTGGCTCCGGAAGCGCTGTCGCGGTTCTATGTGTCGGGCGATGGGGCGTTGGCCGCCGACCAGCGGGTGGGTGCGTCGTGGATGACGCGTGAGTCGCGCGACACGGAGATTGCCGACTACCTGCGCTATCTCGACCTGCTGGTCGAGTCGCTCGGGCGCGGCGTGGCCACGCCACCGCCCATTCACGTGCTCGCATTCTCGCAGGGGACGGCCACCGCCTCGCGCTGGGTGGCGAGCGGCAGTGTGCCCGTGGTGCGGCTCGTCTGCTGGGGCGGCGTGCTGGCGCCGGAACTCGACATCACCTCGCCCGGTGCGCGGCTACGCGCCACCCGCATTCAGCTGGTCGTCGGCACGCGCGACAAGTACGCCACGCCCGACCGCGTGGGCGCCGAACGGAGCAGGCTCGACCAGGCGGGGTTGTCGTACGAGGGCATCACCTTCGAGGGCGGGCACCGGCTGGACGACACTACGCTGGCCACACTCGCCGCATCGCGCGCTGGCTAGTCCCGACCCCGGACGCGGCGCACGTCGCGGCGGTCCTTCTTGGAGTCGGTCCACGACGCTTGCGGGTTGAACGCGCTGGCTGCCTTGAGCTGTGCAGCGAGCAGTGCGCGGGCGGCAACCGATGCCGCCGTCTCTTCGTACATCAGCGCCGCTTCGCTCGCCGGCCCGCGCCGCGGCGTGAGCAGGCGCACCACCACTACATGCTCGTAGGGCCCCATACGGACGCGCACTTCGTCCCCCACCCGCACGTCGCGCGCCGGTTTGGGCCGGTCGCCGTTGCAGAGCACCTTGCCGCCCGCAATGGCCTCGACGGCGAGGGCGCGCGTCTTGAAGAAGCGGGCCGCCCACAGCCATTTGTCGAGGCGGACGGGGGCAGTGCCCGGGTCTTCCGGCGTGCGGTCCGAACGTTTATGCATGGTGGAAGCTTAATTAGAGTAGCACGTCGGTGGTGAGGATCACGGGCGCGCCCACGTCCTGTGGCGGCGCATCCGAAGGCCGGCGATACTTCCGGTACCGAGTTCCCCAGCATGGGCCAGGGGACGAAACCGTTGTGTACTGAATGAATCGATATTTCCGCCATCCTCGCAATGCGTGGCTCGCGCTTGGCCTCCTTGCGCTCGTGGCTTTGGAAGTGCTGAATCTGTTCCTCGTCGCGGATGCCACGACGAGGGCTCATGTCAGTGACGTCCTTCAGGTGGCGGCCGGAGCCTTCGCCGCCGTATCGGTCGGCGCAGCGACGAGAATGCTGCGGCGTGACGGACGCCGCGAAGCGGCAGGGTGGGCGCTCCTCGCCACCGGAGCGATCGTCTTCGTGCTGTCCCAGTCCGTCTACTGGCTGGTGGAAATGTCGGGGGCGGGCGCGCACTATCCCAACCCGTCGGATGCCCTGCACATCGGCGCGTACCTTGTGCTGATGGCGGGCGTCTCGCGGTTGTCGGACGGCGAGATGACGCGTGTCGAGCGGCGCAATGCACTGCTCGACACCGCCATCATGGTGCTGCTCTCCGGCGTCGCGGTGTGGGAATACGACTTGCGCAGCGTGTTGGCTGCCATGGCGGCCAACGGCGATGCGGCGGCGTACGTCTCGGTCGCGTACATCGCATGCAACCTGACGCTGTTGAACATGCTCTACTACCGCCTCGTCGTGAATGTCGGGCGAGGTGCGATGCTGGTCCCCAGAGTGCTCATGGTCGCTGCCGGGTTGAGCCTGACGGTCTCCGACCTGGCGTTTGGGCGCATTGCAATCGCGGGGCGGTTCGTCAGTGGCTCCCCCATCGACCTCGGCTGGGTATTCAGCGGCCTCTTCGGCGGGCTCGCGGGCCTCGTCGTGCTGGATCGTGGGACTACCGCTGCCAACGAGCCGAGCCGGGTGTCGCTCGCCACCTGGTCCACGGGGCTGAGCTACCTGTGCATCGTCGGAGGCATGACCCTGCTGGCAGTGGGCGTTCGCACGCAGGAGGTGCTCGATTATTCGCTGCTGGCGTGGGTCGCCGCCGGCACGCTGGTGCTGGTCGGCATCCGGCAGGCCGTACATGTGCGACAGTCGGCGCGCCTCGCCGATGGGCTCGAACAGGCGGGCGCAACACTGGAATTGAAGGTGCATAAGCGCACCGCCGAACTGGCGGCTGCCGGCGTCCTGCTGCGCGAGAGCGAGGCGTTGTTGACGAATGCCTTCAACAACAGTCCCCTGCTGATGTCGATCACCGACGTCGCCACGGGAAAGTTCCTGGAGGTGAACGACACCTTCTGCGTCGTGTCCGGTTTCTCCAGGCAAGAGGTGCTGGGCCGGACATCCATTGAGCTCGGATGGCTCGGGGTGGACGAACGGGTGCGGCTGCTGAACACGCTCGACGCGAACGGCCGCGTGGAGGCGTTGGAACTCGCGATGCACGCCAAGGGAGGTCGCCCGGTCGCGTGCCGGTACTGGGGCGAGGTCATCCATACGGCCTTCGGCGACAAGCTGTTCTCCACTTCGGAGGACATCACGCAGACCCAGGTGGCGACCGCGGAACTGGCGCACGGCCGCCACGTGCTCGAGCAGGTGCAGCAGCTGGCGCAGATCGGCAGCTGGCACCTCGATCTCGACCGGCAGACGATCACGGCGTCCGCGCAGGCGCATCGCGTGTACGGTCTCGAGGGCGAAGAAATGACGCTCGCCTCGGTGCAGGGGGTCGTCTTCCCCGCGTATCGCCCGCTGCTCGATGCGGCGCTGGCGGCGCTCATTGCCGACGGGTCGGCGTACAACGTGGAGATCAAGATCCGGCGCCCGGCAGACGGCGCCGTACGCGACGTCCACTCGGTGGCCGAGTATGACCCTGCCACGCGCGTGGTCAGCGGCTACATCCAGGACGTCACGGCACTGAAGCGAAGCGAAGAGGCGCTGCGGGCAAGCGACCAGCGCGCTCAGCGCCAGCGGGCGGCCGTCGCCGAGCTCGTGCTCCCCGATGCGACGCCGGACGACGGCTTGGGGCATGCAATGCAGGCGATCGTCGAGTCCATGGCCAAGGTGGTGCAGGTCGCGCGGGCGAGCGTCTGGCTGCTGTCCGGCGATGGCTCGGTGCTCGAGTGCGAGGCGCTGTACGAGTTCGCCACACGCACGCATTCGCGCGGCACCACACTACGGGCGGTGGACTATCCGCGGTACTTCGCCGCCATCAGCACCGAAAGTCGCCTGGCGGCCGACAATGCCCAGCACGACGTCCGCACCGCGGAGTTCACTGACGGCTACCTCGCACCGCTGGGCATCACCTCGATGCTCGACGCGGCCATCACCCTGAACGGCCGACTGGCGGGCGTCGTCTGCCTGGAACACGTCGGGCCGCCGCGCACCTGGTTCTCGGACGAAGAGGCCTTCGCCGGGCTCGTCGCCTCGCTCGTCTCGCAGCTGATGGCGTCGCGGTCACGGCGGGAGGCCGAGGCGCTGCTGCGCGAGAGCGAGACGAGCTACCGGGCGCTCTTTGAGCAGGCGGGCGATTACATCCTGGTGCTCGATGCCAGCGGGGACGGGCCGCCGGTGATCCACGACGTCAACCAGGCCGCCGTGCGGGTGCTGGGCTACGCGCGCGAGGAACTCATCGGTCAGCCGGTGTCACTCATCGAACCGGCCATCCCGCCTGGCGCCACCGCAGACCGGGCGCGGCAGCTTCGCGAGCAGGGGTGGGCGAATTTCGAGGTGCGGCACCAGAGCAAGGACGGCGCGACGTTCGACGCCGAGGTGCGCGTGACCGAACTCACCATGCACGGCAAGCGCCTGGCCATCTCCATGGAGCGCGACATCACGGACCGCAAGCGCGCCGAGTCAGAGCGGGCTCGGCTCGAGGGCGAACTGCTGCAGGCGCAAAAGATGGAATCGGTCGGCCGCCTGGCAGGCGGCGTCGCCCACGACTTCAACAATATGCTCGGTGTCATCCTTGGCCACGCCGAACTCGCGCTCGGCTGCGTCGATCCCTCGGAGTCCTTGCACGAGGACCTGACACAGATCCACAACGCCGCCAAGCGGTCCGCCGACCTGACGCGGCAACTGCTGGCCTTCGCCCGCAAGCAGACCGTCGTGCCGCGCGTGCTCGACCTGAACGACACGGTGAGCGGGATGCTCAAGATGCTTCGCCGCATCATCGGCGAAGAGATCGCGCTCGCGTGGCGTCCCGGCGAGGCGCTGTGGGCCGTGCGCATGGACCCGTCGCAGCTCGATCAGGTCCTCGCCAACCTGTGCGTCAACGCCAAGGACGCCATCGCGGGGGTCGGGAGCATCACGATTGAATCGGGCAACCGCGTACTTGGTGAGGATTTTGCCTCGGCGCACCCCGGGGCGGTGCCCGGAGAGTACGCCGCGCTCATCATCACGGACGATGGCTGCGGCATGGACCGTGAGATGCTGGCTCGCATCTTCGAGCCGTTCTTCACCACCAAGGACGTCGGGCAGGGAACGGGGCTTGGCCTGTCATCCGTGTACGGCGCGATGAAGCAGAACCACGGCTTCGTCGATGTCGCGAGCCAGCCGGGCAACGGCACCACGTTTACGCTGTACTTGCCGCGCCACGCCGCCGGTGCCGTGGCCGAGCAGGCGCCAGCGGTGACGGGCCCCGTCGTGTCTGGCCGTGAGACCATCCTGCTGGTGGAGGACGAGCCCGGCGTGCTTCACCTCACCAGTCGGTTGCTTGAGCAAATGGGCTACGTGGTGCTGGCCGCGGCGATGCCCCAGGAGGCCCTGCGTCGGGCGCGCGACTATGAGGGTACCATCGACCTGCTGGTCACCGATGTCGTCATGCCGCAAATGCAGGGGAACGAACTGGCGACACGCGTGCAGGCGCTGCGTCCCGCCGTCGCGGTGCTGTTCATGTCAGGCTATGCCATGGACGCCGTGGGGTTTGAGGGGGCGCTCGACGAAGAGCTCAACTTTCTCGCGAAGCCCTTTGGCGAACGCGATCTGGGGGCCAAGGTGCGCGCGGTGCTGGATCGTGCGCGCCGCACCGGGACCACGGCGTAGATGCGCTGGTCTCTGCTCCTCGCGCTCTGCGTCGTGGCGTGCCGCACGGAAGATCCGCGTCCGGTGCAGGCGGCGCGTGCGCGCAACGGCGTCGAGGCCGTCGCGCAGGACGCGCGCGCCATGCCGCGCGCCGTGGCCAACGGTCGATGGGACCAAGGGCAGCTGACGCAGCGACTCGTCAATGCCGGCCTCGCGCCGCGCCCCGACGATTCGCTGCCGGCCCACCCCAGCTATCCGGTGCCGCCCGTCGCCTTGCGCCTCGGCAAGGCGCACCTGCTTGCGTGGATCTTTGCCGACAGCCTCGCGCGCCGCGCGGTGAGCAGCACCGTCGACACGCTGAACGCCATTCCACGCGGCAAGGCCAACGCCTGGGCGGAACCGCCAATGTTCGTCATGCACAACAACCTGATGGCCGTGATGGTGGGCGGCGGCGAGCGCCAGCGCGAGCGTGTGCGACTCGCTATCGAAGCCGGGCTGGCGTCGCCCCGAAGATAGCCCGCGCCGCGCCGTCGTTGGCGCGATGCCCCTATGCCGCGGCGAGTGCCGAGGTGCGCTGTTCCTTGGCCCAGGCCAGCGCCTCGCGGAACAGCTCGGGGACCTGCGCGGGGTCCACGCCCACCTCGACGACCCGCACCAGCACCTGCGTCCAGTCGCCATCCTCATACGACTCGGCGAGCGCCAGGACGGCGCCGTAGAAGTCGTCCCGTGCAAGCAGGGCGGCGCGCACGTCGCTGGCCAGGTCGAGTTGCCCCACGAGGTCATGCATTGGCACGCCAAGCACCACGTCGAGCAGGGAGAAGAATCCCGTGATGAACAGCGACGGTCCCGCGCGTGGCACGCCCGCTGCCGCACCCAGCAGTTCGCAGAACCGGCCGCGTGCCAGCGACGCGCGCGACAGTTCCCCTTGCACGCCGCCCGCGCCGCCACTGCCCAGCAGCAGCAGCGACAGCCACTGGTACAAAGACTCGCGTCCGAGCAGGCGAATGGCATGTCCGATGGACCAGACCTCACGCCGCCCCATCGCCGCCGAGTTGACGATGCGCAGCAGCTTGTAGCTCAGCGGCAGGTCGCGCTGGAAGCACGCTTCGATGTCGCGATCCGGCACCGACGGATCGCGCAGCCGGTTGAGCAGTTCGAGGAGCGCCCCATGCGACGCGCGCAGGTCGCGGCGTGCCACGGTCTGGGCCTGCGCAAATCGATAGCCCTGGAATGCCGCGAAGCCGAGTTCCGTGCATCGGTCGCGCGTGGCGCGGTCCTTCACGTGCTCGGCAATCAGGTGCACTTCGTGGCGCCGCGCCAATGCGGCCGTCGCGGCCAGCGCGTCCGGGGTGAGCGCCGCGGCGTCAACGCGCGCCGCGCCCACCACCGGGAGGAGCTCCATGCCCGGCGTGCCCTCCGACAGCTGAAGCAGGGCGAGGCGATAGCCCCGGTCGGCCAGCGCAATGCAGGAGTCGCGCGTGTCGGTGGCGAGCGGCGTGCGGGCGTCGATACCGAGAATCATCTGCCCGGACGGCAGGTGCAGCAGCGCTTCGTCGCGCAGGAGCGCGGGCGAGAGGTTCACCAACGCGGGCTGTCCCTCGGCGAGGTCGCGCAGTCCCACCCCGAGGAGGGCGTCCACCAGCAAGCTGGCGCCATCCGGGTCCTCCAGCGCCCCCGGATCGGAAACCGAGCTGTGGAGTACCTCGTACGCAATGATGCGTTCCTGCCGGTCAAAGATCGGCAGGCGAGACAGAAGCAGTTCCATGCGTGGAGTGTCGGTCGCATCGGCGTCCGACAGTACCTCGGACTGGTGGATGGCGCGTCCCCCCGGTCTCCCCCCAGATTTCACGCGTCGCCCGGTCACCGACGGCCGGATCAGTCACCCCACGAGGCCTTCCCTATGACTTTCCGCCGCTCGCTGTTCGCGCTGGCCCTCGCCAGCCTGCTTCCCGCCCTTGGCTCCGCACAGGCGCTGCCGGACGGCAAGGCGCTGATTGCCAAGCATGTGGCCGCCGTTGGCGGTCGCGACGCGATGGACAAACACACGTCGTTGCATATCACAGGCACGTTCTCGCTGGCCGCCATGGGCATCGACGGTCCCGTGCACATTTACCGGGCCAAGCCGAGCCTGTTCCTGCAGCAGATCACCATTGGGCAGTTCGGCGAGGCCGTGTCGGGCTATGACGGCACCACGGCGTGGGCCATTCAGCCCATGCAGGGCGCCTCGGTGCTGAGTGGCGAGGCGGCCAGCCAGGCCAAGCAGCAGGCCGACTTCTTTGCCGATTTCCCCGACGCGGCCAAGTACACCACGGTCGAGACCGTTGCCGCGGAGGATTTCGAGGGGCGCAAGTGCTTCAAGGTGAAGATGGTGAAGGCGGACGGCACCGAGGCATTCCAGTACTTCGACGCCGAAACGGGTCTTGCGGCGGGCGTCGTTCGCACGATGGATAATCCGCAGATGGGCAAGATCGAAGTCACCGTCGTCATGGGCGACTACAAGGACCAGGGCGGCCTCAAGCTGCCAGCCAAGATCACGCAGAAGACACCGCAGGGCGACGTCGTGCTGACGTTTGCCACCTACGAATGGGACAAGGTCGACGCCAAGGTCTTCGCCCTGCCCGACGCGGTGAAGTCGATGGTCAAGCCGTAATCGCTTCCAGCGGCGATTGATTGCGCGGGGGCTGCGGGCATCACGCCGGCAGCCCCCGCCTCGCATTTCGGCTGGACAATTCCCCGGTCGTGGTCGACACTTGGAGGTGACACCCGAGGTCGGCACACCAATCCATGATCAACGAACGCATCGACTATCTGGTCACCCTGCTGGGGACCGTGACCGCCGCCGGCATGGCGGCGGTGTTCGCGTTTCTGGTCGGGCTGGTGGCCCAACGCATTCGCCGTCGCCGCGATTACCGCACCACCTGGTCCGAGGGGTGGACGGCACTGGCCGTCGGCTACGTGGCGCGCTTCGTCTATCTCGAGACCATCGGTGACACGGTGGCCTCGTCCTCGGGAACGCGCGTGCTTCTCCTCGCGTTCGCCGCGCACTTCGCCTCACTGCTTGGCGTCGGGTTGTTTGCGTTCGGCTCGACGCTCTTCGTGCGCAGCCTGCCGCGCCAGACGGTGCTGCGCGCCACGGCGGGGTCGGTGCTGGTCTATTCGATCGTCGCCACATTCGGCTCGGCCTCGCTCCCGTCGCTGGTCCTGTGGGAAAGTCCGTTGATGCTGGTGGGATTCGGCTGGGCAGGAGCGACCCTGCTGATGCTGCCCGATTCGCGGCGCAGCCGGCGCACGAGCGTGCTGGCGCTCTCCTTTGCCGCCGTGTCGCTGCTGTGGGCAGCCTGGTTCGGCGCGTTCGGCCTGGCGGCGCTCAGTGGCGGGTTCGACACCGGGCCGTTCGGCGACATGCTGCGTTTCCACGGCTACCTCGAAGCGGCGTCGCTCATCCTGCTCGGCATCGCGATGGTCGGTGTCGCCGTCGAGCAGACGGGCCGCGAACTGGCCGACGTCACGGAGGCGCTGGGTGTCGCGCACGACCAGGTGCGGCGCGCGGAACTGTACGACCTCAAGACGGGGTGCCTCAACGAGCGGGCATTCCACGAAAACGTCGGGCTTGAGGTCGCACGCGGCGCGCATGGCGCGGTGATCATCTGCGACATCGACAACATGCATGCCGTCAACAGCGAACACGGTCCGCTGGCCGGCGACGAACTGTTGTGGCATTGCGCGCAGGTGCTGCGCGCATCCATTCGCCCCACCGACCGGCTCTTCCGCTGGACCGGCGATGAGTTCGTACTCATCCTGCCGACGGCGCGGGTGGACGAGGTGCTCCCTCGTTTTGAGAAGATCATCGAGAACGCGTGGCCATTGCGCACCAAGCTCACGCGCGGGGCGCTCAAGCTGAGCGCCTCGCTGGGTGGCGCCGAGTACGCCACGCTGCGCGACATCGACCAGGCGGTGCGCGCCGCATCGGAGATGCTCACCCGCCGCAAGCCGCCGCGCAGCTCGGGTTCGCTGCGCGTCATCGTCAGCGACTGAGCCCCACGGGCTGAGCGCTTGCGGCGGTTCGTTGGGCACGCGAGGTTGAGCGCGTCCCCAACTGACTGGTTGCCGATGTCTGCTCCCCGCGCCATGCGCCGCCTCACGCTCGCCGCCGCCGCCCTCCTCGTGCCGGGGCTCCTGTTTTCTCAGGCGCCCCAGACCGCCGGCGGCATCGCCGCACGCACCGTCGGCCTACAGAAACGCGACGGCTTTCTTCCGCTCTATCTCAACGACAAGATGGGAAGCGTCTGGCTGGAACTGCCCGGCGACTCGACGCGGGCACTCTTCCTTGCGACGCTGGCCACGGGGCTGGGGTCCAACCCCATCGGGCTCGACCGCGGCTCGGGCGGCACCGAGCAAGTGGCGCGCTTCGACCGCCATGGCGACAAGGTCTTTGTCGTCTTCGAAAACACGGGCTATCGGTCGAGCGGTGGCGCCGACCACCAGCGCACGGTGGCCGAGTCGTTTCCGGCAAGCACCGTGGCCGCGCTGCCCGTCGTGGCGGAGGAGAACGGCCGCCTGCTCGTGGACATCACCGACTTTGTGATGCGCGACTGGAACGACATTGCGCTCACGCTGCAACGCAGCCAGGAAGGCGCGTATGCCTTGGCGCGCGACCGGACCGCCATCTACGGACCGTACACCAAGGGCTTTGCCGACAACACCGAGATCGACGTGGCGCTCACCTTCGCCGCGACGCAAGCCGGGCGCATCGTCGGCGCCATTGCGCCAGACGGCAAGGCGGTGACGCTCCGCCAGCACCTCACGCTGATGCGCCTGCCCGACGCCAACTTCCGGCCGCGCGCGGCCGACCCGCGCGTCGGTTTCTTCGGCGTCGCGTTCAAGGACTTTGCACAGCCCATCCAGGGACAGCTGCAGCAGCTCTGGGCCGCGCGGCACCGCCTGGAGCGCGTGAACCCCAATGACCCGTCGTCGCCCATCAAGAACCCGCTCGTCTATTACATCGACCGCGGCATACCTGAACCGCTGCGCACGGCCACGTTCCAGGGAGTGAGCTGGTGGGTGGAGGCGTTCGACAAGGCCGGACTCGCCGGCGGCTTCCGCGTGGAGTACCTCCCCGAAGGCGCCGACCCGATGGACGCGCGCTACAACGTGGTGCAGTGGGAGAACCGCAACGAGCGCGGCTGGTCGGTGGGCGGCGCCCTGACCGACCCGCGCACGGGCGAGATGCTCAAGGCGATGGCGCGCATGGACAGCCACCGCGCGCGCACCGACTACAACATCTACGCCGCCCTCATGGGCGCGGAGCCGTCGCCCGCCGACACGGCCTTCGTGCTCGCGCGCGTCCGTCAGGTGAGCGCGCACGAAGTGGGGCACACGCTCGGCTTGCAGCACAACTACATCGCGAGCACGCAGGAGCGTGCCTCGGTGATGGACTACCCGGCGCCGCGCGTTCGCCTTGCGAATGGCGTAATTGACCTGTCGCAGGCATACGCCGTCGGCCCGGGCGTGTACGACGTGTGGGCCATCCACTGGGGCTACGGCATCTTTCCGCCCGCCACCGAGGGCGACTCGCTGCGGGCGATTGTCGCCGACGGGCTCAAGAAGGGCCTGCTCTACCTCAGCGATGGAGATGCGCGCCCGGAGAACGCGAGCGACCCGCGCACCAACCTGTGGGATGACGCCGCGACGGCCGACGAGTTCCTGCGCCACCAGACCGACGTGCGCCGCGTGGCCATGGCACGCTTCGGCTTGCGCAACCTCCGCGACGGCGAGTCGCTGGCCATCCTGCAGGACCGCTTCCCCTTGCTGTACTTCTTTCATCGCTTCGCGCTGAATGGCGTCACCAAGACCCTTGGCGGCATGGAGTACGCCAACGCCACGAAAGGCGACGGGCAGTTTGCCACCCGCATCATCGACGGCGCGCGCCAGCGCGCCGCCCTGTCCCAGGTGCTCGCCGCGCTCGACCCGCGCGAACTGGCAATTCCCGACACCGTGCTCGCCCTGTTCATCCCGCGACAGGACGGCGGCAACGTGGAACTCGTCGGCACGCGGACGCGTCCGGCGTTCGACGAACTGTCGGCCGCGCGCGCGCTCGCCCAGATGATCGTCGACGGCGTGCTGCAGCGCGAACGCGCCGCGCGACTGGTGGCGTTCGCGCCGCGCGCGGCCGGGCTCCCATCACTCGGCGAAGTCATCGACGCGCTGGTCGCCGCCACGTGGGGACGTCCCGCGCCGACGAACGCCAAGCTGGCCGCGCTGGGTCGCGTCACGCAGCGCGCGGTGGCCGATGGGCTCATGGCGCTGGCCGCCGACAAGAACGCGGCGCCCGAGGTGCGGGGCATTGTGGACATCAAGCTTGCCGAGCTCCGCAATACCGCGGTGCGCTCGGCAGGTCCAGGTGGTTCCCTCGAACGCCGCGCGCACGCGGCCGCCGTAGCCGCCGACATCAAGCGCTGGCTCGAACGCGGCGAGTTGCCATCGCCAT
The DNA here is from genome assembly GCA_025361705.1 of Gemmatimonas sp. Taxonomy (GTDB): domain Bacteria; phylum Gemmatimonadota; class Gemmatimonadetes; order Gemmatimonadales; family Gemmatimonadaceae; genus PNKL01. The sequence goes on from JANYJW010000046.1 coordinate 36,685, forward strand.
CGCCCGCCCTGCGCGCACCGCCGGGCGATCCATTCGGCGATGGCTGGCCGTGGCTCGACGATCAACGCACCCGCGGGGTCCCATGAAACGCATGATGGTCGTTGCGCTGCTCCTCGCGAGCACCGCGCCGCTGCCGGCGCAGTACGCGTCCGCGCCGTCAGCGGACCTGCCGCGATCGGTCATCGGCGGCGCTTCGCTGCATGTTGGCGTGCCGCAGGGCGACTTTGCCAGCAACGTCAACGCCGCCTTCGGTCTCAACGGCTTCTTCGGCTGGCGCCTCGGCAGTTCGCCGTTCGTCATTCGCACCGATCTTGGCTACAGCATCTACGGATCCGAGACGCGGCGTGTCCCGCTCGGTAGCGGCGCGCTGGGGCTGGTCAACGTGGACGTGAACACCACCAACAACATTCTCGTCGGCGGCATCGGCCTGCAAATGGGGCACCCCGGTCGGGCGCTGAATCCGTATCTCGGCGGCTCACTGGGGTTCTCGTACTTCTTTACCGCGTCGAGCGTGTCGGGGGCGCACCAGAGCAGCAGCGAACCCTTTGCGTCGTCCACCAACTACAGCGACGCGACCGTCGCGAAGACGATGTTCGGCGGGTTGTACATCCCGGTCGGCGCCGGTGGGGGCACGATCGACCTTGGAGTCCGCTACCACTGGAACGGCGAAGCGCGCTATCTCACCGACCGGGACATCGCGTTCGACAGCCGCAATAATCCGGTGCTCACCCCACGGCGTACGCGCGCCGATCTGATCACGATCCAGGTGGGGTTCGCCGTCGGCCGGCGGTAACGGCCGTCAGGCCGGTTGTGCCTTGTGCGCGCCGGTAATGCGTACCGCGAGCAGGGCGCGGGCGCGCTCCACGGCGGCCTCGAGCGTCGGGACCAGGTTGTCCTCGCCAATCTCGTCGAGCAGGTCGCTCTTGCCCAGGGCAATCATCGGCTGCGAATGCACGCCGCTGAGGATCAGGGACGTCCGGTCGGTGCGTCCCTTCTTGAGGAGGTCGTGAATCACGCCGAGTCCCGTGGCGTCAAGTACGTTGACGCGCGCGACATCCAGGATGAGCACCTTGGGCGCGCGCTCGATCTCGGCCATCGTGTCGCGGAACTTCTCGGCAGCGCCAAAGAAGAACGGCCCGTCGATTTCGTAGATGATCACGCCGGCCGGCACGTCAAGCTTGCGCAGGGCACGGTCGGCGTCGTCGTCGCTGACCGAACGCACCGTGGTCGCCTCGCCCATCTGGCGGATGAACAGGAACGACGCGAGCACCATGCCGACGCCGAGGGCGACCGTGAGGTCCACGAAGACCGTCAGGAAGAATGTCGTGAGCAGCACCGCCACGTCGCCGCGCGGCGCGGTGAGCAGCCCGCGGAAGGTGCGCCACTCGCTCATGTTGTACGACACGACCATCAGGATGCCCGCCAGCGTCGGCATCGGGATGAGTGATGCCCAGCGCCCGGCAAAGAGCGTGATGAGCAGCAGCGTGATGGCGTGCACGATGCCCGCCACCGGCGTGCGCCCGCCGGCCCGGATGTTGGTTGCGGTGCGCGCAATCGCGCCCGTTGCCGGAATGCCGCCGAAGAGCGGCGTAATCACGTTGGCCACGCCCTGTCCGATGAGTTCCATGTTGGAGCGGTGCCGACTGCCGATCATGCCGTCGGCCACCACCGCCGAGAGCAGGGACTCGATGCCGCCGAGCGCGGCGATGGTGAACGCGGCGCCCACGAGCTGCGTGATCGTGTGCAGCGACACCGACGGCAGGTGCGGGGCGGGAAATGACGCGTCAATCACGCCGAAGCGACTGCCGATGGTGGCGACGTCGAGGTGCATCATCTGCGCGGCCACCGTCGTGAGCAGGAGCGCCACGAAGGGGGACGGCACACGCGTCGTGATGCGGTGCGCCGTCTGCACGATGAGCACCGTGGTCACGGCGAGCACCACCGCCGTGGCATCAGCCGAGCCGGCATGCTCCGCCAGCGCCTCGATCTTTAGTACGAACTCCGCGGGAACCTTCGCCAGGTCGAGGCCGAAGAAGTCGCGCAGCTGCCCGCTGGCAATCACCACGGCGATGCCGCTCGTGAAGCCGACCGTCACGGGATGCGGGATGTACTTGATCACCCCGCCCATCTTGGCGAGGCCGAGCGCGATGAGAATGACGCCGGCCATCATCGTCGCCACCGTGAGCCCGCCCACGCCGTGCTGCTGCACGATGCCGTAGACGATCACGATGAAGGCGCCTGTCGGGCCGCCGATCTGCACCCGCGAACCGCCGAGCGCCGAAATCAGGAAGCCGGCAATGATGGCGGTGTACAGCCCCGCCTGCGGCCCCACGCCGCTGGCGATGGCGAAGGCGATGGCCAGCGGCAGCGCCACGATGCCGACGATGACGCCGGCCGCCACGTCCTTGGCGAACTGGCTGCGGTCGTAGTCCTTGAGCGTCGTGACGATCTTCGGCAGCAGCATCAGTCGTCACTCCCCGCGCGGCGGTCGCGCTTCCTGGCGCCCGAGCGCTTCTTGGCATCCAGCCGCCGCTCCACCGAGGCGCGTGTTGGGCGCGTCTTCTTGCGCGGGCGCGGCACGACGAGCGCCTGGCGCACCAGCGCGGCGAGCCGTTCTTCGGCAAGCGCGCGGTTTTGCAGCTGGCTGCGCGTGTCGCTCGCCACCACACGCAACACGCCGTCGCTGTCCAGCCGCGAGGCGAGCGCGAGCAGCGCCCGCGCACGCTGCGCAGTGGTCAGCGCCACCGACGCGCGCACGTTCCAGGTGATCTCCACCCGCGTGGACGACGTGTTCACATGCTGTCCGCCCGGGCCGCCGGCTCGCGTCGCGCGCACCACAAGTTCCCCGCGCGGAATTGCCACGGAGGCATTGATGCCAAGGAGGTCGCCGGTGTCAGCCAGGAAACTGAGTGAAATCGGAAAATGGCGAACAAGACGCAGGGACCATCAATCTAATGTGAGATGAGGTTTACTCGCTCTTGCATTGTGCGGCAGAAATACCCATCCTCTATTCCTTGCATCCTGCAAGACTCCCTGGCTGAGGTGAGATGCGCGCCAACTTTTTCCAAAGTGCCGACGACAAGGTCCTCGGGCTGCTCGAACCCCGGCGGTTCGTGCGCTGGCTGTATCTCGCGCGTTTTTCGGTGGCCTCGGCCATCTACGTCGCCGCCATCAAATGGTGGCAGAGCACCGACCCCGAAAATACGCTCGTTGCGTCGCTGACCTTTGCCCTCACGATGATCGTCGTCGTCGCGTCGGCCATCAGGACGGAGGTCCAACGCAAGGCGCCAACGGCCGCGTTCTTCTACGGCCAGTTCATCTTCGACTTGCTCGTGGTCACGGCGGTGGTCCATGTCACCGGCGGCGCGGCGTCCGGCTTTACGGCGCTCTACATCCTGGTGACCGCCGCCGCCGCCATCATGCTCCCCGCGCGCGGCGCCCTGCTGGTCGCCGGGCTCGGCAGCATGTTCTACGTGGCCGATGTCATCATCGTCGGCGCAGGACCGTTGTCGTTGTCGCTCAAGCTGCAGCTGGCAGTCTTCGTGGGCGTCGCCTTTGGCACCAGCTCGATTGCCGCCCGGCTGCGCGAGCGCGGCCAGGGCACGGAACGCCTGCAAGCCGAGTTGGTGAGTGCGCGGCTGCGCGCCGCCGACATCCTGGCCAACATCCGCAGCGGCATCATAACCGTGGACGAGTTTGGCACGTTGCAGTACGCCAATCCGCTGGCCAGTGAGCTCATGGGCCTCCCGCTCGAGGCCGTCCTCGGACGGCAGGTGCTCGGCGACCTGCGCCGCGTGGCGCCGGTGGTGGGCAATGCGCTCGACAGCGCGCTGCGCGAACAGGTGCATCTGAGCCGCGCCGAGGGCTTTCTCTCGCGCGACGGCGTCGTCTTTCCGGTGGGCGTCACCACGACGTCGGACGAAGGCGATGGGCAGCACGTGCCGCGCACGGCGACGGCGATCTTTCAGGACATCAGCGACCAGAAGCGGCTCGAACAGCTCAACCTCCGCGCGCAGCGTCTCGAGGCCGTGGCCGAGCTGTCGGCCTCGCTTGCGCACGAAATCCGCAATCCACTCGCCTCCATCCAGAGCGCGGTCGAACAGATGTCGCGCCGTCCGGCGGCAACGGACGACGAGCGCACGCTGGGCAACCTGATCGTGCGCGAGTCCACGCGGCTCTCGCGCCTGCTCAACGAGTTCCTCGACTTCGCGCGTGTCCGAGTCACCAAGGTCGAGCCGGTGGATCTCGGGCAGATCGCCCGCGGGGCGGCCGCGCTCGCCATGGCGCATCCGGGCAATCCCGATGGCGCGCACGTCGACGTGCAACTGCCGGCGGGGCCGCTGCCGTTCGAGGGCGACGAGGACCTGCTGCACCGCGCCCTCTTCAATCTCATCCTCAATGCCCTGCAGGCTTCGCCCGTCGGCGCGGCAGTCCGCGTCGCGGCGCGCGCGGTGACCCGCGACGAACTGCCGAAGGGCGTGTCGTTCAGTCTCGGCGGCTTTGAAATCGCCGTCACCGATCAAGGTCCGGGCATTGATCCCGACGTGGCCGAACGCCTGTTCGAGCCATTCAGCACCACCAAGCCGGGCGGCACTGGCCTTGGACTCGCGGTGACGCACCGCGCCATCGAATCACACCGCGGCTACGTGCTCGTCGACACCGACGCGCGCGGCACCCGCTTTACGGTGCTGCTGCCTCGCACCAAGCGCACGCCAGGAGCCACCGCGTGACCGACCAAGCCAGACCGACCGTGCTCGTGATCGACGACGAGACGGGCATCCTCGAGACGCTCGAAATCCTGCTGCGCAGCGAGGGCTTTGCGCCGCAGGTGGCGCAGGGGGGACGCGCGGGACTCGAGGCGCTCGAGCGCGGCGCGCACGACATCGTGCTCACCGACGTGCGGATGCCGCAGGTCACGGGGGTCGAAATCCTCGCCGCCGCGCGCCGTCACGATGCCGACGTCCCCGTCATCCTGATGACCGCCCAAGCCACGCTGCAGACCGCCGTGCAGGCCGTCAACGAGGGCGCGTTCTACTACATCCAGAAGCCGTTCCGCAACGACGAGCTGGTGGCCATCCTGCGCCGCGCCGCCGAGCACCGGCACCTGCGTGTCGAGAACTCGTCGCTCAAAAAGGAGATCCGTCGCCGCGACCGCGCCACCGAAGGTGCGCCCATTGGCGCCAACAAGAAGTGGCTTGAGGTCATTCGCATGGCCGAGGCGGTGGCCGCCACCGAGTCGACGGTGCTGATCACAGGCGAGTCGGGGACGGGCAAGGAAGTGGTGGCCCGCTACCTGCACGAGTTGTCGGCGCGCTCCGACGGGCCGTTTCTTTCAATCAACTGCGGCGCGCTTCCCGAAGGACTGCTCGAAAGCGAGCTCTTTGGCCACGTGAAGGGTTCGTTCACCGGAGCGGTCAAGGACAAGTCGGGACTCTTCACCGCGGCCGCCACGGGGACGTTCTTTCTCGATGAGATCGGCGAGACGACGCAGGCCACCCAGGTGAAGCTCCTGCGCGTCGTCCAGCAACGCGAGGTGATCCCGGTGGGCGCCACCGACGCCGTGCCGATCGACGTGCGCATCATCGCGGCGACCAACCGCGACCTCGAGGAGGAAATCAAGCGCGGCAATTTCCGGCGCGACCTGTTCTACCGCCTCAACGTCATCGCCATCCACCTGCCGCCGCTGCGCCAGCGCCGCGACGACATCCCGCTGCTGGCCGAGGCCTTCCTTCAGGGGGCAAGCACCGTGCGCGGCGAGCCGCTGAAGCGGCTGAGCGAGGACGCGCTGGAAATGCTCTCAGAGTACGCGTGGCCCGGCAACGTCCGCGAACTGGAGAATGCGCTGGAGCGCGCCGTCATCCTCTGTCCCGGCCCGGTGATTGGCGTCACGTCGCTTCCCGAACGGCTGGCTGAACGGCGCGCCGAGCCGCTGGTCTCGGAGCGTACGATGCAGAACCCCACGCTCGAGACCATCGAGAAGGCCTACATCCTGTGGGTGCTGCAGAGCGAACAGGGCAACAAGACGCGGGCAGCCGAGACGCTGGGCATCGATCCATCGACGCTGCACCGCAAGCTGGCACGCTACGGAGTGGAGGCGTGACGGCGCCGGCGGCGCGCCCGCGCGCGCCGCGCGCGCCGCGCGCGCCGCGCTCGTCTCGCCC
>JANYJW010000054.1 GCA_025361705.1 Gemmatimonas sp.
GGGTCGGCGCGCGGTTAGCGCGCCGACGCCGGCGTGAAGTGGGTGCGGATTGCCCGCTGCATGGGGCGCTCGAGGGTGTAGTGCACCACCGCGGCGATGCCGATGATCGCCGCGGTGTACGCCGCGAGGAACCATCCGGACGTCACGGGTGGCATCAGCCCCTGCGCGCGGAACGCGAGCAGGAGCGCGATCTGCAACGGAATGTGCACCAAGTAGACGCCCAAACTGATGTCACCGAGCCGCGTCAGCGGCCGGGCGGACATCAGCCGACGCAATGGCGCGAGCGTGCTGACCAGCACCACGATCCACCCGAAAAGGCACCACGCGTGCAGGTAGATGTCGAACTGGCCCAGTTTGTACAGCGCGGCCGCCGCCACGGGAATGAGGACGAGCGCGAGCCGCTCGCGTCGCGGATGGTCAAGCACGTAATCGTGCAGGAGGCATCCCACGAAGAAGCCACCGAGCCCGCGCGCCATCTCGAGCGGCACCGTCATCACGGGCGACGACAGCCGATGCGCCGGCACGACGCCGAGCATCGCCAGCACGGGGCTCGCAACGCGGTACCGTCCCGCCCGACAGGCGACGAAAAACAACAGGTACATCACTGCCTCGATGCTCAGCGACGAGGCGGGGCCGTTGAACGAGTAACCCGCATCGAGGCCGACGCGTTGCAGAAACAGCACGTTGAGAATGAAGTGGCGCAGGTCGTTCAGCGGGTCGATGGGCCAGGCGCCGTAGCGCGCATGGTAGGCGGTGGCCAGGCTAGCCGTGGCCAGCAAGGTGGCGAAGTGGATGGGGTACAGCCGGGAGAATCGCAGCACGAAGAACGCGCGGCCGCCAACCGCACTCGAACCTCGCGGGAATTCGATCAGTTAATGTCGTTGCTTGGACGACAATAGGAGCGCCGCTGATCAACAGGTTCGGGCTCGACGGACGTCAGAGCGGTCGCCAACTGGCTGACCGCATTACGTTAGAATTGCGCAAGCTTGGCGTCACGGTACCGGCGCAAGGAGGACCGACGGTAACGTCTTCCGCGACTCTGAAGGACGCGGGCGCCCTCACTGCGGTCAGCTCGCAGGTGTCGGTCGTCGATTTGACTACTCTGTCGCGAAATGGCGTCTCACCGGTTGTTATCTGGGAACAAATATGGGTTGCGACGGTTGGTGGAGCTATGATCGGCGAAGGACTTGAACAGGCCGGTCGCAGCTGTGCGAAAGCGTTTGGTAGCGCATGGTTGGCCGCGAACCCGGCTCGCCGTCCGTGAAACGTCTCATACGCAACAAAGCACGGTGCTCTGCGCGAAATCGAGGTAGTCAGAGGGCGGATCTGGACACGCCCTGTCGCGTGTTTTTCTTCGGTAAACACGAGTAGCGGACGCCAAACTATCTTGCCGGTCTATCTGATGTCGAGCTTCACGCCCACCAGATGGAATTGGAAAGTGCAGTTTCTCAACTTCCCGGGCACGTTCCTCGGGATGTGATGCGCGCGCTTGAGGCTGTGTCAGCCGCATGGAATCGGCGTGCCCCGTTCAGAGGATGCACGGACCACGAATTGCGTCGATTGCAATTGGAGAAGCCCCCGATCAACAACGACGCTTCCAATCCTACGAACGAGTTCGCGAACGACATCATCGCGGAAGGGAAGAGGCGCGGACTATGGTGACCTGATAAGCGTGAGGTCCGAGGTTCAACTCCTCGTGCCGAGGCGCGGGGCCCAAACGGCAGCTGAGGCGTCGTCGACAGGGTCCCTGTCGGCATTGCGTTTCTCGAACTCACACCCGTTCAGGCGGGCGAGGTCGCGGCCGACCGGGGAGACGGACGAATGCGAGGCCGAGCCCAGCGTGCGGTGGCCGGGGGGAGACGGTGGGCGCATCGCGTCCGATGGCATGGCGCCGGAACTCCGAACCGGCAGGTGCGGTATGTACGATGAGCGCGCGCCCCCCTCGCGCACGCGGCCAAGGAGTCGTTAGCTTCCTCGTTCCCTACGCAGCCCCCCTGATGAAATCCTATCGCGTTCTTCTGCTCGTGTTTGCTGCCGCGTGCAGCGGCGGCGGCGGCGGTGCCACAAGCCCGGCGCCGGCAAACAACGGCGTCGCTTCTGTCTCGCTGAACGTGACGAGCGCACAACTCGGCGTTGGCCAGACACTGCAATTGACGGCCACGCCGCTCACGAACACTGGGACCGTGACCATCGGGACGCCGACGTGGAGCAGTAGTGCATCGAACGTCGCCGCCGTGTCCACGGGCGGGCTCGTCACTGGCGTGTCGGCCGGCATCGCGACGATCACGGCCTTGGTGAGCGGGGTCAACGCGACGGCCACAGTCACGGTGAGCGGATCGGGCGGCGGCCTGCCGCTGGCGGCCGAAGTCACGATGCCGGGCAACACGTTCTCGCCGTTTCTCACGACGATCGGCGTCGGCGGCACGGTGACGTTCCGGTTCGGTTCGGTGGATCACAACGTGATCTTTCAGAGCGTCGCGGGCAAACCGACGGACATTCAGATCACGACGAACGCGAACGTAGCGCGCCTCTTCAGCACCAAGGGCCTGTATGGATTCGATTGCACCGTCCATCCCGGGATGAGCGGGCAGGTCGAGGTGAAGTAGCGCGCCCTACTTCGTCACGCCCTGGAAGGTCGGGGTGTAGCTGGGGAAGATGACGTCGAGGTTCGGGTTGAGCAGCCGCTTGCTCACGATCTCGGCGAGCACGTCGCGATGGTCGATGTTGACCGGCACATCCTGGCCATCGGTCAGGTTCTCCCGTGCGAGCGGCTGCCAGTTCTTGGTCATCACGCGGCCGCCCGTCACCTGCTTGCCCATCACGAACATGCAGCTGCCGCGTCCGTGGTCCGTGCCTTGCGAGCCGTTCTCGCGCACATTGCGGCCGAACTCGGACATCGACACAAGGGTGACGCTGTAGGTGCCATTCCCCTGCAGCACGTCGGCCCAGAAGGCACCGAGGCTGTTGGCGTAGTCCGTCATCAGCGTCGCCATCTGCCCGTTGAGCGGATTCTCGGCTTGATGGGTGTCCCATCCGCCGATGTCGACTTGGATCGCCTCGACGCCCACATCCGCCTTGATGAGGGCGGCGGCGGCCTTGAGCGCGCGGCCAAAACTCGAGTTCGGGTACGTGGCGCCGTTCGATGGCGCATAGGCGCCGACGTTGAGCGAGGCGAGCAGGGAGATGGTGGCTGCGGCGTCGAGTGCGGAACTGCGCAGCGGCTCCTCGGTGACGTTGTAATCGGCGTTGAGCCACGCCTGGCGCTGGGCGCGCGTGGCCGTGTTGCCACCGAGGGCGAAATTAGTCGGATCAGGTATCGGCAGCGATTTCGGCGCGCCTTGCAGGGCGCGTGGCGTCCCCTGCGCGATGGCGAGCGCGCGCAGCGCTGCGGCAGTCTTGAGCGGCGGCACCGTCGCCAGATGGCGCCCGAGCCAGCCGGTGGAGATGGTTGGGTCGGCGGCCTTGCCCACCTCGATGAAACGCTGCGCGTCGAAGTGCGAGCGCGAGGCATAGCTGAGGCCGGCGCCCTGGATGAGGAGCAGTTCGCCCGACTGATAGGCCGGCAGCAGGCCAAGCATCGACGGCGCCAAGCCCCACATCTGGGTGTCGAGTGCCGTCGCCTTGACGGTGGCCGACGAATCCGGCCGCGGCAGCGCAATGGTTGCGCGGCCGGCATAGTAGTTCGAATCGCCCCATGGGACACAGAGCGAGAGCGCGTCGGCGCCGCCGCGCTGGAAGATGTACACGATCACGTCGCGCGTGCTGGCGCTCTGCGCGAGCACGACCCGCGGCAGCCACTCGGGCATGGTGCCGGCGAGGATTGCCGCGCCTGCGGTGTTGACGATGAAGTTGCGGCGCGACAGCGCATTGTACTCCTGACAGCCGCAATTGGCATGCTCGAGGTCGCTCATCACCGGCTCCGGGGGGCTGGGCTCAGTAGTACTGAAACGCGCTGGACGCGAGGGCGAGGCTCAGTGCCTCTCGCACGCGCGCCGTGTTCACGGCGCCCGACGCAAGGAACGTGGACAGCCCGTCGCGCGTGTGCTGGTTCATCTCGCCGCCGAAAACGAGCAGGTCGAGGGTATCGACCACCGCGGCCGTCGTCGCGCCGAAGCGCGTGAGCGTGGCGTCGGAGACCGCGTACTGGCCGCTGGCCGCGCCGGCGATCGACGTCACGGCGTTCCAGCGCGCCACCTCGTTGCCGGCCCAGTAGTCGACGAGATCGGGATAGCCGTCGGGCGTGAGCCAGTTGAACAGGTCATGACCCATGCTCGTCAGCGGTGCACGCAACGTCGACAGGTTCGTGCTGCCGGGCGCGATCACCGCACCGCTGCCGCGCAGCGCGCTGAGCATGAGGTGATACGGGCGCTTGAACTTCGCCGGCGCGGCCATCAGCCAGCTTTCCGTGAACAGCACGCGCAGCATCGCCTTGATGTCGCCGCCCGTCTTGGTGTACGCGTTCGCCACGGCGGCGACCTGCGCCGCCGTGGGGTCGGGGCGCAGGAAGAAGTGCAACAGCTTGGTGGCGATGAACGTCGCCGTGCCGGGATGCGCGACGAGCACGTCGAGCATCGTCTCCATGTCCTGCTGGCCCTGCCCGCTGTTGCTGGCGCGCGCTGGGATGTTCGTCCCCAGCACCGTCTTGGCGCCGAAATCGTGCAGCGACGCGTTGAACGTGAACGCGCCCTGCGCGCTCACGGTCCAGCCGGTCAGGCAGCGGCTGAGCTCGGCGACGTCGGTCTGTGTGTAGCCGCCGTTCACGCCAAGCGAATGGAGCTCCATGATCTCGCGGGCGTAGTTCTGATTTGGCGCGCCAACGCGGTTCACCTCGTTGTCGAGATAGACAAGCATCGCGGGCGAATGGGCGCTCGCCTTCAGCAAGGCGCCGAAGTTGCCGAGCGCGTTTCTGCGCAGCGCGTCGCGGTTGTCGGCGATCTGCAGATAGCCGACCTTCGGGTTGTAGATCGTGAAATGGTCGTTCCAGAACTCCACCATGCGCTCGTAGAGCTGCCGCGGCGAGTTGGCTTGACGGTAGATGGTCGCGTCAGCAAGCTGCTGGTACAGCGTGCCCTGGTTGGCCTGCACGAGGGCCGCGGACGGCTGATTCACCAGCGGCCAATTGGCGGCCACCACGCGCTCGACGGCGCCGTCGTCGAGCGCGGTGTAGTTGAGCTGCGTTTCGAGATAGCTCTTGTAGCCGAGCCGCAGGGCACGCTGGGTTTCGCCCGGGGTCAAACCAAAGGTGACGCGTCGGGCGAGCCGCAGTGGGGACTGGTTCCAATTGTCGGTGCCGAGTACCGTGGCGGGCGCGGTCTGCGACACCGCGCGCGTTCGGCCGAACAGCTGGTCGAGCGTCGCGGCGGAGCGCGACGACGGTGCGCCTGCGGCACGCTGGGCGCGTGTCGCCGCAGCCTGCGCGGCACCGCGGCGCGGCGTCACCGCTGCCGTGAGCGCGGCCACGCCCGCTACGATCGCGGCACGACGAGTTGACGGTTCCTGCACGGGGGGCACCTCCTGATCGTCATCCGGTGTATCAGCCTACCCTCTTCGACGACTTTCGTGCCGTTCGGTCAGCGTCCGACCGTCACAGCACGTCGAATTCCGTCCCAATTCAGCGCGCTAGGCCGTCACCCGCAAGACTTCGGCTCGAAGCGTTACACCCGTGGCGACCAAGAGCTCGCCCTCCTCGCGCAAGGTGCGCATGCCGTCCTCGCACGCGATGCGCCGCAGCGAAGTCGTGTCCGCGCCGTCCTGCAGCGCGGCGCGCAGGGGATCGCTCATCACCAGCAGTTCGTGAATTCCAGCGCGCCCATGGTATCCCGTGCTGCGACATGCGTCACAGCCACGCCCTGTGCACGCCGTGCACAGCGTGCGCACCAGACGCTGGGCGAGCACGGCCTCGACGGTGCTCGCAATGAGGTACGGTTCGACGCCGAGTTCGCGCAGGCGCGTCAGCGCCCCCGCAGCGTCGTTGGTGTGCAGTGTCGACAGCACGAGATGGCCGGTGAGCGCTGCCTGCGTAGCCACGGCGGCGGTTTCGCCGTCGCGGATTTCGCCGACAAGCATGATGTCGGGATCCTGCCGCAGCATCGCGCGCAGCGCGGAGGCGAACGTCACGCCGGCCTTTTCGTGCACCGGGATTTGCGGCACGCCCGGCAGCTCGTACTCGACCGGGTCTTCCACGGCGAGAATCTTCTCGCGGCCGGTGCGCAGGGCCGCGACCACCGCATAGAGCGTCGTCGTCTTGCCGCTCCCGGTGGGCCCCGTGGCGAGCACGATCCCATGCGGCCGCGCGATGGCGGCCTGAAACCGCGCGAGGGTGTCGCCGGACATGCCGAGCGCGTCGAGCGCGATGCGGCCGCGCGAGGCGTCGAGGAGGCGCAGCACCACGCTCTCGCCGTGCAGCGCGGGGACGGTAGAAACGCGCACGTCCACGCCGCGATCCTGGAGGCGCAGGCGAACGCGGCCATCCTGCGGCACGCGGCGCTCGGCGATGTCGAGTTCGGCCATGATCTTGAGCCGGCTCACCACCGCGGCCGCAAGCTGCACGGGCGGCGACGGTGCGTCCTGCAGGACGCCGTCGATGCGGTAGCGCACCCGCAGTTCGCCGGCGTACGACTCCAGATGCACGTCGGACGCGCGCGCCTGCAGCGCCTCGAGGATGAGCAGGTTGACGAGACGCACGACCGGCGCCTCATTGGCCTGCGCGACGAGGTCATCGAGAGCGCGCGCGGGCGCGGGCCCGTCCGGGCGCGGCGCGGCGCCGAGGGCGTCGATGACGCCCTGCGCCGTGGCCTCGGGTCCGTAGACACGGTGGATCGCGCGGCGCAGGGCGGCCTCGTCGCCACGCTCGAGCGCGACGCGCGCGCCGCTGAGCAGGGCGAGGTCGTCGAGCGCCTGCTGGGAGGGCGACTCGCGCCACGTTGCAACCCGCAGCACGCCGTCGCGCAGCGCCAGTGGCAGGACGCCGTGATGCTCGAGAAATGCGGCGGTCAGCGCCGGCAAGACGGGCGCGAGCGTGGCGAGTTCGTCGATCACGGCTTGCGCGGCACCACGGGGGGATTCGTCGTCAGCGAATCTGGCTGCGTCTTCCGGTCGACCGCGTTGCGGATGCGCTCGAGGTCATCGTCGCTGGCGATGATGTGCGGCGTGAGGAAGAGGAAGAGTTCGCTGTTGGCGTTCGAAATGGTTGTGCTGCCGAAGAGCCCGCCAATCCAGGGCAGGGCGCTGAGCCCCGGAATGCCGGTGCGCGTCTTCTGCTCGGTGCGATCGACGAGCCCGCCGAGCACCGCGGTCTGCCCGTCCTTGACGAACAGGTGCGTGGTGGCCTCGCGTGTGCTGATCACGGGTGCGCCGAACTGCGTCTCGGCCGTCGCCGAGCTCACCTCCTGCGCCACCTGCAACGACACGTAGCCGTCCGGGTTGATGGTCGGCAGGATGGTGAGCGTGGTGCCGACGTCGCGGTACTGCACCACCTGGTCGCGCACGCCGTTGTCGGTGGGAAGCGAGCGAAACAGCTGCACGAACGGCCGCTGGCTGCCGACCATCATGCGCGCCTCGAGGTTGTTCTGCGCGAGCAGCAGCGGACGGGAGAGGATGCGCACGTCGCCGCGCGTCGCGAGCGCGGCGAGTGCCACGTCGGAGCTGATGACGCCGCCGCGGGCCAGCCGCAGGAGAAACGCCGCGGTCGACGCCTCAGCGGCGCCCAGCGTGCCACCGGTGGTCGTCGCGGCGTCGCGGCTCTTCGCCACGGCGCCGCTGACCTTGACGTCGAGGTCGCGCGACTGCTGCACCTCCGCGATGAGCACCTCGATCATCACCTGCAGCGGGCGCAGGTCCATGGCGGCGATCGCGTCCTGCACGACCGCCCAGTCAGCCGGCAGCGCGCGCACGAGCAGCGAGTTGCTCGATTCGTCGGGCACGACCTGCACCGGCCCCGTGAGCTCCGCACGCAGGCCGAGTTCCGGCATGGCGCGCTGGGCCGTGTCACCGGCGAGAATGCCGAGACGCTGCGCCTGCAGCCGCTCGCTCAGCAGCTGCGTCGAAATGCCCGCCGCCCGCACCGGCGCCGTGCCGCCAAAGAGCGCCTGCAGCGTCGCGGCGAGTTTCGCGGCGCGCACGTGCTTCAGTCGATAGACATGCAGGCGCACTTCGCCCGCCTCAACGCTCGGCGTCGGCGCAGCGGCCGCGGCGACGATGCGCAGCAGCTTGCCCTCCTCCTCGACGCGCAGGCCGTTGCTCGTCGCCAGCGTACGAATCAGCGCCCGCACCTCGGCGATGGGGACAGCCTCACGCATCCTGATCGTGACGCGCCGGTCGGGCAACTCGCCGAACGCGAGGTTCACCTTGCCTGCCTCCGCCAGGGCCGAGAGGACGAAGCGCAGCTCGGCGTCCTGGAAGTCGACCACCACGCCGCCCTCCGCGCTGCGCACGCCCTGCTGGGCGCGCGCCGTCGCTGCCGTGAGGGTGAGACACAGAATGAGGCGAAGCAGGATCGGTCTCATGTCAGTTTCCCGGAGAAGTAAAGCGAAGCTCGTGCGGGCGCGCCGTGCCGTCAATGAACACCGCGCGACCTGGGGTGATCCGCTGCAATCGCCACCCGCCGATCGTATCTCCCACGTGCAGCAGGCGCGCACCCGCCGCCCCCAGGCGGCAGACCGCGGACGGCTGGTCTCCGCCAGCGATCGTACCGATCAGCGTGACGGCGGGAGCGGCTGCATCGGCCGTCGCGGCTGGCGCGCTGGCCGAGGATTGCGCAGGGGTAAACAGGCGCGCGGCGGCATCGCGGTCGAGAGACGATGCCACGGTCGGCACGGGCATCGGGTCGATGGCGGTGGCGGCCAGCGGCGGCGCGGCCGACTCGGCGTGGTCGCGCAGGGCCATCACGGCGCTGGCGAGCAAGAGCATGGCCGCAGCCACCGCAAAGAGCGCCGCGCCGCGCACGCGCCACTCGTGCCACGGGCTCCAGCTCATCGCGCGCGCTCCAAGGCGTAGGCGAGGACGCGCGCGTCGAGCGACAACGTGCCGTTGTCGCGTGCGGTGACATCGAGCCGTTCGATGGCGACGAACCGTTCGCCGCCCTCGACCGCGTGCAGCCAGTCGGCGAGCGCGGCGCCGTTGCCCTCTGCGTGCAGGTCGACCTGCGCGGCGAGCAAGCCCGCCGGCTGCGCGACCGACGGCGCCAGTTCGGTGCGCACGCCGCTCAAGCCGGCGGCGACCGCCGTTGCACGCAGCCAGGACGCCAGCAACGCATTGGCGGCCGATGTATCCGCCGCGGCAAATAGGTGCGGCGCGATAGTATCCAGGTGGCGTCGCGCCGCTGCCAGCTCCGCCGGGAGCCTCGGGCCATCGCGCACGAGCGCGAGTTCACGCGACAGCCGGCCGGCCGCGGCCGCGCTCTGCGCAGCGCGCTCCTCGTAAATGCCGATGAGCGGCAGCAGCGCGCCGCGTACGAGGAGGGCGGCGCCAATGATGATCGTGCCCAGTTGGATGGCCAGACGGTCGCGCGGCACGAGATGGCTCATCGCGCCCCCCGCGGGCGGAACCAGAAGATCGCCTCAAACGCCGCGCCCCCCTCGGCGTCCACAGCCGTCGACGTGACGCGGACATCGCGCGCACCCGCCGTGCGTCGCAGCTGTTCGAGGATCGGTGCAAGGTCCGTTGCGCGCCCCGTCATGCTGGCCGAATCGCCGCTGCCATGGATCGACGTCAGGTACGCCGTGGGCGGCAGTGCGGCGCTCAGTGCCGACAGGCGGTCGCTCCACGATGATGACCCCACCCGGGAGCGCGTGATGCTGGCGAGCGCGTCCTGGACGCGCTGCAGCGAATCGCGTGCGGCGCGGAACGGGGCGATCTCGGCCTCGAGCGTCACGCGCCGAGCCTCGATTTGCGCCAGACGGTGCCGTGGCGCCCATAAAAGCACGGCGGCAGCGCCGAGGAGCATCGCGGCGCCGGCCGTAGCGAACCAGCGGCTCCAGCGCGCCGCGCGCGCGCCGCGTGCCGCGCGCAGGCGGGGGCTCACCAGCTCGTGTTCCCGCATCGCCGGCGCGTGCCGCGCCGCGGCGGCGAGCGCATCGGCGTCGCTGAGGGTGATCGAGACAGGTAGGTCGGCCGGGCGGCAGCGCCGCAGCGCGGTGAGCACGCCGCGCTCGGCGCTGAGGACGGTTGCCTCGTCGTCAACGACGAACGCCAATTGTGTCGCATTGGGCGCCGCGTGCGCCCAGGCGCCGACGGCCGGGAGGATGCGGGCGCCGCCAAATCCAGCCGCACGCGCGGCGCGCGCCACCGCGTCGAGCACGACGGCATCGGCATCGCTGGCCAGCCACGCCCCGCGGCCGAGCGCGCGCGCGGCGATGACGGGCTCATCGCGCACGGTGGGGAAGTGACGCGCGGCGTCGCGGCGCAGCACCTCCAGTGCCTCGTGTTCGCGCATGCGTGGCAGCGTGACGATGCGCGGGCTGGTCCACGGCGATCCAAGGGCGACGTGCAACAGCTGCGCCGTGCGCTCGGCACGAGGCACGGCGCGAGGCACGGCGCGAAGCACTGCCGCAAGCTCGCGCTCGTCGCCCGCGGCCAGCGCGCCGGCGTCGAACGTGAACGACTCGGCCTGACCGGCAGCCCCGGTGCCGTCCGGGTGCCTGCGGGTCGCGCGGTCCGCTGATGGCCATGCAACGACGCCACGGCCGCGCCCAAGTGCCATGCCGATGCTGGGAGTGTTCACCAGAAGATCCTCCACTCGACGAACACCGACTCACCGGCTCGGCGCATCAGCGCTTCCGCCGTCACGCGGACCGGGCTGCCGTCGACGGCCGCCGCGCTCGTGACGCGCACCACGTTTGTCTCGAAGGCGAGGAGACGCTGCAGCGCGACGGCGTCGCGGTCGAGACCGGCGCGCAGCCCCGCTGGCGCGACCGCCAGAAGATCGCGCCACTCGCGAAAGCGGCCGCCCGCGCTGCGATGCGCGACGAGCGCGTCGGCCAGCTGGGCGTTCATGCCGGGCAGTGCGGCGAGGACGCGCCGATCGGCGGTGTTCGGGTTGACGAGGCCGGCACCGCCGACCGAGAGCAGCGGACGCACACAGCGCCACGCGGCGGGGAGCCCGAGGACGTCATCGAGTTCGGCAATGCGCTGGACGGGGCCATTGCGGGGCAGCGCCGGCGCCTGCGCGGCGAGATACTCCTCGCGCGCCGCGCCGAGCGCCCGCAGCGTGCCGTCCCCGTCCCGCCAGTCGGCGATGCGGGCCGCTGCTGCGGCCGCCTCGCGCGCCTCGGCGCCGCACGCGACGAAGAGCCGGGCCAGCATGGTCTCGCTCGCCGCGTTCACGTCGAGCAACGCCGCGTCGTCCTGCAGGGTGACATGATACTCGGCGCGACCGACGCGCGCGCTCAGCGAATCGCCGAGACGCCGCCAGGGATCCGCGAGCGCATCGCCGCGCGTCCGCACGAGTGCACGCGAGAGCAGTGCCCGCGCATGCTCGAGTCCGGACGCGGCGACCGCCGCCGATTGCGTGTGTTCGAGCGCATTCGCCAGCGCGAGCCGATGTGTGCGCGCAAGCCACGCGATTTCGAGGCCGACGGCGGCAATGCCCACCACCAGCCACATGCTCGCGACGAGTGCGAAGGCCGGGCGCGACCTCATGATCCCGCTCCCAGCACGACCGTGAGGGGCAGCGCGAGCGGTGGGGCAAGCGTCGCGCCGTCTGCCGCGCGGAACCGCAGTTCGAGCGCCTCGGGGCGGAGGGCGCCTCCGGTCCACCCGCGCAGCCAGGCGCGGCGCCCAAACGCGGACGTGCGCACGCGCGCTTCGAAGCCGGCGACGTCGTCGCCGAGGACGATGCGCGTCACATCGCCGGTGGACGCCCGGAGGTCGGCGACGAGCGCCGCGCGCGCACCCGCGCGATCAACATAGACGCGCACCTCGCGTTGCTCCCCGGTTGCCGTGGTCACAAACTCCAGCGTGTCGTCGCCAATCTCGCCGGCTGGCGTGCGCCGGGCGCCCCGCGCGGCGCTCAGGCCGTCGTTCGCTGCGGTCCCGTGGCGCGCCTCGCTGAGCCACGCGCTGAGCAATCGGCGCGCGGCAAGCGCGCGCTCGTCGCGATTCGCGTCCGAGAGCAGCGAGGCGCGCCTATCGACGAGCGCCGCGAACGCGGCCGCACCCGCGGTCAGTGTCACGCCGGCCACGGCGAGCGCCACGGCCAGTTCCAGCAGCGTGAAGCCCACGCGCGCTTTCATTGATCCGGTCCCGCCGGGCGATAGACGCGCGCCCAGAGCGGATACTCACCCGTGTCCCACGTCACGGTCACCGACACCGTGTACAGATCACCGTCGCCGCGCACCGGTTGGACGGACGCACGCCATCGATACGACCAGCCGTCAGCCGTGGCGAACGCGCCCTCTCGCATCGAATCCGGCAGGGCGCGCAGTTCCCGTGCGTCGAGCAACTGCAGGCGCGCCAGGCGCTCGCCGGCGAGCGCGACAGCCGGCGCGGCGGCGCGCGCGCGGCGCGCCGTTCGCGCCTCCACGGCAAAGGCGTCGAGCGCAGCTACGGCCACCGTGCCCACGATAGCGAGCGACACCGCCGCCTCGAGTAGTGTGAAGCCGGCGCGCCTCATCGCAGCGCCTCGACACGCGTAGTGCCCGTCAGCGCGTCCACCACCACGCGACTGCGATCCGCGCCACACCGTACCTGCGGCACGGAGCCCATCGCCGATCCGTCCGGCGCAAAGCGCATCGTCATGCGCGCCTCGCCCTCGAGGATGCAGCCGGCGGGCAACGGCAGCACGAAGGAGGTATCGCCCGGCCGCATCCATGCCCGGGCCAATGACGGCGCGATGTCCAGCTCGGCGTCGCGCGCGCCGAGGATGGCGTGACGGTGCGTGCGGCGCAGGGCGTCTGCCAGCGCGGCGCCGGCGCGATCGATATCGCGGCCGGCGCGCGCGCCCGCAAGCGACGGCGCCGCGACGGCGACGGCAAGCGAAACGATCACGAGCACGACGGTGAGCTCGAGCAGCGTGTAGCCGGTCGCCCGGCGCCTGACGATGAGACGCGTCATCGCACGAGGCCCGTTGGATTGATTCCGTAGATGCCTTGCAGCAGGGCGAGCGCGATGACGCCGACCACGCCGCCAAACAACACGATCATTGCCGGTTCCAGCAGGGCGACGGCTCGCTGAGTTGCACGTTCGGTACGCTGCTCGAACAGCTCGGCGGCGCGCTCGACAAACTCGGCCAGGCGCCCGGCCTGCTCCCCCGTCGCGACCAGGGTACACAACGCAGACGCCAGCACGGCTTCGGCTTCCATCGCCGCCTGCAGCGAGCTGCCGGCGACCACGCGGACGCGCACGCGGCGCAGCGCATCACGCGCGCCGGCGTCATCGAGCGATGCAGCGGCGTCCTCGAGCGCCGCCGCAATGGGCGCGCCACCACGCAGCAGGACTCCGAGCGTGCGTGCCACGGCGGCATTGAGAGCGTCCAGCCGTGCGCCGCGCACGACCGGCACGGCGAGCAGCACGCGCGACCACGTGCGACGGCCCGGGGCGCTGAGCCAGATCCAGCACGCCACCGCCGCGACGGTCGCCGTCGCCAGCGGCAGCACGGCCCAATTGCGCCGCAGCGCCGCCGCGGCGGCGAGCAGCAATGCCGTGCTCCGCGGGAGCGCCAGGCCGGTCTCGGCGAACAGGGAGGCGAACCGGGGCAGCACAAAGAGCATCAGCACCATCATGGCCGCGCCACCGGCCACGGCGAGCACGGATGGATAGACTGCCGCGGACAGGAGTCGCGCGCGCAGCGCCTCGGCACGCTCAAGCTGCGTGGCGAGCCGCTCGAGTGCGCCGTCGAGATCACCGGCGCGCTCCCCGGCCCGAATGACGCCGATTGCCGCGGGACGGAAGAGGTGCGGGTGCGCCGCGAGCGACGCCGCGAGCGATTCCCCGCGTTCCACGCGCGCGCACACGTCGCGCAACGGCGCGCGCAGCGCGGGGGGCGCGGTCGACGCGGCCACCTCGAGCACTCGCGCCAATGGCAGCCCGGCGGCGGAGAGCGACGCCAGCGCGCGCACCGCATCGGCAACCGCGCTCCCGCTGGCGCGCCGCGCCGGCGCGGCGTCCACCGGACGTTCGTGGACGTGCAACACGGTGAACCCGCGCGCTTCGAGCGCGCTCACCAGCGCCGGCACGCTTGGCGCCGTCTCATGCCCGCGGGCACGGCGGCCATCGGCGTTGATTGTCTGGAAGTCGAAGCGCGGCATGCGGGGGCGCGTGCGGATGCTACTTCCAGCTCGTGATGTCGGCGGCGTCACCCGTGCCGCCCGGCTTGCCGTCCGCGCCATAGCTCAGCAGATCATAGCCGCTGTTCGACTGCGTCCCCGGTGCACCATAGACATATGCCTGTCCCCACGGGTCGAGCGGGACCGCCTTGCGCAGGTACGGGCCGCGCCAGTTCGGGGCCCGCGGTTCGACCGTTGGCGCCTGCCAGAGTGCGGCGAGCCCCTGCTCGGTCGTCGGATAGCGCCCGTTGTCGAGCCGATACGCATCCAACGCGGCGCCCAGCATCTCGATTTGCGTGCGCGCCGTCGTCTCACGCGCGGCGCCGACATGACGGAACACGTTGGGCGCCACCAGCGTCGCGAGCACCGCCAGCACGACGATGACCACGAGAATCTCGATGAGCGTGAACCCGCGATTCCTAGGGAATGTGGTCGTCATTCGATCATAATGGGCGGCGCCACGGGCGGCGGCTAGATCACGGGAGGCGCAGATCACGGGAGGCGCAGCAGCGGGTCCCGCTTGCCGCTCGCCGCCACCCGGCCCCACGCGGCCCGCATCGCCATCGTGGGGTCACCCGGGCCGCCGGCACTCATCGTGTTCTTCGGCGTGATGGTGCCCGTCGCGCCGTCGAGTTCAAGCACGGTCCACAGCGTCCCGGCCTGCTGCGGCACGTTGTAGCTTGCCACCTGCGCGGTGCCGTGGAAGAGACGCAGCTGCGCCCCCGATTGCATGAGCGTGCTGTCGGTCGCCGAACTCGGGGTGTTGTAGTTGTGCGCGTAGAAGCGGTAGATCCCCGTGCCCAGCTGGCTGATGGTGATGGTCTCGGGGCCTGGCGCGGTGCTTGCATCGCGATCGAGGCACGCAAAGGGCGCCGCGGCGCAGTTGCCCGGCTGGAGGAACCAGATCTGCTGGCGTGTGGAGCCGGGACCCGGCAACGTGAGGTACAGGTCGAGATCGCGCGCCGCGGCGGTCCAGGTGAGAATCGCACGCCACTGATTGGCGTTCGCGCCCGCCGACAGCGAGAGATCGGCATTGCTGAGCGTGGCGCCGCCAGAGATTGCCACCGTGCGCGAGGACTGCGCGTACCCCGCGCCGCGCATCAGCAGGGTGTAGCTCCCCGCGGCCACGCTCGAGAACGAGTACGAACCCGTGCTGCCCGTGGTGGTCACCTGCGAGGCGAGGCCCGTCGTGGCGTTGAGCCCCGACCGCAGCTCGACCGCGACGCCGGACGTGATGGCCGCGTTGGTGCTCGCGTCACGGGCGGTGCCGCTCACGCCGCCCGGCGTGGCGCTCACCGGCACCAGCGGAACGGCGTCGAGTGTGACCGCCGCGTTGATCGTCATCGGCTGGATAGTCGTCGAAACGAAACCGGCAGCGGACACGAGGAATTCCACCACAGACCCGGTCGCGATCCCGGATATGGCGTAGTTACCGATCGCGTCGGTCGTGCTCGTAGCGACAAACACGGCATTCGGGTCCTGCGCCGTCACGCGCGCGCCGGCGATGCCGGCGGAGCCGCTGGCAGTGGTCACGCGGCCTGTGGCGGTGTTCAACAGCGAGGCGTTCGGCGTGACGGTCACTGGCACCGACGCGAGCGCACCGTCCGCCGCGGCGGTGATCGTCGTGCTGCCGATGGCGACGCCCGTGACGAGTCCGCTCGTGCTCACGGTGGCGATTGCCGCATTGGCCGACGCCCACGTGACCGCACGACCCGTGAGCATGGCGCCGGTCGAGTCTGCAAGCGTCGCCGTCAGAGTCGCCGTCGCGGTCACGGCGACGGTGATCGCGGTGGGGGCCAGGGTGACGGTGGCAACAGGCAGGGTGATGACGGTCACCGACGCGCTGCCCGACTTCCCGTCGATCGTGGCCGAGATCGTGGCGGTGCCGGCCGCGACCGCCGTCAGGAGGCCCGACGGACTGACCGTCGCGACCGCCGTGCTGGAACTGGACCAAACGGCAGACTTCCCGGTGATGGGCGCGCCCGCATAGTTGCTCGGCGTCGCGGCGAGCTGCTGCGTCCTGCCCACCGCCAGCGTGACCGTCGACGGCGCGAGCCCGACCGACACTACCGCTGTCGGCGACGGACCGGACGGCGACGAACTGCACGCCGCCATCGCAATGATGGTGGCAAGCGTCACGATGCAATGCAGGCGATGACTCACAGTGGTCCCCGCGAATTCGGTTATCTCCGCCGTCGTGCAACTCTGTCTGCAGCACGCAGCGCGTGTGTCGGCTCCTACCCCTGAGCGTGGCTGCGGTTTCCGCCAGGCGAGCGGCACGCCGTCCGCCTGCAACTGCGTCTGCAGCGCGTCCAACCGCGGCGCCGAGGCACGGACACCGTGCGGAATCTCCCTTGTCGACACGCACTGCGCCACTGGGACGCCCGCGCTCTCGCCGACGTTCCACTCAATTCCTCGATGGCCCATTCGACCGACAAACCTTGCCCCGTCAGTGCTTGACGCGCTAGCGGGGCGAGGCATTCACGATGGGGTTCTCAGATTCACGCGCACAGAGAGCACGGTCGCGGGACCGCGGTCGCGGTTGTAGCCCGGATGCACGATCAACTGCATGCCTGGGCTCACTTGCAGGGCGCCCCCCGCCTGCACGCGATAGTACCACTCCGTGATCCACTCCCCTCCATAAACGAAGCTGACCGTCCCCAAGCAGAAAGCCGCTGCCGCCCGTCGCGAGGTAGGCGCGGTGATCGCGCGAGAGGCCGTGCAGGACCGAGGCCACGCCAAGCACATCAGCGCTGCGGCGCCAGTGCGCACCGCTCACCTGCAGGCCGAGACTCGCGTGTGCGTCCACTTCGGTGAAGGCAGAGCTTTCGGTGCGTCCATCGCTCCATCCCAGCCGCGCGAACATCCCTGTCGCGCCCGAATTGCGGGGCCACCTCAACGTGTCGGAGTGGGTCGGCGACGTGTACGGAGCCTATTCGAGCGCGCCAGCAGTGGATCCGACGGGATTGGCGAAGGGAAACTACCACTCACTGCGCGGTGGGGCGTATCTCAACATCGCGTACCTTACCCGCGCCGCGTATCGTTTTGCGGGTGGCCTATCGTCGAACCGCTACAACTCTGTGGGGTTTCGGCTCGCCTGGTCACCGTAAACGAAGGACCTCGTCGCCTTATCGGACTGTTCGTCGCGCCGATCAACCGGGCAAGCGTTGAGCTTGAGCGCCAGCCCCTTGAGCGCCAGCCCCTTGACGCCCATGAGTATGAGTGAGTATTACTCGATATGCCATCGGACCGTCCGTTCGCGCGCATCAGTCTGACCATCCCACCCGACGTCCTCCGGCGGGCCGACCGCATCGCTGTGGCGGAGGGTCGGTCGCGGAGTTGGGTGCTCACCGAGGCAGTGCGGCGCTTGGCGGAGCCGGCTCCTGCACGCCTGCCGCGCCTGGACGATTCGCGACGCAGCATGCTGCGGGCGGATCTCAAGCTCTCGCCCACCGAGCGCGTCCTTGCAGCCGAACGTACCGCGCGGGAGGTGCCAGTACGCCGGTTCGGTGCGCTCTTCGTGACCTTCGACCGCGTGGAGGACTATCTCGAATGGAAGCGCCGCGACGCGGCAGGAAGTCCGTAACACCGCCGTTCCGTACCGAGCTGGCGGAGGTCTGCGCGCGACTCAATCAGGCTGGCGCGCGCTATCTCGTCGTCGGGGCGCGCGCCTTGCAGCTGTGGGGCAGCGCCCGCGCCACGCGCGACATCGACATCCTGATTGAGCCGACCGAGGAGAACGCGCGACGCGTACTCGACGCGCTCGCGTCGACAGGCTACGGCTTCGCGAAGGAATGGGCGGCCGCGGAGGTCGCGCGCAAGTTCGTGACCATCATTGGCGACGCGCCGCGCGTCGACATCCTGACGCTGGCGTGGAGCGTGCGATATCGCGACGCCATCCGCACCGCAGAGCGTTTTGAGGTTGAGGGCGTCGAGATTCCGACAGTGTCACTCGATGACTTGATGGCATCAAAGAGAACGGGCCGGCCACAGGACACGGCAGATCTGGTCGTGCTGGAGGAGATCCGACGGCTGCGGTGAAGGTGTCCTCCAGGAAATGCGCACCGTTACAGATGATTGTCGCCGCGCACCGAGCATCACGGCACAATCACCTTCCCCGCCTCGTCGAGTCGCACCACCTGCGCCTTGTGCAGTGCGACGCCCTGGACCGTCACGTCACGCGCGACCATGCCCTGCGACAGGTGACCGCTCTCGTAGAAGTACGTCATGCGGTCCGTGCCGAGGTGGATGACTTTGAATCTAATGGTGAATGGATTGTCGTTCGACGTGCACGGTAGCCCCGCGATCTCCTCGACATCGGCGAGCCAGATCGAGGCCAGCTTCCCATTCGGGTACATCCGGTTCCGGATGCCATCCTTTCACCCGCGGACGAGGTGCCCCTGCCACGTGGCGGCGCTGTGCAACCAGAATCCGTGCACGCTGGCGGCCCAGAAGATCGGATCGCGCCTACGAAGCATCGCTGTCCTCGAGTTCAAAGAGGTGCTCGACCGTCGTGTGCAGGGCGTGCGCGAGGTGGAGCGCAAGCAGGACGGACGGGTTGTAGTCGCCGCGTTCGATCGACACGATCGTCTGGCGTGAGACGTTGACGCGCTCGGCGATCACTGCCTGACTGAGTTCGCCGCGCTCGAAGCGGAGTCGCCGGAGGTGGGTCTGCATCGCGGGACGGGATGGCCACTTCGCCGACTTCGGGGTACAGTCATGACATCCGATGCGAGGTCAATGCGATGCCTGAAGGGCCAGAGATCGACACCGACAAGCTGCGCGAAACGATCGACGACGAGATCGAGGCCAAGGGGGGCGGTCGCATGTTGCGGTGGATTTCTCTTTCCACCGCGATCATCGCTGCGCTTGCTGCGGTTGCTGCGCTCAAGGCGGGCGACACGGTGAATGAAGCCCTCGCCTTGAAGACCGATGCGGCGCAGCTGCAGGGGCGCGCGTCGGATCAGTGGGCGTACTATCAGGCGAAGGGCATCAAGCGCGCCATTTCACAGGGACAGATCGCGACCTGGAGCGCGGCCGGCAAACGCGTGCCACAGGATGTGGAGGCAGCCGAACAGAAGTACGCGAAGGAGCAGGAGGAGATTCAGGCTGAGGCCCGAAAGCTCGAGACGGAACGCGATGCAAAAGGGCGCGAGGCTGCTGAACTGCTCGTGCGCCACCATCGCTTTGCCGATGCCGTGGCGCTCTTCCAGGTTGCCATCGCGCTCGGTGCCGTGGCTGCGCTCACGCGCATGCGTCCCGTCTGGTATGCCTCCGTTGTCCTCGGCGCGGCGGGGCTGGTCTTCTTCGCGTGGCCGATGCTCACGGGCTGACCGTCTCGGCTCGGTCAGCAGTCCGACGCCTGTTGTGAGCCATCATCCGGAACTGCGCATGCAAAATGACGAGATGCTGTCGGACGAAACGCCGGGCCATTCAGATCCGCCACTTACGAAACGCTACACTAGGGAAGCGGCGTGCGTCGCAGCGCCGCGATGTCCTCGAGCAGGTCGAGGATGTGGGCCTCGACGTACAGCCGCCCCTTCTCGCGCGTGGCGAGCGTTGCATCGCCGAAAATGCCGGAGCGCGAGAACACCTTGGCATCGCGCACCGCGGTCAGCGAGTCGCGGGTGAGACCGCCGGCGCCCGGATGGTAGTCGCGCTGCGCCTTGGCGAGGTCTACCAGTTGCGGCGCCATGTAGAGCAGCATGGAAGTCTCGATTTCGTCGGCATGCGTGCCGCCGGGCTGTTGGGCGATGGCCTTTTCCACCGAGTCGGCGTGCCGGCCACCGTTGGTGAACCGCATGACGATGCCGGCGGCGGCCAGCGTGTCGCGCGCAGGGCCGAGGATGCGGAGCGTGCTCACGCCGGTGTTGAGTATGTAGAAGCGCCGGACGCCATGGCGTGCCAGCGACCGGCAGATGTCGACGACCATGTCACGCGCGGTGTCGAAGCGCAGGGTGGTGCTGCCGGGATACTCCACAAAGGACGGGTAGTACGAGTAGTTGATCGCCGGAGCCAGGACGATTCTCGACGCGGATAGCACCCGGTCGGCGTAGAATGACGCCTCGACGTCATCGGTCTTGAGGCGGAGGTGCGGGCCATGCTCCTTGGCCCCGGCGCCTAGCGGGATGACGACGACAGTCGAGGAGTCGAGCAGCCGCTCCGCGTCCACCCACGTGAGGTCGGCCAGGCGGACGCCGGGTACCGGGCGCTGCGCGCCAAGTGCCGTGGCGATGGCCGCGATGCTCGCGGCGGCGCGCAGGGCGGGGCCCAGGGCGGGGCCCAGGGCGGCGCCCCAAGAACGGCGAACAGCGCAAGGCAGGAGGGGTCTATGCACGACGCGTGTTTGGCGAGGGGAAGCTCAAGTATAGGGTCGCCCAGGGTGCGTCGCTTGGGTCGCTTCGAGGCAGGGTTGGCGCATTCGGCGCGGCGCGGGCAGTGCGTGATGTTGCGGAACTCGTTGCGCCTGCGCAGATTAGTCGCGATCCAGTGCGCATTCCGCACTCTCTTTGCGCATCCTCTCCATTTATAGTTGGAGATCCGTACATATGGCGCTTGTCTCCCGCGAGCCGATTCACACTTCAGGCAGCAGCACATCGCGCATGGCCCGCGGCTTCGCCCGCGTAGCGGCCGGCGTTGCGGCGCTTCTCGTGCTGTCCGCCGCGCTGAGTGCGCAGGGTGGTGACAAGGCGAAGGTGGGTGAGGCGGTGAAGGCCGACCTCGCGCGTCTCGCCGACCTCGAGCGCACATGGTTCGAAAAGAACCGCACATTCACGATCGACATGCGCAGCTTGGGGTTCACTCCCACGAGCGGCGCGACGGTCACGATGTCGTATGCCTCGGCTCGTTCGTGGGCGGCCAACGCCACGCACCCGACGCTGCAGCCGACGACCTGCGTCATCGTCGTTTCGGCGCCCGGCGGTCAGGCTGCCAACGACCGGCCATTCTGCATGGAATCGGCTGACGCCAAGCAGACGGTGACGCAGGCTCCGCGCCAGCAGCCGGCGGCACCGGTCGTGAAGGCTGAGTCGAAGCCAGTGGCGCAAGCGCCCGCCGTCAACCCTTCAGCTCCGCCGGGTGCGGCTCCAAAGGTCGCGCCAAAGCCGACGCCGCAGGTGGTGGTCAATCGGCGCCCGGGACGTCGCGCAGTGCCGGCGGCGCAGGTTCCCTCCACGGTCGTCGAACTGCCGGCACGCGCGCCGTCGAGTGGCGTGGCGCTGGCCGGCACGCGCGCCGCCGGTGGCGTGGCCGACGCGGGACTCACGGAGGCCGTGACGCCGTCGCAGTTCACCGAACGCCTTGGCGCAATGGTGGCGTCGGCGCTCGAAGTGTCGAATGCGAAGATGGCTGACGTGGCGCGTGATCCGTACGAGAGCACGGCGGAGTATCAGGGTCGGGTGGCCCAGGCGTTTGCCGCCTTCCAGCGCCGCGAGACGGATTTCTATGCGCGCAACACCCGCACCTACGTGGTGTCGATTCCCGTGAAGAGCGTGTCGTACGACGCCGATCGCGAGGTGGTGGGTTTTGCGGTCGATCCCATCGCGTTGCCGACGGCGCGCTCGTTCGCGGCGGCGGATGGCGCCAAGCTGAGTGTGGCGTGCTACACGCGCCCGTATTTCTGGTGTAGTCCGGATGCCGGCATGTCCTATGACGGCACCGATCTGTGGCGTATCTCGCGTGCAGCCGCCCGCTCGGCGGACGTGCTCGCGGCGCCGATGACGCTGGTGGCGAAGTTCGTGGTGGGTCGGCGCGACGATGCGCGTTCCCCTGCGGTCTCCCTCGTGTCGATGGAGCTGCAGGCCAAGGGCGCTGCCATCTCGCGCTGGGACGCTGCGGCGCGCTGACGGACCCGCGGCGGCATAGCGTATGCCTCTACGCCCATGACCGCCGAGCTGCCGCTCGTAGGAATTGACGACGTGCGCCGCGCCGCCGGTGTGCTGCGCGGCGTCGCCGTTCGTACCCCGCTGCTGCGCGCCGACGCGCTCGAGGCCGGGTGCGGCTGTCCGGTGTGGCTCAAGCCCGAGCAGTTGCAGCGCGGCGGGGCCTTCAAGTTTCGTGGTGCGTACACGTATCTCGCTGGACTGAGCGCGGCGGAGCGCGCGCGCGGCGTGGTGACGGGCTCGAGCGGCAATCACGGCGCGGCGGTGGCGCTTGCGGCACAGATGTTCGGTGTGCCGGCGACCATCGTCATGCCGACCACGGTGCCGCGCGCCAAGCGCGACGGGGCGGAGCGATTGGGCGCGCGCTGCTTCTACGTGGGGACGACCACGGCCGAGCGTCTGGCGAAGGCGGAGGAGTTGTGCGCCGCCGAGGGTCTCACGTTCGTGCCGCCCTTTGACGATCCGACGATCATCGCGGGGCAAGGGACGCTGGGGCTCGAGATTGCTGAGGATCTGCCCGACGTGGGCACAGTGATCGTGCAGGTGGGAGGCGGCGGTTTGTCGTCCGGTGTGGCGGTCGCCATCAAGGCGCTCGCGCCCGGCGCCCGGGTGATTGGCGTCGAGCCCGAAGGCTCGCCCAAGCTGACGCGGGCGCGCGAGGCCGGCATGCCCGTTACTATCGCGGCCAACCCCAGCGGGCTCGCCGACGGACTGCTCGCGGTGCGGATCGGCGCGCTGAACTTCGCGCACCTGGCTGCGGCGCTCGATGACGTGGTGACGGTGCCCGACGCCGCGCTGCCCGGCGCCATGCGCTTCCTGCTCGACCGGCACAAACTGGTGACCGAGCCGAGTGGCGCGATTGCGGTGGCCGCGCTGATGATGGGGCGCGTGACGGGGCGTGGGCCCACGGTCTGCGTGCTGAGCGGCGGCAACATCGAATGGGATGGGCTGCGGGAGCTGCTCGACCATGAGTGAGGCCCGCGTGCTGGTGGTCGATGACGACGAGGCCGTGCGCGCCGCGCTGGTCGGGACGCTGGGCGACGCCGGGTACGATGTGCACGAGTCGTGCGATGCGGCGTCGATGCGCCTGGCGCTCGTGGACTGGGCACCCAACCTCATCGTGCTGGACGCCTGCCTGCCCGACGCCGAAGGGATGTCGCTGCTGCAGGAGCTGAAGACCAGCGTCACGTATCGCGAGCTGCCGGTGATCCTGATTGCCTCGCGCACGCCCGATGAATTGACCGAGCTTGCGCTGGGACTGGGGGCCGCCGACGTCGTGCGCAAGCCGTTCCGGCCGCGCGAGCTGATGGCGCGCGTGCAGGCGCAACTCCGGGCGCACGCCATGCTGCGGTCCACGCAGACGGCACTGCGCAGCGCGGAGGAGGAACTCGACCGCGTGCGCGAGGATTCGGAGAACCGGCGCAAGCTGGTGGACATCCTGCACGAGGTCACCGGCGACCTGTCGTCGGACGAGATCTACCACATCCTGTCGCGGCGTGTGGCGCGTGCGCTCTCGCTCTCGCGCTGCTCGGTGATCCTCGCCAAGCCGGGTGACCGGGTCGGCGTGGTGGCCACCGCGTTCGACAATCCGGCGCTCCGCAACTACGAGATCAACCTCGACGCGTACCCCGAGATCCGCGCCGCGCTGGAGCACGGGCATCCCGTGCTGGTGGAAGATCTGCACACGAGTCCGCTGTATGAGGACCTGCGGCGCGAGTGGGCGGCCAACGGGACGCAGGTGCCCATTCGCAGCGTCATCGCGCTGCCGTTCACGCTGGGCAAGGTGCAGGCGGGCGTCTTCTTTCTGCGGCGGATGGTTGACGAGCCGCCGCTGACCAACGAGGACGTGGAGTTTGCCGACGCGGTCATCAAGGCGGCCGTGGCCGCGATCCATCGCGCGCAGGTGATCGAGACGACCAAGGCCGACAACGCACGACTCGAGGTGCTGGCGCACACCGATCCGCTGACGCAGGTGCTCAACCGGCGCGCCCTGACGGTGCGTCTGGCGTCGGAGCTGGAGCGCGCGCGCCGCTACGACTCGGTGATCACGCTGCTGATGGTCGACCTGGACCACTTCAAGATGGTCAACGACACCTACGGCCACCTGGCGGGCGATGAGGTGCTCAAGGAGGTGGCGGCGCTGCTGGAGCACGAGGTGCGCAGCGTCGACGTCGTGGCCCGCTACGGCGGCGAGGAGTTCGTGTGCGTGTTGCCGGAGACGTCGCTGGTGGGCGCGACGACGTTCGCCGAGCGCATCCGCGAGCACGTGGCGGCGACCCCGTTTGCCGCATCGCTGGGCGACCCGATTTTCGTGACGGCGAGCATCGGCGTGAGTTCCTATCCCTCGACGACCATCAACACCGTGGACGACCTCTTTGCCCGGGCCGACGAGGCGCTGTACCGCGCCAAGGCGGATGGGCGCAACAAGGTGTGCCTATGAGCATGCGCTGTCCCGCCTGCGGCAACGCGTTCGGTGATGAAGCGAAGTTCTGCACACGCGATGGCACGCGGCTGCAGGCGGTCGCGGCGCAGCCGCCGGCCGCCGCGATAGGCAGTGCGGGGGCGCCGCTCTCGGGCACCACGCCGCGCGCGATGACGCCTCCCGTGGGTGTCACCAAGCAGTTCAACCCGGCCGCGCTCGCCGGCCAGGTGCTCGAGGGACGCTACAGCATCCTCAAGAAGCTGGGCGAGGGCGGGATGTCATACGTCTACCTGGGCGAGGACATCGCGACCAAGGCGCAGTACGCCATCAAGGTGCTGTCGCCGCAGCTGGTGAAGGACGGCAACGCCATGGCGCGCCTGCGGCGCGAAGCGTCGCTGGGCATGCGCCTGGAGCACCCGAACGTCTGTCACATCGTCCGGCTGGGTGAGACCGAGGATGGCGTGGTCTATGTGGTCATGCCGTTTGTGCAGGGCGAGATCCTGAGCGACCGCAACAATCGCCGGGGACAGCTGCCGCTGGCCGAGGTGATTCCGTTCGTGCAGCAGATTGCGGCGGGGCTGCAGGTGGCGCACGAGCTCAAGATCATCCACCGCGACCTGAAGCCCGAGAACATCATGATCGCGAAGGATGCCGACGGCAATGACAAGGCCGTCGTGATGGATTTCGGGTTGGCAAAGGAGCGGCGCGCGGGCGGGGAGTTGGAGAAGCTGACGGCGACGGGCATCATCCTCGGCACCCCCGAGTTCATGAGCCCCGAACAGCTGCGCGGCAAGCCGCTTGATCCGCGCACGGACGTCTATTCGCTGACGCTGATGACGTACGAGATGCTCACGAGCAAACTGCCGTTCGAGGGAAAGAACCAGCAGGAGATGATGATTGCTCGGCTGCGCAACGATCCCATCTCCATCCGGTCCCGGCGGCCCGACATTCCCGAGGCAGTGGAGAAAGTGCTGAACAAGGGGATGGCCCGGAACGCGGACGACCGATACCCGACGACCGTGGAGTTCGCCAACGAACTGACTGCGGCGGCAGGGAGCACCGGCGGAAGTGGCGGCGTGATGGGCAAGCTGTTTGGGCGCTGAGTTCCGCGGCGCACCACGACGTCGCGTCAGGCACCAGATGCGACGACGCGAACACTCCGACGGACAGGGCGCGATGCACGTGACAGGACAACGAATCCTCCGCGCGTTCCTCGCGCCCTGCGCTGCACTGTGGGTGACGTTCAGCGGGAGCTCGGTGGACGCGCAGGACCCGCGCCCCGCAGCGCCACTGCCTGCATCACAGCCCGCGGTGCAGCCTGCCGTGCATCGCTACACCTTCGCCATCGAACTACCTGACACCGGCAAGCGCATCATGGCGACTGCGCTGGCGGATTTTGGTGCGTCGCTCACGGTGGATACCGTCGTGTTCGACCTCGACGCCGCCATGCAGGTCGAAGATGTGGTGTTTGCCTGCGCGGGCGGCGACCGGATGACTCCCGCGCCCTTTGTGCGGTCGCTTGGACAGGTGCGAGTGGCGATTCCGAGACGCCCGGCCGCGGCATCGACGGAACCGCGGCCAGACACGCGGTGCATCCGGATCGCCTACGCCGGCGTGCCGGCCGACGGGCTGATCATCGGCACCGACTCTGCCGGCCGCTGGCTCGCGTTCGGCGACAACTTTCCGAACCGCGCGCGCCACTGGCTGGCGACTATCGACACCCCGTCGCACAAGGCGCGAGTCACGTTCGAGATCGTCGCGCCGGTCGGACGGACTGTGGTGGCGAATGGAGCGCTCGTCGAGACGAGGCCATTCAGGGACGGCCGGGTCGTGACGATATGGCGCGAGGATCGCGCCATCCCCACCTACGACATGGTCGTCGCCGCCGCGCCGCTCACCGTCACCGACCTCGGCAAGACCGCGTGCGGCTTCGCCGAGGACGGGGGGTGCGTGCCGCAGATGGTGTACACCGCACCCGAGCAAGCGCGGTACATGCCCGGCGCCTTTGCGCGCGCCGGGGACATCGTGGCGTTCTTTGCGCAGACCATCGGACCGTACCCGTACGAGAAGCTCGCGCACGTGCAGAGCACGACGCGATACGGTGGAATGGAGAACGCGAGCGCCATCTTCTATTATGATCGCGCATTCCGTCGGGTGAACGGCTTCGACGACGACCTCATTGCGCACGAGACGGCGCATCAGTGGTTCGGCAACGCCGTGACCGAGCGCGAGTGGGCGCACCTGTGGCTGAGCGAGGGCTTTGCGACCTTCTGTGCAGCCCTGTGGGCGCAGCACGCGCACGGCGACTCGGCGTACGCGTCGCAGATGGCGCGCCACCGCCACGCCGTGGTCGGCGCGCGGGTGACGACCACGCGCGCGGTCATCGACAGCGTAGAAACCGATCCCAATCGCCTGCTGAACGAGAATTCGTACCAGAAGGGCGGGCTCGTGTTGCACATGCTGCGCGCCGAGCTGGGAGATAGCGCGTTCTTCGGCGGGGTGCGGCGCTACTATGCGGCGTATCGGCATGGCAATGCAATGACCCAGGACCTGCAGCGCGCGCTCGAGGCGTCGAGCGGGCGCGTGCTGGGCTGGTTCTTTGACCAGTGGCTGCGCCGACCCGGCTGGGCCGAACTGCGGACGTCGTGGGCGTGGGACGGCGCGACGAAGCGCGTGACGCTGCGTGTCGAGCAGGACGGACGCTTTGGTGCGTACCGGCTGTCGCTGCCAGTGGAGGTCGTCGATGCGTCGGGCGCGCGTCAACGTGCGATGGTACAGGTGGAGGCGCGCGCCAGCCAGTCGCTGGTCGTGCCAGGCACTTTTGCCAACGCGCCAGTGTCGGTGGCATGCGCGAGCGATCAGACACTGCTTGCGGTCTGCACGGCGAAATGACGCGGCCGGGCTTCCGAGCGCGCTGTGCACGCGCCGCGCTGACGTTTGGAGCGGCTGGAGTGCTTGTCACGTTGCCCGCACGGGCTCAGGACACGCCGCGCGGGGCGCGATCTGCTGATACCGCAGCCGTCGCCGGTGATCTCGACGCGTTCGAGCGCCGGGTGTACGAGGCATCGCGGAGGGCCCCGCGCGACCCAACGGCGCGGGCGGCGCTTGGTGAGTGGCTGGCCTCGCGTGGGCAGCTGCGATCAGGCGCCGTGCTGTTGGAGGAAGCGCGCCTGTTTGGCGGCGATGCGGTGTCCATCGCTGCGCGGCTGGTGCACATCTACCCGTGGCTGCGCGACTGGTCCTCGCTGGCGGCATTGCCGTCGTCGCCGCTGACGTCGGGCGAGAAGGTGCGCGCACGGCGACTCGCCGAACGCGACACTGACATCAGTGGGGCGGACTCGGTGGTCGTGCCATTTGCGCCGCTCGAAGTGGGGGCGCTGGGTCGAGTGCCGCTGCGTATCGGAGCAGACACGCTGTGGGCCGAGGTGGATCCGCAGGTGGAAGGACTCGTGTTGCCTGGTCTCGGGCGCGGTGCCGGGCTGGTCGAGGTGTTGGCCACGGAGCGTGACGCGCTCCTCGGCATCGTGCAGGAATGTGCGTTGGGGGAACTGACGCTGCGCAACCTTGCTGTGCGCGTTGATACATCGATGGGCGTCGGACGGGCGCGCATCGGGTTTGACGTCTTTGCGCGGATGGGGCCGACGGTGGATGCGCGGGCGGGCACGGTGACGTTTCGCCGCGACGGTCGCGTGGGCACCGGTGATGCGCGCACCGCCGTGCCATTCGTCCTCGGTTTTCCTGGCGTCCGGGTGGCGGTGCGTGCCGGCGCGCCATTGGCGGGCCTCACCACGCCGGCCGGCCGTGCTGCATTGCGCGGGATGGTGTGGACCGTGGACGTGCGGCGCGGTGTGATCTGGGTGGACGCCGCGCGCTGATATCGCGCGGCGCGAAACGCAAAGGACGGGGCCTGATGGCCTCGCCCTTTGCGCTGAGGCCAGGATCACCTGACGCACCGTGGGGTACAGCATACAGAACCCTCAGGGAGGAACGATGCGGGTGTTTCGTACGGCATTGGCAGTCGGGGCCCTCGCGATGAGCGTGCCGCTGCTGGCGCAGGACAGCCGGTACGGATGGGACCGTGCACGCGGGGAGCGCAGCCGCGACACGCGGGGAACGCGAACCGAAGGGCAAACGGAAGTCCGCAAGGAGAAGAACGGCGGGCGCAGCGAGGCGCGGCCGGACGCTCGCGTCGAGAACCGTGGTGGCAATCGCAGTGAAAACCGCGTGGCCAGCCGACCGGAAAATGGGGTCGACAACCGCGGGACTGACCGCACGGGCTCGCGCAACGAGTCGCGCAACGAGTCGCGCAACGCCCCGGCGCCGGATGTCCGTTACGAGCGCCGCGAACGGCGCGAGGAACGGCGCGAGGAACCGCGCGTGATCGTGCGGGCTCCGGACATGGGCCGCTATGACCGCCGCGACGGGCGGAACGACAATCGGTATTCACCGTACGGCGGGCGCGCGATGTACCGGTTTGGCGATCGCGACTTCCGTTCACGCGACGTCTTTGTGATCACGGCTTGGCTGCGCGATGTCGGAAGCTCGCGGCTGACGGTGTACGGCAACTACGACCGCGATCCGTACGCCGTGCGCTACGCGTTCCGTCCGGGACTGTACCTCGCGACGTCGGTCTTCGCGCGCCTCGATGTGCTGCCGTACGAGCTCGAGGCGGAGTTGGGCGAGTTGCCCTGGTATCTGGAGCGCCGCATCTACGGGCGTACGGTGCTGGTGGTTGACGTGCGGTCGCGGATGGTGGTTGATGTGTACGACATTGACGACTGATTGAGAATTGGGAATTCGGATGGCGATCGAGGAGTACCTTTGCAGACGTCGACACGCGATAGCCCCGGGGCCAGGTCTGGCGCCGGGGCTATCGTGCATCGTGATCGGCAATCGTGATCGGCAATCGTGATCCGCTGGCGCCATCCGGATGCCAGATCCTCTATCGCTGGTAGCTATCGCTGGTAGCTATCGCTGGTAGCTATCGCTGGTAGCTATCGCTGGTAGCTTGCCAGTGTCGCGCCCATCGCGTCCATTGCTTCCTTGGCGCGCCAGCGGTTGTTGCCGTTGTAGATGAACGAGAAGGCGAGCACCTGGCCGTCGCGCGTCGTGACGTAGCCGCCCAGCGAGGCAACGTCGTTGGTGGTGCCGGTCTTGGCGTGGAGGTTGCCCATGGCCGGCGTGTATTTCATGCGGCGGCGCAGGGTCTCGGTGCGGCCGGCGACGGGCAGCGACTGTTCGAGCACGTCATGCCACGGCGCCTTCGACGCGTAGTCGAGGAGTTGCACCATGGCGCGCGGCGTCACGCGATCGGCGGTGGAAAGCCCGCTGCCGTCGGCCGCATACACGTCGGTCGGCTGCACCCGCGCCTTCTCCCACAGGAAGCGGCGCAGCAGGATATTGGCATTCTCGGCCGACCCCACCACGCCAACGCTGCGCGCGGCGTTGCGAAACAGGAGTTCGGCAAAGTGGTTGTTGCTCTCGCCATTCATGGTGGTCACCAGCTCGCCGAGCGTCGCGGACGGGAGCGCGGCCACACGGGGCGCGCCGGCCGCAGCCTTCGCGAGCCGCACCGCGCCGCCCACGGCCACGCCGTGCGCTTCAAGCGCTGCGTGGAACGCCGCACTCGTGATGAGCGCCGGCTCCTCCATGACGACCTGCACCTCCCCCCCACGCCCACCAGCGCCGACAGAACCACGCACTTCGAGTCCGGCATCGGTCTGCTTCACCCCGATGCGTGCGCCTCGGCCGGCCACGAGACGGACCTTGCTCACCACCGCGATTCCGGAGATCGCCGGTTCGAACGTAATGGAGACGCCACTGCCCGCCGGCTTGACCCGCACCGTCAGCAGGTTCTCGTTGATGGAGAGTGCCGACACCCGCGCCGCGTAGTGCGCGCCCAGATAGCGCGTGCGCCATCCCTCGGGCACCATGCGGTCCTCGAAGGCCGACGCGTCGCCGATGATGTCACCCGTGACACGCTTGATCCCGGCCTGCGCCACGAGGTGTGCGATGGTTTCCATCGGCGTCTCGCCTGAGGCGCCATCGGTAAAGCGTCGGCTGAACGACGGGTCGCCGGCACCGCGCAACACCAGGTTGCCGCGCAGCACGCCATCGCTGCCCAGTGCGCCTTCGCGCAGGACTTCGGTGACGAACCGGTAATCCTTGCCGAAGCGCTCGAGCGCGACCGACGACGTGAACAGCTTCATGGTGCTGGCCGGAAGCAGCTGGCGGTCCGCGTTACGCTCGAAGAGCGTCTCGCCGGTCTCGAGCGAGATGACGGCCACCCCCCAGGCGCCGCTGCGCGAGGCACGGTCGATGAGGCTGCCAAGGTCGTTTGCCAGTTGCGCCGCGCCACGCGGCGCCGTGTAGCCGAGGGCTGCCGGGGGCGGCGTGCGCCTCTTGGCCGCCGTGCTCATCTTGACGGTGCCGGGGGTGCGGCGGCGCTTGGCCGAAGTCCGGCGCGAGTCGGATCCCTTGGACGAGGCCGCCACCGCGCGCACCGAGGCCCTGGCCGGATTGGCCTGAGCGGGCGCGTGCGCCGACAGGACGCACAGCGCAACGGCTGCGGCGCACCACGGTCGGAGTCCAACGTGGCGGATCAGAAAAGGCATCAGGGAGGGGCTCTCGACGCGGGGAAGGCGGCGCGCAGGGCGGCCGCCCGGTGCGTCAGACCTTCAAGATGAAGTTTCGGCGGTAGAGGGCCGCCAGTACAGCGTACCAGAACAAGACGAAGCAGAGCGCAAAGGCCAGCGAGGCATCACGGGGCTCGAGCCACGACGCGAACACCGACTTGTACACCACCGCCTGCACGGCGACCTGCTTGCCGTCCACGTCGACTTTCCACAGCGAATAGATGATCCGTGCCATCGCACCCGACCCCACAAATGCCACGATCGGGTTCACGCCATATATGACGAGCGGACGGGTCCACCAAGTAACACCTTGGACGTCGATGATCCACGTGATCGTCGCAATGGCCACCGCGGCCGTTCCGGCGGTGAAAACCACGTACGAACTGGTCCAAAGCCCCTTGTTGATGGGAAACGACCAGTGCCACATCAATCCGACCATCATCAGGAGCGCCCCCACGGCAAACATCCCGTTCAGCCGCTCGTTCAGGGGTCGCTCCTTCTGCGCGATCCAGCGTCCGCACAGCACGCCCATCATGGCGGTGCCGATGGCGGGAATGGTCGACAGCGGCCCTTCCGGGTCCCACGTCTTGGACGACTTCCAGAGGTGTCCGTTGAGCAGGGCGCGGTCGACCCAGGCCGCGAGCGTCCGGGAGGGGTCGTCGAGGCACAGCGCGCCCAGATCGCACCCCCCGGGCACCGGCAGCAGGGTCATCGCGAACCAGTAGCCCAACAGGGCCGTGGCGAGCATGCCGACGATCTGCTTGACCGAGGCATTGAGCGTCAGGAGGCCGGCCACGGCGTAGGCCACGCCGATACGCGGCAGCACGCCGGGAATGCGAATCTCCGTGAAACGCGCGAGTGGGTAGAACGGGAAGGCAGCCAGCCCCCAGCCAATGAGGACGATGAGCACGCCGCGCCGAAGCACCTGACGACGCAGCACAGCGTCACTGTCGCCGCGCGCGCGCCGCACCGAGAGCGACAGGTGGGTCGTAATGCCGACGATGAAGAGGAAGAACGGGAAGATCAGGTCGGTGGGGGTCCACCCATTCCACGACGCGTGCTCGAGTGGCGGGTAAATGGCGCCCCAACTCCCCGGATTGTTGACGAGGAGCATGCCGGCAACGGTCAGGCCACGAAAGACATCGAGGCTGACGAGGCGTTCGGTGGTCTTGAGCTCGGCCATGGGGCTCCCGGCGGGTGACAAGGCAATGTGGTGAGAGGGGAATTGGGGGGCAAGGTCAGGGGAAGGGCACGGGCTCCATGCCTGTGCCCAAAACGCAATCGGGCGGCCCGCTTGGGCCGCCCGATTGCTCTCTACAGTCTGTGCATCACCCGATCCACACCTTCCCGAACAGGAACAGGAACGCCACCAGCGTGCAGCCTGCGATGATCAGCGGCCCCACGAACAGCTTCCGGAAGATCGCGTGGTCGTACTTGAGGTGCATGTAGTACATGACGACGATGGCGAACTTCACGGCCGACATCGCCAGCAGCGTGGGCCGGAACAGCGGGGAGTCCTTGAAGGGCGTGTAGTACACCCACACTTCGACGGCCGTGATGACGGTGAGGACGAGCGCCACCCACTTGTACTGCTTCCAGGTGGGGTGCTCGTGCACATGATCGGCGTGGGCGCGTTCGATGGACATGGTCGGCGGCCCCTTACTTGATGAGGTAGACGAGCGTGAAGATGGCGATCCAGACGACGTCGACGAAATGCCAGTACAAGGCGCAGATGTCGACGTTGATGGTGTCCCTGGGCCCCAGCCCACGCTTGATGTCGATGAACAGCAGCGACAGCAGCCAAAGCACGCCGACGGCGACGTGCGTGCCGTGGAAGCCGGTCAGCGTAAAGAACGACGTGCCGAACAGGTTGGTTCTGATCGTCAGCCCTTCGTGCACGAAGGAGGTGAACTCGTACGCCTGGAAGCCGAGGAAGACCGCGCCGGCAAGAGCCGTCGCGGCGAGCCAGACCTTGGACGACCCCTGCCATCCCTCGTAGCCGGGCTTGCCCTTGTTCTCGACGGCGGCGAGGGCGAGCACCATGAACAACGACGACATGAGCAGGACGAACGTCGACGCGGACGTCACGGGGATGTTGAGGATCGGCTTGAAGAGTTGCCCGGCGGGCGAGGTCCAGGCGTCATGCGGAAACGGACCGACGACGGACTTTCCCTTGTACACGAGGTAGGTGGAGATGAGCGAGCCGAAGAGCATGCACTCCGACCCGATGAACGCCCAGATGGCGATCTTCTTGTTATCGAGGCCGGTGGTGGTGTAGTGCGTGTGCTCGTGCGCCTCGTGGGCGCCGGCGGAGGCGGTGGTCATGGGTGGGTTCCGTTACTCGAGGGGGCTCGTGAGCCACGCGTACAGCGAGGCCACCATGAACGCACCGCCGCCCAGCATCGTCGCCATGGCGAGCGGGAACTTGCCGGCGTGCAGGACAATGAGGCCGCTGAACATCACGATGATGCCCAGCGCCACCATGAACGGCTTGATGGTGTTGACCGGCATCGGGATGCCGAGCTCCTTCGCCGTGCGGCGCTCGGTCTCCTCGTGCACCGGAACGGCGTGCGCCGCGGCAATGGCGCCGGCATCGCCGTGCGAGTGCTCAAGGCCGGCCGTGCGGTCTGGCGTCTTGAGGTCCCACAGGGGGTAGCGCGAGGTCACCTCGGGGATCTGCGCGAAATTGTAGTCGGGCGGTGGCGACGGGATGGACCACTCGAGCGTCGGAGCCCCCCACGGATCGCTGCCGGCCACGGCGCCCTTGGCGCGGCTCACAAAGAAGTTGTACGCGAAGACGAGTCCGGCGACGATCAGCAGGTAGGTGCCGCCGGTCGACATGAGATTGAACAGCTCCCAGCCCTGGCCGGCGTCGTACGTGTAGATGCGCCGCGGCATGCCGAGCATGCCGCTGAAGTGCATCGGGAAGAACGTGAGGTTCAGGCCGATGAAGTTGAGCCAGAAATGCCACGTGCCGAGCCGCTCGTTCATCAGCCGCCCGGTGATCTTCGGGAAGTAGTGATAGATGCCCGAGAAGATGCCCATCATGGCGCCGCCGTAGAGCACATAGTGAAAATGCGCCACGACGAAATACGTGTCGGTCTGCTGCAGGTCGGACGGCGGCGACGAGTGCATCACGCCCGAGATGCCGCCGATGGTGAACATCGCAATGAGGCCGATGGCGAACTTCATCGACGCCGGAAAGCGCAGCGAGCCGCCGTACATCGTGGCGATCCAGTTGAAGATCTTCACGCCGGTCGGCAGGCCGATGAGCATGGTCGACAGCGAGAAGATGGAATCGGCGACGGGCCCAAGGCCGACCGCGAACATGTGGTGCGCCCACACGCCGAAGCCGAGGAAGCCGATCATCATGCCGGAGTAGGCCATGACGTTGTAGCCGAACAGCGGCTTGCGGCTGTTTGTCGGCAGCACCTCCGATACGAGGCCGAACGCCGGCAAGATCAGGATGTAGACCTCGGGATGGCCGAAGACCCAGAACAGGTGCTGCCAGAGCAGCGGATCGCCACCGGCCTGCACCACGTAGAAGTTGGTTCCGAAGAACCGGTCGAACTGCAGGAAGAAGAGCGCCGCCGTGATCACGGGGAAGGCGAGGATCACGAGGAACTGCACCACGAACGACATCCACGTGAACATCGGCATGCGCATGAGCGTCATGCCCGGCGCGCGCAGGTTGATGATCGTGGTAATGAAGTTGAACGCCGCGGCCAGCGACGAAATGCCGAGGATCTGCAGGCCGAGGACCCAGAAGTCCATGTTAAAGCCGCTGCCGTACGTGGGGCCGGAGAGCGGCGCGTAGCCGAACCACCCGCCATTGGGTGCGACGCCAAAGAAGATGGGCAGCGTGATGAAGAGGCCGCCCAGCGCGTACACCCAGTACGAAAAGGCGTTGAGGCGCGGGAACGCGACGTCTCGTGCGCCGATCTGCAGCGGAATGAGATAGTTGAAGAACGCGGCGGACAGCGGCATCACCACGAGGAACACCATCGTCGTTCCATGCATCGTGAACAGCTGGTTGTACGTCTCGGCGGACACCACGCTCAGGTTCGGCTTGGCGAGCTGCGTACGGATGAGCGCCGCCTCGAGGCCGCCGACCATCAGGTAGAACAGCGCCGTGTAGAGGTAGAGGATGCCGATCTTCTTGTGGTCGACGGTGGTCAGCCAGCTCCAGAGGCCGGTGTCCTCCGACGCGCCGGGCGCGTGCGCCGCGGTGGTGGCAGGGGTTGCCATGAGGTCTGGTCTCCGGGCTACTTGAGAGTCATCAGGTACGCGACGATGTCGGCGATCTGCCGGTCATCGAGTCCCGCGGCCGCGGGGACCGTCATCTTGATGAGCGCGTTGTACTCGCCGACGCCGAACGTCGGCATCACGCTGCCCGGCTTCATGGCGGGGGCGTTCTTGATCCACAGAGCGAGCGTCTTGGCGTCGGTGCGGTAGAGCCCGGCGGCGAACGTGTGTCGCGTGCCGATGTGCGTCAGGTTGGGGCCGCGGGCCTGATCATCGTTGACGTAGTTGGTCTCGCCCTTCACCACATGGCAGGTGAGGCACGGCGCCTTGCCGAGGTTGGCCGGGTTGGTCAGCAGTGCGCGCCCGGCAGTGGGGTCGCCGGCGGCGAGCAGTGCCGCGTCGAACTTCGTCGCTGGCAGCGGCGTCTGCGGCCAGGTGAATGCCGGCATCTTGTCCGCCGGGAACAGCCAGGCTTCGGGTGCAGGGGAGAGGGCAGGGTGTGGTGCTTGGGCGGAGACGGGCACCAGGGACGCGGCCTTCACGGGGACTGCGGAGCGGGCGGCGGTGGCCGCGGAGTCGGCGGCCTGCGCGGCCGCGAGCGCGGCGGGCGATCCGGCCGAGTTGGTCTGTTGGTGCGCCACCCACTTGGCAAAGTCGGCCGGTGCCACGGTGAAGGCGCGGAAGCGCATGTTGGCGTGGCTCGAGCCGCAGTATTCCACGCACGCCCCGTTCATCGCGGCCGAGGCGAGATCAGCCTTCGGCGTGAACCAGATGTGGTTGACCCGATTGGCAATGAGGTCGCGCTTGCCGCCCATCTGCGGTATCCAGAACGAGTGCAGCACATCGCGCGTGCGCAGCGAGAAGTTCACGGTGCGTCCGATGGGCAGGTACAGCTCGTTGGCCGTGGTGAAGCCGTACTGCGGATAGCGGAACTCCCACCACCACTGGTGCCCGATGACTTCCACTTGCAGGGCGCCGGTGGGCGCAATGCGCTGGTTTTCGAAGATCGTCCGCACCGTCGGCACGGCGAGGAAGACGAGGATCAGCGCGGGGATCGCCGTCCAGGTGATCTCCAGCACCGCATTGCCAGTGACCTGGCTAGGCGGCGGCCCGCCCTCGCGGCGACGGAACTTGAAGATCGTGTAGACCAACAGGACCTCGACGACGACGAAGACAATCGTGCCGAGGAGCATCATGCGGTCCCAGAGGAAGACCGCTCCGTCGTTGAGCTCGGTGTTATGGCTGAACGTGGAGTTGGGGTATTCCCCTCCACACGCGGCGAGCGCCAGCAGGGCGAGCGCGACAACAGCGACCGGTGGCAACCGGCGCAGATGCAACTTGGGCATCAGCGGTGACGTTTTGGGTGAGGGCACTTGCCAGGGAGTACCGGGCAATGCTGTCCGAGAAAGCCGAACAAAACCTACCCACAAGCGTCAGGTGATTCAAGCACACTGGAGTGAGGCAAACACCTACAATCTAGGCGCGGTCAGTCACGGCCGAGCCCGGCGCGCATCACTCGGGCGCAAGGTCGATGTCGACGGCATGCTCCTTCTTCACCTTGCTCCCGGCCATGTCGATGGCCGTGCGGATCTGCGCGACCTGCTCGCGATAGCTGCGCACCTTCACCAGGTCGCCACCGCCGCGCCCGCCCACCAGGATCAACGTCGACACCATGTCGGCGATGATGCCGAACTGCCCCTTGAGCTGGCCCACGAGCGGGGTCGCCATGCGCTTGAGCTGCATGGGCATCACGCCAAGCGGCTTGTTGTTCTTCATCTCCATGGCCATGCGCTCGACGAAACCGTGGAGCTGCTGGAGCGTGACGAGCGCATCTTCGAGCGTCTTCATCTTCTGCGCGCCTGCGCCATCGAGCTTGGTGCTTGCCATAGGATCAGAGTACCACCGAAAGAGGCAGAGTACGACAGCGTACCACAGGTACAACATACCACCGGACGGGCAGCGCCGTCTCCGTCGTCGTCTGTCGTTGTCTGTGGGACGCTGCCGTACTCTGTCGTACGCCCTTCCTACACCATCTTGCTCGGGTCCAGCGCCTCGTCCAACTGCGCGCGCGTCAGCAGTCCCTGCTCCAGCACCAGATCGTACACGCCGCGGCCGGTGGCGAGCGCTTCCTTGGCCACCGCCGTGCACGCCTCGTAGCCGATCACCGGCACCAGCGCCGTCACGATGCCCACCGAGCGCTCCACGAACTCGCGCAGCCGGTCGGGATTGGCCGTGATTCCCTCGATGCACTTGGTGCGCAGCATGCGCACGGCGGCGGTCATGGACCGGATATTCTGCAGCAGGCGGAACGCGATGACGGGCTCGAATACGTTGAGCTGCAGCTGCCCGCCTTCCGCGGCCATCGTGACCGTCACGTCGCCGCCCACCACGTCGAAGCAGACCTGGTTCACCGCCTCTGGAATCACGGGGTTCACCTTGCCCGGCATGATGCTCGACCCGGGCTGCATGGGCGGCAGGTTGATCTCGCCCAGCCCCGTGCGCGGGCCGGACGAGAGCAGGCGCAGGTCGTTGCAGATCTTGCTGAGCTTCACCGCGCAGCGCTTGAGCACGCCACTGAGCTGCACGAACGAGCCGGTGTCGCTGGTGGCCTCCACGAGGTCGGGCGCCGTGATCAACGTCAGTCCAGTCACCGCGCTCAGGTGCTGCCGCACGGCCTCAGGATAACCCTCGGGCGCGTTGATCCGTGTGCCGATGGCCGTCGCCCCCATGTTGATCTCGCGGATGAGCGCCTGCGCCTCGGCCAGCCGGTCGATGTCCTCGGCAATCGTGTGGCCAAACGCCGAGAAC
Source organism: Gemmatimonas sp. (assembly GCA_025361705.1). Taxonomy (GTDB): domain Bacteria; phylum Gemmatimonadota; class Gemmatimonadetes; order Gemmatimonadales; family Gemmatimonadaceae; genus PNKL01. The sequence continues at coordinate 38,252 of JANYJW010000054.1, forward strand.
TCCTGCCCGAGCGTCATCGGCACGGCGTCCTGCAACTGCGTGCGGCCCATCTTCACCAGCGACTTGAACTCGTCGCCCTTGGCGAGGAATGCCGCGACGAGTTCCGCCATGGCCTCGCGCAGGCCGGTGATGCTGGCGTGGAGCGACAGCTTCACGGCCGTCGGGTACACGTCATTGGTGCTCTGCGACCGGTTGACGTGGTTGTTGGGATGGCAATGGTCGTAGTCGCCGCGCGCGCGACCCAGGATCTCGAGCGCACGGTTGGCGATCACTTCGTTGGCGTTCATGTTGGTCGACGTGCCGGCGCCGCCCTGGATCATGTCCACCAGAAAGTGCTCGTGGTGGCGGCCGTGCTGCACTTCGCGCGAGGCGCGCACGATGGCGTCTGTGACTGCGGGCTCCAGCAGGCCAAGGTCCTGGTTGGCGAGGGCGGCCGCTTCCTTCACCTGGGCGAGCGCGATGACCAGCGCCGGGAACTCGCGCAGGGGAATGCCGGTGATGGCAAAGTTCTCGAGCGCGCGCAGCGTCTGCACGCCGTAGAGCGCCTCGTCCGCCACGTCGCGTTCGCCCAGCAGGTCGTGTTCGCGGCGCGTGCCGCCGCCACCGAAACCCACGGCGCGTCCGCGCCCGATGATCGTGGCATCGGCCGCCTTGAGCCGCCGTGCGATGGCGCGCGCCGCGCGCGACAGCAGCGCCGCGTGCAGCGGCGGCGTGCTGGCGAACATCGGGGCCAGCGTGGCGATGGGGAACTTCACCACCGCAGTGGGCTCGAGTGCTCGGCCGGTGGTGCCGTGATGCGTATCGTCGAGCAAAATGCCCTCGCCCACCACCTCGCCGGCGCCCAGCGTGGCGAGCCGGGTGATCACGGCGCCCTCGGCGCGCTCGATGGCAATGGCACCGGAGACGATAACGGCAAAGAACGAGCGCCGATCGCCGGCGGTGAACAGCGCGTCGCCCTCGGCGCACGTTGCTGGCACGCCGGCCGTTGCGAGGGAGGCGAGCAGGGAGTCGGCGAAACCGGCGAAGAACGGCGCGGCCTTCAATTGCTGTTGGAGTGGCATATGAGATTCCGGATCAGGAGTCCGGGTGGGGATTGAGGATTTCACAGGCGAAGACGATCTCGAAGTCCCTGAATTCTCGCCTCCGGGATGGTCGGCGAACAGGTGCCGGAAGCAGGATCGAACGGCCAATCGCGAGCCGCAGTCCGGCCTCGGATTCTTCGGTCCCTATCCGGATGCCACATCCTCAATCAAATTGGCCCGATCCTCCTCGCAGAGCCCGCCCATGCTCGACCGCCGCACCTTCCTCGAACAATCCGCGCTCCTCTCGGCCCTCGGCTTCCTGCCGCGCACGATCAGCGCGGAGGAGTACGAACGGGATGTCGCGCGCGCCACGCCGACGCCGGCATTCCGCGGCCGCCCCTGCGTGGTGTCGAGCGCCAACGGCATTGCCGGCGTGAAGCTGGCGTACGACCGCATCGCGGGCGGCACCGACACGCTGGACGCGATCATCGGCGGCGTGAACCTCGTCGAGCTCGATCCCAACGACCAGTCGGTGGGACTGGGCGGGCTCCCCAACGAGGACGGCGTGGTGCAACTCGACGCCAGCTGCATGCACGGCCCCACACGGCGGGCCGGGGCGGTGGGGTGCCTCGAGGACTTCGCGACGCCGTCGCTCGTCGCCAAGGCGGTGATGGACTACACCACGCACGTGCTCCTTGTCGGCAAGGGCGCCCATCGTTTTGCGACGGCCATGGGATTCAAGCCACAGGATCTGCTCACCGACAAAAGCCGCCAGGACTGGCTGCGCTGGAAGTCGCGGTTGAGCAAGACCGACAACTGGCTTGACCACGACGACAACGTGAAGATCAACTGGACGCACGGCACCATCAACATGAACGCCGTGAATGCGGCCGGTGACGTGAGTTCGGTGACCACCACGAGCGGGCTGGCGTGGAAGCTCGACGGGCGGCTGGGCGACTCGCCGATTCACGGGGCCGGGCAGTACACCGACAACGACATCGGCGCGGCCGGCTCCACCGGGCTGGGCGAAATCAACATCAAGACGTGCGGTGGCTTTCTGACGGTCGAGGGCATGCGCAACGGCAGCACGCCCGAGCAGGCGGCGCTCAAGACACTCGAGCGGATGGTGCACATGACCGAACCGCGCCTGCTCGACGAACGCGGCCGGCCGCGGTACGACATTCAGGTATACGCCCTGGCCAAGGACGGCCGGTTCGGCGCCGCCGGCATGTACGACGGTGCGTCGTTTGCGGTGTGCGACGAGAAGGGCCCGCGTTTGGAGAAGTGCGCGGCGTTGTTCAAGGCCAGCGAGCGGCCGCGCTGACCATGCGGAACGTGCGCGACGACTTCGGTACGATCGGCCGGCGCATCCTGTCGCCGGTTGCCGTGCTGTTTGTCGTCTACCTGGTGGGCGTGGTGGGTTACAAGTGGATCGGCGGCGCCAAGCACAGCTGGCTCGACGCGCTCTACATGACGACGATCACGCTCACCACGACGGGCTATCGGGAGGTCATCGACATCACCGAGCACCCGGCGGCGATGATCTTCACCATCGTGCTGCTGCTCTTTGGCGCGACGGCGGTGGTGATGACGGGATCGATGATCACGGCCTACGTGGTGGAAGGCGACTTGACGGCGGGTTTTCGGAGGCGGCGCATGCAGAAGCGGATTGACGCGATGCGCGCCCACACGATCGTGTGCGGCGCGGGACAGACGGGATCGGCGGTGGTGCGCGAACTGGCGCGCACGGCGCGCCCCGCAGTGGCCATCGAGAGCAGCGCCGAGCGCGCGGCGGTGTTCGAGCGCCAGTTTCCGGATGTGCCGGTGATGGTGGGCGACTGCACCGACGACGAAGTGCTCACGCAGGCGGGCATCGCGTACGCATCGGGCGTCGTGGTCTGCACCGATGACGACAAGGTGGCGCTGGTCACCACCGTGCTCGCTCGGCAGATGGCGCCCAAGGCACGCCTGGTGGCGCGCGCGACGGACGAGCGCGCGGCCGCGCGGTTGCGCCAGAGCGGCGCCGATGCGGCCGTGTCGACCGGCAACATTGGCGGCATGCGCATGGCCAGCGAACTGCTGCGGCCCAAGGTGGTGACCTTCCTCGACCAGATGCTCCGCGACGAGAACCGCAACCTGCGCATCGAGGAAGTGTTGGTGGAGCAGGGGAGCATGCTCGACGCCTGCCCGGTGGAGGCGCTGCGTCTGCACGAGTACGGCACCGGACTGCTGTTGCTGGCCATGCGGACGCGCGAGGGCGACTACCTGTTCAATCCGCCGGCGGCGACTGCCGTGAAAGGCGGCTGCCACCTGATCGTGATGGGCGATCCCGCGTCGGTTACCCGCTTGCAGGACGCCGGCGGAACATCGCCCGCCTAGGTTGCCCGGGGCCCGCCCCGGGCCTGCTCCCGGAGCGCGCTGCTTACTCCGTCCTGAAGGCGCTCGCCGCGTTCTCGAGCTTGGCTGCGGTCACCGACAGGTGTGTGGCCGCCGCCGCAATTTCCTGCGTGCTCGCGCTCTGTTGCTCGCTGGCGGCCGCCACGTCATGCATGGCATTCACGAACGCCTGCGTCCCATCGTTGAGCGCCGTCAGGCGCTGCTGCAGGTCGGCCACGAGCTGGTCGCCCGCGACGGCTGACGTTGCCATTTCGGCGGTCCACTGGTCAGCTTCGCCGACGGCGGCTTCCACCTGCGTGAACGACTGGCGCCCGTGCTCCGTGGCCTCGCGTACGGCAACCACGCGATCGAGGGCCCGCGCGCTGGCCCCGCGGGCCTCCTCGAGCCGCGCCAAAATGCCATGAATCAGCGACTCGGTCTGCTCGGCGGCTTCCGACGACGTGGCAGCAAGCCGACGCACCTCGCTGGCCACCACACTGAACCCTTCGCCCTGCTCGCCGGCGCGCGCGGCTTCCATGGCCGCATTCAGCGCGAGCAGCTTGGACTGCCGGGCGATCTTCTGCACGAGGGTGACGAAGGCGCCGATCTTGTCGGACGCCCCACCCAGTGCGTCCACGGCGTGCGCGCTCGCCTGCACATCCTCGGCGAGCAGGCTCAGCCGACCGCCGGTCTCGTCGAGGCGCAGGTGGTTGTCGCTGGCGAGGGTCATGAGCCGGCGGTTGCGCTCGAGCCCGTCCCGAGCGCCGGTAGCGAGGTGGCGCGCAAGTTCGCCCAGGCGCGTCGTATCGGTGGTCAGGTGGCCGATGGCGTCGGCCATCTGGGCGGCCTGATGGCTGAGCGTGCTTGCCGTCCCCGCGATGCCCGAGGCGGCCTGAGCGAGGTGCTCCGTGCCGCCGGTGATTTCGCTGGCATACGAGGTGGTTTCCGCGGTGGCGGTGCGGACGAGCGTGGCCAGCCGGGCGAGTTCGTCCGTCATGGCGAGCATGGCGCGGCCGAGGCGGCCAATATCGCCGTCCTGGCCGGCAGCCTCGGGACGCACCGTCAAGTCACCGGCCGCGAGCGCCTCGGCCACCACGGCCAGCGCCCGTAGTCGGCCGCCCACCATGGGGGAGACGACGAGGGCGAAAAAGGCCGTGCCGACCAGTCCGGACAGGGCGACGGCCAGCGCGATGATCCAGTAGATCTGCCCCGTGTACAGCGCGCGCAGCCAGACATCGCGCGTGATCCAGAGCAGCACGATGGTCGAAATCCCGGATACCCACAGCACCCACGCGCCAAGGCGATCGAGCGCATGCGCCTTGGTCTTCGGTGCCGCGCTTGTACCCCGATTCGGCGAGGCTAGATTCCCTTCATCCCCGTGACTCACGCGCTGCCTCCCGGCCGCCGCGGGGCGCCAGAGCACCATACCCCACGACACCACGATGACTGTTCCCCATCCGCCGGTTGGCACCGACGAACCTGCCAGCTATGACCCGACGAGCATCGAGGCCAAGTGGCGCGAGCGCTGGATCGCGCGCGGCACGAATGCGACCGACCTGCTCGGCGAGCGTCCGTTCTATCAGCTGATGATGTTTCCGTACCCGTCGGCGGAGGGGTTGCACATCGGCAACCTGTACGCCTTCACCGGAAATGATATCCACGGGCGGTTCCAGCGGCTACAGGGGCACACCGTGCTCGAGCCGCTCGGCTACGACGCTTTTGGCATCCATTCGGAGAATTTCGCCCTGAAACTGGGCGTCCACCCGATGGAATTGATCCCCCGCAACGTCGCCAACTTCCGGCGTCAGCTGGATCGCGCCGGGCTGATGGTCGACTGGCGCCACTCGGTCGACACGACCGATCCCGACTACTACAAGTGGACCCAGTGGGTCTTCCTGAAGCTCTACGAGCGCGGGCTGGCCTACAAGAAGAAGGCCGCCGTGAACTGGTGTCCGTCGTGCAAGACCGTGCTTGCCAACGAGCAGGTGGAGGGCGGCGCCTGCGAGCGGTGCAAGACGCCGGTGGAGCAGCGGTTGCTGGAGCAGTGGTTCTTCCGCATCACGCACTACGCCGAGCGCCTGCTCAAGAACCTCGAGTGGATCGACTGGTCCGACAGCACCCGCACGGCGCAGCGCAATTGGCTGGGCAAGAGCGAAGGCGCCGAGTTGCGCTTTCGCGTGCTCGACCCGCTGACCGACGCCGGCAGCGCCGGCGTGATGGTGTCGCAGGAAATCACGAGTGGCGCCGTCGTGATTCCCGTCTTCACGACGCGTCCCGACACGATTTTCGGCGCCACGTACCTGGTGCTCGCGCCCGAGCATCCGTCCATCGAGAAAGTGACGACGAGCGACCAGCGCGCCGAAGTGGAGGCGTATCGCGAGGCCGCGCGCAAGCAGGACATCGTGAGCCGGCAGGTGAGCAAGGAAAAGACCGGCGTCTTTACCGGCTCGTATGCGGTGAATCCGGCCAGCGGCGAGATGATCCCCGTCTGGACGGCCGACTACGTGCTCATGGGATACGGCACGGGCGCCATCATGGCGGTGCCTGGGCACGACGAGCGCGACTTCGAGTTTGCGCAGAAGTTCAATCTTCCCATCGTGCGCGTGGTGGCGGGACCCGAGGATTCTGCACACACGCCACTGGCCGCGTGCTACGCCGACGATGCCGGCGGCCGGCTGGTGAACAGCGAGCAGTTCGATGGGCTGCCGGTGGGTGAGGCCAAGCGCCAGGTGACGGAATGGCTGACGCAGCGCGGCGCCGCCAAGGCGGTGACGACGTTCCGGCTGCGCGACTGGTGCGTGTCGCGCCAGCGCTACTGGGGGCCGCCGATCCCGGTGATCTACTGCGACGCGTGCGGCACGGTGCCGGTGCCCGTACGGGACCTGCCCGTGCTGCTGCCGAACGTCCCCGACTACAAGCCGGATGACTCGGGCGTCTCGCCTCTGGCGCGCCATGAGGCGTTCTACCACGCGCCGTGCCCCACGTGCGGCAAGCCGGCCCGCCGCGAAACGGACGTAAGCGACACGTTCCTCGACAGCGCCTGGTACTTCCTGCGCTACCCGAGCGTGCCGCGCGACGACGTGCCGTTCGATGCGGACGTCACCAAGCGTTGGCTGCCGGTGTCGGCCTACATCGGCGGCAACGAGCACGCGGTGCTGCACCTGCTGTACGCCCGCTTCATCAACATGGTGATGTTCGACGCCGGGCTGGTGCCCACCGAAGAACCGTTCCTCACGTTCCGCGCCCACGGCATGATTATCCGCGACGGCGCCAAGATGTCGAAGTCGCGCGGCAACGTGGTGAACCCGGATTCCATCATGGATCAGTGGGGCGCCGATACGCTGCGCATGTACCTGATGTTCATCGGGCCGTTCGAGGAGGGGGGTGACTTCCGCGACCAGTCCATCAGCGGGGTGCGGCGCTTCCTCGACCGCCTGTGGGCGAGCGTCCGTGACGCGCGGCGCGACGGCGCGGCCGATGCCGACGTGATGCGCAAACTGCACCAGACCATCCGCAAGGTGGGCGGCGACATTGCCTCGCTGAGCTACAACACGGCCATCGCGGCCATGATGGAGCTCATGAACATGTTGCGTCGCGGCGAGCGCGTGCCGCACGTGACCGAAGTGGAGCCGCTGGTGCAGCTCGTGGCGCCGTTCGCGCCGCACATCGCCGAGGAGCTGTGGGAGATGCTTGGCCACACCGGCAGCATCTTCGACGCTGGCTGGCCGGCGGTGGACGAGGCACTGGTCCGCGAGGACGCGCTGGAGATGGTGGTGCAGGTCAACGGCAAGACGCGTGGCAAGGTGAGCGTCCCGCGCGACGTCACGCAGGACGCGGCGCTGGCCGCGGTGCACGCCGATGCGGCGCTGGCCAAATTCATCACCGGCGCGCCGAAGAAGGTCATCTTCGTGCAGGGGCGGCTGCTGAATATCGTGGTGTAGGGGCGGGGTGGTTGCGCGGGATGCCAGCTCCCATCTGCCATCTGCCATCAGGCACCACCCAGCCGCCGCGCCGCCCTATCCGCGCGCCAAGTGCACCGGCGCCCCGTCGGGATCCGTCGGGTCAAAGCATGCGTCGCACATCCGGTTGAGCGCGCGGAACCGCAGCAATTTCACCTCGCTCGACAGGAAGCCGTCCTTCACGGGCTCGTCGTGCATGAGGTCGGTGCTCAGGTATTTCTTGTTGTCGTCGCTGAGCACGGTGACGACGGTGGCGTCGCCGCCCATCTCGTCCTGCACCTGCAGCGCGGCCAGCAGGTTGCTGCCGCTCGAGATGCCGACGCCGATGCCGAGTTCCCCAGCGAGCCGCTGCGCCATGATGATGGCATCGCCGTCATCGACCGCGACGACCCGATCGAGTTCCGCGAGCTGCACGATGGCAGGAATGAACTCGTCGCTGATGCCCTGGATGCGGTGCTTGCCGACCTTGTAGCCCGTCGTGAGCGTCGGCGAGTTGGCCGGCTCCACGGGATGAAGCTTGACCGCAGGGTTGCGCTCGCGCAGGTAGCGGCCCGTTCCCATGATGGTGCCGCCGGTTCCGACGCCGGCCACGAAGGCGTCGGGCACCAGCCCGCGCGCGCCGACCTGCGCCCAGATCTCCGGGCCGGTGCTCAACTCGTGCGCCATGCAGTTCTCATCGTTCGCAAACTGGCGCGGCAGGAATGCGCCGGGCGTCTCGGCCGCGAGGTGCTCCGACAGCGCGATGGACCCGAGGAACCCGCCCTCTTCGTGCGAGACGAGCCGCACCGTGGCCCCGAAGGACCGGATGAGGCGCTTGCGTTCGTCGCTCATCCAGTTGGGCATGAAGATGGTCACCGGATGGCCGAGGGCCCGTCCGATGGCGCTGAACGAAATGCCCGTGTTGCCGCTCGTCGCTTCGATGACCAGCGCGCCCGGCCGCAGGTGTCCCGTATCGTACCCGCGCCGCAGGATGTGCAGCGCCATGCGGTCCTTGATGGAACCCGTGAAATTGAGGTTCTCAGCCTTCGCGAAAATGCGACGGGCGCGCCCGCGGAACTCCACATCAATGGCGAGCATCGGTGTGTTGCCGACGAGGTTGCGCAAGCCCTTGAGGCGCTCGAGCGCAGGCTGCACGGGGTGAACCTGAGCGGTCACGAACGGACTCCCAAAGGTCGAAAGGGCCAAAATCAGCGACAGCACAAGGTCGTGCGAAGTCAGCGGCCGGCGCAGTCAGAGAAAATCGGCACGGCTGTAGGAGAAAAGATAGCGGTCCGGGGACTGCCCGGTGGGCAGGCAACCCTCCGGGGCCATGCGGTGACAATTCTGGTGAACCCCCGCCAGAACCCGTGACTTCATCGAGGCTTCCCATGCGTCGCACCCTGTTCGCCCTGAGTATTGTCGCGCTCGCCATGCCGCTGGCGGCGCAGTCGGTCACGATTCGCTCCTCCGGCAGCGGCAACGGAAACGTCACTCGCACCATGACGTTGGCGAGCACGCAGGGCGGTGATCGCGCGATGATTGGCGTGTCCACCGCGTCGGGCAGCACGCGTGACACGCTGGGCGTCCTCATCTCGTCGATCACCGCGGGAGGGCCCGCCGAGAAGGCCGGGCTTGGCGAGGGCGACCGCATCCAGTCCATCAACGGGGCCTCGCTGCGGGTGGCTCGCGACGATGCCGGCGACGACGAAATGGGTGGCATCATGCAGCGCCGCCTCACGCGCGAACTCGGCAAGGTGAAAGCGGGCGACGAAGTGACGCTGCAGGTGTGGCACGAGGGCGCGGCCAAGGCATTCAAGGTCAAGACGGTGGCTGCCGACGACCTGCGTCCGGCGGCGGCGATGGCGGAACTGAAGCGCGAGGACCGGCCCGTGATCGGCATCGCCTTTGGCCTCACGGGCAGCAAGCGCGACACGGCCGGCGTCTTCGTGAACTCGGTCACCGAGAACGGACCCGCGGAGAAGGCCGGCATCGTCGAGGGCGATCGCATTGCCGCCATCAACGGGGTGTCGCTGAAGCTGTCGAAGGACGACCTCGACGACTCGTGGGTGGCGAGCTCGCGTCTCAACCGCATGAGTCGCGAAGTGGCCAAGGGGAAGCCGGGTGACGTGGTGGAGCTCACCGTCGTGTCGGCGGGGCGCGCGCGCGCCGTGAAGGTGACGCTGGGCAAGGCGTCGGCGCTCAAGGGGAGCGGCGATGGCGCGTTCACATTCTTCCGTTCGCCTGACGGGCCGATGGCGGCGATGGCGCCGATGCCCCCAATGGCGCCAATGGCCGGGATGCACATGAAAGTGCCGATGCCGCCCACCGCGCCAGCCGCCCCGCACGCGCCGATGATCCGGCTGCGCACGTTCGACGGCGACGAAACGGAAGTGCACGTGCAGCTCGACGAGATGCGCGCGGAGCTTGAGCACGCGCTGCGTACCGAGCTGCCGAAGGCTCGGCTGGAAATGCAGCGCGGCCTCGAACAGGCGCGCGAGGCGATGGCCCGGTCGCGCCACGAGATGTTGACGGCGCGCGCGACCACCCTGCGGCCGCGCACGGTGCGGATGTAGCGTCGCGCAATGATCGCGCCAGCAGGCGCGACACTCCGCTGGAAGAGAAACGCGACCTCTTCGCCGTGAAGAGGTCGCGTTTCGCATGCGATCTACACTGCGGTGGGTGGCGCTAGCAGGCGCCCGTCCAGCCGAGCAGCGTCTTGCATCCCTTCTTGGCGGTGTCCGCGACGCCGCTCCACGCCGCTTCGCCGGCGTCGACCAGCTTGTCCACTTCGCCACTGCCAAGGCGGTACACGGTCATTACCGCGCCCTTCACCTGGTTCTTCGCGTAGCCACCGGCAAACAGGATCTCGGAGATCTCCTTCTTGCCGACGCCCACGGCATTGAAATAGTGCGTCATGGCGGTCGCGTCAAAGCCGGCGACCCGCCCAATCTGGGAGACCCCGCTCCACCCCAGCTTGTACACGTCCTTAGCCCCGTTCAGCACGTCGTCCTTGTTCCAGACTTTGCCGATCATCTTCGCGGCGTCGCCCGCCCCCCTCATGTAGGAGTCGTGCCACCGAATGGCATCCCCCACGTCCCTCCAACTATCCGGCATCTTGCCGAGCGACTTTATCTGTGCGTCGTACGCCCATCCGTAGACCTCCTTGGCGGCGTAGCCAGCGCCCTGCCCGATGAGCGCCACCTTGTCGTTGCCGAGGATCTTGTTGCCGGCGTTCAGCAATTCGTCGCGGCCAAAGACGCCCTGCCCGACGAGCTTGCCGATCGCGTCGGGAGTCATCTTCCGGACGTTCGCCCAGCTCACGACCTTCTCGGCGGAATACACGGCCGACTTGGCGAAGGACGCCACCTGCTCGGGCTTGAATGTCTTGAGCGCCGCGTCCAGCACCTTGCCGGAATCATAGTAGCCGCCTTTGAACATCTGGCCGACCGTCTCGACGCTCTTTCCGCCGGTGGAAGCCCAGCCCATGAACTGCTCAGCCGTGAAACCCGCGCCCTCGGCGAAGTACACCATGTCGCCGCTCCCGAATACCTTGGCGCTGATGTCCAGCAGTTGGTCCTTGGCGAAGCCCGCCCCGTTCAGGGCAAATCCCGCGAGTTGGGCGCCGCCTCGGGTGCTGGCCCACCCAAGGACGTCCTGGACAACCAGACCGGCCGAGTTCGCGAACTTGCCGACTTCGCCAACGCCGTAGACCTTCTGGGCGACGTCCATGAGCGCGTTCTTGTCGAAGAGGTCGTTCTTGCCGAGGAGCTTGCCAAGCCCGGTGGCGACGATCTCCGCTGGATAGCCCAGCGCCTTTGCGACGAACACGACCCGTTCGGTGCCGAAGACCGGGGCCGCAACCTCCACCAGCTTGTCGCGTCCGTAACCCATGACCTGCTCCCCGGACTGGAGCGCGAGTTTCGCGACGTCGAGGCCGGCCTTGGAGCATCCGCGGAACCGGCCGACAAAGGTCGTGGGATCGAGCTGGCTCAGCGCCTGATTGACGTTCACATCAACCTTCGGAAGACCCGTGCCATCCACCGTGAAGCTCGCTTGCTGCGCGAAGCACGGATTGTCCACCGCGGCGCTGATGGTCATGAACGTATTGCTCGCGGATGCCCCGATCGCTGCCGAGGCGGAGCCGAAGGTCAGCTCCGATCCGGGGAGCGAGAAGCTCGGCAACGCGAAATTCGCCGCGAGACTGCTCTTGTCCAGCGAGAGTTCCACGCTGGCGATGTCCTGCTTCTTGGGCAGCAGGTCCACCTGCAGGCTGCCGCGGATCTTGATGGCCGGGCCCGTGACCTTCCATTCCGGCTTGTCGGTGACGGCCGCGTACACAACGACCTTTGACTGGTCTTCGGTCGGAAAATTCGGCGACGTGGTCTTCGGCGGATGCAGCGAGAAGGTCGGGATCAGGTTGAACTTCCACCCCGGATTGGTGCCTGGCGCCAGATCGAAGAGGGGCTTGGCAAATGCCCGGGAGATATTCACGACGTCCTGCGGGTTCAGGCTGGGCGTCTTGAGCACGAAGATGTCGGGCTTCTTCGGATCAGAGCCCTCGGCCTTGAACTCGTAGGCGTGTCCGTAGATATCGACGTTGCTCGCGAGCGCGACAGTGGGCCGCGGCTTGCCCTCCTTCTTTGTGTATGTCAGTTCCGGATCGCGCAGCGTCATCTCGATCCCGAAGGGATTCGTCACCGTGCCAAAGAACATGAGGCTCGTGGAATTGCGCAGGCTGCTCTTGCCGAAGGCGAGCACGGTCACGCCATCAATCCGGTCGAGCTTGAGGAAACTCCGCGCGTCATCCAGCAGGTCACCGGCCGGCTCGGCGCGCATCACGACGCCCTTGGCGAGCAGCGTGACCTTGGCGGAGGGCCAGAACTTCTGCACCCGGAGCTTCAGGTCACTGGGAACGTCGTCGGGCGTGAGGGTGACGTCCTTCCGGCTGTAGATCCACACGTAGTCATTCAGGACGAGCTTGTCAGACGGCAGTGCCACCGCGGCGCCGAAGTCCATCTTCCCCCTGGAGCCGGCGATCAGGTAGGGGTCACCCTTGAACCAGTACGCATAGACAGTCCCCAGTGGCGTCGACAGCTTGAATGGGTTCTCCTTGCTGTACGACTGATCGACCGGGGACAACCGATCTTGAAAGAACTGCGTGAACGATGAGCCAAAGAACTGCGGCTCACTGAGTTCCGCTGGAATGATCTGGGCCGCTGCGGGCGTACCGATGGTCAGCAGGAGTCCCCCGACCGCCAACGCCCTGCACGTGCTGCGCATGACTTCCCCTCCACGAAAAGCTGGTGTAGCGGGGGGCGCGAGTGCTGCAGGTACAGTTGCTTCGTACGTCGGATCAAATGTGCACGTTGGGTCGGCGGAGCGCATCAGGTGCGGCGCCTTGCCGCCGGCTCCGTCACGATGATCACGCGGTGCTCTTACGAATGCCTCCGACTGCGCGCAATATTCCCTCACCGAAATAGACGTCGTTGGCCCCCATCGCGCTGCTCGCGCGACCATCGAACGATGCGTTGGCTTCTCCACGCCTGGTGGTCACAAGATGACGCGCACAACGAAGTTCGCCTGGTCCCTGCTGGGGATCGTGCTGGGCTCTGCCGCCTGCTCCCGCAGCCTGCGGTACGAGCAGGATCTGGCGCAGTTGATGAAGGCGATTCGCAGCGAAAACGCCGCTGCGGCCGTCACGCGCGACAGTATCGCCATCGTAAAGGCGGGCGTGGTGTCGGTTACCGGGCCCTCCGACGCGCTCACGCTGTCCGTCGACCTGGCACAGGCGGAACTCGCGCCGGCGCTTCGGCGAGCCCTCGACGCGAGCAAGCTCCCCTATGTGGTCGAGGACCACGGGCCGGCCGGCCGCACGTCGGCACGCTTCGACAACCTGCCGCTGGTTGATGGGCTCAACATCCTGCTCGGTCGGGAGGGGTACAACGTCGTCAAGCGCAACGGCGTGCTCGTCGTGCGACCGGCAGCCATCGCCATGCCGGACTCGTCGTACCGCCCCGACGAGGTCATCCAGCGCGAAGTCCGCCTCGATCATCTCGACGAAAAATCGACGTCCGGAATCGTGCAGCAGTTCTTCGGCAGCGGGCAGCTGAAATCCCAGTACGATCCGTCGCGTGGGCGCGTGCTCCTCGCGGGTCCGCGCAAGGACGTGTACGAAGCCACGGCCATGCTGCATCGGGCGGATCGCGCCGTCCGGCACATTCTCATCGAGGCACTCGTCGTGCAGTTCGACGAGAACACGCTGTCGAACCTGGGCATCAACTGGTCGCAGGGGCAGACGGGCAAGTTCAGCGCGATTTCCTTCGCGCCGGGTGGCGCGTTGTCGCCGGCCCTGCAGTTCACCAACTCCAACGTCAC
>JANYJW010000070.1 GCA_025361705.1 Gemmatimonas sp.
GCCCCCCCCCCCCCCAGGTCGCGCTCGGCGGCTTGCTCAACGCGCCAACCCTCCGCGCCGTTACGAACACGTCTGCCCTCGCTCGGCCGTCCGGCCGCGCATAGACCCTGCTTCCCACACGACCATGCGCCTCTTCGTTCGTCGCGCGCTGTCCGCCTTCCTCCTGGCCGCCACGCTGCCGCTCGCCGCGGTCGCCCAGGGCCGGCTCACCACGCCCAAGCAGTTCTTCGGGCACGAGATCGGCGAGGACTACTGGCTGCCCAACTACACCCAGTTCAGTAAGTACTGGGAGACGCTGGCCAAGGAGTCCGACCGGATGATCCTCGACACCATCGGCCTGAGTGCCGAAGGGCGTCCGCAGTTGATGGCCATTGTGTCATCGCCGCAGAACATCAAGGACCGCGAGAAGTACCGTCAGATTGCCGAGCGGCTGAGCCACGCCGAGGGTGTGACGGAGGCGCAGGCCAAGGCGCTTGCCAAGGACGGCAAGGCGGTGATCTGGATCGACGGTGGGTTGCACGCGACCGAGGTGCTCGGCGCCAACCAGCTGATCGAGACCAACTGGCAATTCGTCTCGCAGAGTGACGACGAGACGATGCGCATCCTGAACGACGTGATCCTCGTCTTCGTGCAGGCCAATCCGGATGGCATGCAGCTGGTGGCCGACTGGTACATGCGCGAGAGCGACCCCAAGAAGCGCAACATGAACATCCCGCGCCTCTATCAGAAATACATCGGGCACGACAACAACCGCGACTTCTACGCGAACAACCAGCCCGAGACCATCAACATGAACCGCGTGCTGTACCAGGAATGGTACCCGCAGATCATGTACAACCACCATCAGACCGGCCCGGCCGGGACAGTGATGTTCGCGCCGCCGTTCCGCGATCCGATGAACTACAACCTGCATTCGCTGATCATGACCGGCATCGACCAGGTTGGGTCGGCCATGCATGCGCGGTTCGTGGCCGAGGACAAGCCGGGCGTCACCATGCGCTCGTCGACGCTGTACTCGACGTGGTGGAACGGCGGCCTGCGTACCGGCGCGTACTTCCACAACATGGTGGGCCTGCTCACCGAGACCATCGGCAACCCGACGCCGATGCGCATTCCGTTCATTCCCGACAAGCTGCTCCGCAATGCCGACCTCCCGCTGCCGATCGCGCCGCAGGAGTGGCACTTCCGGCAGTCCATCGACTATTCGGTCACGGCCAACCGTGCGGTGCTCGACTTCGCGCAGCGGTATCGCGAGACCATCCTCTACCGCCAGTGGAAGATGGGCGCCGAGATGATCGCCGCCGGCAGCACCGACTCCTGGACCGTGTGGCCCAAGCGCCTGCAGGCGATGAAGGACGCCATGTCTGCGGCCACGCCGCGCGCCGATGTGAACGCGCCGGTGATCCCGAACCGCGGTGGCATGGGTGGCGGCGCGGGCGACCCCAAGTTCGCCAACCTGCTGCGCGCTCCCGAGCTGCGTGACCCGCGCGGCTACATTGTGCCGGCCGACCAGAAGGACTTTCCGACGGCGCTCAAGTTCATCGAGAAGCTGCAGCAGAACGCGATCATCGTGCACCGCGCCACGGCGGCGTTCTCGGTGGGCGGCAAGTCGTATCCCGCCGGCTCGATTGTCGTGAAGACCAACCAGGCCTACCGCCCGATGGTCATCGACATGTTCGATCCGCAGGACCATCCGAACGATTTCAAGTTCCCGGGCGCGCCGCCGACGCCGCCGTACGACAACGCCGGCTGGACGCTCGCCATGTTGATGGGCGTGCAGTTCGACCGCGTGCTCGATGGGTTCGACTGTCCGTGCGATCGCATCGATCCGTCGAAGCTCGTCACCGCGCCGGCTGGCGTCGTGGCCAAGGCGGGGACGTGGAAGCTGTCGCCGCTGCAGAACGACGCGTTCGCCGCTGTGGCGCGACTGCAGAAGGGCGGCGTGGAGGTATTCCGCGGGTTCGACGGCAACTTCTATGTCGCGTCCAACGGCAAGAGCCGCCCGATCGCCGAGCAGGCCGCCAAGGAACTTGGCGTGACGTTCGCCGAGGGCAAGAAGCCCGCCGGCGCGCAGAAGCTGACCGCGCCGCGCATCGCGTTGTTTGACCGTTACGGCGGCCAGATGCCGTCGGGGCACACGCGCTGGCTGCTGGAGCAGTTCGGCATGCCGTACACGGACATCTATCCGCAGGAACTCGACGCGGGGAACCTGCGCGCCAAGTACGACGTCCTCGTCTTCACGGACGGGTCGATCCCGGCCGCGGCTGGCGGCGGTCGTCGCGGCGGCGGTTTCGGCGGCGGCCCCGACACGACGATGCTTCCGCCGGAGATGCGTCGCATGGTTGGCGCGGTGACGGTGGACAAGACCGTGCCGCAGCTGAAGGCGTTCATGGAAGCGGGCGGTCGCATTGTCACCATCGGCTCGTCCACCTCGCTGGCCCAGCACATCGGCCTGCCGGTGGAGAACTACCTCGCCGAGAACGGCAAGGCGCTTCCGGGCGAAAAGTTCTACGTGCCGGGTTCGATCCTCAAGGCGTCGTTCGACACCACGGCGATGGTGACCAAGGGCATGGCCGCCCAGGCCAATGTCTTCTTTGACAACTCGCCGGTCTTCAAGCTCGGACCGGACGCGGCGTCGAAGGGCGTGAAGCGGATCGCATGGTACGAGAAGTCGCCACTGGTCTCGGGCTGGGCGTGGGGCGAGAACTACCTCGAAGGCGGCACGGCGATCGCCGAGGCGGCCGTGGGTCAGGGCACCCTGTACCTGTTTGGCCCGGAGATCATGTTCCGTGCGCAGCCGCACGGCACGTTCCGGCTGTTCTTCAACGCGCTGTACAGCGTCAAGCCGCCGGTGCAGTAGACGATCGAGGACTTTGGCGCAGGATCCCGATTCGGGATTCCAGGGCCTGATGGCGATGGGCGATGGATTCGGCGCGCAAGCCGGGTCGGTCGCCCATCGTTTTTCTTGTTCACCGTCCGGTGTCGGAATCATGGGTCGGATTCTCCATCTGGCATGCATGCGGTGTGTTGCCGCACGCACTGCATCATGCTACGCTCCAATGGAATGCTGTCGAGGTGCTGGTTGGACTGCCTCGGCACCTGGTGTCACGCGGCGTCCGAGAACCCCAGATCTTGCCATCACGCCAGACGCTCATCACGCATCGCTCGGCCCGTCGCAACTCGGCGGGCGAGGTCATGGCACCGCTTGGGCGGATGTATCTCTGGTTTCCCTCCGAGCATGCCCTGGCGCGCGTGGTGACACTGTTGCGTCAGCACACGCTGGATTTCGAATCGGCCGAGGGTGTGGCGCTGGTGCTCGACGTCGAGTGGTCGGTGCTGCGCGAGATCGTGGGTCCCCTGAGGCGCGTGATGACGCACAGCGAGGCCGACGAGACGCGGGTGCTCTACAAGCCTGCGGGGGGCGCGCTCTCCATCAGCGACTTCCCGACCGTCAAGTCGTACTCGGCGTTCGCGCTCGTCAGCCAGAGCACGTGGCTCCGCGAGCTGCTCGACGCGCGCCGCTACACCAGCGTGCTACAGCCCATTGTGCATGCCAGCGACCCGGGGCGCATCTTCGCGCGTGAGGCCCTGCTGCGCGGCGCCGAGCGCGATGGGAGCGTGGTGCATGCACACTACATCTTCGAGGTGGCGCGCGGCTGCGGCATGCTGGCCGACCTCGACCTCGCTGCGCGCGACTCGGCCATCGAGACGATGATGCGCGCTGGCCACACCGAAGCGCTCTTTCTCAACCTGACGCCGAGCGCCATCGACGACCCGCTGACGGCGCTGGCGCACACGGTCGACCAGATCGACCGGCTGCAGCTGGCGCACGAGCGTGTGGTGTTTGAGGTGGTGGAAAGTGAGCACGCCCCCGACGTGGTGCACCTCCGCGGCCTGCTGGCGACGTACCGCGATGCCGGCTTTCGCGTGGCGCTCGACGACGTGGGGGCGGGGTATTCGTCGCTCAACCGGCTGCACCAGCTGCGCCCGGACTTCATCAAGCTTGACATGGACCTCGTCCGTGGCGTCGACCGCGACCCGTACAAGGCGCTCATTGCCCGCAAGACCATTGAGATTGCCACGGAGCTGGGAATCTCCACCATTGCCGAGGGCGTCGAGACGCCCGGCGAGCTGGAGTGGGCACAGACGCACGGCGCCGCGTATGTGCAGGGCTTCATGACGGGACGGCCGAGCGAGCCCGTGTTCGGCCAGACATGACGTGGAGAAACCCGGCCCGGCTGTCGGGTCGTAGGGATGGGTGTCCCCAACCGGAGCGTTCCCGATGGTCGCGTTGCTTGCCCGCCTGTTTGCATTGCGCCCGCTGCTCGGCGTGGCCGTGCTTGGCATTCCGGTGCTGGGGCTGATGGCTATCGGCCTCGCGTCCGTGGTGCTGTTCAAGCTGCTGCTGTTCGTGGTGCTTCCCATCGTGCTGGTTGTCTGGATGGTGAAGCGCGTGTTCACGCCGCCTGACGATCTGGCGCCGCCGCAGCCGGAGTGACCACGCGCTCCGCGCTCGCCGGCCTCGTCCTGTCGTGTACTGCGATTTCGGCCGCCTACCTGTTGGCGTTCTTGCCGGGCGGTGCACCGCCATGGGCGGCGTGGGGGCTGGCCCTCGGTAGTGCCGGGGCGCTGGCGTCGATGATTGCACTGGGCGCAGCGCGCGGGGGGCGGGTGAGGCCCGTGGCGCTGGCGGCGAGCGTCTTCGTCTTTCTGCTCGTCGGGGGCGCCTTTGGCGCGGCGCTGCTGCTGCCAGCCAATGAAGGACCCAGCGCCGTGCTCGTGCTGGGCCTGCCGTTGCGCACGGCCATCGTGCTCTACGGCATCGGCGTTGTGCCCATGCTCGTTCTGCCGCTCGCTTATGCGCTGTCGTTCGACCGTGAGACGCTGAGTGACGACGACCTCGAGCGCATCCGCCGCGCCACGCGCGAAGGCGACGCGTGACCGGCTGGCACCTGCTGCAGGCCGCGCCGGCGGTGGTGCGCCAGCCGGTGATCATCGGCATCGCGGCGTTGTACTTTGTGGTGGTCGCCGCCATCGGCGTGTGGGCATCACGCCGCACGCGCAGCGCCCGCGACTTCTTCGTGGCCGGAAAGGGCATCGGCATCGTCACGCTCGCCATCGCGGCGATGGCGAGCACGCTGTCGGGGTTTGCGTTCATTGGCGGACCCGGACTGGTGTACACGGCCGGCACCGGGGCAGTGTTCATCGTCCTGTCGGCGTCGATCACCAACACGATGGGCGCGTGGGTGCTGGCCAAGCGCATGCGCTTGCTCGGTGAGGCGCGCGGCCTGATGACCGTGCCCGACGCGATTGGTGCGCGCTTCCGGTCGCCGGCGGCGCAGGGGCTGAGTGCCGTGGCGATTCTCGTTGCGGTCGTCGGCTACATGGCCACCAACTTTCTCGCGCTCGGGCTCGTGATCGACGCGATGTTCGGCACGGGGCTCACGTTCGGCATCTGGCTCGCCATGCTGGTGACGCTCTCGTACACGATGACGGGCGGCATTCTGGCCGGTGTCTATACCGATCTCTTTGAGGGGCTGGTGAAGACCGCCGCGTCGGTGACGGTGTTCTGGTTCGTGTGGCGCGCGGGTGGCGGCATGGAGGGAATTTCGCGCGCCATCACCGCCGTGGATGCCACGTTTCTCGGGCCGTGGGGCAAGATGCCCGCGCTCTCCGCGCTCTCGCTCTTCTTCGTGTTCGGGATGGGGGCGCTGGGCCAGCCGCACGTGGCGCACAAGTTCTACATGCTGCGCAACCCGCGGCAGCTCAAGTGGTATCCCCTGTTGATGAGCGGGGCGATGGCGCTGACCCTGCTGCTGTACGTCGGCGTCGGGCTCGTGATGCGCGCCAAGGTGGCGGGCGGCGCGCTGCCGCCGCTCGTCCGTGCCGACGACGCAACGCCCGCGTTTGTGCTCGGCTTCACGCCAGGGGCGGTGGCGGGCCTCGTCTTCGCCGGGGTCATCGCCGCCGGCATGAGCACGGTGAACTCGTTCATGAACATCGGCGCAGCCGCGCTCACGCACGACCTGCCACGCGCGTTCGGGCGCCGCGTGGGGGAGGAGCTACGCTGGGGGCGCGCGTGGACGTTGGTGCTGTCACTCGCGGCCGTATTGCTCGCGCAGCTGCCTGGCACGCTGGTCGCCTTTCTCGGAATCTTCGGCTACGGCCTGTTCGCGGCGACGCTCGTGCCGTCGCTGGCGATCGGCCTCAACTGGCAGGGCGCCACACGCGAGGGCGCCGTGGCGTCCATCGCCACGGGGCTCACGCTCACGCTGGGGCTCGAGACGCTGGCCTTCTTCAAGGCGTTCGCGCTGCCCACCGGCGTCACCGTGAGCGGGCTTGCCCTGCTGCTCTCGCTGCTGGTCTTCTTCGCCGTATCGTGGGCCACGCGCGCGCGTGCTGCATCGCAGCTCGACGCCGATGTGCGCATGGTCATGGACGCGTAGTCCGTCCGCTATTTCAGCACGTGCTTCGCGATCGTCTGCAGCTGCATGTTGCTCGTCCCCTCGTAGATCGCGCCGATCTTGGCATCGCGATAGAACTTCTCCACGGGGTAATCCTTGGTGTAACCGGCGCCGCCGAGGAGTTCCACGGCGAGCGACGTCACGCGCTGGCAGACCTGCGACGCGTACAGCTTGGCCATCGCGCCGGTGATGGCGATGTCGTGGCCGGCGTCCTTGAGCCGCGTCGCGTTGTACACCATCAGTCGCGCGGCCTCGAGTTCGGTGGCTGCCTGCGCCACCTGGAACTGGATGCCCTGGAACTCGCGCAGCGCCTTGCCGAACTGCTGACGTTCCTTGAGATACACCACGGCCGCGTCAAGCGCGCCCTGCGCATTGCCGATCATCTGCGCCCCGATGCCGATGCGCCCCTCGTTGAGCGTCTCGATGGCGATCTTGTACCCCTGACCCACCGGGCCGAGGACGTTGGCCGCGGGCACCGGCACGTTGTCGAAGAGCAGTTCGGTGGTGCTCGACGCACGGATGCCGAGCTTGTCCTCCTTCTTGCCCGTCGCAAAGCCGGCGAAGCCGCGCTCGACGATGAAGGCGGTGACGCCCTTGTAGCCCTTGGCCGGGTCGACCGTGGCGAAGACGAGAAAGAACTCCGCCTCGGCGCCGTTGGTGATCCACAGCTTGCGGCCATTGAGCACCCACGTGCCGTCAGGCTGCGGCGTGGCGCGGGTCTGCATGGCGAACGCATCGCTGCCCGACGATGCTTCGGAGAGCGCATAGGCGCCCACCATGTCGCTGCAGAGCCGCGGCAAGTAGCGGGCCTTCTGCTCGTCGTTGGCGTACGTCAGCATGGGGTAGAGCACGAGCGTGTTTTGCACGTCCACCATGATGGCCGCTGCCGCGTCGACCTTGCTGATCTCCTCCACCGCGATGGTCACCATCATCAGGCTTCCGCCAGCGCCGCCGTATTCCTCGGGCACCTGGATGCCCATCAGCCCCAGTTCGAAGTACTTGGGGATGAGCGTGGGGTCGATCTTTGCCGCGCGTTCCATTGCCTGCACGCGTGGGCGCACTTCGCCGTTGGTGAAGTCGGCCACGGCGTCGCGAAAGGCGACTTCGTCATCGGTGAACACCGTCAGCGGGGGGCGCTGGGCGAAGGAGTCGTTGGTCATGAGAGGAAGCTAACGCGACGAGGGTGCGTTCCAAAACGTCGGATGTGGTTAGGCAACGACGAATGCGTTCCGCTCATCGCCCGGACTAAGGTTGCGCTCAGTAGCGCAGGCCGAGCAGACCTCCGCCAACAATGTTGAGCGCAACCGCCACGCCGACGAGCCCGACCGGCACCATCACGCGTCCCTGCACCGTGGGACGCTCGATCGCGACCTTGGCGGCGACAAAGAACCAGAGATATCCGAAGACGAAAATGGGGACGACGGAGAGCGGGCCGCTGTTCCACCAGGCGTAATCCCAGATCAGCAGGCGGCCGCGGTTGAGGAAGAGTTCCACCGCCACGCAGATCGCTGAATAGCAGAGCGCCCAGAACCAGCGGTTGGGCAGTCCGGCGATGCGATGCGTTGCGTCGTCGGAGATGGTGCGGTGGTATATGATGCCGAGGATGGCAAACATGAACATGATGTCAATGTTCCATCCCACCATCGTGCGCAAGGCGGTTGGTCCGGGCGCCAACCACAGCGCGCTGTAGCCCGAGACGGCGAAACCCCAGCCGTTGATTGACTCGTTGACGAAGTCCGCCGCAAACAGCGTGGCACCGGCGATCACCGCACCCCACTGTCCCGAGCGGCGCGCGGCCTGCACTTCCCCGGCGTAGATGAGAAAGACGATGGCAAGCAGCGGGATCGCGTACCATTGCATCGTGGCGGGATCGCGAAGTCCGTCGAGGGCCTGCCGTGCCGAGTCGGTCATTGATGCCTGTAGGTCGGTCGTCGTGTGAGGTGCCAGCGCTGGAGTATGGGGCGCATCGAGGCAGATCGCCACACTTCCGAAACATCGAGGTGCACTGCACTTTTCGTTGTTGCCGTTTCCGGAACGTTCGTGCGCGACGCAGAATGCTTCGGAACGCGTCTTGAACCTCTCGCTGCCGCTCTCCTCGTGTCCGATTCCACACTTCGCTGTCCAGGTTGCGGCGCTCCCGCCGCTGCCGACAGCGCCGCGTGCGACTACTGCGGCGCGGCGCTCGCCACCGTAACCTGCCCGTCGTGCTTTGCGCCGCTCTTTGCCGGCAGCCGGTTCTGCGCGCGATGCGGCGCTGAGGCGGCACGCACCGTGCTCGACGACGAGTCGAAGCGCAAGTGTCCGCGTTGCGCAGAGGAGATGCAGGCGCTGCAGCTCGGCGCAACGATCGTTCGCGAGTGCGCCACCTGCGGCGGATTGTGGGTCGACCCGTCGACGCTGCAAAAGCTCTGCGATGACCGCGAAGCGCATGCCGGCGTCGAGTCGACCCTTGCCGCGCGCACACCGACGAACACCGCGCCTACCGATACGGTGCGCTACATTCCCTGCCCGCACTGCGCCAAGCTGATGAACCGCGTGAACTTCGCGCACTCGTCCGGCGTGATCATGGATGTCTGCAAGTCCCACGGCGTGTGGCTCGATCGCGGCGAGCTGCAGCGCGTGGTCGGCTTTGTGGAGCGGGGCGGATTGTCGGCTGAGCGCGAGCACGAGCGCCAGCAGCTCGTGGAAGAACGGCGGCGGCTCGAGGCGGCCAAGGCCGCCGGCGCGACGCCGATGAACGATTACGGCGGCATCACCATCAGTATGGCGCGACGGAACTCGTCCTCCGGCTCGCCCGTCGAGCATTTCCTGTCCGATGCGCTCGGCCTGTTCCTCACGTGAGGCGACAGGCATTCTTGATGCGGGACTTCCATCTGAGGATCCAATGACGCTGCGCGAGTTCATCAGCGGTGAGTTGATCGATGTCATCGAATGGCTCGAAGACTCCCCCGACGCGATGGTGTGGCGGTTTGCGCGCCCACAGAACGAGATCAAGAATGGCGCGCAACTCATCGTGCGTCCCGGACAGTGCGCCGTCTTCGTCGATCAGGGGACCGTCGCCGATGTCTTCATGCCCGGCCGGCACGAGCTCGTGACGCGCAATCTCCCCGTGCTGTCGAAGCTGCGCGGCTGGAAGTACGGGTTCGAGAGTCCGTTCAAGGCCGACGTCGTCTTCGTCAGCACGCGGCAGTTCCCGAGTCACAAGTGGGGCACCAAGACGCCGGTGATGGTGAATGCGCGCGAACTCGGCGCGGTGCGCCTGCGGGCGTACGGCACGTTCATCGTTCGCGTGATCAACGCGAAGACCTTCGTCACCGAGCTCGTCGGAGCGAACGCCGACTACCGCATCGAGCAGATTGCCGATCAGGTGCGTGACATGATTGTCGCGCGGTTCGCCGAGCAACTCGGCGAAGATTCTATTCCAATTCTCGAACTCGCGTCGCTCTATTCGGAACTCGCGAGTCGGGCGACCGTGCGCCTGGCGCCCGACCTTGCGCCGCTGGGGCTGGAACTCGCCAAGCTCGTCGTCGAGAGCATCGCGCTCCCCGACGAAGTGGCGGCAACGCTCGACCAGCGCACGCGCATCGGACTGATCGGCGACATCAGCGCGTACGCCGCGCTGCAGGCGGCCGACGCCCTGAAGGAATCGGCGCGCAATCCCGGGACGGGTGGGGCGGGTGCCGCGGTTGGCGTCGGCATCGCGATGGCGGGACAACTGGCGTCTGCAGCGGCGAATGCCATGCATCCGTCGCCGCCGCCGCCGCTTGCGCCGTCAGCCGGCGGCCAGACAGCGGTGCCGCCTCCGATCCCTCAGAACCCCGCGTTCTTCGTTGCCGTTGACGGACAACCCAAAGGTCCGTTCGACATCGCGGCGCTGCGCGCGCAACAGGCCGGCACGCCAGTCACGGTCGACACACTCGTCTGGCGCGACGGCATGGCGCAGTGGGCCGCGGCCGGAACAGTGCCCGAGTTGGCCGTCCTGTTTGGAGGCGCGAAGTAACGGGGCGCGTCAGCTTCTGAAGACGTCGAGCGCCAGCTCCACTTTCCCGAACGGCGCCGACACCTGCACGCCCTGCACCACGCCGCGCACACGGTCCAGCATCTCGCGCGCAATCGCGATGCCCTCGGCCAGCGCGTGCTCCTTGGACTGCTCGCTCGCGCGGCGCATGCGATCGATCACCGCCTGCGGCACGGTCACGCCTGGCACCTCGTTGGCGAGGAACTCGGCGTTGCGCGCCGACACCAGCGGCCAGATGCCCGCCACCACCGGGACGCGCGTTCCCTCCACCTGCTTCAGGAAGCTCTCGAGCATTGCGGTGTCAAAGACGGGCTGCGTCACTGCGAACTCGGCTCCGGCGTCCACCTTCCACGCGAAGCGCTTGAGCTCGTGCGCGACGTCGATCGCCGCCGGGTTCACCCCGACGCCAATCACATAGCGCGTGGGCGCGCCAATGCTGTTGCCGCCCGGGTCCACGCCGTGGTTGAGCCGGCTCACGAGGTTGGTGAGGCCGATGGCGTCGATGTCGAAGACCGCGGTGGCGTCGGGATACGGTCCCATCTTGGGCGGGTCGCCCGTGATGAGCAGCACGTTGTGCAGCCCCAGCGCGGAGGCACCAAGCAGGTCGGAGAGCATGCCCAGCAGGTTGCGGTCGCGGCAGGCGTAGTGCGTCACCGTCTCGATGCCGCATTCCCGTTCGATGAGCACGCTCGTGGCGATGGCGCTCATGCGGCTTTGCGCGCGCGGCCCGTCGGGCACATTCACCGCGTCAACGCCGGCCGCCTTCAACTTGCGCACCTCGGCCAGCATCTTCGATGGGTCAACGCCGCGCGGCGGCACGATCTCGACACTTGTCACGAACTCGCCCGCGGCGATCTTGCGTCCCCACGCCGAGCGTTCGGCCAGCGGCACCGGCGCCACGGCGTGCGATTCGTGATGCACGGCCACGCGCGACAGGCGTCCGCCGCCGGCCGATCCCTCGACGGTCACGTGGCGCGGCACGAGCGGCCGCACGCCGTCCACCATGGCGCGAATGTGCTCGGGCGTCGTGCCGCAGCATCCGCCGACGAGACGCACGCCAGCCTGAATGAGGTGCCGCGCGTAGTTGGCCGTGTACTCCGGACTCGCCATGTACATCGCCCGCCCGCCGACGTCGCGCGGCATGCCGGCGTTGGGCATGGCCGACAATTTCTTCGTCGTGACCAGCGCCATCCGCTCGATGGTCTCGAGCACCGTTTGCGGACCCACCGAGCAATTGAGCCCGATGAGGTCGGCGCCCGTGGCGTCGAGCGCCTCGGCGATCTCCTCCGGTGGCACGCCGAAGACTGTAGCGCCATCGGCGTTGACCGTCACCTGCGCTATGACCGGGAGCGATGGGGCCACGACGCGTGCGGCGCGCACGGCCTGCAGGATTTCGTCGAGGTCGCTGAACGTCTCCAGAATGAAGCAGTCCACGCCGCCGTCGCGCAGCGCCGTCATCTGCTCCTCGAAGAGCGCCTGCGCTTCCAGGCGTGACGTGGGCCCGTACGGCTCGATGCGCAGCCCGAGCGGGCCGATGGCGCCCGCCACGAGCGCCTGGTCGCCTGCCGCCTCGCGGGCGAGCGTGGCCGCGGCGACGTTGAACTCGCGCACCTGCGCCTCGAGCCCGTAGTGCTGCAGCTTGGGACGGTTGGCGCCGAACGAATTGGTTTCGAGCAGCTCGGCGCCGGCACGCACGTAGTCGGCGTGGATGCCGCGCACCAGGTCGGGCTGGCGCACGTTCAGCTCGTCGTAGCACTGGTTGATGAAGACGCCCTTGGCATACAGCATCGTGCCCATGGCGCCATCGGCAATCACCACCTGCTCGGGGTCGAGCAGGCGCCTGCGCAGTTCGTCGCGCGTCGCGCTCATGGGGTCCCCTCAGCTGCGGTGCGCACCGCGTAGTACTTGCACTCCGGGTGGTGCAGGACGATGGCCGCGGTGCTCTGTTCGGGAATGAGCTGGAACGCGTCGGTGAGCGTCATGCCGAGCGCCTGCTCCGCCGGGAGCAGGCGAAAGAGCGGGCCGTGGTCATCAAGGTCGGGGCAGGCGCCGTAGCCCCACGAGTAGCGCTTCCCCTGCTCGGCGTTGAGCGACAGCTCCGTGCGAATTCGCGCGTGCATCCACTGCGCCGTCGCCTCGGCCGTCTCGACGGCCAGTCCGTGCACGAGAAATGCCTCGCTGTATTCACCGGCCGCCTGCAGCGTGGCGAATCGCTCCGACGCGGCCTGGCCCACGGTCACGATCTGCAGGGCGATGACGTCCATTTCGTCGGTCGCGGTGGGGCGCACGTAATCGGCGAGGCAGAGCCGCTCGCGCCCCGCCTGCCGCGGAAACGCAAAGCGGGCAATCTCGCGGCGCGCCCCACCGTCGCTCTCGTAGGCCGCGGGATCGTAGACGACAATCGCGTTGCCGTCGGCCTGCACCGGGAAGTAGCCGTACACCGCCTGCGGCTGCAGCCAGCCGTCGCGCGCTGCCTCCGCCTCGAGGCGGCGGCGCGCCGGTTCGAACTCGTCGCGCACGATCGCCTCATAGCCCTCGCCCGAGCCGCGGCCGCCCCACTGCAGGCGGTACAGTTCGTCGAGGTCGAGCAGCGCAAAGACCTCGGCGAGCGGGATGTCGCGCAGCACGCGCGGGCCGAAGAACGGCGCAGCCGGGATGGCAACGTCGGCCTTCACGTCGCTGCGCGTGCCGCCACTCTCGCCGGCGCGCACGTCCTTGCCGACGTTCGCGCGCAGAAAGACATCGTCGCGTGCGTCATCCATGAGCTGCCGGGTGAGCGCGGCCCGCGTGGCGGGGTCCTGCAAGCGGTCCATCGTCTCGAGTCCTTCGAACGCATCCTTGCAATAGAAGACGCCGGGGGCGTACGCGCGCTCGCCGTCGACGAACATCGCGCGGCGCCCGAAGCGCCGGTTGATGGCCGCGCCGCCGATGAGCACCGGCAGCTGCAACCCGCGCCGGTCGAGTTCCTGCACGCAGAGCGGCATCTGCTTGGACGTGCTCACGAGCAGCGCGCTGAGACCGATGGCGTCCGCCTTCAGCTCGATGGCCTTGTCGACGATGGTGTTCACGGGCACCTGCTTGCCGAGGTCGTGCACCGTGTAGCCGTTGTTGGCGAGGATCGTGTGCACCAGCGACTTGCCGATGTCGTGCACGTCGCCGTACACCGTGGCGAGCACCACCGTCCCCTTGGTGTAGCCCTCCTGCCGCTCGAGAAATTGCTCGAGGTGCTGCACCGCGCGCTTCATCACCTCGGCGCTCTGCAGCACGAACGGGAGAATCAGCTCCCCGGCGCCGAACTTGTCGCCCACTTCCTTCATCGCCGGCAGCAGCACCTCGTTGAGCACGCGTACCGGGTGGTTGCGCACCTGCGCCGCGTCGAGCGCCGCCTCGATGCCCTCCTTCTTGCGGTGCACCACCATCCAGTGCACGCGCTGCTCGGCCGTCATGCCCTCGGTCGGATCGGCCTTCTCCGCCATCTGCCGTCCGCCATCTGCCATCTGCGAGAAGTGCTCAATGAGCCGCTGCAGCGCATCCGGCGCCCGATTGTAGATCAGCGCATCGGCAAGCGCCCGTTCTGCCGCCGGGATCTCCGCATACGGCGTGATGTGTGCCGGGTTCACGATGGCCGCGTCGAGTCCGGCCTGCACGCAGTGGTGCAGGAAGACGGAGTTGAGCACGCCGCGCGCCGCCGGATCCAGGCCGAACGACACGTTGCTGACGCCAAGGATGGTCAGCACGCCGGGCAGCGCGCCCTTGATGGCGCGGATGCCGTCGATGGTCTCGTGCGCCGAGTCGATCCACTCCGCATCGCCGGTGGCGAGCGTGAACGTGAGCGCGTCGAACAGCAGGTCGTCGGGCGCCATGCCATACTCGCCGACGACGATGTCGTGAATCGCGCGGGCCACGGCGAGCTTGCGCACGGCCGTCGTGGCCATGCCGAGCTCATCGATGGTCAGCGCCACGAGCGCCGCGCCGTGCCGCTTGGCGATGGGCACCACGGCCGCGATGCGCGCGCGGCCATTCTCCATGTTGATCGAGTTCACCAGCGCGCGACCCGGCACGTGCTCCAGCGCGCGGGCAATCACCTCGGGCTCGGTGCTGTCGATCATCAGCGGCGTCTCCACCGACTGCGACAGCAGGCGCACCACCTTTTCCATCTGGTCGGTTTCGTCGCCGCGCTCGGTGACCGCCACGCAGATGTCGAGCACGTGCGCGCCACTGTCCACCTGCTCGCGCGCCACCTCGAGGATCCCCTCGTAGTCATCGGCGAGCAGCAGGCGCTTCACCTTGCGCGACCCCTGCGCGTTGACGCGTTCGCCGACGAGCAGCGGCGCGGGGTCCTGGTGCAGCGTGATGGCGCGCATCGCTGACGAGACGCGCGGGACGGCGCGAACCGTGCGCGCGGCATGGGTGGGTGCATCGGCGCGCACCGCGCGCACCACCGCCGCCAGGTGCGCCGGCGTCGTGCCGCAGCAGCCACCGACGATGCGCACGCCGAACTGCTGCACGAACTCGCGCAGCGCCGCCGCCATCGGCTCGGGTTCCAGCGGGTAGACCGCATCGCCGGTGCCCGTGTTGAGGGGCAGTCCCGCGTTGGGAATGCAGCTCACGGGGCGCGTGGCGTGCTCGGTGAGCCAGCGCACCGGCTCGCGCATGTGCTCGGGGCCCGTGGAGCAGTTGAGGCCAATCACGTGCACCGGCAGCGCCTCGAGCGTGGTCATTGCACTCGCGATGTCGGTGCCGAGCAGCATCCGTCCGCTCGTGTCGAGCGTCACCTGCGCCTGTACGGGAAGACGGCGTCCAAGTTCGGCGAAGAGTCGCTCGAAGCCCGCGACGGCCGCCTTCACCTCGAGAATGTCCTGCGACGTCTCGACGAGCAGCACATCGACGCCGCCCTCCGCGAGGTACTTCGCCTGCCAGTAGTACTGTTCGGCGAGCGCTGCGAAGGTGATGGCCGACAGCGCCGGGTCGCTCGAGCTGGGCAGCATCCCTGTTGGGCCGATGGAACCCGCGACGAACCGCGGCTGCTCAGGGGTGGCGTGCGCGTCGCACGCGGCGCGTGCAATGCGTGCCGCCGCCACGTTGATGTCGCGCGCCTTGTCGCCCAGGCCCCATTCCGCGAGCCGCCGCGGCGTGCTTTGAAACGTGCATGTCTCCACCACGTCGCAGCCCACGGCGAGGAACGACTCGTGGATTTGCTGCACCACGTCCGGTCGCGTAAGCACCAGGTGGTCGTTGCACCCCTCCAGCGCACCGCCGCCGTAGTCCTCGGCCGTCAGGTGGAAGCGCTGGATGCTCGTGCCCATGGCGCCGTCGTAGACGAGCACGCGCTCGGCCAGGGCGGCGAGATAGCGCGAGTCGATCTTGGGCGGGGGGAGAGGCATGGCGGAGTATTGGGTGCGGAGGGCGGAGGCTTGGAGCGGGGGGACGAGCGGCGTGCGAGGGAGCCCGTGCGGGGGAAAACACAAACGCCTCAGGCGACGGGGCGCCCAAGGCTGGCGCTTTAGCGAAGGATTAGCGTGGCCGCAATTTGCCCGAAATTGCCACGTGGATCGATTGTCTTTCTAATGATCGCTTGCCCCCGAGTGCAATTGCAAGGGAGCGGCGCATGCGTCCCCACCTGCGCGAGCCCGCAGCTACACGCCCTGCCGCGGCTCGGCAGTCGTCGGGGTCACGCGGTCGCGGCCCGTGGTCTGGGCGCGTGACTGGACATGCGCGGCGAGTGCCGTCAACCGGGCGCGTTCAAGCGGCAAGCGGAGTTCGGCAAGCACCGCGCGGCGCACCTGGCCGGGAATCGGCGTCGCCGGGTCGCCAAACGCCACCAGCGCGCCGCCCGGCGCGAGGCCCAGCCCGTGGACGTCGGACATCGTGGTCAGCAGCGCGCGGTCGACCACGGCCAACAGCGGCGGCGCGGCGGCGGCAACGAACGACGCCTCCGCCACCGACATGGCGGTGAGCACCTGATGGCCCGCAGCGGCCAGCGCCTGGGCAATGCCTTCGAGAAGCGCGGCATCGGTGCCGACGAGAAGAATGGCAGCCACGGTCAGTCGAGTTGGTGGGAAGGAGTCATCCGCGTGCGGCCAGCAGTTTCAGGGTGACGTCGGGAGCGTCCACCCCGTCGACGTCCACGAGTTTCTGGCGCGCCGTGTGGCCGGCCGCGATGCGCACCGCGCGCACTGGCACGCCGAGTGCTTCGGCGATGATGTCGACGACCGCGTCGTTGGCGGCGCCCTCCACCGGCGGCGCATGCACGCGCACGCGCAGGGCGTCACCGTGCGTGCCGTCGATGCCCGGTTTCCTGGCGCGCGGCTGCACGTGCACCGCAAAACGCACGCCCTCGCCACGCGACGACACGGTGAACGCCATCAGACCAGGCGCTCCAGAAACCCCTGCACGACACCGAGGAGGAAGTAGGCGATGAGTGGCGAGAGGTCGACCATCCCGAACAGCGGGATGATGCGGCGCAGCGGGCGCAGGAACCACTCGGTGAGCGCGGTCGACCAGCGCACGTACCACGCGAAGGGTGAGGGCCGCACCCACGAAAGCAGCACGCGCACGATCAGCGCGAGGCGCAGCACCCCGAATGTCCACGAGATGACCAGACGGTACAGGCCGGCGCTGCCGTCGGAGAGGATCACCGCCGCAATCGCCACTTGCTCGCGCACGAAGTCGAGCAGGCTCAACAGAATGACGCCGGCGACGACCACGACCACCAGCGTCCACCACGGGGCGTCCTGCGGATTGCCGCCGGCACGCAGCAGGCGGCGCTCCACGGGGGCGATGAACGGCCGGATCGTCGTGCGCAGGAATCCGGCGAACGCGCCGAATGGATTGATGCGCCGCGTGCGCACCATCCAGTCGAGCACGCAGAAGATCGCGACCACGAGGGCGAAGGCGAAGAAGCCCCCGCGCAGTGCGGCGATGAAGTAGTCGAGGCCGTAGAGGAACGCGCTCACGCACAAAATTTGCGCGAGCGCACGGTCCTCAACAAGCGGTCGTCAGACCTTGCGCGACGGCGAGAAGACCAGTCGCAGGACGTTCGGGAGCGCGCGCACGCGGTCCATCAGTGACGCGCTGTGCGCGGCGCGCAGGAACGCATCGATGTCCGTGCGGTGCTGGGCGCCATAGCCGAACCACCACGGCTGCCGCCACGCCTGGAACCAGTCCACGGCAATCGCCTTCGTGCGCACGCACTCCTGCAAGCCGAGTTCGCCATGCACCTTGCCCAGCCCGCTCGCCTTGAAGCCGCCGTGCGGCACGTCGCAGATGCCCGCCGAGGTGCACGCATCGTTGATGAGCACCGATCCGGTGTGCAGGCGCTGCGCCACGGCAATGCCGC
Source organism: Gemmatimonas sp. (assembly GCA_025361705.1). GTDB lineage: Bacteria > Gemmatimonadota > Gemmatimonadetes > Gemmatimonadales > Gemmatimonadaceae > PNKL01. Next base: position 17,822 of record JANYJW010000070.1, read on the forward strand.
GGGTGACGTCGGCCGTCCACACGCTCGCCGACAATCCCTGCGTGGTGTCGTTGGCGCGCGCAATCGCCTCGTCGACGTCGCGCACCTTGGTCACGGGGAGCAGCGGTCCAAAGGTCTCCTCCGTCATTGGCCGGCTGTCGGCCGGCACGTCGACGAGAATGGTCGGCGGAAAATAGCAGTCGCCGGGCGGCACCTCGAGGCGCAGCAGCTCGCGGGCGCCGCGCGTCATCGCGTCGGCATGCTGCGCGGCGATCGTCGCGCGCTGCTCGGGACGGATCATCGGTCCCACATCGGTGTCGTCGGCCGTTCCCGGGCCCACCGTAAGCTGGCGCACGGCGGCCGTCAGCGCGGCGAGGAACGCATCGTACACGCCCGCTTCCACGAACACGCGCTTGGCCGCCACGCATGTCTGCCCCGCGTTGGAGAATCGGCCCCACGCGATGCCGCTGGCCGCCTGCTGCAGGTCGGCGTCGGCGAGCACGATGGCGGGGTCGCTGCCGCCGAGTTCGAGGGCGCAGGGGATGAGCCGCCGTGCGCACGCCTGGGCCACCTTGCGTCCGGTCGCCTCGGATCCCGTGAAGAAGACCTTGTCGACCGCGTCGCAGAGCGCGGCGCCCGCGGCGCCCGCGCCGTGCACCACCTGAAAGATGTCGGCCGGCACGCCTGCATCGTGCAGGCACTCCTTCACCAATTCCGCGATGCTGGGCGTCCACTCGCTGGGCTTGTTCACCACCGCATTGCCGCAGAGCAGTGCGGGGATCGCCGAACTGAGCGGGAGGAACATCGGGTAATTCCACGGCGAGATCACGCCGACGACGCCGTGGGGTTCCTTGACCAGCGTCACCCGTTTGCGCCAGGCGATCAACATCGTGCTGCGGTGCCAGCGTGCGCGCAGGAAGCGCGGCGCGGCCTTCGCAAAATGCTCGGCGAGTGCAAGTGTGACGCCCACATCAACGCCCAGGGCCTCGCCCACCGGCTTGCCGTTTTCGCGCGCGACGATGAGGGCTGCCTCTTGGCGTCGCGCCAGCAGTTTCTGCGTGAAGACATGAATGGCATCGGCGCGCACATGTACCGGCAGCGCCGCCCACGCCGGCTGTGCGGCGCGGGCCCGGGCGACCGCGGCGGCAACCGCCTCCGCGTCTGCCACCGGGTAGCGCTTCCAGACGTCTCCCGTGGCGGGGTCACGGGATTCAGGCATTCGAGGCGCGGACGGCGCGGCGAGGGCGTCAACGGCGGGGCTGGTCACGAACCTTTCCCGGGAATGGGGGTGACAAGGAGAATGTCTTACTGGTCGCGGGGCCGCCAGACGATAATGAATGTGACGAAGCGGACGACCAGCGGGTATGTCGGAGTGTAGCCGTCTGCGACAATGGATGGCCGATCGGCTGTGGTGTCGGTCTGTAACATGTTGTTTTACATGAAGTTGCAATGTTGTTCCGATAGGCGTGCGCGCGGTGCGCCCCCTCGGGTTCGACGGGGCGTCTGTCACGCGCAGGCAAGCGGGGTCACATGGCGTCGCGATCACGGCGTGCGGCGGCGGTAGCGAGGGAGGAGTCGCCCGGGGTATTGTGGGCTATCCAACCTGCGACCCCTTCCGCGGTGCCTCAGAGTACCGACATCGATCCCGACATTCCGTCGCGTGCGCGCAACGGCGATGAGGCGGCGTTTGCCGCGCTCGTGGAGTTCTTCCACGTGCGGTGTCTGCGGTATGCGCGCTACATGCTGGGCGACGAAGAGGATGCAGAGGAGGCGGTGCAGGACACGTTCATTCGCGTGTATGACCACCTCAGCCAGTTCCGGTCGGACGCGCGGTTCGAGCCTTGGTTGTTCCGGATTCTGGCCAACCGGTGCCGCACGGTACGGGCGCGGCGACGGAGACGGGAGTCGTTGGTGGTGACTGGCGAGTTGCCGGCGATGGCAGCGGTCGCGGCGGAGGCGCCGGATGCGTCGCGCGACGTGCTGGAGGAAGTCGAGGCAGCGCTCGAGGAACTCCCCAGCGAGCAGCGGGAGGCGTTCCTGCTGCGGCACGTGGAGGATCTGTCGTACGAGGACATGGCGGTCATCACCGGAGTGCGGCTTTCCGCACTTCGTATGCGGGTCAAGCGCGCGTGCGACACGCTGCGCACCCGGTTGCAACGGGAGATGTAACGTGAACGACGAACCTGACGAACTGATTGAACGGGCGGCGACGGCGCTGCGGCGGCGTTCGGCGCCGAATCCACGCGTGGTGGCGCGGGTGCTGGCGACGGTCGATGGGCGCCCGCGCAGCTGGTGGCGGGCGGCCGCCTGGCCAACCGCGCCGTTCTCGTTTGCCGCCACGGCATCGCTGGCGGCGGCAGCACTGTTGCTCGGCTTCCTGACGCGGCAGGCAACGGAGCGTCCGGACGTCTCGCGCGAAGTGGCCGGCCTGGCTGGCGCGCGCACCCTGCCCATGATTCCCGTGGCGCGCGTCTCCGGCGAGGCCATGCGCCTTCCGGTGCAGTTCACGCTGCGGGACGTGCACGCAGCGCGGGTGGTGCTGGTCGGCGATTTCAACGGCTGGTCGCAGACGGCGACGGCCCTGGAGCCCGGCACCGCGCCGGGTACATGGAGCGTGACGCTCCCGTTGGCGGCCGGCCGGCACGAGTATGCTTTCGTCGTAGACGGCAAGACCTGGATGACCGATCCGCGAGCCCAACGGACCGAGGATCTGGACTTCGGGCGTGCAAACTCCGTACTTATCGTGCAGGCACCGTAATGACACTTCGCCGATTGTTCCTCATCACGCTTGCATCGGGCACCGCCGCGTCGGCCGTGCACGCGCAGGTGGCGCGCCTCGATGCGACTGCGGACGCTGGGGTCCGCCGCGCATTGGAGCGTGAAGTCGTGTTCGCGCGCTCCGTGGGACTGCCCGAGGGCCTGTTGATTGCCAAGGCCAACGAGGGCATTGCCAAGCGCGCGACGCCGAAGCGCATTACGGACGCCGTCGCCGCCCTTGGAAAGCGGCTGCAGGTTGCGCGCGAGCAGCTCGCGCCCAACCCAAGCGAGGACGAGATTGCTGCCGGCGCCGACGCGCTTTACGTCGGCGTGCCCGCGCCCATTCTGAAGAAGTTGCGCGCGGCCTGGCCCACCCGGTCGCTGGCCCTCCCGCTCGGCGTGCTCACTGAGCTCGTCGCCAAGGGATTGCCGGCCGATCGCGCTGCCCGCACGGTCACTGACCTGATGGCGCGCGGGGCCACCAATGTGCAGCTGTACGCTCTCGCGCAGTCGGTCCAAGGCGACGTCGCCGCCGGCTGGGCGCCGGAAGCCGCACTTGATCTGCGCGCCCGCGGGGTGATGTCGCTCCTGCCACCTGCTCCTGCAGCGTCCGCGTTCACCAATCCGCGGAGGCCGTGATACCCATGCGATGAGGGGTTGCGCTGCCGCTTGCTTGCTGATCGTCGCAATGAACCGTGCGGCGGCGCAGGCCCCTGATGAGATTCGCATGGAGGCTGGCGTCGCCGAGGTGCGCCAGGCCGGCAACAGCGCGCGCGCGGCCGCGCTGCTCGGCGTCACGTGGCGGCGCACGCGCGAGCGGCTGGCGACCACCGCCAGCGGGTCAGTGACCGTGGCCCGCGATTCCATCGACACGGCGCAGGGGCTGCTCGCGATGCGCTATCGCTTTGCCTCGCGGCCCCACTGGCGCCTCGAGTCGGGCGTGGCCGGCGCGCTGTTTGGGCTTACCAGCCTTGGTGGAGGGGGCAACGCGGCCGCATTCACGCGCGTGCAGCACGAATATGGCTCGCACGGCGTCTGGCTGGGTGGCGCCGCTGGCATGACCAACCGGACGGGCACATCGATGCCGTCTTCGGCATACGATGTCGGGGCCTGGGGCGAGTACAAACGCACGTCCGGCACGGTGGCCGCGGTGCGCACGCAGTCGCTCGACACCGACCTGCTGTCGGCCAGCAGCCTGCCGTCGCGGCGACCCGTGGGCCCGTATATCGTGCGCGACGCCACCATCACGCTGCAGCAGTCGTGGGCCGCGCTCGACGTGGCCGCCATTGCCACGCTGCGCAGCGGCGAAGGGGTGACGCGCTTGGTGAACGACCGGGCGTTCATGCTCGCCGCCGCCGTGTACCTCTCGCCGATGGTGGCGCTGACGGTGTCGGGCGGGCGCCAGCTGGCCGACCCGCTGCGCGCGCTCCCCGACGCGACGTTCCTGTCGGCGTCGGTGCGCGTGCTCTTCCTGCGGCGCGATCCTGCTGTGCTGCAGATCGACCGTTATGGCGCCATCGCGTTGATGCGCCCCGATCCCGATGGCGGCGCCACGCTGACGATTCGCGTCCTCGCCAACTCCGCGGCGCGCGTCGAGGCGTATGGCAGCTTCAGCGCGTGGCAGCCGCTACCCATGCACTGGGTGCTCGACGCGTGGGAACTGCAAGTGCACCTGCCACCGGGGCCGCAGCGTGTGGCGGTGCGCATCAACGGCAGCCAGTGGCGCGCGCCGGCGAACCTGACCAAGGTGACCGATGAGTTTGGCGGGGAGGCGGGGTTGGTGGTGGTGCCGTAGGAGAGACGGGCGACGGGCGACGGGAGACGAAAGGCCAGAGGCACGCGACGAGCGAGCTCTTGGCTGGCGCTTGGCAGCGACGGGCGCATATTAGGCCAATCGGTCCCTCGTCGCTCGTCCCCCGTCTCCCGTCTCGACTCCCATGGAACGCCGCCAATTCCTCGCTGGTCTGACCGCCGCCGGTGTCACGCTTCCTGCATTCCGCGCGAACGCCATGGAGCAGCTATTCAAGGCCAACGTGATTGCCGGCGACCGCGCGCCGGCGGCGCTCGCCGACGACGAGCTGTACTGGGCGCAGATCCAGCGTGCCTTCGACGCCGACCGGACGATGATCAACCTGAACAATGGGGGGATCTCTCCCACACCGTCGCACGTGCTCGAGCAGATGATCCGCGACCTGAAGTTCACCAACGAACTTCCGGTGGAGCACATGTGGCGCGTGCTCGAGCCGCGGATGGAGAGCACGCGACGCGACCTCGCCAAGGACTTCGGCTGCGATCCCGAGGAGATGGCCGTCGTGCGCAATGCGTCGGAGGCCAACGAGACGATGATCTTCGGCATCGATCTCAAGCGTGGCGACGAAGTGCTCGTCACCAATCAGAATTATCCGCGCATGATCAACTCGTGGCAGCAGCGCGAGGCGCGCGAGGGCATCGTGCTCAAGCAGATCTCGTTCAAGGTGCCGCCGCCCAGCGACGCATACATCGTGGAGCAGTTCCGGCAGGCCATTACGCCGCGCACCAAGGTCATCGAGGTCACGCACATCACCAACCTCACGGGCCAGATCCTCCCCGTGCGCGACATCGTGAAGATGGCGCGCCCGCTGGGAATCGAGGTCTTTGTGGACGGCGCGCACGCCTTCAACCACTTCCCGTTCACGCGCGACCAGCTCGACTGCGACTATTACGGCACCTCGCTGCACAAGTGGACGCACGCGCCGATCGGCACGGGCTTCCTGTACGTGCGCCAGGCGAAGATCGAGAAGCTCTGGTCGCTGATGGGCTCCTCGCGCGGCAACGAGAAGAACATCCGCAAGTACGAGGAAATCGGCACGCACCCGCAGGCGAACTTCAACGCCGTCTCGGCGGCGCTGGCGTTCAACCGCGGCATCGGGCCGGAGCGCAAGATTGCCCGCCTGCGCTATCTGCGCGACCGGTGGGCCAAGCGGCTGCTGGCGGCCAGCAACCGCGTAAAGGTGCTCACGCCGCTCGACAGCGAGCGCGCCGGCGCCATCTGCCTGTTCAGCGTCGATGGCATCGAGCCGGGCGCGCTGGGCGGCTGGCTGCTGAACAAGCACCGCATCGTGACGACGCCCATCGGCCACCCGGAGTTCAGTGGCATTCGCATCACGCCGAGCATCTACACGAGCGTGGACGAGATCGACACGTTTGGCGATGCGGTACTGAAGGCGATTTCGAAGGGGATCGCGTAGCGCACGTGAGCTGACGGCGTACAGCATGCGGCGTACCGCTCACGGCTGCCGTGGGCCGTACGCCGTATGCCGTATGCTGTACGCCCTGGGTACTCCTACATCCAACAGCATGACCGCCAAGAAGACGACCTCACCCAAACAGGCGCCCGCCGCCCCCTCGCAGTTCTTCACCCCCGAGGGTGGGCCGTGGGGCCGCTGCTTCCTGCCGCGCGCGGCGGGCGAGCGCCGCTACTGGTTGGTGAAGTCGGAGCCCGACGTCTTTTCGTGGGACGACCTGTGGCGCGCACCCACACGCACCACGCCCTGGAACGGCGTGCGCAACTTCTCGGCGCGCAATTTCATGCGGGACGGCATGAAGAAGGGCGACCGCGTCTTCTACTATCACTCCAACGCGAATCCGCAGGCCATCCACGGCATCTGCGAGGTGGTGCGCGCGGCCTACCCAGACCCCACGGCCTTCGATGCCGCGCATGACGGCTACGATGCAAAGTCGTCGCCCGACGAGCCCACCTGGTTCATGGTGGACCTCCGCGCGGTCGAGCCGCTGCCTGCGCCGGTCACATTGGCGGCCATGAAAGCCACGAAATCGCTCGCCCAGATGGCCCTGATTCGCACCGGGCGGCTGTCGGTGATCCCGCTGACAGGCGCCGAGTGGGAGACGATTGTCACGATGGGGCGCGGGTGAGCCGGTGACGCCACGCGTGCGACGGGTGCTGCTGTGTTGCGCCCTGCTCGGCAGCGCCGTGCAGCCCGCTATGGCACCGATGGCAGGCGCGCAGCGTCCGCCGCGCATCGACCGCTCGGCGTGGATGAATGCGCGCCGGCCCGTGGAGCAGCGCGTGCAGGCGCTGCTGCGGCAGATGACGCTGGAGGAGAAGTTCTGGCAGCTCTACATGGCGCCCGGGGATCCGCGCCGCGACTCGACGTGGCGACACGGCGCGTTCGGCGTGCAGCTGCTCGCGCTCCGCGAACCGGGAATCACGTCGGACTCGGCGGCCACGATGGCCAACGACGTGCAGCGCTGGTTCATTGAGCGCACCAGGCTGGGCATCCCCGCCCTCGTCTTCGAGGAAGGCGTCCACGGTTTGATGCAGCGTGGGGCGACGGTCTTCCCGGCGGCGATAGGTCTCGCGGCAACGTGGGACACGTCGCTCGTGCGCGCCGTTGCGACCGTGATTGGCAGTCAGTCGCGGGCGACTGGCGTCCGGCTGCTGTTATCGCCGGTGGTGAACCTTGCGCGCGACCCACGGTGGGGGCGCGTCGAAGAGACGTACGGTGAGGACTCGTGGTTGAGCAGTGCGATGGGCGCGTCGTATGCGGGGGCGCTCGAGCGCGCCGGTGTCGTGGCGACGCCCAAGCACTTCGTCGCGAACGTCGGCGACGGCGGGCGTGACAGCTATCCCATCGCGCTCGACCGGGCAACGCTCGAAGACCTGTACTTCCCGCCGTTCCGCGCCGCGATTGAGCGTGGCGGCGCGCGCGCGGTCATGGCCGCGTACAACAGCGTCATCGGACTGCCGGCGTCAGCAAGCGCCGAGTTGTTGACGCGCACGCTGCGCGGCGCGTGGCGGTTCGGCGGCGTGGTGATTGCCGACCAGGGCGGGGTGGGCGGCGCCAGCGTGCTGCATCACACGGCCGCCGACTATCCGGAGTCCGCGGCGCAGGCGTTGCGCGCCGGGCTCGACGTGATCTTCCAATCGGGCGCGCACGACGCGGCGCTCTTCTGGCCGGCGTTTCGCGATGGCCACATTGCGCGCGCTGTGGTCGATAGTGCCGTAGCCCGCGTCTTGCGGCTCAAGTTCTCGCTTGGGTTGTTCGAGCAACCCTATGCAGCGGCGCACTGGACGTCGCAGGACCCTGAGCGCGTCAACGACGTGACGGTCGGATCAGTGATCGCCCAGCGCGCGGCCGAAGCATCGGCGGTGCTGCTGCGCAATGAACGCTCGACGCTGCCGCTGGCTCGGTCGATGCGAAAGGTCGCGTTGATCGGGCCGGCGACGCTGCCGTTCGGGGGATACACGGTGCCTCCAACGGACCCGACGCCGATCGCCATCGCCTGGATGCAGGCGGCACACGAGGGCGAGTCGGTGCAATGGGCGCCAGGACCCGGCATCGCCGACTCGTCGTGGATGCCGGTGCCGACCGCAATGCTGTGGCATCAGGCGGCGGGCGGGGGCGTCGCAGGACTTCGCGGCGAGTACTTCGCCAGCGCCGATTTCGACGCGGCACCGGCCAGTGCGCGCGTTGATGCGACCATCGACTTCCGGTGGACATTCAACCGGCCGGCGCGGGAACTCGGCACCGATTGGTACGCCGTGCGGTGGAGCGGTGCGGTCGTCGTGCCGCCGGGCAGCGCGCGGCATCTCGCCGTCGAGGGGGATGACGGCTATCGCCTGTGGGTCGATGACTCGCTCGTCATCGATGCCGACCGCAAGACGTCCTACAGCCTGCGCGCCGCCGCCGCTCCGTTTGCGCCCGGTGTGCATCGCGTGCGCCTCGAGTACCGGCAGACCACGGGCACCGGCCGCATCCGTCTGTTGTGCGACCAGGCCAACGGCCGCGAGGCGGACGCGCGGATCGCCGAGGCAGTGGAGTTTGCGCGCACGTCCGACGTGGCCATCGTGACGGTTGGCGTCGACGAAGGCGAGTTCCGCGATCGATCGTCGCTGCGCCTGCCCGGACGGCAGGAGGAACTGATCACTCGAATCGCTGACACGGGCACGCCGGTCGTTGTCGTCATTGTGTCGGGTGGTGCGGTGATCACCACCCCGTGGATGAATCGCGTGGGCGCCGTGCTGCAGCTTGCGTATCCCGGCGTGGCTGGTGCGTCGGCGCTGTCGCGACTGTTGCATGGCACCACGAGTCCGGCTGGCCGGCTCCCGTACACCGTACCGCGCAGCGAAGGCCAGCTGCCGCTCGTCTACGACCATCTGCCCACCGGCCGTGGCGACGACTACGTGGACCTCACGGGGCAGCCGCTCTTTCCGTTTGGATTCGGGCTGAGCTACACGACGTTTGCGTACTCGAAGCTCGAGCTGTCGAGGCCTTCGGCGGGTGTTCGCGACTCGGTGCGCATTCGCTTTCGGCTGAAGAACACGGGCGCAGTGGCGTCGGACGAAGTGCCGCAACTCTATGTGCGTCACGTCCTCGCACCCACCGCGCAGCCGGTGCTCGCGCTCCGCGGTTTCGGGCGCGTCCCGCTGCAACCTGGCGAGGAGCGTGAGGTTGTGCTGCCGCTGGCCGTCGCCGACCTTGCCGTGCGCGACCTCGATGGACACCGTCGGGTGCTGCCCGGTACCGTGATCCTCTACATCGGCGCCTCCTCGCGGGACATCCGCCTGCGTGGCACCCTGACCATCCAATGACCACACGCCGGGAGTTTCTTGCCGCATCGGCGCTCGCCGCCACGTGTACCGCGCGCCCTCGGCACGCGCAGGCGCAGGCCGAACGCGATGTGCTGCAGCGCACCACGCGGCGCGGGGCCCCGCGTCCGCGGCCCACCCCCGCGCAGCTGCAATGGCAGCGCGATGAGTTCGCACTGTTCCTGCACTTCGGAGTCAACACCTTTACCGACCGCGAGTGGGGCGACGGCACGGAAGATCCCGCGATCTTCAATCCCATCGCGCTCGATGCGCGGCAGTGGGCGCGCACGGCGCGTGCGGCCGGCGCGCGCAGCGTGATTCTCACGGCCAAGCACCACGACGGCTTCTGCCTGTGGCCCACGGCGACCACGCGCCACTCGGTGGCGAGCAGCCCATGGCGCGGCGGAGCGGGTGACGTGGTGCGTGAGTGCGCCGACGCGGCGCGCGCCGAGGGACTGCGCGTCGGGCTCTACTGCTCGCCGTGGGACCGCAACGCCAGCGTGTACGGCGACTCGCTGCGCTACAACGACTTCTACATCGCGCAGCTCACCGAACTGCTGACGCAGTACGGCGCGATTGCCGAAGTCTGGTTTGATGGCGCCAACGGCGAAGGACCGAACGGGCGCAGGCAGGTCTATGATTGGCCGCGCATCTGGGGTACGGTGCGCCGCCTGCAGCCAGACGCGGTGATGTTCTCCGACGCGGGTCCCGACGTCCGCTGGATCGGCAACGAACGTGGTTCGGCCGGCGATCCCAACTGGTCAACCGTCGATCCGTCGATCGTCACGGCGCCGGGGGTGGACGGCCCGGAGATCATCCGCTCGTTGCAGCATGGTGATCGCGACGGCACCGTCTGGCGTCCGGGCGAGACCGACGTGTCCATACGCCCGGGCTGGTTTCATCATGCGACGGAAGACGCCAAAGTGAAGACGGTTGATGACCTGGTTGGCATCTGGTTCTCGTCGGTGGGGCGCAACAGCAAGCTCCTGCTCAACGTGCCGCCCGCGCGCGACGGGTTGCTCGCCGTGGCCGACGTGGAGCGCTTGCGCGAGTTCAAGGCGGCGCGTGATGCCGTGTTCGCACGCGAAGTGCAGCCGCTGCGCTGGACCTGGCGTGTCGATGCCATGAAGCGAGTCGAGGGGACGGCCGTCCTCGCGCAGCCCGCGACCGTTGGCGTGGTGCGGCTGGCAGAAGCCGTTGAAGACGGCCAGCAGGTGGCGCGCTATGTCGTCGAAGGCGACGGCGGCAATGGCACCTGGCGCGCGCTGGCGCGCGGCGAAACCATCGGCTGCTGCAAGCTGGACCGCATCGACGCGCCGGTTCGCGTCACGCGGCTGCGCGTGACGGTCGAGGAGTCAAACGACGTGGTGGCCGGGTTGCAGGTGCGGGCCTTCGCGGTTCCGGCGTAGATTCACAGCGTCCCGGCCCCCTCTGGCGTATCACTGGTGACCGCGGTCACCATGATGCGCGGTGACCACCCGAACCGGGTTCCAACGATGACCCTGCGTTCCCTCGGACTTCTCGCCGTCGCACTCTGCGCCGGTGCGTCCACGACTGCCGCACAGCGCGGCGCCCCGCGCACTGACGCTCCCGCTGGCCCACCGAAGGTTCTCGTCGTCCCCGGGTTGCGCGCCGGCACCAGCGAGTTCGCGCTGACCAACTACCCGGAAATGAAGCCGCTCGTCCCCGGCCAGATGGACTTCAAGCACTACCACACGCGCGCCGAGATTGAGGAGTGGCTGCACAAGTGGGCCAAGGAGCATCCCGATTTCGTCGAACTGAGTTCGGTGGGCAAGAGCTTCGGCGGCGTCGACATCCTTCAGCTGACGCTGACCAACAAGAAGACCGGCAAGGACACCGACAAGCCGGCGGCGTTCTTTGAGGGCGGGCGCCACTCGGGCGAGATCACCGGCACGGAGAGCGCGCTGTATCTCGCGTGGTACCTCATTGAGAACTATGGTAAGAATGCCGACGTCACGAAGCTGCTCGACGCGAAGGCCGTCTACCTCAAGCCGATCAACAATCCCGACGGCTCTGACCTGTACCGTCTCACGGCACAGTCCAACCGCAGCACGGTGCGTCCGTACGACGATGATGGCGACGGCCTGCTCGACGAGGATCCGCCGGAAGACATCGACGGCGACGGCTTCATCATGCAGATGCGCAAGTACGTGGGCCCGGGCAAGGGCGACGCCGTCAAGGACACGCTCGACAAGTCGGGGCGCCTCATGCGCCGCGTCGGCGCGGGCAAGGGCGATTATCTGCTGATGCAGGAAGGGATCGACAACGACGGCGACGGCCGCGTGAACGAGGACGGCATCGGCGGGCTCGACCTGCACCGCAACTACCCCGAGAACTGGCGCCCGATGCGCGAGGCGACGGGACGCGGCTATGTGCAGGGCGGCGCCGGCGAGTATCCGCTGTCAGAGACGGAGACGCGCGCCGTCGTGCTCTTCCTGATGACGCACCCGAACGTCAGCGTGGTGAATTCGATGGACACCGCGGTGCCGATGATGCTCCGCCCGCCCTCGACGTGCGAAGAGACGGAGTGCATGTACCCGGCCGACCTGAAGTTCTTCCAGCACTTTGACTCGGTCGGCATTGCCAAGACGGCCTATCCGTGGGCCGGCGACGTTTTCCGCACGTACAACACACGCGGCGGCGTGAACCCGATCACCGGCGACTCGGCGCGCCCTGAGCCGCTTTTCGGTCACGGCCCGGACTTCGGCTACTTCCAGTACGGCGCCATCTGGTACGGCGACGAACTGTGGAATGGCGGCCGCGAGAAGGACTACAATGGGGATGGAAAGATCGACGACTACGAGGTGCTGCGCTTCTGTGACGAGGAGTACGGCGGCAAGTGCTTCAAGCCGTGGACGAAGTTCAATGCCGGCGCTCCGCTCGGCGAAGTCGAGCTCGGCGGCTTCAACCCAAAGTTCTGGTCGCAGAATCCGCCGGCGGAGTGGCTGGAGAAGTGGGCGCGCAACGAGGCGATGTTCAACCTGTACTTGGCGCAGTCACTGCCGTCCGTGGAGATCGTCGACATCACGTCGGCGCTTGTAAAGCCCGCCAAGCCCGTCAAGGGCGCCAAGGTGGTGGCCGACTCCGCCACGCATGAGATCAAGATCACGATGCGCAACAGCGGGCGGCTGCCCACGGCGCTCGAAATGGCCAAGCGCGTGAAGATCGTGCGCCCGGACATGATCACGGTGCGCGGGGCAACGCCGAACACGCGCGGCATCGGACGGCCGCCGGAGTTTTTCCTGAACGGCGGCGAGAGCAAGGTCATCACGATGCGCGTCAAGGTGGGCGCCGCCGCTGAGGACCGCAAAGTCAACTTCCGGTTCACGAGTACGCGCGGCGGGTTGATCGACAGGGAGTTCCAGATCGTGCCGTGACGGCGCACTGCCGTGACGGCCCCCGCGCCCCGCGACGATGACCGTCGCGGGGCGCGGCGCGTCTACGCCCGCATCTCCGCTTCGATGGCGCGCGCCAGCGGCGCAATGCCGTCCGCAAACCGCTCCAGGTCGGCCCAGCGCGTGCGATGGTTGGTGATGCAGGTGCGGATCACGTAGCGTCCGTGGACCATCGATCCGCTCGGCACCGCCAGCCCGGTCTCCTGAATGCGCAGCAGGAGCTCGCGGTTGAGCGCGTCGCATTGGTCGCCCGTGAACCCTGTTGGCACCCAGCGCCAGCACGCGATGTTGAGCGACACCGGCGCGCTGAGCTCGATGCCCGGCACCGGCGCAATGCGCTCGGCGAACGCGCGCGCCTGCTGCACGTTCTGCTCGATGATGGCGGCGATGCCGTCGACCCCGTGCGCCTTGAACGACATCCACGCCTTGAGCGCCTTGAAGCCGCGTGTCAGTTCGGGGCCGCGTTCGGCAAAGGTGAGGCCGCCGGCAATCACACCGCGCCCTTCATCGCGCAGGTAACTCGGCGTGAGCGAGAATGCGGCGCGCTGCGCCTCGGCGTCGCGCACCAGCACGCAGGCAATCTCGAACGGCAGGAAGCCCCACTTGTGCAGGTCGAGCGCCAGCGAGTCGGCGCGCTCGATGCCGCGCACCAGCGGTGCGAGCGCGGGCGACAGCCGCGCGAGCGCGCCGAACGCGCCGTCGACGTGGAACCAGCAGTGCTCAGCCGCCGCGAGGTCGGCGAGTGCGGAGAGGTCGTCGGTGGCACCGCTGTTCACCGTTCCCGCCGTCCCAATCACGCAGATCGGGCGCAGCCCTTCGGCGCGGTCGGCACTGATCATCGCGCGCATTGCAGCCACATCAACCCGAAACGCGTCGTCCACCGGCACCTTGCGCAGCGACACGCTGCCAAGCCCGAGCAGCTCGACGCATTTCTGCGCCCAACTGTGCGTTTCGCTCGAGGCGTACACGGTGAGGCGCGGCCCGCCGAGCGCGCCGAGCGTGCGCACGTCGTAGCCCGCCCCGGCGTGCCGCGCGACCGCGAGGCCGAGGTAGTTGGCCATCGTGCCGCCACTCATCAGCAGTCCGCCGCTTGTCGCCGGCAGTCCCATCAGCTCGGCGAGCCACGCGATGACGCGCTCCTCGACGAGACGCGGTGCGTCATTGAAGCCGGCCATGTGCGGGTTCATGCCGGCCGCGAGCATGTCGGCCATCATTCCGAGCGGTGTACCGTTGCCCTGCACCCAGCCGAAGAAGCGCGGGCTGCGCGAGCCATTGGTGTACGGCAGCACGTGCGCAAGGAACTCGTCGTACACCTGCGACTCGCCTTGCGGTGCGTGCGGAACGCCCTCGGTGACAAGTGCCACGCGGACGGCGGACGGCAGCGGCGTCCACGCCGGGCGGTCGGGCAGGGTACGCAGGAAGTCGAGCGAGTCGTCCACCATGCGGTGGGCGAGCGCGCGAAACGCATCCCAGTCACTGGGATCAAGCGTTGCATCGGTGCGGGCGGAGATCGGTGTGTGGGGCATGCCCTGAGCATAGTCGGTCGGGATTCCGTAGACTATATGAATCTCAACCGGACCCCCATGACACGCATCCGCCTCTCGGTACTCGCCCTCGGCCTCGTCGCGGCCGGCGCGCTCCCCGCGCAGACCCGCATGCTGCGCTCCCCGTCCGTAAGCGCCACGCACATCGCCTTCGCCTACGCGCAGAACATCTGGGTGGTGGATCGCGCCGGCGGCGTGGCGCGACGCCTCACGAGCTTTCAGGGTGAGACGACCAACCCCAAGCTCTCGCCCGATGGGGCGCTCGTCGCGTTCAGCGCCGAGTATGGCGGCAACACCGACGTGTATGTGGTCTCGGTGGATGGTGGCACGCCCAGGCGTCTCACGTGGAACTCCGCGCCCGACGTGGTGCAGGGATGGACGCCCGACGGCAAGGCGGTGCTCTTTGCGTCGACGCGCGAGACGTTCGGTCCCGGTGCGGCGCCCAAGTTCTACACCGTGCCGGTGGATGGCGGCCCCGAGACGTACCTGAACATCAATCGCGGCTATCAGGGACGCCTCAGCCCCGACGGCAAGCGCATTGCATACCGCATGAACCCCAGCTGGGACGAGGAGCGCCGCAACTATCGCGGAGGGCAGAACCGTCCCATCTGGGTTGCCGACCTCAAGACGCTCGACGTTGAGACGCCGCCGTGGAAGGACTCCAAGGACATGGAACCGGCATGGCTGGGTGATGTCGTCTACTTCATCTCCGACCGTGACGGCGTGGCGAACGTCTGGGCGTACGACACCAAGGCGAAGAAGCTCACGCAGGCCACCGACTTCTCCGACTTCGACGTCAAGACGCTCGATGCCGGCGCGGGCGCGGTGGTCTTTGAGCAGGCGGGCTACATCCACGAGTTCGACCCGAAATCCGGCAAGGAGCATCGCATCGGCATCTCGGCGACTGGCGACTTCCCGTGGATGATGGCCGGATGGAAAGACGTGAGCGCGCGAATCGGTACCATGGCGCTGAGCCCCACGGGGAAGCGCGCAGTGGTGGAGGCGCGTGGCGAGATCTTCACCATTCCTGCAGAGAAGGGCGACGTGCGCGCCATCGCGGCGTCGAGCGCGTCGGCCGAACGTGATCCCGCGTGGAGTCCCGATGGCAAGTCGCTGTCGTACTTCAGCGACCGGAGCGGCGAGTACCGGCTGTACATCGAAGCGGCCGATGGACTCTCGCCCGCGCGCGAGCTCGCACTGCCCAACCACAAGCACTACTACACGCCGGCCTGGTCGCCGGATGGCAAGCGCATTCTCTACACCGACACCGACCTCAAGCTGTGGGTGCTCGACGTCGCGAGCGGCCAGGCGAAGGTGATGGGCGAGGATCCGTGGATGGTGCCCACACGGACGATGAATCCCGTGTGGAGCCCTGACTCCAAATGGGTTGCGTACGTGCGGCACCTCAACTCGCTCTACAAGCAGGTCGTAGCCGTAAACGTGGAGACCGGCGTCGCGAAGCCGATCACGGACGGCCTGTCCGACGCGTCGTGGCCTGCGTGGGACGCCAGCGGCAAGTACCTGTGGTTCCTGGCGAGCACCGACTTCGGGCTCAAGTCGCAGTGGCTCGACATGACCAACTATCCGTTCGAGGAGACGTTCGGTCTCTATTTCGCCATTCTTGCCAAGGGCGAGCCGACGCCGCTGATGCCGGAGAGCGACGAGGAGACCGGGGCGCCGGCGCGCGCCGCGCGTGGCGAGGCCGTGGCGGCCGACGCAACTCCTGGCGCACCGACAGCCGCAGCGCCAGTGCGTACCGCTGTCACGGTGACGATCGACTTCGACGGATTGGGCTCGCGCACCATCAGCGTCCCCGGCGTGGCATCGCGCAGCTACTCGCGCCTGCAGGCCGGCACGGCGGGCACGGTATTTCTGAGCGAGGCTGTGCCCGCAACGGGCACTGGCGCCGGAGGCGCCACCCAGACGCTGCATCGCTATCAATTGCGCGACCGGCGCGCGACCGTCTTCGTGACGGGCGCGGCAGATTTCGACGTGAGCCACGACGGGCGCAAGCTGTTGTATCGCAGTGGTGGCGGTGGTGGCGCCGCCGGTGGCGCGCCGGGCGGCGCAGCGGCAGGCCCGTCGTTGTTCATCGTGGACGCGGCCGGTGCGCCTCCGCAGGCAGGCTCGGGGCGCCTCACCGCGACGCTGCGCGCGTGGATCGACCCGCGCGCCGAGTTCGCGCAGATCTTCAACGAGGGCTGGCGCAACCAGCGCGACTACCTGTACGTGCCCAACATGCACGGCGTCGACTGGCCGCGCATGAAGACGATGTATGGCGCGATGCTGCCGTTCGTAAACCATCGCAGCGATCTCAACTACCTCATTGACCAGATGGGGGCCGAGATCTCCATCGGCCACTCGTACGTGCGTGGCGGCGACATGCCCGCCGTGCCGACCAGCACCGGCGGCCAGCTGGGCGCCGACTTCGCCATCGATCAGGGGCGCTATCGCATTGCGCGCATCTACGACAACGAGAGCTGGAACACCGACCTTCGTGCCCCGCTCGCCGTGCCGGGCGTGGACGTGCGAGTGGGCGACTACGTGATCGCCATCAATGGCGCCGAGCTGCGATCGCCCGACAACCTGTATCGCATGCTCGACGGCACGGCCGGCCGGCAGACGGTCCTGACCGTGAACGACAAACCGACAGCCGAGGGCGCGCGTCGCGTGACGGTGATACCCGTGGCGAGCGATCAGGGGCTGCGGTCGCGCGCATGGGTGGAGCACAACCGGCGCGTGGTGGACTCGCTGTCGAAGGGAAAACTCGCGTATGTGCACCTGCCAAACACCGGCCAGCCCGGGTACACGAGTTTCAACCGGTACTACTTCGCGCAGCAGGACCGGCTGGGCGCCATCATCGATGAGCGCTACAATGGCGGCGGGTCGGTGGCCGACTACATCATCGACGTGCTGCAGCGCGATTTCGACGGCTACTTCAACAACGTGGCCGGCGATCGCGTGCCGTTCACGAGCCCGGCGGCCGGCATCTGGGGTCCCAAGGTGATGATCATCAACGAGCAGTCCGGATCGGGCGGCGACATGATGCCCTGGATGTTCCGGAACCGGAAGCTCGGCACGCTCGTCGGCAAGCGTACGTGGGGTGGGTTGGTGCACACGGCCGACACGCCGGGCTTCGTCGACGGTGGGTCGATGATCGCACCGCGCGGCGGCTTCTTCCGTCGCGACAACCAGTGGGATGTCGAGAACGTCGGTACGCCGCCGGATGTGGACGTCGAGAACTTTCCCAAGGATGTTGCCGCGGGTCATGACCCGCAGCTCGAACGTTCGGTGCAGGAAGCGCTCAAGCAACTCGATGCCAAGCCCGTGCAGCGTGCCACCAAGGAGCCGCCGTCACCGACGTGGGGCAAGCGGGTGAAGCCTCTGCCGTGATGGGCGGACAGGGAACGACCACGGCAACTGCATGCCATGGCTCGCACGGATGAGAGGGATGGGCACGGATACGGCGTGACGGGGGTTACTCCCAGTCAGTATCCGTGCCCCTCCGTGCATTCCGCGTCATCCGCAGGAACGCCGTAATAGTCCGCGTACTATGCCGCGAGCCGCACCCACAGCATCCATGCACCGCTGCCGAGTCCGATGGCGATGATCGCGCGGCGCACCCACTGCTGACCGATGCGATGCGCCAGACGCGCACCCAGCATGCCGCCCACCGCCGCGCCGACCGCCATCGTGAGCGCCACCGGCCAGTGCACGATGCCGCTGACGGAGAAGATCAGCACCGCGACGACGTTGATGTTGAGACCGCCCCAGTTCTTGAGGCCGTTCATCGTGTGGATGTTGCTGAGCCCCATCATGCCCAGTGCGGCGAGCATGAGAATGCCGGCGCCGGCGCCGAAGTAGCCACCATAGATCGCGACGAAGAACTGGTAAATGAGAAATCCGGTGCGCGGCGGCGGCAACTCGGCGCCGTCGGCTGCGTTCAGCGCGTGGCCGACGACCCATCGCATGACGGGCCCCTGCACCATGAACAGGGCGGTCGCACCCCAGATGAGCCAGGGAACACTGTCAGCGAATTTCCGTTCAGGTGTACTGAGAAGGAGGACAGCGCCCGTGATCCCGCCCAGGATGCTCGGCAGCGCCCAGCGGACTGTCCACGCGCGGGCGCCCCGCAGCGAGTCGCGGTAGCCCCAGAAGCTCGTCAGGATGCCCGGCCAGAGGGCAACCGTGCTCGTGGCGTTGGCCATGAGCGGCGGAATGCCGACCGCCAGCAGGGCCGGGAAGGTGAGCAGCGTGCCGCCGCCGGCGATGGCATTGACCATTCCGCCGCCCACGGCGGCCAAGGCAACGAGCGCTAACCGGGTAGGCTCGAGGGCCGGGATGTCCGTCGGATTGATGATGGCCATGTAGGGTAAGTTGCGGCTCCGCTGAACGCTCAATTTACCTAACGTTTTCTCCGTGCGCCCCGTTCATCTTACGGCCTCGCGCGTACTTGCAGTAGGTTCATGGCTTCACGCGCGAAGTGTGTGTGTAGTGTTTCGCCGGAGCAGGCGGACGTCTGCTCCATCCAACTGACCGGGACCTCGCCACTCGCGCGACCGCGCTGGCGCGCTCTCGCCCATTCGGGTTTTGGTAGACGACCATGTCTGGTTCGAACGATGCGGCCAAGGGGCCGCCCGCTGGAGAGCATCTGGAGATCAAGGACTCGCGCACCGGCAAGGTGTACTATGCTCCGATCACGGATGAGACGATTCGCACCGCCGACCTGAAGCAGATCAAGGTCAATGCTGACGACTTCGGCATCATGGGCTACGACCCGGCGTTCATGAACACGGCGTCGTGCCGCTCGGCGATCACCTTCATCGATGGCGACAAGGGCATTCTGCGCTATCGCGGGTACCCCATCGAGCAGCTGGCCGAAAAGGCGAGCTTCCTCGAGGTGGCGTGGCTGCTCCGCAAGGGAGAACTCCCCACGCAGCAGCAGTACGACAGTTGGGTGGCCGACATCACGATGCACACGTACGTGCATGAGAACATCAAGCAGTTCCTCGCCGGGTTCCGCTATGATGCGCACCCGATGTCGATGCTTGCCGCCGGCGTCTCGGCGCTCTCGTCGTTCTATCCCACTGCCAAGTCGATCCACGACCCGGTGGAGCGCGACATCGCCTTCATCCGCCTGCTTGCCAAGATGCCGACCATCGCGGCATTCGCATACCGGCACGTGAAGGGCCTGCCGATCATCTACCCCGACAACTCGCTGCCGTACGCCGAGAACTTCCTCTCGATGATCGCGCGGATGTCGGAGTCCAAGTACGAGGCGCATCCGGTCTTCGCCCGCGCCGTCGACGTGCTCTTCATCCTGCACGCCGATCACGAGCAGAACTGCTCCACCAATGCCGTGCGCGCCGTCGGTTCGTCGCAGGTCGATCCGTACTCGGCCGTCTCGGCCGGCATCAACGCACTCTACGGCCCGCTCCACGGCGGCGCCAACGAGGCGGTGCTGCGCATGCTCGAAGAGATTGGCCATCCGAGCAACATCCCCGCCTTCATCGAGAACGTGAAGAGCGGCAAGGGCGAGTCGCGCCTGATGGGCTTCGGCCACCGCGTCTACAAGAGCTACGATCCGCGCGCCAAGATCGTGAAGGGGCTGTGCGACCAGGTGCTCAAGATCACCGGCATGTCGAAGGACATGGAGATCGCCCTCGAGCTCGAGCGCATCGCGCTCAGCGACGAGTACTTCATCAAGCGGAAGCTCTACCCGAACGTCGATTTCTACACGGGCCTGATCTATCGCGCGCTGCACTTCCCCACCGACTACTTCACCGTGCTGTTCGCCATCGCGCGCACCGCGGGCTGGATGTCGCAGTGGGAAGAGCTGCTGCTCGACAAGGAGCAGAAGATCGCCCGGCCGCGGCAGATCTACACCGGCTACGGCGATCGGCCGTACAAGTCGGCGCTGGATTACAAGCACAAGATCACGAAGTAAGGGCGAGCATACGGAATCCGGATTGCGATCCCGGACATCGATTCCGGATTCCGATGGACGACTGGGGGGCGCCGAGGACTCGGCGCCCCCCAGTCGCACATTGCGGCCCGGAATCGCGGCGTCCTATCGCAACCCGGCATCCATGGCCGCGGTCTTGCAAAGCGATCGCACCGGACACTTCCCGCAGTGCTTCACCCGCGCCGTGCAGACGAGCGCCCCCAGCTCCATGAGTGCCTGGTTGTGTACCCACACGGCGCGCCCCGTGCGCGGCAACATGGACTCGGCCATGGCCCACAGCTGCGTGAGATCACGCGCGCGCTTCACGTTGAGCCGTGGCGCTAAGGCCCGCTGCAGCACCCGGGCCACGTTGGTATCCACGAGCGCTGCCCGCTGCTCGTAGGCGAAGCTCGCCACGGCGCCTGCCGTGTAGGCACCCACACCGGGCAGCGCGCGCAGCGCCTCGGGTGTGCTCGGCAGCGTCGCGCCGTACGCCGCCGGGGCCTCGCGCACCACGTGCCGCGCCAGCTTGTGCAGGTTGCGCGCCCGCGCGTAGTAGCCGAGTCCGCTCCACTGGGCGAGCACCTGCGACTCCCGGGCACGCGACAGCGCCTCGAGATCCGGAAAGCGCGTGATGAAACGGTCGTAGTACTCCAGTACCCGCGACACCTGCGTCTGCTGGAGCATCAACTCCGACACCAGGATGTGATAGGCATCGCGGGTCCGCCGCCATGGCAGGTCGCGGGCGCTGCGACGGTACCATGCGCGCAGGCGCCGCGAGAAGTCGAGCGCCTGGGTGCGGGGGGGACGGGGGGCGGTCATAGTCCGGAAAGGTATCGTGACGATTCCACAATGTCGCGCGCCCCGGATCGCGTTAGGTTCAGGGGCGCGAGGTCACTCCCTGCACCCAGCACCGCACCGTGTCCCTTTCCCTGCCCCCGTCCATAAGCCCCGTTCTCCTCTTCGAGATCGTCGCCGTCGTCCTCGGCGCACTCTCGGCGATGATCACGGCGTCCAAGAAGCAGCTCGACTTTGTCGGCACGTTTGCGCTCGCGATCGTGACGTCATTTGGCGGTGGCACCATCCGTGATGTGCTGCTGGACCGGCGCCCGTTCTTCTGGGTGAGCCGCTGGGAGTATCTGCTGGTGATCTTCGTGCTGTGCATCCCGTTCGTGTACAGCCGCAAGGTGTCCGACTTCTCCCGTCGCCTGGTGGCGCGCGGCGAATTCGTGGACGCGCTTGGCCTCGGCTTCTTCAGCGTCGTCGGCGTCACGCTGGCGCTCGACGCCAAGTTGCCCGCGGCAGTTGCCGTGCTGATGGGCGTCGTGACCGCGACCGGCGGTGGCATCATACGCGACCTCCTGATCAACGAGATTCCCGTGACCTTCCGTCACGGCAGCACGCTTTACACGACGTCGGCCTTTGCGGGCGCGGTCGTCTTCATCCTGCTCCAGAAGCTCCACGTCCCGTTTGCCGTCTTTGCGTCCGTCTCCGTCGCCGTTGGGTCGCGTCTGTACAGCGTCTGGAGCGGCGCGAGCCTGCCGCGTCCGCACTGGCTGGCCACCGGCACGCACCGCGTGCCGACGGGTGAGCATGCCGCGCCGAAGTCCGGGACGCCGGTCGCTGACCCGCCAAGACCGATGGAGTAGGCGCTGGGGCGGCGTGCGGCCCTACTTGGCCGTCCACGTCGGCGCCGCCGACAGCAGCCCGCCGCCCACGATGATCTCGCGTGCGAGCAGCAGCCCAAAGGCCAGGCTGAGCGCGCCGGCGGCCAGGCGAATGCCTCCATGCAGCCGCGCCACACGCTCGCTGGCGTACATCGCGGGCGCGGCGAGAATCACGGTCACGAGCATCATTCCGGCAATCGTACCCACGCCGAAGACGACCAGGTAGGCCAGTGCCCACGCCGTCTGCGGAATGGCGGCCAGCACGAGGATGGCGACCGCTGCCGACCCGGCGAGCCCGTGCACGGTGCCAATGAGGAGCGGCCGGCGGTGATCGAACTCGTGCGGGTGATCGTGCCCGTGCGCGGTTGCGTCACCGCGAAGATTGCTGAAGCCGAGCACGATGAGCATGATCGCCACACCGAACTCGAGCGCGAGGCCAAGCCGTGGTGGAATGACCAGCCGAAAGGCGATGATGGTGCCGCCCACTGCGAAGACCGTGAGCGTGTGGCCAATGCCCCATAGCCCGCCAATCCACGCGGCGCGACGGAGCGTGCGTTCCCGCGCGACGATTGCGGTGACCGCCACGACGTGGTCGGCATCGGTGGCGTGTCGCAGCCCCAACAGGAACCCGAGGAGCGCGGCGGAGAGCGCGGAAACCATGTCGCGAAGCTTACGGCCCCGCGGCGGACAGGGTCAAGCGGAACCCGCCTGTCGGAACCCGCCTGTCCAACGGCGTCCGGCACTGCGCGTCCGAACGGCCATCTGCGCATGCAACGGCGTGCGCCGTGGGTGCCACCGCCTGTTGTCCCGTCCGCCCTCCCGCGATCTTACCTCCATGTCGCTCCGCGCCCCGTCCTACAACCCGTTCCGGGTACTCGCACACGCGCCGAACTTCCGGCTCTTCTTTGCCGGGCAGACGACGTCGCTCATCGGCACGTGGATGCAGCAGGTGGCGCAGGGATGGCTGGCCCTGCAGCTCTCCAACGATGCCTTCCTCGTGGGCGTGGTGGCGGCGGCGGGCTCACTCCCCATTCTCATCCTCTCGCTGCCCGGCGGCCTCGTCGCCGACCGTTTTCGGCGGCTGCGTGTGGTCGCCATCGCGCAGTCGCTGATGTGCGTCGAGGCGGTGCTGCTGTGGTGGTTCACGTGGTCGGGGCACATGACCATCGATTGGCTCATTGCCATCGCGCTGCTCGGCGGGATCATTGCCGCGTTCGAGATTCCCGCGCGGCAGTCGCTGTTCGTCGAGCTCGTCGGCAAGGATCACGTGATGGACGCCATCGCGCTCAACTCGAGCGGATTCAACTTTGCGCGCATCGCCGGTCCGTCGCTCGCTGCCATTGTGATCGCCAAGTTCGGCATGTCGTGGTGCTTCGGCATCAACGCCATCTCATACTTCGCCGTGCTCGCGAGCCTCGCGCTCATTCGCCTTCCCCATCTGCCGGCCGTCGCCCCAAGCCGCCCGCTCCACGCCCTCAGCGAGGCGTTCGCGCACGTGCGCAGTCACCGCCTCACCTGGGTGCTGATGCGCGTGGTGGCGGTCTACTCGCTGCTGGGGATCCCGGTGCTCACGCTCCTGCCGGTGCTTGCGCGCGACGTGCTGGGGCTCGGCGCCGGCGGCTACGGCGCGCTGATGACGTGCGTCGGCGTGGGGGCCATGCTGGGCGCGCTCAGCATGGCATCGGCCGGCGCGCGGCTCAAGCGGCACCGCGCGCTCGGCGTCTCGTCGCTCGCGTTCCCCGCGTTGCTGGTGCTCGTCAGCCTCTCGCGCTCAGAGGTCATCACCGGCCTGCTGTTGTTCTGCATTGGTGCGTGCATGGTGGTCAACAACGCCGTCATCAATGCGCTGCTGCAGGCGGCGGCGCCGGACGCGCTGCGCGGCCGCGTCATCTCCATCTACGTCGCGGTATACATCGGGACGAATCCCATTGGCTCGTTCATCAGCGGCGCCATCGCACGCGCCTGGGGCACCCAATGGGCCATCGGCGGCATGGCTGCGCTGATGGCCGCCTACGCCATCTGGGCGTTCCGGCGGTATCCCGAGATGCGGCACGCGACCTGAGGCGGTAGCCGGGCGTCTCGGCGGGATGCCGCAGTGGGCGGCAGGCGCGTGATCCCGCGCGCCGCCGGATGCCAGCGCCTACGCCCCCGCCACCGCCACCTCAACCAGATTGTCGTAGAACACCGGGCCGCCGCCCATGTCGGTGGTGCGTTGCGACGTGGTTTCGTTGGCGTTGTGGCCGTCGCCGGTCAGCTTGCCCCACCAGATGCTCGGCGCCCACGCCACGCCGGCGCGCACGGTATTGCCCACACGCGCCACCGCCGAAAAGGCGCCGCGATCGTTGAACACCACCACCTGTGCGCCCTCAGTGATTCCGCGGAGGAGTGCGTCAGACTCGTGCAGCGCCACCTCCGGCACTGCGTCGCGACGCAGCGAAGCCATGTTCACGAACGTCGAGTTCAGGAACTGGTGCCGTGGTGACGAGATGAGCGTCAGCGGGTACCGCGCCGCCAGTTCCGGCACGAGCTCCGGAAACTCGTGTGGCGGTGTGAACGCCGGCAGCGGATCAAGGCCCATGGCCTCCATGCGTGCGGAATGGAACTCGCACTTGCCGCTCGGCGTGCCAAAGCCACCGTCGGCGTAGGGCAGGTACGGCGTCGCCACGTTGAGGCGCACCCAGCCGTGCTCCATCAGCGCCTCGTACGTCACCGTGGCCATCTTCGGGTCGGTCGTGTCGAGCGCCTGCCGCAGCAGCGTGTCGTCGTCGTCGGCGAAGCACGCGTCGTCGAGCGCGGTGTGCGCCGCCAGCTCGCGGAAGATCTGCGTGTTGGGCTTGCACTCGCCCAGCGGCGCGATGGCCGGCCGATTCAGCGTGGCATAGTGGTGCCCGTACGCAAAATGGACGTCGAGGTGCTCCAGCTGCGTGGTGGCCGGAAGCACGTAGTCGGCGTAATCGGCGGTGTCGGTCTGAAAGTGCTCGAGGACCACGGTAAACAGGTCTTCGCGCCGCAGGCCCGTGAGGACCCGATTGCGGTCGGGCGCGACGGCGGCCGGGTTGGAATTGTAGACCACCAGCGCCTGCACCGGCGCCCCGCCCACGCCCGCGTCGGGCAGTGTGAGCGCGTCCCCCAGGCGGATCATGTTGATCGTCCGCACGTCCGGCGACAATTCAGGACGCTCCAGCGCCGCCGTGTTGTACTTGAAGTTCGCGCTCGTCGACAGTTGCACGCCGCCACCTGCGCGGCGCCAGTGTCCGGTGACCGCCGGCAGGCACGCAATGGTGCGCACGGCCATGGCGCCGCCGCCGTGCCGCTGCATGCCGTAATTCACGCGAATGAAAGCCGCCTTGGCACGGCCGTAGGCGCGGGCCAGCGCTACTATGTGCTCCTCGGTGAGGCCCGTGATGGACGCCACGCGCGACGGCGCGTAGTCCTGCACGCGTTCGCGCAGCTGGTCGGCGCCCAGGGTGTGCCGCGCCAGGTAGTCGTCGTCCTGGAGCCCCTCGGCGAACAGCACATGCATCATCGCCAGCGCGAGCGCGGCATCGGTGCCCGGGCGGATGCCCAGCCATTCATCGCACTGGTCGGCGGTGCGCGTGCGAATGGGGTCGATGCAGATCAGGCGCGCGCCCTTCTCCTTGGCCTGCCGCACGAAAGGCCACAGGTGCGGATTGGCCGTGAGCGTGTTGGTGCCCCACAGCAGGACGAGGTCGCTCGACGCCAAGCCCTCGGCGTCTGCGCCGACGTTGGCGCCGACGGTCATCCGCATTCCCCACGTGCCGGCCGTGCTGCAAATGGTGCGGTCGAGCTTGGACGCGCCGAGTGCGTGGAAGAAGCGTCGGTCCATCGACTGGGCCTGCAGCATGCCCATGGTGCCGGCATACGAGTACGGGAGAATTGCCTGGGCCCCATGCGGCCCGTCGGCGATGGCGCGCAGGCGGTGGCCGATGTCGTGCAGCGCCTCGTTCCACGTGACCTGCGCAAACTCGCCGCGTCCCTTGCGCCCCACGCGCTTGAGCGGATGCAACAGCCGGTCGGCGTGATAGGTGCGTTCGAGGTAGCGATTGACCTTGGCGCACAAAAACCCGGCGGTGAACGGATGCTCGGGGTCGCCCTGCACCCGCGTGGCACGACCGTCCTGGACGGTGGTGATCATCGCGCACGTGTCGGGGCAATCGTGTGGGCAGGCACCCCGGACGGTGTGGGAAGCGGTGTCGGTCACGGGTTTTGGCGCTGGAGGGGGACGTCCGGCCCCTGACAGGGGGCTATGGGCAAGATAGGCGCTGTGCCGCGGCGGGGGCAGGGCGTTCCCATCCGCTCCGTCCGCAACTGGTTGCGCGGGCGGTAGTTAGATCGTATCTTAGGGTGCTAGACTTCGGCGCAGCTTGATGTGTGACGGGACCGCGCATTCGGGCGGCCGGAGGCGGGTTTGAACTGATCGTGTGGCATCGGCACGCGCGCTCGACCTGGCGTGGCCGTGTGCCTTGACGATGCGTCCAAATTCCGTAAATTCAGCGCGTTCGAGCACTGCGTACCAAGGCGCAGTCTCGCGCTGTGCCTTTTGTGTCCCTCCTCTGGAGATTATCTCAATGAAGCGCATTGCCCTCGTCGCTGCTGTGCTCGTTCTCGCCGCCTGCGCCAAGAAGGAAGAGGCCGCTCCGGCCGCCGATGCTGCCGCCGCCCCGGCCGCGGCTGCTGTCGACACGACCAAGAAGGACACGACGGCTGCGGCTCCTGCCGCCGCCCCGGCTGCTGCTCCGGCCGCTGCTCCGGCCGCTGCCCCGGCGCCCGCCAAGAAGCCGTAGTCTCGGTTTCTCACGTTTCAACGCGGGCGCGACGAAAGTCGCGCCCGCGTTTGTTTAATGCTGACGTTTCGTGTGTCGTGCGCGCGTCAGCGCGCTCCGTCAGCGCGCTCCGTCAGCGCGCTCCGTCAGCGCGCTCCGTCAGCGCGCTCCGTCAGCGCGCTCCGGTCAGCGCCGTGCGCATGACGCGAACGCCTCGGCCACAGCCGTTTGCGGATCGACGCTGCTGGTCCACCCCAGTTCCATGCGTGCGCGCTCGCTCGAGAACGGATTGTCCTCCAGCAGGAAGTCCAGCGCTGTGGCATTGAGCAGCGCCGAACCCGGCACGTGCAATGCGCGCATGGCGACGCCGGCCAGCTTCAGCGCGCCCTGCGCCAGCGCCACCGGCACAGGCATCCAGCGCACGCGCCGTCCAAGCCCGACCTGCGCCGCCTCATGGAACTCGCGCACCGTGAGGGGCGCGTCGTTGGTGACGTTGTACGCGCGCCCGCCTGCGATCTCGTTCGTCACGGCGCGCACCGCCATCTCGGCCACGCTGCGCGCGTGCACAATGGCCAGCATCGCACGGCCGTCACCGATGCGAGGGGCAACGGGTGCGCGCAACACGGCGGCCACGCGTGGAATGAATTGCCGGTCGCGCGGCCCGTAGATGACGCATGGCCGCACGGCGGTGGCCCATACGCGCCCCGCGCGGTGCGCCTCCATCACCAGCAACTCGGACTCGCGCTTGGATCGTGCGTACCACGCGGCGTCGGGAATGGGCAGCAACGGCTGCAGTTCCTGCAGACCAGCGCCGCGCGTGAGCGCGTGGCGACCGTCGGGGCCGTACACCGCAACCGAGCTCAGGTGGAGTAGCCGTGCGCCAGCGCGCGCCGCAGCGTCCACGGCGTTGCGCGTGCCGTCGATGTTGGGCGCGCGAAATGCCTCCCATCCCCCGCGAGGCGTAATGGCCGCGGCGCAATGAAAGACCACCTGCGCGCCCTCGGCGGCGCGCACGAATGCGGCGCCATCCTGTGTGTCGCCGTCGCGGAGTTCGACGTCCTGCGCCGCGAGCCAATCAGCCCGCGCGCGGTCGCGCACGAGGGCGCGCAGCTGCCATCCGTCGCGGCGCAGAAGCTCCACGAGGTGCGAGCCCACCAAGCCCGACGCGCCGGTGATGAGCGCGATGCTCATGCGGCGCTCACGCGGGGAAGGGGAGCGCGACCACGGTGGCACTCACGTCGCCCGACGCGAAGCGCACCGTGACTGCGGTGCCGGGGTCCACTTCGCGACGCATCATGGCCAGCGCGACAGGCCCAAGCCGTGGCGACACGGCACGCGATCGCACCATGCCCACGGCGGCATCCGCGGAGAACACCTGCGCATCGCCCAGATCCAGCGTGGCCGCAGACAACCCGCGCAGCACGCGGTTCACGTGGCCGCGAAAATGCACGCGTGCCACCACCTCCTGTCCTGTGTAGCATCCCTTGGTGTACGAAATCGCGTCGAGCGTGTCGAGTCCGGCTTCCTGCGCGAGCGTCTCCTCGTCCATGTCGGCGCCCCACGCCGGGCGGCCAGCCTCGATGCGCAGTACTTCGAGGGCCGTTGCTGCCACAGGTGCCGCGCCGGCCGCCACCAGCGCTTCGCGCAGCGCGCCGGCGCGCGACGCGTCCACAAAGCAGTCCAAAGCGTCCACGCCGTAGTCGGGCGTCCGCGCCACCATCACGCCGCTGCCATCAAACGACACCTCGTCGTGCGCATAGGGCGGCAACAGGTCGAAGGCGGCGGGCAAGCAGGCGAGGGCATGCGCCACCACCTGCCGCGCATGCGGTCCCACCACGCCGACGCACGCGAGCGATGCGCTGACGTCCTCGACGCGCGCGAGGCGCGGATTCACGTACTTGCGCATCATCGCGACCAGGCCGATGGCGGCGGCAGGCGCGACATCCACGAGAAATCCACCGTCTGCGCGGCGGAAGATGCGTGGGTCGGCGATCACTTTCCCCTTGGGCGTGAGTGCGGCCGCGTACTGGCCATGGCCGGGCTGCAGCGCCATCACGTCGCTGGTGACGAGTCCAGCCAGCGATTCCGCGGCCTGCGGGCCGGTGACGGTCAGCCGCGTACGGTCGCTGCGATCGGTGAGCGCGGCATCGCCGCGCACGAGGGCGTACTCGGCGGCCGAAGGCGCCGGAATCGGCGAGGTCATGCGCGCCCTCCGCGCGCCAATGCGCGCATGTCGTCAAACGACAATCCTGTGAGTGTGGGATAGTACGCGTCGGCCTCCATGGCGTGGTGCACCGGGAGCGGTCCCACGGCCACCGTGCGCAGCCCTGCCGCGCGCGCCGCGCGAATGCCTGGGCGCGAATCTTCGAACGCCATGGCCTCGCCCGGCACAGCGGGCGCGGTGCGCGACAGGCGTTCGAGGGCAAGCGCGTAGGGCGCACTCGATGGCTTGCCCTCCACCTTGTCGTCGCTCGTCACCACGCAGGTGAAGACGTCGGCGATGCCGGCGATGGTGAGCACGAAGTCCACGTCGCGTCGCGCGGCGCGCGTCACCAGCGCGAGACGCGCCTGCGTGCGCAGCGCCTGAATGAGTGCGAGGCCGCCGGGGTGCATCAGCAGGCCGCGGCTGATGCGCAGTGTAAACGCGCGCTCGGCGCGCAACCGTGCGAGTTCGGCGGCGGTTGGATCGTCGGGCGCGCCGAGTGCGCGTCGCGCCGCGCTCACCGCGGCGTCGACGGGCAGGCCCAGACAGTGTTCCGCCCACATGTCGTCGTCGAGCGACAGGCCATCCACCGCCAGTGCGTCGCGCAACGCCGCAAGACGGTGCGGCGAGGTATCGGCCAGGATGCCTTCGAATTCGAGCAGGACGACCTGCATTCAGCGCTCCGCGCGGGCGTAGCTCTCGTCCAGCAATTCCACCGGATGGCGCGCCACCGCGCCACTCGCTCCCAGCAGCAGCCCCGCGCCAATGTGCATCAGGCAGCCCGGATTGCCGGTGGCCACCACCGGCGCCTCGGTGTCCGCAATGCGCGCCAGCTTGGCCGCCAGCACGCGCTGCGACACGACGGGTTCAATGAGGTTGAAGATGCCCGCGCTGCCGCAGCACTGGTCGCGGTCCTCGAGCAGCACATGGTCCAGGCCCGGGATGGCGGCCAGCACGGCGAGCGGTGGCGCACTGAGTTTCTGCGCGTGTTCCAGGTGGCACGGCGCATCGTAGGTAATGCGCTGCGGCACCGGCGCGCCCTGTCGCGGGCCCGCCACGGCCAGCAGTTCGCTCACGTCACGCACCCGCGCGCTGAAGGTCGCGGCGCGCGCGCTCCACTCGGCGTCGCCGGCGAGCAGTTGGCCATAGTCCTTCATCATCGCGCCGCACCCGGCGGAGTTGGACACCACGAACGTGGCGTTGCTCGCCTCGAAGGCGGCGATGTTCCTGCGCGCCAAACTGCGGGCGGTGGCCGCGTCGCCGGCGTGCACATGCAGCGCGCCGCAGCATTCCTGTCCGGGCGCGGCGCACGGCGAGAAGCCGTTGGCAGCAAGCACGCGTTCGGTGGCGCGGTTGACGTCGGCAAACAGGCCTTCCATCACACACCCGTCGAGCGTGGCGACTGGTGCGCGCACGGGCACGGGGCGAGGCGTCCACGCGGGCGTCGCATCGCGCCGCGTGGACGCGAGCATGGCAAAGGGGAATCCAAGCGGGTCCGGCAACCGCGAGAGTTCTGCGGCGATGCCCGTGTCGCGTGCCATCCGGCCGAACCAGAGCGCGGTGCGCAGCGCGACCGGGCGCGCAAACACCCACAGGATGAAGCGCGCCACCAGCGGCAGCGGGCGCTGCGCGGCGAGCGTTTCGCGCGCCTGTTCAATCAGGTGCCCGTACGGCACGCCGCTGGGGCAGGCCGACTCGCAGGCTCGGCAGCCCAGGCAGCGGCTGAGGTGCGTGGCGACGTCGGGATCGTCGAGCGCCACGCGACCGTCGACGACGGCGCGCATCAGCACCAGCCGGCCGCGCGGCGAGTCGTTTTCGTCCTCCATGGCGAGGTACGTGGGGCACGCCTGCAGGCAGAAGCCGCAATGCACGCAGGCGTCGAGCCCGATGCGCGCGCGCTCCAGCGGCGTCGCGTCGGCAGGGCAGCCGGGCGCGCCAGCAGCGTGCGTGATGGGCGAGGCCGACGCGCTCATCCCATGATCCCCGGATTCAGGATGTTCGCGGGATCGAACGCGCGCTTCACGCCGTCGTTGAGTGCGCGCACCTCGTCGGCGAGTGGCGCGCGCGGCGCTCGCGCGGGGGACGCGCGGCGCAAGGTGGTCCATTGCGCCGGGTCGCCACGGTGGGCGTCGCCGAGTTGCCGCACCGCCGCGCGCGCGGCCTCGATGTACGCGGCGTTGCCGACGATGCGCACGATGAGATCGCGCGCGAGCGCCGCACGGTCGGGCGTGTCGGCAACGACCTCGCACGCCACCGGTGGCGTGGCGCAGTGGCGCAGCGTTCGTTGCGCGTCGGCCGCGTCGCCCGCACGGACGTGCACGACCCAGGTCTCGTCGATCGCCGGGCGTGCGCGCAGTCGCAGGCTCACGCGGGTGATGGCGGCGAGCGAACCCCACGAGCCGGTCATGAGGCGCACGAGGTCGAAGCCGGCGACGTTCTTCACCACCTTGCCGCCGGGACGCAGCACCTTGCCCGTGCCGTCCACGCACTCGAGGCCCCTACGCCCACACGCTCGGCTTGCCGCGCGATCTGGTGCTGGG